>JBJXFE010000036.1:0-25029 GCA_046153875.1 Phycisphaerales bacterium
AGGGCGACTGACGGCCCGCGAGCGGATCGCCAAGCTCGTGGACGACGCCGATTCGTTCATGGAGCTGGGCCTCTGGTCCGCCTTCGGCATGTACGAGGAGCACGGCGGGGCCCCGGCCGCGGGCGTGGTCACCGGCATCGGCCTGGTCCACGGGCGCGAGTGCATGATCATCGCCAACGACGCGACGGTGAAGGCGGGGGCCTTCTTCCCGATGACGTGCAAGAAGATCATCCGGGCCCAGACCATCGCGATGATGGCGCGGCTGCCGCTAATCTACCTGGTCGATTCCGCGGGTGTCTTCCTGCCGCTGCAGGAGGACGTGTTCCCGGATACGGACGACTTCGGCCGCATCTTCCGCAACAACGCGGTGATCAGCGCCGAGGGCATCCCGCAGATCGCGGCGATCATGGGCTACTGCGTCGCGGGGGGTGGGTACCTGCCGGTGCTCTGCGACACGCTCCTGATGACGGAGGGCTCGGGGCTCTACCTGGCCGGCCCGGCGCTGGTGAAGGCGGCGATCGGGCAGACCGTCACCGACGAAGAACTCGGCGGGGCATCGATGCACGCCGCGATCAGCGGCACGATCGACTTCAAGGAGAAGGATGACGAGAGCTGCCTGAGCCGCATCCGGCAGCTGCTGGAGAAGTACCTTCCCGGCGAACACGGAGCGGCTGCGCGCGCCGTTCGCCGATTGTGGAAAGTACATACAACGATGGAAAGCGGAGCTGAAGTCTGGGAGGCGGAACTAAAGGGCGCTGTGCAGCGTCTGCTGGAAGCCGAAGACGCTCCGCTTGATGTGAAGCAGATGATCGCAACGGAACTTGGCAGGAAGTATCTCCACGACCGGATCGACGCCCAGATCGGCTGGCTCGTGAAGGAGTGGTCGTGCGACCGCCGAGAACACCTTCAATCACTCTTTGAAGCGCTCGGCGGGAACATCGCAGCTCGCCGTGCAAAGCCTGTTTCAGCCGCGCGTAATCCCGACGGCGCATACGACGTCTTCACCGACAAACCGGGGTCACAGTACGACGCCCGCGATATCTTCGCGTGCATCGTCGATTCCCGAGAAGATATCGGTTCGGAAAGCCGCTCCACCACCGACTTCGACGAGTACAAGGCGGACTACGGGCAATCGTTCGTCTGCGGTTACGCGAAGATCGGCGGCCACGCCTGCGGCATCGTCGCCAACCAGAAGAAGCTGACCACCCGTCAACTGCCCGGCGGGCGCGAAGGACCGGCCAAGTTCACCAACATGCCCGGCGTCATCTACGACGACTCGGCCGACAAGGCCGCCCGGTTCATCATGGACTGCAACCAGCGGAGGATCCCGATCGTCTTCCTGCACGACACGACGGGGTTCATGGTGGGGCGCGACAGCGAGCAGGGCGGGATCATCCGGGCCGGGGCCAAGATGGTCAACGCGATGAGCAACTCCGTGGTGCCCAAGATCGTCGTCATCCTCGGCGGCAGCTACGGGGCGGGCAACTACGCGATGTGCGGTCGGGCCTTTGACCAGTTCCTGTCGTTCGCGTGGCCGAGCGCCAAGTGCGCCGTGATGGGCGCGAGCCAGGCCTCGGGCACGCTCGCGATGATCGAAGAAAAGAGCCGCGAACGCAAGGGTGAGAAGATCGACCCCGAGACCCACAAGCAGATCCTCGACGCGGTGCGCGCGAGCTACAACGAGCAGCAGGACATCCGGCACGGCGCCGCCCGCGGGTGGGTGGACCGCATCATCGAGCCGCACCGGACTCGCGATGAGCTGATCGCGGCGTTGTCGTGTTGCGCCGGCTGGGACTACTCGCGGCCGTTCCGGACGGGGGTCCTCCAGACGTGACCAGGCGCCGGACCGTCGGTCGGGGACTCGCCCCGACCCTGCGGCTCGCGTCCCGCGCGGTACGATGCTCGCGTGACCCTAGAGCGAGTCCGCATCACCGACGTCGCCCCGCGCGACGGGCTTCAGAACGAGTCGGCCATCATCCCGACGGCGGACAAGGTGCGGCTGGTTGAGCTGCTGTCCACGAGCGGGGTCGATGAGATTGAAGTGTCGAGCTTTGTCTCGGCGAAGTGGGTGCCGCAGCTTGGGGACGCGACCGACGTGTTCGCCCGGCTCGGCGCGTGGGCCGGCGCGGGTCCGTTGTACTCGGCGCTGGTCCCGAATGAACAGGGCATGGGCGCGGCACTGAGCGTGAACGAACGGGCCGGCCGGAAGCTCATCGGCAAGGTCGGCGTGTTCACCGCGGCGTCCGAGACCTTTGCGAAGAAGAACATCAACGCGACGATCGCCGAATCCATCCGTCGGTTCGAGCCTGTCGTCGCGGCGGCGCACGGCGCGGGCCTGGCTGTTCGCGGGTACATCTCTTGTGCCATCCGCTGCCCGTTCGAGGGCGAGATCGCCCCCGGCAAGGTCGGGAGCGTCGCGCAGGCGCTGTGCGACCTGGGCGTGGACGAGATCGACCTGGGCGACACGATCGGGGCCGGTGAACCGGAGACCATCAACCTGATGCTCGGCGGCGTGACCTCCCGGCTGGGCGGTGCGATCCTGGCGCGGCTCACGCTCCACCTGCACGACACGTTCGGGCGCGCGGCCGAGTGTGTGCGTGAAGCGCTGAGGCTTGGCGTGCGCTCCTTCGACGGATCGGTCGCGGGGCTGGGGGGGTGTCCGTACGCGAGCACGCCCGGCCAACGTGCTCCGGGGAATATCTCGACGGAGGTGCTGGTGCGGACGATCCATGGCGCGGGGTACGAGACCGGCGTCGATCTCGATCGGCTGGGCGAAGCGGCCGCGTTCGCGTCGAGGATCGTCGCGGCCGCCCGCGCGAGCGCGCCGGGAGCGAAGCCGTGATCCGCGTCGAGCACGACGGTGCGCTGGCGTTCGTGGTCATCGATCGCGCGGACAGGCGCAACGCGCTCATGCCGGAGATGCTCGTGGCCATGCGCGATCGTGCCGCGGAGGCCGCGAAGACCGCGCGCGTGCTCGTGCTGCGGGGGGAGGGAGCCGTCTTCTGCTCCGGCTTTGACCTCAAGCTCTGCCGCGAGCACCCCGACGGCTCGGTCATGCGGGCGCTGCTGACGAACCTCGGCGCCGTGATCGGGGCGCTGCGGGCGTTGCCGATACCGGTGGTCGTCGCGGCCCACGGCGCGGCCATCGCCGGCGGGTGTGCGCTGCTCGGCGGGGCGGACGTGGCTGTCGCGGACCGCGGCGCGAAGCTCGGCTACCCGGTGGTCAAGATCGGCGTGTCGCCCGCGGTGTCGGCACCGTTCCTGCGGCTGGGCACGGGCGACGGCGCCGCCCGCGCTCGACTGCTGGAGCCCGAACTCATCAGCGGCGAGGAAGCCGCACGGGTCGGGCTCGTTCACGCGCTCGTCGATCGGCCCGCAGATGTCCTGCCGCGCGCGATCGAGATCGCACGCGACCTCGCCGGGAAACCGCCGCACACGATCGCGGCCACCAAGGCGTGGCTCAACGAGATCGACGGCGCCGGCGCCTTCGCGGCCCGAGGCCTGGATGTGTCGCTTGGACTCGCAGGCGGAGAGGAAGAACGCGAACGGCTCGAACGAGCAATCCGTCCTTGATGCGTTCAATCGAACCCTACGACGAACGCCATCACCAGAACAAAGCCGCAGAACACCGCGAGAAGGCACATCGTCAGGAGCCATCGCGTGCGCCGCGCGCCTAGGGCGTGCCCGTCGAGAACCTGACCCGCGTCGCGAGCTGGCCGCCCGCACTCGGGGCACGTTCCGTCGTCCCTGACGCCGCGCAGGTCGTACCCGCAGAAAAAACAGGGGCGCGGGCGCTCGTCCATGCGGGGAGCGTAGCGCGAGCGTCCGCCCAGTCCGGAACTGCTACATTCCCTCCCATGCCCTCCCCGGCCCACGCCGACCTCGTGACGCTCGCGGTCTCCGGTCCGATCGCCACGCTGACGCTCAATCGCCCGGCGGCGCGGAACGCGCTCTCCATCGAGATGCTCGGCGTGCTGGCGCGGCGCGCCGACGATCTGGCATCGCGGCACGACGTGACGGTGCTTGTTCTCACCGGCGCGGGCCGCTCGTTCTGCGCGGGGATGGACCTGAAGGCCGTGGCGTCGGATGAGGGGCTGGCCGCCGGGCTCCCGCTCAAGCTGCTCACCCTGCTGGCGCGGTTCACGATCCAGCTCCGCCGCCTGCCGCAGATCGTCGTGGCCAAGGTGAACGGGGCGGCGATCGGCGGCGGGTGCGGCCTCGCCTGCGTCGCGGACATCGCCGTCACTCACGCCGACTCGAAGATGGGCTTCCCCGAGGTGGACCTGGGGGTCTGCCCGGCCGTGGTCGCGCCCTGGCTGGTGCGGAAGATCGGCGCGGGGCGCGCCCGTCGGGTGCTGCTCTCGGGAGGGATCATGACGGGGCGCGAGGCGTTCGACCTGGGCATGGTGGACAGGGTGGTTCCCGCGGTCGGCGAGCTGGACAAGGCCGCGGCCGAGATCGCCGATCATCTTGCGTCGGGCGGGCCGAGCGCCTTGCGTGCGACGAAGGCGCTGCTGAACGAGCTGGACGGGTCGAACGACGAGGAACTGGAGCTTCGCGGGGCGGAGCTTTCCGCCCGGGTCCTGTCGACTCCGGAGGCGCAGCGGATGCTGCGGGCGAAGCTGGAGAAACCCTGAGCGGGGCGTGTTGTGGTGGTTGGTGCTTGCGGCGTTTTCGCCTACACTCGATTCTCCCGCATGAGCACCGAACCGCTCCCCATCGAACGCGAGACGACGGGCCGATTCGCCGGCATCGTGACCGTGCGCCTGGAGCAGCCGGGCCGGCCGGTCGTGGTGCTGGACGCTCCGCTCTTCCATCGACTGGAGGAGACCTTCCGCCAGATCGCGCGCGAGGCCGGGGGGATCGCCGGGCTGGTCCTCGCCTCCGCGAGCGAGCGGGCCTTCGTCGCCGGTGCGGACCTCAAGACCGTGGCCGAGGCGAGCGACGACGAACTCGACCGCTACCTCTTCGCCGGGTCGCGCATCTTCGGGATGCTCGCGATCTTCCCCTTCCCCACGGTCGCCGCGATCAACGGCGCGGCCCTCGGCGGCGGGCTGGAGCTGGCCATGCACTGCGCCGGGCTTGTCGCGGCTCCATCGGCGAGCGGCAAGCCCTACCCCGTCGGACTGCCGGAGGCGGGCCTGGGGATCTGCCCGGGCTGGGGCGGCACGAACCTGCTCCCCGCGCGCATGGACCCGGCCGAGGCGATCCGACGCGCGGCCAGCGGCGCCACGATCGGCTTCGATGAGGCCGTCGGCTTCGGGCTGTTCGATCGCGTCGCGCCGAGCCCGGCGGAGCTGCTGCCCTCGGCCAAGTCCTGGCTGCTCGACGAGGCGCGGGTCCGCGGGCGCAGCGAGCGGAGCACCGAGCCCACGCGCTGGATCGGCCGCCCCGACCGCGCAGCGGGCGTCTTGCAGGTGCTCGACGCGTTGCGGCTCGACCTGCCGGAAACCGGGCCGGCCCGGGCCGTAGTCGAGTCCGTGGACGCGGGGCTGATCCGCGGGTGGGATGAAGCCCTGCGGAGCGAGCGCCGGAGCCTGATCCGGCTGCGTCACACGCCCGAGGCCAAGTCATTGATCGAGGCGTTCTTCGCCAAGTCGAGGAAGTGATCGAACCGGGGGCGCGCCCGGTCTTGCAGAAACGGAACGACGCCATGGCCGACCTGAAATCGATGAACATGTCGGAGCGGGACCGCAAGCTGATCGAGGACGCCGAGTCGCTGCTGGGGCCCGAGCCTTCGACGATGGGCTTCGTGAAGAACCTGTTCTGGGGGAACCTGCGCACGGAACTGGCGTTCCCGTACCCGCAGCAGGACGCCAAGGAAACGGCCTCGTGTGACCAGTTGCTCGCGCGCCTCGACGAGTACCTGCGCAAGGACCACCCCGCGGTGCTCATCGACCAGGAGCAGGAGATCCCCGAGTGGGTGATCCGCCGGCTCTTCGAGCTGGGCGTGCTGGGGATGATCGTGCCGCGGGAGTACGGCGGGCTGGGGCTGGGGATCACGAGCTATAACCGGGTGCTGGAGAGGATCGGGCACTCGTGCGGCTCCACCGCCGTGCTGGTGTCCGCGCACCTGTCGATCGGGTGCGGGGCGATCAAGCTCTTCGGCAACGAGGAGCAGAAGAAGCTCTGGCTGCCGAAGCTCTGCACCGAGTGGCTCAGCGCGTTCTGCCTGTCGGAGCCCAACGTCGGGTGCGACGCGGGCGGGCAGGAGACCCGGTGCGCCAAGACGGCGGACGGGGGGCACTACGTCATCAACGGCGAGAAGAAGTGGGCGACGTCGGGGGCGCTGGCCTCGCTCTTCACCGTCATGGCGAAACAGAAGATGCCCGACGGCAAGGAAAAAGTCTCGGCCCTGGTCTGCACGCCCGACATGCCCGGGATCGACATCTTCCAGAAGAACCGGAGCAAGTGCGGGATCCGCGGGACGTGGCAGGCGCGGGTGCGGTTCAAGGACGTGACGGTCCCGAAGTTCAACCTGCTCGGGCAGGAGGGGCGCGGGCTGAACATCGCGCTGACGTGCCTGAACTACGGGCGGTGCACGCTGTCGGCCGGGATGCTCGGGGGGGCGCGGCGGGTGCGCGACCAGGCCACGAAGTGGTCGCGGACGCGGTTCCAGTTCGGCCGCCCGCTCTCGGACTTCGAGCTCGTCCAGAAGCTGATCGCGAACATGAGCGCGCTGGACTACGCGATGGACGCGGTGCTCTACATGACCACCGGCATGCTCGACCGCAAGGACGAGGACATCATGCTCGAGACGGCGATCTGCAAGGTGTTCTGCTCGGAGATGGGCTGGCGGGTGGTGAACAACGGCCTGCAGATCATGGGCGGCGAAGGGTACATGACCGAGAACGAGGTCGAGCGCGTCTTCCGCGACAGCCGCATCAACCTGATCGTCGAGGGCGCGAACGAGGTGATGCAGTCGTTCATCTTCGCCTACGGCGGCAAGCAGCTCGCCGAGAAGATGCTCACGGTCCAGCAGGCGATCGGCTGGAGCAAGGACGAAGGCGTCGGCGCCAACCTGGCCCGCATGATGCGCAACGGGGCCCGCCCCGCGGTGCTGCGGGCCGCGATCCCGCTGGGGCTCGAGCTCTTCCTGGGTGTGCGTCGGCGGATGCCGCGCCCCCCGAGCGTGCATCCGTCGCTGCGAGGCCAGGCCGACCATCTCAGCAGCCTGGTGCGTGATCACAGCCACCAGTTCAAGCAGGCGAGCAAGCGGTACCGCGAGGCGATCATCAATCGGCAGGCGCCGCAGGCGCTCCTGGCCGACAACGCGATGTGGCTCTACGCCTTCGCGTGCACGCTCAGCCGGCTCGACCACGACCTGCGCAAGGCGAACGGGCACGCGGGCGACACGGAGTTCGAGCGCGACAAGGCGGCGGCGCTGCACTTCTTCGACCTGGCCGAGGTCGCCATCCACAACAACATCCGCGAGCTCTACGAAAACGCGGACGACACGATGCTGACCGCCGCGGCGGCGGCCATCAAGCACAGCGACGCCCAGGCCAACTCGGAGTTCGCGATCCCCGAGCGCTCGCCGATCGCGGCCGGGACGGGTCGCGTCAACCGCCAGGACGGGATCAAGCAGTTCCCCGGGGACGCCCGTGCGCCCCGGGAAACCGTCCGGCGATAGCCGCACTGTGCGGTCGGCGTCCGGGCGTCACGCCTTCGACATCACCGCCTTGTTGTACGCGAGTCGGAAACCGAACCGCGCCATGTTGCGCTCCGACGAGGTGCCGGGGCGGGACTGCACGACCGCCACGCCGCACCCCTTCTCTCGCGCGTGCCGCAGGCGCGCCGCGAGCAGCGCGGTCTGCACGCCGCGGCGGCGGAACTCGGGCAGGGTGCTCGCGCCGAAGAGCACTCCGACGGGCCCTGCGTCGTCGGTGGAGACGCGCATCGACGCGGCCCCGGCCGCGCACCCGTCAAGGCGCGCGATCAGCGGGAGCGCCCCCGGCAGGTCGGCCATCCCGCGGTTCATGTCCCGGAACGCCGCGACCATCGGCGCGCCCTCAAGGAACCCCCGGACGATGGTGTCGGAGAACTCTTCGATGGTGCCCGGCGTCGCGGGCTCGACCGCCACGCTCGGCGACGGCGCGGGCTCCTCCCACGCGGCGCCCATGTATCGCACGTGGGTGCACATGAACGTCTCGACGGTGTACCCGCGTTCTCGCAGCAGCTTGAGCAGGCTCGCGTCGGCGAACGGACCGACCTCCAGTTTCGGCGGCACGCCCCGCTCTCGGAAGAAGGCTTCGAAGCGGTCGAACTCGTCGGGCGCGACCGGGCCGGAGAGTCCGCCGCCCGTGACTTTGTTCACGGGTGACGCTTCGGGCGACGCAAAGACGGCGTGTCCGCCGAGCACCGGGGTGGTGGCGAACGAGCCGGCGGGGTCCATCTCCTTGCCGCGCCGCGCGAAGCCCGCGTTCTGCGTGGACATGATGGTCTCGAGCCGATGGCACGTCGCGTGATCCATGTATGGAATGGGGGGCTGCATGGGACGGGTTCCTCGGCCGGGCGCGCGTTCGGCGGCACGGCGGATGGTGGATGAACGAAAGGGATGAAGTGAGCGACAACCGCCGCGATCACGCCGGAGCGGACGCGGCACCAGCCTGCGAGCAGGCCGAACGGGGTCCCGGGCCGGAGCCTCGGGACGACGACGGGCTAGAGGGCAATGGCGGTCATCGCCGGTAGTATTGCCGGCGATGACAGCCCCGGCCACAAGCGGCGTGCGGTACTCGTGGCGGCTGCTGCGGGCCGCGCGGTTTAAGCTCGACGCGGGGTCGATGTTCGGACTGGTGCCGAGGGTAGTCTGGTCGAAAACCGTGCCCGTCGACGACCGCGGACGCATGGACGTGCAGCACAACTGCCTGCTGCTGGAGCGCTCGGGCGACCCGCCCCCCCCACGCGGGCCCGACGGGCGGGCGGTCGAGTCTCCGAAGCTCGTCATCGTTGAAGTCGGCACCGGCGACAAAATGGACGACAAGAGCCGCGACATCTTCGCGCTGGAAAACCGCTCGATCGAAACGGCGCTCCACGAGGTCGGCTGCCGACCCGAGGACATCGGGGCGGCGATCGTCACGCACCTGCACTTCGACCACGCGGGCGGGCTGACGCGGCTGGTTCGCGCGGGCGAGAAGCCGGACTGGAGCCCGGAAGCCACGGGCCGCGGGCCCATGACGCCGGAACCACCGGTGCGGTTGACGTTTCCGAACGCGGCGGTCATCGCTCAGGAGCGCGAGTGGCGCGACGCGATCGCCAACCGGAGCGTGATGACGCGGACGTACTTCCCGAATCACCTCCTGCCGATCCGCGAACGGCTTCGGCTCGTGGACTCACCCCGCCCCTTTACCACCGGCTATACCCCGGACCGCGACGAGCCGCCGATGACGCCCGTCTCGATCCGGACCACGCCCGTGCTGCCCGGGATCGGCGTCTTCCTCGTGCCGGGGCACACCTGGGGGCAGCAGGCGATCATGTTCACGGACACGAAGGGTCACACGGTGGTCTTCACGCCGGACGTGATGCCGACCGTCCACCACCTCGGCGCGGCGTACAGCCTCGGGTACGACGTCGAGCCGTACACGAGTATGGTCAGCAGGCGCTGGTTCCTCGAAGCGGCGGCCGAGAACAACTGGCTGCTTGTGCTGGATCACGAGCCGGGGAATCCGTGCCAGCGCGTGAGGCGCAACGACAAGGGGTGGTACGACCTGGTGCCCGATTCGGAGTAGCGCCCGTGCCCGACGCGACCGGAGCCACCACCCGCCCGCTGTCGCGCCCCGCGCGCGCCGGCGGAGGCTCGGCCCGGGGCTCCTACGATGAGCCACCCCGAGGAACCGCGCGACGTGAGTGCCTCGACGACCGCGACCCCGCTTCCCGCACCCGCCGCGCCCGCGCGGCTTACGCCCCCGCCGCGCCGCCGAACCCGCCGCACGCTCTCGGACCGGATGGACTCGTTCATCAGCCGCCTGTCCACGCGCAGCAACTTCTGGCACCGCGTCTGCTCGCTGATCTGGCTGCCGTACGCCTTCAAGAGCGGCATCCGCATGAAGCGGCTCGGCGCCAGCGCGTTCTCGGCGGTGCTCCCCTTCCGCCGGTTCAACAAGAACTGGTACAACGCGATGGCGGGTGCGGCTTTGCTGGCCAACAGCGAGATCGCCGGAGGCATGTACCTCTTCGGCATCGTCGGAGCGGACTACACCGTGGTCTGCAAGTCGCTCGAGTACAAGTTCCTCCGCCCGTGCTTCGGGCCGGCGATCTACCGGATCTCCGCGGTCGAGGACGTGCCGGCGCTGAAGGCCGCGGGCGGCGAGTTCAACGTCACGCTGGAGCTGGACATCGTGCAGCAGATCGCCCGGCGCGCGGACAAGGAACGCCGCGTGGGCAAGTGCACCGCGACGTTCCACGTCACGCCCAAGCAGCACCAGATCAAGAAGGGGCGGAAGGTCCGGCCCTGACGGGTTCGCGCCCGTGAACTCCGTACACTCCGCCCCATGCCCGCGCCCCACCGCTTCGGCTGGCTGAACACGCTGGGCTGGGCGTGTTACCTCGCCTGCTCGTGGACGTGGTGCATCGGCATGTTTCTGCCGGTGCTGCTGGTGCGCGACTACGGCCCGTGGGGGTTCGTTGTGTTCGCGGTGCCGAACGTGGTCGGGGCCGCGGCGATGGGGTGGGTGTTGAGGAGGCCGGGGGCCGCCGATTCACTGCTCGTCGCCAACTGGCTGGCGGTGCAGTACTTCTCGCTGGTCACACTCTCCTTTCAGATCGTCTGGCTCACGTGGGCGTTCGGTGTCGGGGGTTGGCGGTTGACTGTCGGCCTGCTCGCTGGCGCAGCAGCCTGCTGGCTCTTTGTCACAATGTTCCAGAGGAGGGCGAGTGAGCTCTGCGGAGCGGTCGCGACTCTCGGCGCCTCGATCACGGCGGCGGCCATTCTCGTCACGGCTCGCGCGGGGGAGTCGTCACCATTCGACGTGCCAAGCTCTATCGCGCCCGGCGTCCCTTACGTCACCGCCGCCTGCGTATTCGGATTCGTACTCTGTCCATATCTTGATGTGACTTTTCTGCGCGCCCGTGCGACCGTGCGCGGTCATCGTGGGACAGCAGCGTTCCTGGTCGGGTTCATCGCGATATTCCTGCCATTGATCGTGCTCACGATGCTGTACGCCGACATCATGCCCACCAGGCGCCTGCGACTCCTCGGCGACTTCGGCAGGTGGCCGATCGTCATCGCGCTCGGCCTGCACTTCTTTGCCCAGATCCTCTTTACAGTCGTCGTTCACCTTCGCGCGCTGAAATGGGCGTACACAGGCCCGCTTGGTCAGACCGTCACTTCACCCAGCCCCGAGGTTCAGGTGTCCGCGAGTCGCTTGAAGCGCCTCGCGAACTGGTTGCTGCTTGCGCTTGTCATCTTCATGTACTTCGGCCCAGACTATGCGGACCTGTCCGCAGGTGAGATCGTCTACCGCCTCTTCATGTCCTTCTACGGCCTCGTTTTCCCCGTGTACGTGTGGCTGTGCATGATCCCCACGCGCACCGGGCACTCGGGCATCGACGGGCCGGTCGGGCGGCGGAAGCTGATCGTCTGGGCCGCGACCGTCGCCCTCGCGGCACCCGCGTTCTGGATGGGATTTATCGAACGCGAAGAATGGTGGCTGGGGCCGGGGCTGGCGATCGTGCTGCTGGCGCGCCTGCTCATCCCGGGCGGCTGGGGATTCGGGCGGCTGCCTCCCGAGCCGTCCGGCGCACCAGTTCCGGCTCCGACTCATCCTCCGACACTCGCCGCACACGCGACCCCAGGGCCGCATCCGGGCGACGCCTGAGATCGTTGCCCAGCACGATCAGCGCGTTGCGCCGGAACATGTCGAGCGTCGCCCGCTTCATCGAGCTGCCCGAAAGTTCGCGCGACCGATCCGCGGCCGTCCAGCCCAGGACTTCGAGCAGGTCGAACGAGTCCCGCTCGGCGCGGTACTCGTCCCGGATCTGCGCCAACTCCTCCTGATTTGTTGCTTTGCTGCGCAGTTCACCCGCCGCGGCGGGCAGCTTTGCTGCTTTCCCGCCGTTGTGCGGGCAGACTTCCTGGCATACGTCGCAGCCGAAGAGCCATTCGCCGATGGCTTCGTGGAACACGGGGTCGATCGGGCCGCGACGCTCGATGGTCAGGTAGCTGATGCACCGCGACGCGTCCACGGAATACGGCGTGATCGCGTCCGTCGGACACGCGTCGATGCAGCGGGTGCAGGTGCCGCAGTGGTCGGCCACGGGCTTCTGCTCGGCGGGAGGTTCGAGCTCCAGCGTCGTCAGCACGCCGCCGAGGAGCATCCACGAGCCCTGTCGAGGATGGATGAGGAGCGTGTGCTTTCCGACCCACCCCATCCCGGCCCGTGCGGCCAGTTCGCGCTCAAGCACTGGCGCGGTGTCCACGAACGCGCGGAACTCGTCCCCGGGGAACCGCTCCCGCAGCGCGTCGCACAGCGCGTGCAGCCGCTGCTTGATGACAACGTGGTAGTCCTTGCCGCGGGCGTAGCGGGCGATCCGGCCGCGCGGCGGCGATGCGGCTTCGGGTCCGCCCGGTCCCGCGGGCGCGTTCTCGCCGCGCGTCGCGTACCGGTCCGCGACCATCACCACCGATCGCGCGCCCGGCAGAATCCGCCCCGGGTCGAGGCGCTCCTCGGCATTCCGCGCCAGGTATCCCATCGAGCCGTGCTTGCCCGCGGCCAGCCACGCCCTGAACTCGGCCGCCCATCGGCTCGGCGTGGCATCAGCGACGCCCGCGAGCGCGAAGCCGAGGTCGCGGCACAGCGCGAGGACGTCGCGAGCGACCTGAATAGATTCACGCGGCACGCGGGATGGTACGGAAGGGCCGACGTCAGGCGTGCTGCGGGACGGCGCGCGGCGCGGCGCCGGCCCCCGCCCACTCGTAGACTCGCTTCACTGCCGACGGCAGAACCGCCTCGGCCGGCACGAGGTCAGGCAGCCACAGCCGGTCCCATTCGCAGACCAGCCAGCCCGCGAAACCGCGCTCCGCCAACGACCGCACAAACGCGGCGCACGGCACGTCACCCTGCCCCAGCGGGCAGGGCACGCCGCCCGAGTAGTCCTTGAGCTTCGCCACCCACAGCCGACCACCGAGTTCGCGTGCGCCTTCGGCGGGGTCCTCGCCGGCCGCGAAGGCGACGGGCGCGGAGTACGCCGCGCCGAGCAGCGGGCTGGCGATGCGATCGATCACATCGGCCAGGTCGGCGGCGCGGGGGAACGACCCCCCGTTCTCCAGAACGACCTTCACGCCCGTGTGCCGCGCCCCGTCGAGCACCATCCGCAGGCGCTCCTCGATGCGGGCGACGGCCGTCTTGCGCCGTTCGCCGCGCGGGAACTCGAAGCCGAAAACGCGGACGTACGGGCACTCGATCTGCGCGGCGAGGTCGACCGCGGCCTTCCCCTGCCGCACGGACTTTTCTGTGTCACGGATGACGCGCCCGATGACCGGGGGCGTGATCGGCTCGTCGAAGCGCACGCCGGTCGCCAGGCACGCCGTCTGGACGCCGCGCTCCGAGAACACGCGCCGGACCTTCGGCCCCGCGGTGAGGGCCGGATCGCAGGCGAGGTCCGCGGACCCATAACCGAAGGTACGCAGCTCGACGCCGTCGTACCCCCATTCGGCGGCGGCCGTGGCGGCTCGCTCGAGGGTCCAGTCCGGGCAGGCGACGGTGCTGAAGGCGGTTCGGAACATGGGGAGGCGGATGGTACAGCCCCGGGTGCGCGGGGGCCAATCGCCCGCGCCCGCGAAGGCGGCAAGGGCTGCCCGTCTCACCGAGTGAAAGTCGGCGTGTCGGCGGCGTCGGGGCCGCGTGTTTTCCACCTTTCCTCTCGCAAGCTCAAGGGGAGGACCGCGTGCCGAACCGCCACCCGACGACCCGCACGACGCTGAAGATGCTCGCGGCCCTGGGCGCGCTCTCGTTCGTGACCCTCGAGGCCGGGTGCGGGTGGACGGCGCGGGACGAATACCGTCGGGCGCAGAAGGTGACGCTGACGGCGCAGCCGGGCGACGGGTCGATGGGGGTCTTCGCGCTGGAAGCGGACCCGGCCCCGGTGCGGATGAACTCGGCCGTCGCGTCGGTGCCGGATGATCGTTAGGCCCGCCGCCGCGCCCGTGTTGTGAGCGTCCCTGCGACCCTGGCCCTTCGGCGATACGCTGACGTGCCGCGCGCGGGGTAGTCCCGCGCCCGACCACGGACGGCGCTCCATGACGCAGCGAGAACTGGACGAAGGGCTCCGGCGCGACCTGGCCGGGAAGATGACGTACTCGGGCTACCTGGACCTGGACCGGCTGCTGTCGGCCCAGCAACCTCGGTCGAGCCCGCCCCACCACGACGAGATGCTGTTCATCATCCAGCACCAGACCACGGAGCTGTGGTTCAAGCTGGCGATCCACGAACTGCGGGCGGCCATGGCCGCGGTGCGGCGCGACGAGCTGGAACCGTGCTTCAAGGTGCTCGCGCGGCTCAAGGCGATCCAGACCCAGCTCATCAACCAGTGGAGCGTGCTGACGACGATGACGCCGTCGGAGTACGCCGAGTTCCGGCACGTGCTCGGGCCGGCCAGCGGTTTCCAGAGCCCGCAGTACCGGCTGGTGGAGTTCCTGCTCGGGAACAAGGACCGGCGTCTGCTGGAGTTCCACAAGCACCACCCGGAGGACCACGCCACGCTCAAGACGGCGTTGGAGGCCCCGAGCCTCTACGACGAGTTCCTGCGGCACCTGGCGCGGCGCGGCATGCCGATCCCCCGCGAGGTGCTGGAGCGCGACGTGAGCGAGGCTCACGCGAAGCACGACGGCGTCGTCGGCGTGTTCAAGACCATCTACACCGAACGCGAAAAGTACTGGGACGCCTACGAGATGTGCGAGAAACTCGTGGACGTGGACGAGCAGTTCGCGCTGTGGCGCTTCCGCCACGTCAAGGTCGTCGAGCGGATCATCGGGTACAAGCGCGGCACCGGCGGCTCGGCGGGCGTGTCGTTCCTGCGCGCCCTGGTCGAGCTCAACTTCTTCCCGGAGCTCTGGGCGGTGCGGACCGAGATCGGCGCGGCGTAGGTCAGAGGCCCAGGCGGGCGAGGATGCCGTCCAGGATCGCCCGCGACTTGGCCTCGTCGCCCCACGGGTTGACCCTGATCTCGATACGCGTGCCCGCGGGGATCACGCGGGCGGTGACCTCGACCGAGTCGAGGCTCCCGGCGTCGCGCGGCTCGGCCTCGACATGCCCGGCGTCCTCCGTGGCACGCGAGGATGTGACCGCGTAGCCGCGATCGCGCAGGGCGGCGTCCGCGGCGAGGATGACCGCCTGCACCCGAACGGTCGGCGGCAGCTCCGTGCGGAGCTTGCGGACCCGGTAGGCCGCCACAATGGAGCGGTCCGCACCCTGGTACGCGGAGCGGGCCTTGCACGCGGGCAGCAGGCCGGCGGCTGCGGTGATCGCGGCGAGCATCCCGACGATCGTCCCGCGCGCGGCTTGACGCCTGTTCACGCCCTGAAGATCGGCGCGCGGGCCGGACCGGGGCCACGATTCGCCCCGCTGTCCCCGCGTCGCGCCGCCGGCGGGCTCGGCGCTGCCCGCCCATTCCTTGACTTGAAGGCCGCCCGGGCTTTACTTTGGACCCCATCCGAATCGGGTCGGGCGGGGCGTCGGTGCGCGGTCGAGAGTCGGAGCGGGTCGGAACGCTCGGAGCAGGCGGAACTTATGGCGATTCGGATCAAGTCCAGAAGCGGCGAGGGCACCGAGCAGATGATGCGCCGCTTCAAGAAGCTCTGCGAGAAGGAAGGGCTGACCAAGGACATCAAGCGCAAGGAGTTCTACGAGAAGCCTTCCGAACGGCGGCGGCGCGCGATGCGCAAGGCCTTCAACCGACGGCTCAAAGAGGCCATGATGGCCCTCCCCGGCGCGGCCGAGAAGCTGGCCAAGCGCCCCAACGAACGGCCGTGACGCGGTCCGGGGCCTCCCTCTTTCAGGGTCGGCCGCCGATCCGGACGATTGAATCAGTTCCTCGTGTGAAGCGGCCCGGTTGACGGCCGCGGCGGGTGTGGGCCCTAGGGGCGCGGCGGCTTTTCCCGCCACCCGGCCGTATGGGCCCGGGACTTTCGGAGGTCAAACGTGCTGAACGGTGAATCGCTGCTGGCCGCGCTGGCCCTCTCGATCGGCGCGGCGGGGATCATTCTGGCTTTGCGATGGAAGCTCTCGCCCAACGTCCGGCGCCAAGCCGCACTGCTGCCCGCGCTGCTGGCTGGTGCGTGGCTGCTCGCCCCGGCGACGGTCGCGGCCCAGGGACCGGCCGAAGCCCCGGCGATAACGACGCCGACGCACGCACCGCAGACCCACAAGGCCGGCGGCGAGGCGAACCTCGTCCTGCCGCGCGTCGGCGGCGAGACGTTCATGGGCATCCCGGGCGACACGCTGCTCTACGGCGGGCTGCTCGTGAGCGCGCTGGGCATGGTGTTCGGGCTGGTGATCTACGGCCAGCTCAAGGGGATGCCGGTCCACAGGAGCATGCTGGATGTCTCGGAGCTGATTTACGCAACGTGCAAGGCGTACATGATCCAGCAGGGCAAGTTCCTGATGCTGCTGTGGGCGTTCATCGCCGTCGCCGTCGCGTGGTACTTCGGCTGGCTGATCCCCAACCCCGAGGGCGGCACGGGCATGTCCGCGGGCAAGGTCGCGTTGATCCTCGGGTTCAGCCTCGTGGGCATCGCGGGCTCGTACGGCGTGGCGTGGTTCGGCATCCGCGTGAACACGTTCGCCAACAGCCGGGCCGCCTTCGCCGCCCTCCGCGGCAAGCCCTACCCGTGCTACGCCGTCCCGCTCAAGGCGGGGATGTCGATAGGCATGCTGCTGATCAGCGTCGAACTGCTCATCATGCTCGGCATCCTGCTGTTCGTACCGGGCGACGTGTCGGGCGCATGCCTCATCGGCTTCGCCATCGGCGAGTCGCTGGGTGCCTCGGCGCTCCGTATCGCAGGCGGCATCTTCACCAAGATCGCCGACATCGGCTCCGACCTCATGAAGATCGTCTTCAAGATCAAGGAGGACGACGCCCGCAACCCCGGCGTGATCGCCGACTGCGTGGGCGATAACGCCGGCGACTCGGTCGGTCCGTCGGCCGACGGCTTTGAAACCTACGGCGTCACGGGCGTCGCGCTCATCTCGTTCATCCTGCTGGCGATCAACGAGCAGACGGCGGGCCCGACCTTCGCGACCGTCCAGGTCCAGCTGCTGGTGTGGCTCTTCGCGATGCGCATCATCATGGTCGTCGCGTCGGCCCTCTCGTACTTCATCAATGAAACGATCGCCAAGGCCAAGTACGCCAGCGCCGCGAAGATGAACTTCGAGCATCCGCTGACCAGCCTCGTGGTGCTGACCTCGATCGTCTCCGTCGCGCTCACGTTCATCGCGTCGAAGTTCCTGATCCCCACCATCGGCGGCGGCTCGGACTGGTGGTGGCAGCTCTCGCTGATCATCACGTGCGGCACGGCCGCGGGCGCGATCATCCCCGAACTGGTCAAGGTGTTCACGTCCACGCACTCGCGCCACGTGCGCGAGGTCGTGACGGCGTCGGAGCAGGGCGGGGCGTCGCTGAACATCCTGTCCGGGTTCGTCGCGGGCAACTTCTCGGCGTACTGGCTCGGCATCGCCATCGTGGGGCTGATGACGGCCGCGTACTACGTGAGCAACATGTTCGAGGTGCTCCCAGCCACCGGGCACCCCCTGATGCTGGCCCCGGCGGTCTTCGCCTTCGGCCTCGTCGCCTTCGGGTTCCTGGGCATGGGCCCGGTCACGATCGCCGTGGACAGCTACGGCCCGGTGACGGACAACGCCCAGTCGGTGTTCGAGCTCTCGATGATCGAGACCCTCCCGAACATCAAGGGTGAGATCAAGCAGCAGTTCGGGTTCGAACCTGACTTTGAGCACGCCAAGCAGTTCCTCGAGGAGAACGACGGCGCTGGAAACACGTTTAAGGCCACGGCCAAGCCCGTGCTCATCGGCACAGCGGTCGTCGGCGCGACGACGATGATCTTCGCGATCGTGGTGGCCCTCACGCACGGGCTGGACCCGACGCTGATCGGCAAGCTGTCGATCCTCCACCCGCCGTTCCTGCTCGGGCTGATCACCGGCGGCGCGGTGATCTACTGGTTCACGGGCGCGTCGACGCAGGCGGTCTCCACCGGTGCCTACCGCGCCGTCGAGTTCATCAAGGCCAACATCCGCCTCGAGGGCTCGACCAAGGCGAGCGTTGAAGACAGCCAGAAGGTGGTGACGATCTGCACGCAGTACGCCCAGAAGGGCATGTGGAACATCTTCCTGGGCATCTTCTTCGCGACGCTCGCTTTTGCGTTCTACGAGTCGTTCTTCTTCATCGGGTACCTCGTCTCGATCGCGCTCTTCGGGCTCTACCAGGCGATCTTCATGGCCAACGCCGGCGGCGCCTGGGACAACGCCAAGAAGATCGTGGAGACCGACCCCGCGTTCAAGGGCAGCGGGCGCGGCAAGGGCAGCGACCTGCATGCGGCGACGGTCGTGGGCGACACGGTGGGCGACCCGTTTAAGGACACGTCGTCCGTCGCCATGAACCCGGTCATCAAGTTCACGACGCTCTTCGGGCTGCTCGCCGTCGAGCTGGCGGTGAGCATGAAGCTCGGCGGCGATCAGCACACCAACCTGACGTGGACGCTGTGCGGCGCGTTCTTCTTCGTGTCGATGTTCTTCGTCTGGCGCTCGTTCTATGGCATGCGGATCGGCGGGCAGGCCGGGCACGCCTGAACCCGACCCGCCGGCAGCACCCCCGTTCAACCACAAAGGCCGGTCACGTGTGCTCGTGACCGGCCTTGTTCTTTTCCTTGCGGCTGCAGCAGCCGGGCCGGGCTCGGGCGCACGCTTATCCGAACAGCGGCGGCATCCCCAGGCCCTTGCGCACCATCGTGACCTGCCCCGCGTGCAGCCCCTCGTGCCACGCGATCGAGCCCGCCAGCGAGCCCACCGTCGGCCCGAAGAACTTCACCTTCTCCGGCGTCGGGGTCAGCAACGCGCCCCGATCGAGCGACCGGAAGTACGCGATCAGCGCATCGCGCCGGTCCGCCAGCACGCGCTTCACCTCCGCCAGCGGCGGGTACGCCTTCGGGTCCGGCGACGGCGCCGAGCCCCCGCCGAACTTCTCCTTCCACCCCGCGGGGAGCGCCGACGGCTTGCCCGTCAGAGTCCGCACGAAGAAGTCGTCGGTGTCCGCCACGTGCCCGGCGACCCACAGCGCGTGGTTGCACGCCGGGATGGGCTGGGCCGTGACCTTGTCCGCGGGGATCGAGTCGAGCAGCTTGAGCAGCACGCCGCGTGCAAACGTCAGCGCCATGATCCCCTGCTCCGCGAGGGGCTCGGTCCCCGACGTGGCAGCGGGCTTGGCTTCCATCGTTGTCATCCCTTGTCTCCTTCGGTGTGAGCTGTCAGCGGTCTGCGATGGGCAACGGGCGAGGTGTGAGCGGTGGTTGTTGAGCGGCCGCTCTGCGGGCTTCGATGACGCTACTCCAATGTCCCCGGCAGCACCTTCCACGGCCGGACTTCCACCTTGAACACACCCGCCTTCACGGCCGGGTCGTCGTTCGCCGTCGCCAGCGCCGCCTCGGCGCTCTCGGCCTTGAACACCATCATCCCTCCGGACATGTCCGCGAACGGGCCCGCGAGCCGGGCGATCCCCTTCTCGCGCAGCGAGCCGATGTACGTTTTGTGCTCCCCAAAGACCTTCTGCGCCTCCGGCGTCATGTCCTTGGGCCAGTTCGGCCCCTGGCTCAGGAACACGACGTAGAACGTGGGATACTCGGCCGCGCTCGCCGGCTCCTTGACGCGCGCCAGCTCGAACACGGCCGTGTTCTTCTTTGCGCCGTTCTCGAAGAACCCCCACTCCTGCCTGATCCGGTCCGGCCCGTCGAACGTCACGTCGAGCGACCGCATCGCGGGCTCGTCCTCGGAGTGGCAGTTGCCCACACCCGTGCACTCGAACCGGATGACCTTCGCGTTCGGAGCAGGCCGGGCCGCCATCCGCGGCTGGTTCCCCAGCACGCAGTAGTGCGTCATCGCCAGCGCGTCGCCATCAAGCGTGTAGATTGTCGTCATCTCGTGCTCGGTGCCGGGGAAGTTCTTCTCCACCACGGCCGACCCGCCCGAGGTGAGCGTGTAGCGCAGCGTGACCTCCTCCATCACCTGGTCGCCGTGCGAGCCCTTGCCCTTCCACTCCCCGCCGTGCGCGGCCAGGGCCTTGAGCCTCTCGAACGCGGCCTTCGCGCCCGAGGCCTGATCGGGCTTGGCGTTGATCGACACAGCCTTCGCTTTCGTCGGCGCCGCCGTGTGATGCTCGGGCTGCCTGGCCGCCTCCGCCTGGCGTGCCCAGCAACTCGCCCCCAGACCCGCCGCCGCGACGATCGCGATCATCCTCACCATGGCTCAACTCCAAGCGCCGTTTGCTGCCCGCCCTCCGCATGAAGCGGCGTGCCGCGGCGTGACCCCATCATAACCCGTCCGAAGTGCGGCACGAACCGGCCGCGATGTCACGATCGTGCCGCGGACTCCGACTCGGACTCTCCCACGATGATCGGCTTGTCGATCGACCCCGACGTCGGTCTCACCGCGTCAACGCCGATCACGACCGTCGCGGGCCGGCGCAGCACCTCGTGCGTGCGCGTGAGATAGACAATCGTCGCGAGCCGCGCGGCCACGGACACCCAGAACACCGTCGCGTAGGCGTCACGGTCCAGGCCCCACTCGCCCAGCAGCTTCGCCCCCACGACGGACCCGAGCACCATCGCCGTCGAGTTGAGCAGGTTGTACGTCGCCCAAAGGCTCGTGCGTTCTTCTTCGCGTGTGGCCTCCACCAGCAGCAGGAACGAAGCCAGCTCGTACGCCCCCCACATCGCGCCCGACACCAGCTGCGCCGCGATCAGCACGCCCCACGAATCGGAGACCAGCCACAGCACGGGCAGCGGGATCAGCCCCAAGCCGCCGACCCACAGCAGGTGGACCGCTCCGTACCGGTGCGCGAACAGCCCCCACAGCGGCTGCGCCAGCCCCTTGGCCACGAACGACGCCCCGACCAGCGTCAGCACCTGCCCGTAGCTGAACTGGAGCTGCTCGCGCATGTACGGCGTGAAGTACGGCTGGGCGACGTGGACACCCATCGTCATGAACATCAGGTAGAGGATGAACCGCCCGTCGCGCCCGCGTCGCAGCCGCCCGAGCAGCTCGACCCCGCGGACAACGCGGTGTGACTCCGGCACAGGCCCGGTCTCGCGCTGGCTCCACAGGAACGCCGCAGACGCCCCGCGGCACAGCCCCGCGGCGATGAACAGCACGGCGAACCACGCGAGCCTCTCCGCCCCGCCCGCTCCCTCCCCTCCATGCACGGGGTCGCGCCCCTCCGCGGCCCAGTGCAGGACCAGACCGCCGCCGACCAGCCCGACCAGCACGCCCAGGTTCGCGATCCGCGACCGGCGGCCGAAGTACCTCGCGCGGATGCGGCGCGGCACGATCATGCCGATCCACGTGCTCCACGAGGCCCCGCACGCCATCCCGCCGCCCCAGTAGATCGTGGCCGACAGGAACAGCACCCACGCGGGAACGGTACCGATGAGCGCGGCGACGGCGATGGGGATGAAGCTTGCGGCCTGGACCGCGGCGCAGAGCACGATCCACCGCCGGTGCGACCCCACCCAGCGTGCCCCGCGGGGCCCCACGAGCTGGATCACGGCCCCGAGCAGCAGTGGGACCGTGGTGATGAGCCCGGCGACGACCTCGCCCAGCCCCGCGGCCAGAGCGAACAGGGCCAGGTACGACTCCCCCACGCCGACCATGACGCAATAGAGGGTGCCGTCGGTGGTCGAGGCACGCAGCTCGTGGCGCAGCGAGGGATTGGACGCCGGATCGGTGTCGAGCTGGCCGTCGGCACGGGCGGATGAACTGTCGCGGGGGGATCGCAAGAGTCCGTTCCTGCGGAAGCGGCCGGCGGACGAATCGCGCCGGGTCGTTGATGAGCGGACCCAGTGTATCGGCCTGCGCCGTGTGCATCCGCCGGGCGGAGCGGGGGCGAATCCGGGTAGACTCGCGTGTCACCGGAGGATGCCGCATGGCCGAAGCCGCCGCCACAACCGATCACCCGCCGCAGTCGATGGAAACTCGGCAGTTCGTCTATCTCGTCCTGGCCGCGGCGTTCATCACCGCCCTGCTGGTCGCCAACATCGTCGGGAGCAAGTTCTTTCACTTCGGAACGATCCGGATCGGCTCGTGGGATCTGCACGTCGAGCATTCGGTGGGCATGTTCGCGTTCCCCGTGACCTTCCTGCTCACCGACCTGCTCAACGAGTACTACGGCAAGCGGGGCGCTCGCCGCGTGACGTACTTGGGCCTGGGCATGTCGCTCTTCGCGTTCACGCTGATCTACCTCGGCACGATTGCCCCGCCCGCGCCCCCGGGGCGCACGTTCATCGCCGAGGATTCCTTTGACCTGGTGCTGGGCGCCTCCGGGCGGATGATCATCGCGTCGATGGTCGCCTACACGATCGGGCAGCTCACGGACATCGCGGCGTTCGGCATGATGAAGCGGCTGACGGGCGGGCGGATGGTCTGGCTTCGCGCGACGGGCAGTACGGTGCTCTCCCAGTTCGTCGACAGCCTGTGCATCATGACGGTGCTGTACTTCTTCCAGCGACTCGCCGACGGCCAGCAGCCCAACATCGCCTTCACGCTCGAGGCGGCACTCAAGGGGTACCTGATCAAGTTCGTGATCGCCGTGCTCGTCACGCCACTGATCTACGCGGGGCGTGCGCTCTTGCAGCGCCGGTTCGGGCTCGTTCCGCTCCCGCCGGAAGGTTCCGACGGTTTTCGCCCATGACGCGCGCCGGAGCGCCGCGCGGATAGTGTGATCACGTCATCCGTTCGAGCACGAGCCAGGTGACGTCGTCGGCGCGTCCGTCGGGCTGGAAGGCGTCCACCTCGCGCACGCCCGCCTCGCAGATCTCGCGGGGGGTGTCGGCGCCGCGCCGACCGAGCCAGGCGATGAGCCGCTTTTCGCCGAAGAACTCGCCCCCGGTGGCCCGCGCCTCGAGCACGCCGTCGGTGTACATGATGAGGCGGTCGCCCAGGTCGAGCTTCTCCTCGCACTCGCGGTACACCTGCCCCTCCAGGGCTCCGACGACGGTGCCGGTGATCTCGCCGAAGGGTCGCGTGCGTCCCGCGGCGTCGGCGATGTACGGGCGGGGGTGCCCGGCGTTGGCGTAGCGGACCACGCCCGTGCTCGGGGCGTACTGCGCCACGATCAGCGTCACGAACATCGACTCGCTGTTCGTCCGCAGGAGCATCTCGTTGGCCCGCCCCAGGATCGCGGCGGGCGAACGCTCCCCCGCCGCGGCCAGGTCGCGGATCATCGTGCGGGTGACGGCCATGAACATCGCGGCGGGGACGCCCTTGCCCGACACGTCCGCCACCACGACCGTCAGCAGGTCCTCGCCGGCGAAGAACACGTCGAAAAAATCCCCGCCGACGAACCGGGCCGGGGCACTCACGCCGTGGACACGGAACTCGGAGCGCTGGGGGAACTCGCGCGGCAGGAGGGAGAGCTGGATGTCCCGCGCGACACGCAGCTCGGTCTCGACGGCGTGCCGGGCCGCGGTTTCGCGGGTGAGGGCGCGCACATGCGTCTGCAGTCGGTCGAGCATGGCGTTGTACGCGCGGGCGAGGCGCCCGATCTCGTCGTTCGTGCGGATGCCCTCGACCCGCGCGTCGAGGTTTCCCTCCGAGAGCGACGAGACCGCCTGGGCCAGCACCCCCACGGGGCGCACGAGCCAGACGCTGATGGCGAGCACGACGATCAGGAGCCCGGCCATGGCCGCTACGCCGACGCCCGCGCGCCGCCACAGCACCGCGTACACCTGCCACATGATCGTGTTCTCATCGGCGACGCCCGCGAGGGCCCACCGCGGCGACGGCACCGGGGCGTAGAAGGCGACCTGCTGCTCCTCGTCCTCGAGCCCCCGGATCGACTCGACGCCGCTCAGCTGCGCCAGCATCCGACGCACCAGCCGCTCGATGTCCTTGCGGCCCCGCTGGATGGCTTCGTCCAGGGCCGACTTGCCCAGCTCCGCGTCGGGCCACGGGGCGACGATCAGCAATCCGCCGCGGCTGAGCAGGAAGATATCCGTCCCCGCGCGAACGCCGCGGATCGCCCGGTCGCGCAGGTCCGCGATGAGGACGTCCACGTTGACCGTCCCGCGGAAGGCACCGTCCTTGAAGAACGGCGCGACGAACGTCACCATCATCGCGTTCCCCGCGCCCTCGTCGAAAAAGGGCTCGGTCCAGAACGCCCGCCCGGTCTCGCGCGGGTAGCGGTACCACTCCCACTTCGGATCGAGGTAGTCGTACGCGTCGGCCACGTCCATCCGCTGGAGCGTGTGCTCCCCGCGGAAGACGTAGGGGCAGAACAGGTCGGGGTTGGGCCGCGGCATCGGCCCGGGCGCCACGGGCAGGGGCGAGGGCGGACCGGCGGCACGCGGGCCGGCGAAGGCCCCGGGCTCGAACGCGACGCACGACCCGTAGATCAGGTCGTCGCTCTCGACGCTGCGTCGCAAAGCGTCGTACAGCATCGACTCGGAGGGGTTGGGCTCGACCTCCAGGAACCGCGCGGTCGCCAGCGCCATCTGCTGGATAGCCCGGCAATCGGCGTCGAGGCTGGCCGCGTAGCGCTGGGCGAGTTCCTGGGTGCGCTCGCGCGCCATCGCGAATGCCTCATGACGCAGCCCGATGAAGTCGTAGGTCAGCAGAACGCCCAGCATGATCGCCAGCGGCCCGCCCACACCCAGGATCAGTTTCCAGCGGATCGGCATCGGCGTGAGGAGTCTAGAGCCTATCCCAGAACCTGTTTGAGCAGGAGGAGGGTGCAGCCGAGGTGCAGGAAGCCCTGGAACATCGCGGTGGACTTCTCGTAGCGGATGCACAGGCGGCGGAAGTTCTGGATCCACGA
>JBJXFE010000037.1:0-15071 GCA_046153875.1 Phycisphaerales bacterium
TCGTGGATCCAGAACTTCCGCCGCCTGTGCATCCGCTACGAGAAGTCCACCGCGATGTTCCAGGGCTTCCTGCACCTCGGCTGCACCCTCCTCCTGCTCAAACAGGTTCTGGGATAGGCTCTACAACCGTATCACGTGGGCGACGACCTACCTGCACAAGAGCCTCCTGCTCGAAAAGACGGGCCGCGGGCAATTCAGGCTATCACCCCGCGGCGCAGAAGTTCTCAAGCAGAACCCGCCGGCGATCAACAACGCGTTTCTCGAACAGTTCGCCGAGTACCGAGCGTTCAAGACCAAGAAGAACAAGAAGACCGACCTCCCCAACGGTTCAGTCGAAGCGCATGTGGAAGACACCGAGGCGGAAGCTACACCCGACGAACGACTCGACGCCGCGTACAAGGAACTTCGCGAAACACTTGCGGATGATCTCCTGGACAAGGTGCGGGGCTCATCGCCGAAGTTCTTTGAGCACTTGGTCGTCGACCTGCTCGTCAGGATGGGGTACGGCGGCATCAATGCCTCAAGGGCGCAGGTCGTCGGCAAGAGCGGCGACGGCGGCATCGATGGCGTGATTCCTGAAGATCGGCTCGGCCTTGACATGGTCTATGTGCAAGCGAAGAAATGGGAACACCCTGTAGGACCCGACGAGATTCGCAAGTTTGTCGGCTCTCTCGGCGAGCAGAAGGCCCACAAGGGCGTCTTTATCACGAGCGGCGAGTTCACCTCCGGGGCGCGAACCGCGGCAGAAAAGGCCAACGCACGGGTCGTGCTGATCGACGGCGACCGGCTGGCCGAACTGATGATCGACCACGGGGTGGGCGTGACGGACCACAAGCCCTACGTCGTCAAGAAACTGGATAGCGATTACTTTGACGTTGGCTAGCTAGCACGCCCGCTCGACGCTTGTCACCTCTGTGATACACTGCGCATGGGGAGTACCAACCTATGCCCGCAACACTGACCGTCGTCGACGAGACCACCGCCGGAACGGTGAACAACAGGATTACGCTCGAGTGTCCCACCGAGCGGATCACGGTGCGCGAGCTGATCCGCGAGCGGGTGTACCAGGAAGTCCAGGACTACAACCGGGAGAAGCTCGGCTCGTTCCGCGGGCTGGTTCAGCCCAGCGAGGCCGAGACGGCGCTCAACGGGTACAAGCTCAAGCCGGGACGCGAGATCGACTGGAAGACGCAGTTCGAGCGTGCGTGCGAGGCGTTTGAGGCGCGTCGCGTGCTCGTGCTCGCGGGTGCGAGGCAGACCGAGTCGCTCGAGGAGACGATCGAAATCTCGCGGGGCACGGAGGTGACGTTTCTGCGGCTAGTGCCGTTGGTGGGGGGATGAGGGGTGGCGGAGCGGAGAAGCAATCGCGCACAGGACCGTGTAAAGGGCGCCTCAACGAAGCCGACCGAGTCGGCCTTCATCGCCGGCGCGGATGAGGAAGCGGTCGCCATCGGGCGGGCGCGGTTCTGTGAGCTCAGCGCCGAACTCGGCGGCGCGAAATGGGTTGCTCTCGACCTCAAGAAGAGCAAGGCGGGCAGGAAGATCGCCGCGGCTCGCAAGGATGAGCTCGTCGGTGTCGCCTTGGGCGCGATGGAGGATTTCGGGCGCGTCGCCGGGGAGATCGACCCTTCAGTCACTACGGACGCGTGGAACCTGCACTTCAAGCAGGGGTATCGCCAGAGTGTGGCCGAACTGCTGGCCTGGCTCTTCCGAATGGCCTTGCCGTATTCCCCCGAGCAGTTTGAAGCGATCACGCGCGAGCTGGCGCGGTTCCCGGTGCTGGGCCGGCTTGGTTGCCCGCACTTCGGGAGTTTCGTCGGCGCGCTGGAGCGCTTCGCGGAGCGGACCGGTGTCGCGCCGGAGTTGGCAGACCTGTTGACGTCCATCGAGCGGGCGTATCGGGCGAGCGGCAGGGCCGAGGAGGGGCGCTTCGCCGCGCGCGTCGCGGCCATCCTCAAGTCATACGCGGCGGCGCCCGCCGCGGAGCCGCCACCCCCGTCACGCCTGCAGGAACTGCTGCTGCGACACGAATCGCCGAGCGCGGCGATCACCGCGAGCATGGCGCAGCGCGTCATCGAAGCGCTGGTTCTTCCCGCCGAGACCGACCACGATGGTGCGGCCGCGGTGCCGCCGGACACACTGCCGGAGCTCGCCGGTGCCCTGGGCGCGATTAACAGCCTGCTGGCGGCGATGGGTCCGACGCGGCGGTATTCTGAGGTCGACGAGCGCGACGTGCAGTCGTACGTGGACGCCGTCAGCGCGCACGGCTTCCGTGGGGCGGCGCTCGCGGCGTCCGTGCTCGCGGCGATGTCGCAGCGACCGATCAAGGCCGATTTCGATAATCCCCGGGCCCAGCGCTTCGACAGAGGCGTCCACGCGGCTCTGATCCTGCTCGGCATCATGATGGAAACGACCGAGGGGTCGGACCCCGCGAGCCTGGGCGAGCTCGCCGACGCGCTGAGCCGGGTGAAGGACTTCGAGTACGTGCATGCGGACTGGATCGTGCTCGCACGGCACATAAGCACGCAAGCCAGACCGCTGCTTGAGAGCACGACCCCCGAGGGGGTTCTGGTGCGCGTGCTGCGGTTCCGTGAACGGCTCGCCCGCGCGAGTGACTCAGCAACCCGGGGCGCCGTGATCGGTCTTGACGAGGCCCTCGGGATCGGCGGCGGTTTCCCGGTGGACCTTGGGGAACGCTGGTCCGATCGCATGTACACCGACCTGCGGGCGATGCCGGCGCGTCGGCGGACGACCTGGCTTTCCCTCCTGGAGACGTGCGCCGCGGCGTCGGGAAGCCAGCCCAGCGCGAAGTGGCTCGCGCGCGCCCATGAGGCCGCGGCGCGGATGCCGGGAGCCGAGATCGAGAAGAACCTCGGTACCTGGTTCGGCCTCGTGGGCAAGAGCCGGCCCGCCATGCCTGAGGGCCGAATCGAGGGTCGCGACTCTTCGGTCCCGTCGGAGCGCGCCGCCGACGTGCTGCGGGGGCTGGCCTGGGCCGCGGCAGGGTTCGACACCCCCGGAATAGCGCGGGCGCTCGGCGACCTGGCGATGGCGTGCTTCAAGATGGTGCCTGGCGTCGGGGCGCGGTGCATCAAGCCGGGAATGTCGTCGGTCTGGGCGCTGTCGAAGATGAGGGGCGTGCACGCGCTGGCGCAACTCTCCCGCGTCCGACAACTGGTGAAGTTCGGGACAGCCAAGAAGACGCTGGACCTGACGCTTGCTCGTCTGGCGCGCGATCTGGGAGTTGCAACAGACGAGCTTCACGAGGTCGCCGCGCCGGACTTCGGCCTCGACGCGGAAGGGACGCTGCGTGAGGAGGCCGGGGAGTTCACGCTGGAACTGCGGGTGAACGAGGACGGAGCCGGCGTACGGGTTCTTAACTCGTCGGGTGCGGAACGGAAATCAATCCCGGAGGCCGTAAAGAAGAACAATGCGGAGACGCTCAAGACCTTCAAGACCACAGCCGCGGACATCGAGAAGATCCTGCCGGCCCAGAAGAGCCGGCTGGAGCGGCTGTACCACGAGGGCCGCGAGTGGCCGGTGGCGGTGTGGCGGCAGCGTTATCTGGAGCATCCGCTGGTCGGCACGCTGGCGCGTCGCTTGATCTGGTCATTCACGGACGGCGGGGCATCGCGCGAAGGCGTGGTGCACGACGGCACGCTGGTGGACGAGCGCGGACGCGTGTTCGACGTGGTCGACTCCCAGCGCGTGCATCTCTGGCACCCCATCGAGTGCGACGGTGACCGGGTGCGAGCGTGGCGTGCGTTCCTGGAAGATCGGCGAGTTCGCCAGCCGTTCAAGCAGGCGCATCGCGAGGTGTACCTGTTGACGGATGCGGAGCGCGCGACGGGGACGTACTCGAACCGGTTCGCGGCTCACATCATCCGGCAGAACCAGCTCGTGCCTCTGTGTCAACAGCGCGGCTGGGTGCTGAAGATGTTCGTGCTGGAGTACGGCGAGCCCCCGACGCTGGACCTGCCTCGGTATGGGCTCCGCGCCACGTTTGAAGTCCAGGCTACGGGCGAGGACTACTACGGGTCTGCCGGAGCGTTTTCGTACCTCGAGACCGATCGTGTGCGGTTCGATCGTGCAGGAGGTGGCGATCCGGTTTCCTTGGAAAACGTACCAGCGTTGGCTTTTACGGAGGTGATGCGCGACATGGACCTGTTCGTCGCGCTGTGCAGCGTCGGCAACAACCCCGAGTGGCACGATGGCGGGCCCGACCGGGCGTACCGCGACTATTGGTGGGCGTACAGCTTCGGGAATCTCTCGGAGTCCGGCGCCGGCCGGAAGGATCTGCTGGAGCGGCTGATCCCGCGACTGGCGATCGCCTCCGCCTGCTCTTTCGACGGGAAGTTCCTCGTCGTCAAGGGCAAGCTGCGGACCTACAAGATCCACCTCGGCTCGGGGAACATCCTCATGGAGCCCAACGACCAGTATCTGTGCATCGTGCCGACAAGCCGCGGCGATGTCGGCGGTGTGACGGGCGGGTCGGTCTTCCTGCCGTTCGAGGGGGATCGCACGCTGTCGATCATCCTCAGCAAGGCGATCATGCTGGCCGACGATGACCGGATCAAGGACTCTTCGATCACGCGGCAGATCACCGGCCGCTGAAGCGTGTTGAATGACGAATCCGGCCCGCAAGAACTCCGGCTCGCACGCCCGCCCGGACGCAGCGCTCCGTCGCCGCATCGAGATGCTGTTCGACAGGCTGCACGTTTTCTTCGTGTCAGCACCGAACATCTGGGCGAAGTGGGACGCGGTGCCAGCCGCGAAACAACTTCAGCGGTTGCCGCGGGCGTGGCATCCGCACGTCGTGCGGTACGCGATGCGGCGATTTCGCACGGTCCCGCGCATCGTCAGCCGCAAGGGTGATGAGTCCTACGTCAACCGACGGCACTTGGAGCGGTGCGCGATCGACTCACTCATCGGATCGCTCCTGAAGAATGCCATCGCACAGGACAGCTCGATTCTGGATCAAGTCTGCCGGTGGTCTCGCGCCGTCCGCGGCTACGACACCTGCTTGTCGACCTCGGCTTCGGCGATCCTGAAGGCAATCGCGCGGCATGCAGCGATTGCGCCGCCGACACGCGACATGCGTGCGTGGTTGGACCACATGAACGGTGGGTGGAGCACCCGGGGGAGCTATTTCAGACGCCAGACCCAACGCGCGCGAGAGTTGCTGATCGTGGCTCAGCCTTTCGCCGCGGCCCCCACCGTCACGCGGACCGGCACATAGGTCGGCTTCACGCGCTTCTCAAACTCGTCGCGGTACTTGTTGATGATCGTCCGCACCGCCCAGTTGTTGCCGTCGGCCAGGCCGCAGATCGTGGTGCCGGACATCGTGCCCATGCTCGTGGCGACTTCCAGGGCCAGGTCGAGGTCTTTGGTCTTCGCGTTCCCGTCCTCGATGCGGCCCAGAAGCTGGTACAGCCACCCGCTCCCCTCGCGGCACGGCGTGCACTGCCCGCACGACTCGTGCTTGAAGAACCGGGCGATGTTGCGGGCCACGGCGACCATGTCCGTGTCCTCGTCGAAGACCGTCGGGCACGCGGTGCCCAGGCCGAGCACGTTGTACTTGCGGCCGATGTCGAAGTCCATCTCGGCGTCGAACTGGTCGGGCCCGAGGATGCCCATCGACACGCCGCCGGCGATCGCGCCCTTGAACTTCTTCCCGCCCTTCATACCGCCGCAGTAGTCCTCGACGAGCCGGCGCAGCGGGATGCCCAACTCGCACTCATAGACGCCGGGGCGGTTGACGTGCCCGGAGACGCCCATGAGCTTGGTGCCGTGGCTGCCGAGCTGGCCGGGGATGCTCGACTTCACGCCCTGGGCGGTGAACCAGTCCGCGCCGAACTCGAGGATCGACGGCAGATGGCAGAGCGTCTCGGTGTTGTTGACGATCGTGGGCTTGCCGAAGAGGCCCTTGATGGCCGGGAACGGAGGTTTAATTCGCGGCCAGCCGCGCTTGCCCTCAAGCCCTTCGAGCAGGCCGGTCTCCTCGCCGCAGATGTACGCCCCCGCGCCGCGGTGGACGTGGCAGTCCACGGCCCAGGTGTCGCCCGTGGCGGTCTTCGTCCCGGCGAGCATGCCCTGCTTGCCGAATATGCCGCGGGCGTACGCCTCCTTGATGGCGTTCTCGGTGACGTGCGCCTGGTGGTAGTACTCGCCGCGGATGAAGATGAACGCGGTGCGGATGCGGCACGCGTAGCAGGCGATGGCGATGCCCTCGAGCTGCAGGTGCGGGTCGAAGTCGAGCAGCAGGCGGTCCTTGAAGGTGCCGGGCTCGGACTCGTCCGCGTTCACGCACAGGTAGCGTTGCCCCGGGTCCTCGCCGGGCTTGAGCTTGGGCAGGAAGGTCCACTTGAGCCCGCAGGGGAAGCCGGCGCCGCCGCGCCCGCGGAGCGTGCTCTTCTTGACCTCCTCGGTCACGGCGTCGGGCGCCATCGCCAGGGCCTTGCGGAGCGAGGCGTACCCGCCGGTCTTGACGTACTCGTCGTAGCCGACGACGTGCCGGTCGGACTCCTTGCCCCACGGGAACGTGGGGATGCGCTTGGTCAGCGCGGGGGCGGTCGGCCGGTCGCGGAATTTCCAGGTCACGCGAGGTCTCCGAAGCGCACAGAGCGGGCCCCGCGGCCGGGGCGTCGTGCGCCTGAGCGGGATTCTAGGGACAACGGGCCGGGAGTGGGTCCGGCGTGGATCGGGTGGAGGGCGCGCGAATCCACGGGTTGCGCGGCGTCGAACCTACGATCAACCGACGCCGTCCGATGGCCGCGCGCGAGCCCGCTCATGACCGACCGACCCCGCCGCTACGTCCTGGGGATCACCGGCGCCTCGGGTGCCGCGTACGCGCTGCGGTTCCTCGAGCAGGTGCTGCTCTCCGGGGCCGAGGTTCACGTGGTGGCGTCGGATAACGGGCGGCGGCTGCTGGCCGACGAGGCGGGGGTGCGGCGGCTGGACTTCGAGTCGCTCGCGCCGTCGTTGCGGGATTCGCCGCGGCGCGAGGACTATGAGCGGCACCTGCTCATCCACCCCAACCGCGACGTGGGGGCGGTGATCGCGTCGGGCAGCTTTTTGCACGACGGCATGGCGGTGCTCCCGTGCTCGAGCACGACGCTGGGGATGATCGCCACCGGGGCGGGCCCGTTCCTGCTGAGCCGCGCCGCCATGGTGTGCCTGAAGGAGCGGCGGCCGCTGGTGATCTGCCACCGCGAGACGCCGCTGAACCTGATCGACATCGAGAACATGCGGCGCGTGACGCTCGCGGGTGCGATCGTGTGCCCGACGAACCCGGGGTTCTACCTGCTGCCCAAGACGGTGGGCGAGATCGTGGACTTTATGGTCGGGAAGGTGCTGGACCTCTTGAAGATCGAGCACCGGCTGGGGACGCGGTGGGAGGGGCAGCCGGGGGCTTCGGCGGGCGCGGCGCGGTCGTCAGGCTCCTGAACCGACCCGTCCCCCGATCGTCCCCCCCGCCTTCACCTTCGACCAGTCCTTGCGGCCGTCGTCCTGCTTGCCGGGGAGCGGGCCGTTGAGACGCAGGCACCCCTCGCCGAGGATGACGGAGAGGTCGCGCAGGAGCGCGGGCGTGGGGACCACGCTCCAGCCCTGGCCCACGGGGATCGGCACGGCGTGCTCGACGCCGGGCACCTGGACGAAGATGCGGAGAGGGACCGGCTTGAGCGCCGGTGAGTCCGCGGGGCCGGGCGCGGTCGCGGGAGTGGAGTTGGTCCCATTCGCGGAGCCGGCGCCGTTCTGGGCGTCCGCCGCGGCGGCGAGCGTCTCGCGGGCGCGGTCCATGGCGGCGGTGCAGGCGCCGTCGAGGGCGACGCCGTCGAAGAGCACGTCCACCCAGCGGACGGCTTCTTTGGGCACGGCGTCGATGGGCAGCACGCGATCGACGATGACCTGCGGCTCGCCGCGGGCGAGGTCCACCTCGCCGATGAGGAAGAGCATCGCGTCGCGCTGGATGAGGTGGCCGTAGCGGGCGAAGGGGTCGGTAAAGAGCACGCCCTCGACCGTGCCGGTGCGGTCCTCGATGGTGATCGCGGCCATGCGCTGCCCCGCGGAGCGACCCTGCTTGACGACGATCGGACGGATGGCCTGCACGAGCCCGCCGAGGAGGACGCGCTTGCGGAGGGTGGTCTCCTTGATCTCGGCGGTCGGCGTGCAGCCCATGGCCGCGATCCACGCGGCCCACTCATCGAGCGGGTGGCTGGAGACGTAGAAGCCCAGGGCTTCCTTCTCGTAGGCGAGCGTGTCGCGCTCGGACCAGGGGCTCGCGGGGGCGAGGGGCGCGGCGGGGCCGTGGGCGCCGGCGTGCCCGTTTGATCGGCCGTTGCCGTTGGCGGCGGGCGATTGGGGGGTCATGGGTGGCGGCCCGCCGAAGCCGAAAAGTGCGCCCTGCCCGCTGGCTTTGTCCTGAGCCGCCTTCGCGGCCGCCGCCATGGCGCGCTCGGTCGTGGCCACCATCGCCGCCCGCGACGCACGCCCGTGCAGCGAATCGAAGCACCCCGACTTGATCAGCGACTCGATCACCGCCTTGTTGATGACGCCCGGCGTGCGACCCAGCACGCGGTCGCAGAAGTCGAAGAGCGAAGAGTACGGCTTGGCGGCGTGAGATGGTGAGACGGTGAGACGGTGAGACGGTGCGGCGGATGAGTCTGGCGACTTTGTCTCTCCGTCTCTCAATCTCTCCGTCTCTTGGTTCCTCTCCGTGACCATCGCGGCGATGGCCTTCTCGCCCGCGCCCTTGATCGCCTTGAGCCCGAATCGCACGTGCCCGTGGAGGGCGTCGCGCGGCTCGCCCTCGGCGTAGACCACGGTGAAGTCGGATTGCGACAGGTTGACGTCCGGCGGACGGACCTCGACACCGACCTTGCCGTTGATGAAGCGCGTCCGCTTGCAGTCCTCGACGTAGGCGATCCAGTCGGCGATTTTGCCCGCGCCGGACTCGTACGTCAGGAACGCGGCCATGTACTGGTTGGGGAAGTACGTCTTGAGGTAGGCGGTCTGGTACGCGACGATCGCGTACCCCGTGCTGTGGCTCTTGTTGAAGCCGTAGCCGGCAAAACGGAGGATGAGCTCGAAGAGCTCCTCGGCCCGGGGCTTCGTGAGGCCGCTCTTCACGGCGCCCTCGATGAACCGCCCGCGCTCCGCGTCGATCTTCTTCTGCTGCTTCTTGCTGATGGCCTTGATGAGCGAGTACGCCGAGCGCAGCGGGATGCCGCCCAGTTCGTGGACGATCTGCATGACCTGTTCCTGGTAGACCATCACGCCGTACGTCTCGGCGGTGTGCTTGTCCACGATCGGGTGGACGCCGGGCACGGCCTCCTGCGCGTGCTTGCGCCGGTTGTAGTCGGGGATGAGGTCCATCGGCCCGGGCCGGAAGAGCGCGTTCGCCGCGATCAGGTCCTCGAGCCGGTCGGGCTTCATGTCCACGAGCAGGCGGCGCATGCCGCCGGACTCGAACTGGAAGACACCGGAAGTCTCGCCGCGCTTGAAGAGGTCAAAGACGCGCGGGTCGTCGCAGGTGAGGCGGTCGAGGTCGAGCGGATGTGGCAGAAGAGACGCAGAGACGGAGAGACGGAGAGACGGAGTGTCCGAGCCACCCGTGTTCTTTCCGAGTCTCTTCGTCTCTTCGTCTCTTCGTCTCTCGAAGTCCGCCCCGCGCCCGACGGCGCTCCAGATGGCCTCCTCCGCAAGCGTCTCCCGCACGAGCTTCTTGCACCGCTCGATCACCGAGATCGTGCGCAGGCCCAGGAAGTCCATCTTCAGCAGGCCCATCTTCTCGCACGTCGGTCCGTCCCACTGGGTGACGACGTCCTCGGCCGGCGCGTTGGCTGGGCGGTAGAGGGGGACGATCTCGTGCAGCGGGCGGGTGGCGACGATGACGCCCGCGGCATGGACCGACGCGTGGCGGGCCTGCCCCTCGAGCACGCGCGCGTTATCGATCACGCGCCGGACGCGCTCGTCGGAGTCGTACCACTTCTTCAGGTCCGGCTGCTGCTCCAGCGCCCGATCCAGCGTGATCCCCAGCTCCTCGGGCACGAGCTTCGCCAGCCGGTCGGCCTCGCCAAGGGGCACCTCGAGCACGCGGGCCACGTCGCGGATGGCGGCGCGGGCCTTGAGCGTCCCGAACGTGATGATCTGCGCGACGTGCCCGTACTTGCGGCGGACGTGCTCGATGACGCGGGCGCGTCCGTCCTGGCACATGTCGATGTCGATGTCGGGGTATTCGCTGCGGTCAGGGTCGGTGAAGCGCTCGAAGAGCAGGCCGTATTTCACCGGGCAGGCGTTGGAGAGGCCCAGCACATACCCGACCATCGTGCCGACGCCCGAGCCGCGGGCGAGGGCGGGCACGTCGTGGAGCCGGCCCCAGTTGACGAAATCCCAGACAATCAGGAAGTACGCACTGATGCCCTTGTCGCAGAGGATGTTCAGCTCGCGGTCGAGGCGGGCGCGCAGCTCCGCCCGCCCCTCGCCGGCCTCGGGCCCGTAGCGCCACACGAACCCCGCCTCGGCCAGCGCCCGCAGCGTCTCGTCGCACTCGCGCCGGGCCGCGGCGAGCTCCTCGGCGGTCGGCTGCTTGCCGAAGGGCTCGACCTCGAAGCACGCACAAAACGCCGCGTGCCAGGCGCTCATGTCCCCGGCGTAGCGAGGATCATCCCACGCGGGCAGTCCCGCTCCCCCGTCGCGCGCCACCCGCTTCACACGCACCATCGGCGCGTGGCTCATGCCCAGCGGGAGCTCGAGCGCGCACGCCTCGGCCACGGCGATCGTGTTGTCGCACCCCTCGGCCCACGCCCGCCGGACCTCCTCGGGCTCGTCGTCGCACAGGGCCCGCATCTCGGCGGGCGATTTCACGTAGACCTGCGGCGGGTACCGCATCCGGTCCGGCTCGCTCTTGGCCTTCTGTGTCGAGATGCAGATGAGCGTGTCGTGCGCGTCGTGGTCCTCGGCCCTGAGGAAGTGGGCGTCGTTGTCCGCGAGCAGCGGAAGGTCGAGCTCCCGCGCCAGGCGCACGAGATGCTTGAGGATCGCGTTCTGCTCCGGGACGTGGCGCTGGAGCTCGATGTAGAAGCGGGGAAGAGACGGAGAGACGGAGAGACGGAGAGACGAAGCAGGAGCGCCACGCCCACTCCCGCCGCCGAAGACCTCGGCGTGCCATCGGGCGCTCTCGACGGCCGCGTCCCAGGATTCGGCGCGGCCGGTGCGTTCGAAGGCGAGCAGGTGGTCGCCGATCTCGCTGCCCAGGTGCCCATTGACGGCGATGAGCCCGTCCGCGTGGGCGGCGAGCAACTCCCGGTCGATGCGCGGCTTGTAGTAGAACCCGGTGAGGTAGGCCTCGGAGGAGAGCTTGAGCAGGTTGCTCCAACCCGTCGCGTTTGTCGCGAGAAGGACGAGGTGGTAGCCGCCCTCGCCGCCGCCGGTGTACGTCCGATCATGCCGCGGTCGGCCCGGCGGGGTGACGTACGCCTCGACCCCCAGGACGGGCTTGATCCCGGCGTTTCGGCAGGCCTGGTAGAAGGCGACCGCGCCGAAGAGGTTTCCGTGATCGGTGATGCCCACGGCGGACATCCCAAGCTCACACACCCGCTCCACGAGCCGATCAATGCGGTTCCCGCCGTCCAGGAGCGAGAACTCGGTGTGGAGGTGCAGGTGGACGAAGGATTCTGTATGGCCTGTCGGTGGGGCCATGGCGTCGCGGTTCCCAATCCATTGAGCCGATCGTCGCTCTTGTGGCAGCCGGAAGTCTACCCGGTTTGCCAAAGGGCCTGATCGAGCCGACATGGTGTCCACGAACGGCGCTTCCGTCGCATGACATTCCGGCGGGGCACGGCAAAGTTGTTCAAGACCATGAAACCGTGGGTGACTTCGCGTCGGAGTTGAGGTACTATTGTGTGCCCCGTGACCAGGCGGGGGAAGCTCGAGTGTGTTTGGTCGTCCCGGCTGGTGTCCCGGGGCGACGCAGGGGTGGGAGAACTCAGCGTGAGATTCGTTTGTTCCGCCCTTATCGGGTCGCTGGCGTTGTCTTCAGTGGCGGCCGCGGACACGGTCGGCCTTGACTTCGCGGGCACGGGCTCCGGGCGCGCCGTGCGCATGACGCTCGCCTCGAACAGCCAGAATGTGTTCGCGGGCCAGCTGTTCCACATGGCCTCCGGCGGCAACGGGGCGTTGGCCAGCCTGAACGGCACCACGTTCGTGACGTTCTGCGCTGACGCGAGTCAGTACGTCAACACCAGCGAAGTTCCACTGACCTACACGTCGACCGCGATCTCGAACCTTCCCCAATCGGCCGGCTACCCGGCGATGGGCGCGGTGAAAGCCCAGGCGGTGTACGACCTCTTCGCCGCGGCCGGCTCGGCGCAGGTGGCGGCCGGAGCGAACTCCGACTTCGCGGCGGCGTTCCAGATCGCGCTGTGGGAGATCATCTACGACTACTCCGGCGCCGACTCCAGCCTGAACTCCAACAGCGGCACGATGCAGGTGCGTACGACCGGCGGGCAGGCACTCTCGGGCGCGATCTTCACCTACTTGGACAACTTCTTCAACGCGATCAATACCACGACGGCCGGTCAGAACGGGCTGATCGGGCTGGCCTCGCTGCAGGGCCAGGATCAGATTGTCCTGATCCCGCTGCCGAGCGCGGCTCTCCTCGGCCTCGGCGGTCTCGGGCTCATCGCGGTGGCGCGCCGCCGCTTCCGCTGAAGCCCCGCTTCACGACGAATCACCAGAGGGCGGACGCTCGCAGGAGCGTCCGTTTTTTTTTCCGGGATCGAAAGCGCGTCCGAAACCTACGATCACACCGTGGACGCGCCCTGGGCCGCATCCTTGCGGGAGCAGTGGGCCGCGGGGCGGCGGCGTGTGGGCGGTATCGCCGCACGCCGGGCGTCGCGCGTCGAGCGGGCCGTCGCGCTGCTGGTGCGCGGCGTGGCGCTGATCGTCGCTCTGGCGGTGTTCGTGCTGCTGCTCATCGTCGCGGTCCCGCTCGCGATCATCGCGGCGGCGGTGACCCGCATCCGGCGTTCGCTGCGGGGGCTGCACGAGCCGAACGGCCGCCTGGATGGGCGGCGGAACGTGCGCGTCATCACGCCCGACAAACCGGTGTGAGCATCAGTTCGGCAGCGGCGGCGGGTCGTCGTCCACGCCGGTGCCGCTGAAGTAGCGGTTGGTGGGCATGTTGCCGGGCGAGCCGAACGTCTCGTACGTGCCGTCCGGGCGGACGCGGTACCCCAGCGCGTCCAGCGTCATCAGTTTCGCGTGGGCGTCCGTGAAGAGCACGTTGAGCCGGCGCTGGTGACGCGGGTCCGCGCCGTTGCGGTACGGGCTGCTGGCCATGTCGCTCTGCGGCGTGAGGCGCGGCGGATCGATCGTGAGCGCCTCGTTGCCGAGCTCCGCCTCGCTGGTCCCGTCGTTGCTGTACGGCAGGCGGGCCTCGGGCGGGAAGGAGCAGGCCGTGCCCATCGAGTCGGCGCCGATCACGGTGTCGGACGCCACCATGATGCGGGAGCGGCGGACGGGGAAGTTGTGGAACCGGCCGTTCGTCTGTCGCGAGTTGCCGAGGAACTGGTAGTTGTACCCGTACGCGGCGTTGCGTTCGTCGGTCCAGTCCGCGACGGATGGGCAGACGAACACGCGGCTGTCGTAATCCTGGCGGCCGGTGTCGGTCCTCGGCTCATGATGGGGCCAGATGCCGACGTACGCGCCCATGCGGGCGATCCAGGCGGGCCGGAACTTCATCCCGTTGCCCACGTCGTACCAGTTGGCCGGGTTGTTCACGCCGCCGGGCAGGTTCGGCGGGCGGTGCGGGACCATCACGTCGCGGTTTTCGTCGGCGTAGGCGTTCCACCCCATCGACAGCTGCCGCAGGTTCGACAGGCACAGGACCGACCGCCCGCTTTCGCGTGCGGAGCCCAGCGCCGGCAGGATGATGCCGATGAGGAGCGCGATGATCGCGATGACCACGAGCAGTTCGATCAGGGTGAAGGCCCGGCGGCAGGGCCGCGGTGTGGCGTCGGATGTGACGCGGGCCGGCGCACCGGTCGGGGCGTTCATGTCAACACCATACCCGACCCGGCGCAGCGCACAAGCGTTTTCGGAGCTCGCCCGCCGCGGTCAGACCGCCGGTTTCTGGAAGAACAGCGACCCGAACGTGTACCGGGCGTCGGGCCGACGCCGGTCGAGGGCGAACCGCAGCCCGTTGTCCGAGAACTCCCCTCCGCTCGCGAGCGGCAGGCCGATCGCCTGGCGCAGCGCGGCGACATGGACGGGCGTGTGCAGGGGTTGCTCGGTCGGGGCGTCCACGCCGAAATCGAAGGTGACGCACATCAGCCCGCCGGGCTTGAGCAGGTCGGCCATGCGCGAGGCCACGCGGCGCTGCGCCTCCCCCGGGATGTGCTCGAGGACGCAGAAGCTGTAGACGCGGTCGAACCCGCCGGACGCGCCGAAGGCCTCGGGCCCGGACCGGTCCGAGGCGAGGTTGGTCGTCCGGGCATCCACGGCCAGCTTCCGTCTCAGGGTGATCTCGTTGGTCCGGGCGGTCAGGTTCGCGTCGATGTCCAGGCACACGACGGTGTCGCCCAGCTCCGCGAGCATGAACACGGGGAGGGTCATCGCGCCGCCGACGTCGAGCACCGTGAACTTCTCGCCGCTCTTGCGGGCGGCGCGCGAAGCGCCGGTGTACGCCAGCCCGCGTGCATACTCCCAGAGCTTGTGGCGGCGGACGTACCAGCGGCGTTTCACCGCGCCGTTCACGCCCAGCGCCTCGCCCCGCAGCAGCCAGCTCCACACCCAGCGTTTGAGTTCGCGGTGCGTGGGGGCGACCTCGGGCCGGCGCAGGTGGGCGTAGTCGATCGTGGTGTTGAGGGCTGTGGGCAGCGTCATGCGCGTCGCTCCGCCGTGTTCGTCAGCTCGATCAGCGCGATGTGCTTGGCCAGGACGTACGCGGCCATCGATCCCGCGGCCAGCCAGCCGGGCCACCCGTCGCGCCACGCCTGCTTGAGCACGAGCTGCTTGAGGAACGCCCCGGTCGGCGAAGCGAGCAGGCTGAGCACACGCCCGCGACGGCC
>JBJXFE010000043.1:0-89326 GCA_046153875.1 Phycisphaerales bacterium
CTCACATCCTCAGGTCGGCTCGGAGAGCCGACGTACCCCTCCCCTGATCCCTGGTTCTTAGGGGCATCCCAGCACGTACTTGCCCTGGAAGCACCCGAAGTCCGCGACCGTCAGCGTCCCGCTCGCGTTACAGTCCGCGTACGGGTCGCTCAGCACGTACCGCCCCTGGAAGCACCCGAAGTCCGCGACGGTCAGCGTCCCGCTGCCGTTGCAGTCGGCGTAGCACTCGCAGTCGTCCGGGACGCCGTTGCCGTTCGCGTCCGCCTCCGCGCCGGCCGCGATCTCGCATTCATCCGGGACGCCGTCACCGTCGCAATCGTGCAGCGTTCCGGCCGTCAGGTCCTGCTGGTCTCCCACGCCGTTCCTGTTGCAGTCCCAGTCGCCGATCCGCATGAAGTAGGCGTCCTGCTCGCCGTTGAGCGTGGCGGAGATCGTGAGGAACAGACCGACGTCGTCGGACTCCTGGTCGTAGTAATCGCCGATCTTGTTCTGGTTGGGCCAGCCGATCATGCTGTCCCACGGCGGGGTGAGGGCTTCGGGAGGCGACCAGGTCTGGCCCTCGTCGTTCGAGAACGTGTAGTAGACGCGGTTGATCCCGAGCTGGCCGCTCTCGTGGTTGCTGTTGTAGGTGACGTCGATGCGCCCGTTGGGGGCGACGGACATCGACGAGAACCAGTTCCACCGGTTCGCGCCCGCCGATTCCGCGTTCACGCGCACCGGCGTGCTCCACGTCTGCCCCTGGTCGGTGCTCCGCGCGAACATCACGTCGAGCGGGTCGGCGCCGGGCGGGTCGATCATGCCCAGCACGTACACGTGTCCGCGCGAAGGGCCGCTCGACCGGTTCACGTCCACCCAGGTCTGCCCCAGCGCCCCGCCGGGGTTCGGCCCGCCGAACCCGCCCAGCGGCGGCCCGCCGAGGTTCACCGCGACGTTCGACGTGAACGCGGGGTTCTGCTGCGGGTCGCGGGCGTTGTCGGACCGCGCCACGCGGAACGCCCCGCCGCTCATCCCCGCGACGTACACCTCGCCGTCGGGCCCCACGGCGGCCGTGCCCCAGATCGGGGTGGGCGTGACCACGGTCGGTGTGGGCCAGGGGCCGACGCCGCTGGTGGTGTCGCGTCCGAAACTGCCGCCGGCGCAGCAGCCGAAGCTGGGGTTCCAGATGCCGTAGATGTTGCCGTCGCCCAGGCCGCGGGACTTGTCCACGGCCATCCACGCGCGGTCGCCGCCGTTGGCGAGGACGGGCCCGGACCAGGTTCGCCCGCCGTCGTCGCTCCGAAAGATCTCGCAGCGCCACGCGCCGCCGCCGGGGAGGGTGTAGTAGTAGAAGGTGCCGTCGGAGGCGGTCTCGATGACGGGGTCGCTGCGGAACACGCCGGGCGTGAGCACGCCGGGGACGGTCCATGTGCGGCCGCCGTCGTTGCTCCAGGCGAAGCCGGCCTGGCGGAAGTTAGACGCGATGGTGTCGAACTGCCGCCAGCCGATGACGATGCGGTTGGGGGCGAGCGGGTCGATGCCGATGGAGGGCTCGTTGGCGGCGTCACCGACGATGTTGAGCTGCTGGGCGTTGACGTTCGCCTGACGGATGAACAGGCCGTCCGCGACGGCGCCGAACGCCGGAGACGTGCGCGTGGCGGGCCGGCCCGGCGCGTCGCCTGTCGTGCGCTCCAGGGGCTGGGCGAGAGCGACGGAGGTGCCCAACGCCACGCCTGCGGCGGCCAAGGTGGTCGTGGTACGCCGCGCACCGACGCGGATCAGCGCCATGTGGAGACTCCCTGTGTTCGATCTCCGCGCGTTCCCGCTCCGTCCCTTCGTCCCTTCGTCCCTTCTCTCTTACGGGCACCCCAGGACATACTTGCCCTGGAAGCACCCGAAGTCGGCGACCGTCAGCGTGCCGCTCGCGTTGCAGTCCGCGTACAGGTCGCCCAGCACGTACTTGCCCTGGAAGCAGCCGAAGTCGGCCACCGTGAGCGAGCCGGAGGTGTTGCAGTCCGCGTAGCACGTCGCCGGGCACCCCTGCGTCGACACGACGAAGTCGTCGATCGCCGCCTCGGTCAGCGAGTTGTTGGGGGTGTCGTTGGCGGTGAACCGCACGCGCACCTGGTCCGTGAGCGTCACGAAGTCCTGCACCGCGAAGCTGTTCGTCCGCCAGGAGCTCTGGCTGGCGTGGGTCGTGACCGCCGTCCACGTCGAGCCGTTGTTGTTGCTCACGTGGATTTCCATCGGGTCGGGCGTGCCGTTGACGGAGTACAGCCAGTACCAGTAGTTGACCACCGCGCCGTCGGCGCCCGCCAGGTCGAGCGTGGGGGAGAGCAGGCGCGTGGGCCCGCCGTCGACGTCGGCCGAACCGGCCGCGCCCCCGACGGCGCCGTTGGCGGTGACGTAGCAGGCGACGCCGGGCGCCGCGGTGTGGTCGTCCTCGGGCTGGGCCGCGGCCCCGGCGTTGGTCGTGCCGACCGGATCGGCGCGGACCCACCCGCCCGCGGTCAGGCTCGCGTCGTTCTGGATCGTCCACCCCGCCACCGCCGTCTCGAACTCGTCGGTGAAGGCGACCGTGGCGCTCACCGCACTCGTCTGGAGCGGGTCGGCGCACGCGGGAAATACGACGGTCTGGAAGGTCGTCGTGTCCGCGGAGAAGAAGTACTCGATGACGCTGCCGCAGGGAGCCGCGGGGAGCGTGCCCTGGAACACCGTGCCGCCGAGCGGCGTGAGCGGTGAGAGGGTGAAGGGCCCGGCGCCGCCGATACGGGAGTGGAGGCGGCCGGAGCCGGTGTAATACGCGCCGCTCCCGCTGGAGATGGCGACCTGGACCGGGGTGGGCGTGTTGGGCGGGACTGTGGCGGGCGGGCCGGAGGGGAGTTCGAAGAGGAGCGCATCGCCCGTGAACCCGGCGAGCTCGAGGATCGCGTTGTAGTTCTCGATGGCGTTGGGGAGGATCTGGTCGGGCGGCAGGAGGAACCCCGGGTTGCCGGTGGGGCGGACCTCGATGGTGAAGGCGTACACCCCCTCGGCGCCGTAGAACCAATCGACCGCGCCGCCGGATGCCGGGTAGATCGTCGTGAAGATCGGTCCGGCGGCGTAGACGAGCCCGTAGGTGCTCTCGATCGCCTGCTGCATCCTGGTGTTGAGCATGGCGAACGTTGGGTGGTCCGGCGGGAGGGCGTCGGTGTACGCCCACGGAGACATGACGAGCTGCGAATAGCTGTGGAAGTCCATCGCCGAGCGGAAACGCGGGTTGGCCGAGACATAATCGCGCACGGCTTGGGTCTCGGGCTCGGAGAACCCGGCCACGCCGCGGTACGTCTCGCTGCACGGGTCGGTGCTGGCGCCCTGGCCGCCCCACTGGTAGCCCCAGTTGCGGTTGGTGTCGACGCCGAAGCACGTGCTGCCGGCCGGCGGGGGCTTGCGGTTCTTGCGCCAGAGTCGGTTGTTGGGCGTCCACGTGTAGACGTAGCCGTCCGGGTTCACGAACGGGACGAGGTGGAACTCGACGCTGTCCACGAGCTGCTGGATGCGGCAGTCCGTCGCGTAGTTCGTCAGCAGCTGTTCCGCGATGTACGCGATGACCGGGGGCGTGGCCCACTCGCGCGCGTGCTGGGCGGCGTTGTAGAAGGCCGCGGGACGGTTGGCGGTACTCCCCGGCCCGGTGATCCTGATCCCGAAGATGTCGCGGCCTTCGAGGGATTGCCCGACAACGATCATGGACGCCAAGTTGGGGTATTGGTTGACGAGATCCTGGAGGAACGCGCGGTGCTCGTCGTAGGTGTGGAAGTCGTCGAAGAAGCCCGGGCCGTCGCCGGGGGCCCAGTGCGCGCGGGCGGCAAGCCGGGCAGCCTCGGCGTCGATCTGCGCCTGAACGTCCTCGATCATGACGGTGAAGCGCAGCCCGGCCTGCTGCATCGCGGCGAGCTGCTCGGGCGAGACACGCACGTCGACCTGTCCGCCGATCCCGACGCGATGAGACCACACGTCGTCGGTGAGCGCGAGCGTGGTGGTCAGCTCGCGGGCCGTGCGGACATCAACCTGGACAACCTTGTGCCCGTCGTACCGCACGCCCCCGGGCGGCGCTGGCGTCGGCCCCATCTGGGCAGACGCGGCCGCGGTGCACGCTGCGATGACCACACCGACGACGCTGCTGTGGCGCATGAAAGCCCTCCGCGCGGAGGCAGCGCAACCCGGCGCACGGGAGCGCGTGTCCCTCCGTGAACCGCAATTAGACAGCCGCGCACGCCGCTCCGCAAGAGTCGGGCAAAACCGTTTCATCCCGGATGACGAATTCTCGGTCCCGTCCGCGCACATCCCGGACGCCCCCGCGGGCCGCTGCGCGGCAATCCCGGTCAGTCGGCGCACCGATCAAACCCCATGCGCCGCGGCGAATTCAGCGCGAAATCACTGTTCAACCGGGCAACTGCCAGTATGATCGATGCGTAGCGGTGCCCGCGGCCTTGGAGGGGCCGAGACCGCCCATCCTGCCTTCTCCCAGTGCCATCGTCCGGCGTCGGCGATCAGTGCCTTCGCCCAGATCGAGGAGTTGTCCATGATTCATCGGGTTTGTTCCGTGCTCGGCATCGCCGCCGTCGTACTCGGATTGACCACCGCCGTCTCGGCCCAGACCCCGCTGGACACCGTCCGTGTCGGGGTCGGGCTGGTGCGTCCGATCTTCGTGACGCACGCGCCGGGCGACTTCAACCGTCTGTTCGTGATCGAGAAGCAGGGGCTCATCCGCATCATCAAGCGCAGCCCGTATGAGACGGGCACGGCGTTCTCCACCGGGCAGCTTCTCGGGACGCCGTTCCTCAACATTGACCCGATCGTGACCGGCGGCACCTCCACCAGCAGCGAACAAGGGCTGCTGGGGCTGGCGTTCCACCCGAACTATTTCGGGTCGGGTGCGGGAGCCGGCGAGTTCTACGTGTTCTACACGTCCGTGAGCCCCGCGAACGCGAACATCGTGGCGCGGTACACCGTGTCGGCGAACCCGGACGTGGCGAACACGGCCGAGGTGCGGATCTTCAACATCTCCGACTTCGCGACGAACCACAACGGCGGGTGGATGGCGTTCGGGCCCAACGACGGGTATCTCTACATCGCCACGGGCGACGGCGGGAGCGGGTGCGACCCGAACCAGAACGGGCCGAACATCAACGCGCTGCTCGGCAAGATTCTCCGGGTCGACGTGACCGGGGCGGCGACGTACACCATTCCCGTCACCAACCCGTTCGTCGTGAACCCGCCGGCCGCGGCGCACCGCCAGGAGATCTGGGCGTACGGGCTGCGCAACCCGTGGCGGCCCGCGTTCGACCGGGCGACCGGCGACCTGTGGATCGCCGACGTTGGGCAGATCGCGTGGGAGGAGATCAACTTCCAGGCGGCCGCCGAGACGGGGGTCCGCAACTACGGGTGGGACTGCCGCGAGGGCCTGGTGTGCTCGACGGCCTCGGCGTGCACGGTCGCGCACTGCGGGGTAGGGTGCACGGAGCCGGCGGGCACGCCCGCGCCGTTCACGAACCCGATCCACGTGTACGACCATGGCCAGGGGTGCTCGGTCACCGGCGGGCACGTCTACCGCGGGTGCGCGATCCCGGACCTGCACGGGACGTACTTCTTCGCCGACTACTGCACCACCTCCATCTGGAGCCTCAAGTACAACGGCACCACGGTCACCAACTTCACGAACCGGAGCGCGGAACTCGCGCCGGGCGGCGGGCTGAGCATCGCCTCGATCACCAGCTTCGGCGAGGACGCCTTCGGGGAGATGTACATCTGCGATCAGGACGGGGGCGAGGTCTTCAAGATCGTTCCCCAGACCGTCGTCGGCCCGGACTGCAACAACAACGGGCGGCGCGACTCGTGCGACATCGCCTCGGGGTACTCGTCGGACAACAACGCCGACGGCGTGCCCGACGAGTGCAACTGCTACGCGAACTGCAACGGGGACTACTCCGGGAACACGCCCGTGCTTTCGGTCGCGGACTTCGGGTGCTTCCAAGGCCGCTACGTGGTCGGGCACATGTACGCCGACTGCAACAACAGCGGCACGATCTCCGTCGCGGACTTCGGGTGCTTCCAGGGACGGTATGTGCTGGGGTGCCCGTGAAGCAGACCGCCGGCGCGCGAGGACGGAGTCACGACGCCGCCCGCCACGCGCCGGCGTGGTGGGCCCTGATCGCGGGCGCGATCGGCTCGGCGTGCGCGTCGGCCCAGGTGCCGGTGGCGGTGGAGCACGTGGCCGCGATCAATGAGCTGGTGTACGTCACCACAGCGCCCGGGGACGCGGCGCGGCTGTTCGCGCTCGAGCGGGCCGGGATCGTCCGCATCATCAAGGATGGGACGAGGCTCGCGACGCCCTTCCTGCACATCGAGAACATCGTCAACGGCGGGTCCGTTGAGCAGGGGCTGCTGGGCCTGGCGTTCGATCCGGGGTACGCCGCGAACGGTCGTTTCTACGTCTGCTACACCGGGCCCAACGCTGCGAACGACGTCCAAATCGTTCGCTACCGGGTCTCCACGAACCCGGACGTCGCCGATCCGGGCTCGGCCGTGCTCGTTCTGACGGTCCCGCATGAGCCGTGGTCCAACCACAACGCCGGCTGGATGGCCTTCGGGCCCGGGGATGGGCACCTGTACATCGCCACGGGAGACGGCGGCGACGGGTGTGACCCCAACCAGGCGGCCCAGAACCCCGACTCGCTGCTGGGCAAGATACTCCGCATCAACGTCGCGGCCCTGCCGTACACCATCCCGCCGAACAACCCGTTCGCGTCCGGCGGCGGCCGAGCGGAGGTCGTGGCGTTGGGCCTGCGCAACCCGTGGCGCTGCGGGTTCGACCGCGAGACCGGCGACCTGTGGATCGGCGATGTCGGCGAGGGCGCCGCGGAGGAGATCAACCTGATCCCCGGCACGGTCCTCGCGGGGCCGCAGGCCGCTCCCGTCAACTTCGGGTGGGACTGCCGCGAGGGATTCGAGTGCGCGACGGTCGGCCCGTGGCCGTGCCCGGTGACGCACTGCCCGACGGGGTGCTCGTCGCCGGCGTTCGCCGATCCCATTCACGCCTATGCGCACGACCTTGGGTGCGCGGTAACGGGCGGGTATGTCTACCGCGGCTGCGCGATGCCCGAGCTCCGCGGCACGTACTTCTTCGCCGATTTCTGCTCGGGGCGATCCTGGTCGTTCCGGTACCCGAACGGTGCCATCACACAGTTCACGGAGCGCACGGCGGAGTTTACGCTTCCCGGCGGACCACCGATCAACAACGTCTCCAGCTTCGGCGAGGACAACGAGGGTGAGCTGTACGTCTGCGACTTCGGCGGCAACATCTTCAAGATCGTCCCCGCCCAATCGCCCCCCGACTGCAACGAGAACGGACGCCCGGACGGGTGTGACATCGCCGGCGGGTTCTCGCCCGACATCAACGGCAACGGCATCCCCGACGAGTGCGAGGAGATCTGCTACCCGGACTGCAACTCCAGCGGCTCGCTCACGGTTGCCGACTTCGGGTGCTTCCAGAGCAAGTACGCTCTGAATCACCCCTACGCCGACTGCAACACGAGCGGGAGCCTGTCCATCGCCGACTTCGGGTGCTTCCAGAGCAAGTTTGTCCTCGGGTGCCCGTAAACGGTCCGCACGTGACGGGTCAACGCGAATCTGCGCGGTCGGTAGACGCTTCGAGCCGGGCGAGACACCGAGCCACCCGCACGGGCCGGCGGGGCGCAGGGATCCGGCACAGGAGTCTTGCGATGACGCGGATGCTGGTAGGAACACGCCATGCCCCGATCGTCCCGGGCGTGGCGGGAGCGCTGCTCGCGGTCTGCACCGCCTCCGCCCAGACGCCGCTCAAGGCGGAGGTCTTCGCCGAGAACCTCCTCGCCGCCCCCGTGATGGTGACGCACGCGCCGGGCGACTTCGCGCGTGTCTTCGTCGTCGAGCTCGACGGGCACGTCGAGATCGTCAAGGACGGGACGCTCCTCCCCACGCCGTTCCTCGACATTTCGTCCCGGGTCGCGTTCGGCGGCGCGGAGCGCGGCATGTACTCGATGGCGTTCGACCCCGGGTACGCGGTCAACGGGTTCTTCTATGTGAACTACCTCGGCCCGGACCCCGAGGAGGACACGATCATCGAGCGCTACCGGGTGTCGGGCGACCCCGACATCGCGGACCCCACGAGCGCCGAGCTGGTGCTGCGCATCCCGCAGCCGCCCACCTCGATCCACAAGGGCGGGTGGATGGGCTTCGGACCCGACGGGTACCTGCACGTCTCGACGGGGGACGGCGGGCCGCAGTGCGACCCTTCGGGCAACGCCCAGAACCTCGGCAGCCTCCTGGGCAAGATGCTGCGGCTCGACGTGTCGTCGCTCCCGTATTCGATCCCGCCTTCGAATCCGTTCGCCGCCGGCGGCGGGCGTGGTGAGCTCTGGGCCTATGGCCTGCGCAACCCGTGGCGGTGCTCCTTCGACCGCGCGAGCGGCGACCTGTGGATCACGGACGTAGGCCAAGGGGCGCAGGAAGAAATCAACGTGCGCCTCGTGGCCGAGGGCCCGCCGATCGCGCCGAACTACGGGTGGAACTGCCGCGAGGGGTTCATCTGCGCGACCGTCCCGCCGGGCTCGTGCTTCAACGCGGTCTGCCCGCCGGGATGCGCCTCACGGGCGTACGTGGACCCGATCCACAGCTACACCCACGCCTCGGGGTGCGCGATCACGGGCGGGTACGTCTACCGCGGCTGCGCGATCCCGGATCTGCGAGGGGCGTACTTCTTCGGCGACCTGTGCGCCGGGAGCATCTGGAGCCTGCGGTACGACGGGAAGAATGTGACGGAGCTGATCGACCGCACCGCCGAGCTCCTGCCCGCCGGCGGGCCGACGATCGCGCTCGTGATCGGGTTTGGCGAGGACGCGTTGGGCGAGCTCTACATCGGTGACGCGAGCCCGCGGGTCTGGAAGATCGTGCCGGACGAGCCGGCGCCCGACTGCAACGAGAACGGCCGGACCGACGGGTGCGATATCGCCCTGGGATTCTCGCCCGACATCAACGGCAACGGCGTGCCCGACGAGTGCGAGGAGGTCTGCTACCCGGACTGCAACTCCAGCGGCTCGCTCACGGTTGCCGACTTCGGGTGCTTCCAGAGCAAGTACGCCCTGAATCATCCGTACGCCGACTGCAACGTGAGCGGCAGCCTGTCCATCGCCGATTTCGGGTGCTTCCAGAGCAAGTTTGTCCTCGCTTGCCCGTAGCACAAGGGGCGAAGGGACCGAGGGACGAAGGGATCGGCCGCGGCGGGCACGCCGCGACACGGCATGCCGCAGCGCGTCCCGCGCCCACCCCGCGGTATCATCGCCCCATGAACTCCGGGACGCCCGCGGGCGAACGCATCTCACACCGGGACGGTTCGCTGGTGCCCGGCTACGGCATCCATATTCAGCGCTACAACCACGCCCTGCCGCACTGCGCGGGGGGCTGCGTGCTCGACGCCGGGTGCGGTATCGGCTACGGCTCGGCCCACCTGGCGTCGCGCGGTGCGGCGCGGGTGATCGGCGTGGACATCGCTGAGGAAGCGCTGGCGGAGGCCCGGGCGGCGTACCGACGCCCGAACCTGAGCTTTGTCCGTGCCGACCTGATGGCGCTCGACGCGGCGACAGAGCTGCCCGCGTCGTTCGACACCATCGTCAACCTCGAGAACATCGAGCACCTGCCCGATCCGGAACGGTTCCTCGTCGCGGCCCGTTCGCGGCTCGACCCCGCCCGGGGCGTCCTCGTCGTCAGCACGCCGAACGGGAGAGTGACGGCGCGGGACGCCACGGGCGAGATCCGCAATCCGTTCCACGAGAAGGAGTACGCGCCGGACGAGCTGCGCGCGCTGCTGGGGCGGTTTTTTCCGTCCGTGCACATGAGCGGGCAGTGGCGCACGCCGGACGGGCTGCTGCGCACGCGTTCGGCCGAGGAGGCGTTCCGCTACCGCTGCGACGCCTATTTCAACCCGACGGCCCGACTCGGGCGGCTCGCCCGGCGCGCGATCGGATATTCCGTTCTGCCGCCCCCCGTCTTCGTCGAATCCGGGGACAGTTACAGCACCGACACGGCGATCGCCGCGCTCGACGAACCACCGTATGAGTGGGAGCCCGCGTACCTGCTGGCCGTGTGTCGCGTCCGGTAGGATGCCGTCATGCCGCGTGGATTGGTGATCATCGGCGGGGGCGGGCACGCGCTGGTCGTGGCCGAGGCCGCGATCGCCGCGGGGGCGCCGATCGCGGGGTTTCTTGATGACGACCCGTTCGCCCCGCTGTCGGCCGGGGCGCCCAGGGCCGATCGGCTCGGCGGCTTCGATCGGCTGGACCTGCTCCGCGATCCCGCGTTCGCGTGGATCATCGCGATCGGCGACCTGGATGCGCGGCGCGGGCTCCTGGCGAGGCTCGCAGCCCTGGACCCACCCCCGCCCGTGAGTGTCGTCCACCCGACGGCCGTCGTGTCCGCCTCGGCCTCGATCGAGCCCGGAGTGTTCGTCGCGCCCGGCGCGATCGTCCACACACGGGCGCGGATCGGCGAGCACGCCATCGTGAACACGGGCGCGATCGTCGAGCACGAGTGCCGCGTCGGCGTGAATGTTCACCTCGCGCCGGGATCGGTCCTCGGCGGGCGCGCGGCGGTCGGCGCGGACACGCTCGTGGGACTGGGGTCGCGCGTGCTGCCGGGTGTCCACATCGGTTCGCGGTGCGTCGTGGGCGCCGGCGCGGTGGTGACCGAAAACGTCGCGGACGATCGGCTGGCGATCGGCGTTCCTGCCGTGTCGCGCGTGCGGTAGCCGCGGATTCCGGTCGCTCGGGCGGCTCCACCGTGCCGCTCGCGCCGCACCGTCATGGGGCGTTCGGCGGCGTCGGTCCCAGCCGATCGCGCAGCGCGTCGGCCCGCTCGACAAGGTCCGTCCGTGCCTCGTCGGTGTTCGGCGGCAGGGGCGACAGCACGTAGTGCCAGCGCACCGTCGAGCGGATGGGGATCGGCAGCGCCGACGCCACCAGGTCGGGCCCCGGGTACTCGTACCACGGGGCGACGGCGTCACGCGGGCCGCTCACCGGCTCGTACCCCTCCTTGCGGACCCGCACGTCGTAGGTGCCGTAGAACGTGAAGCCGGTGTCGACCGGGGTGCGCCCGACTTCCTGGTCGTTGATCCAGACGATCGCCCCGTCGGGCTCGGAGGTGATGGAGATGCGGCGTTCGAGGCAACCGCCCATCGCTCCCGCCGCGCCGGCCAGCACGAGCGCCGCGGGGATCGACCTCGGGCTCTTCATCGTTCCGCCTCCGTGCGACGGCGCGGGCCGACGGTCGCGGGCTCGGGCAGGGGCTTGGCGTCGGCGGGCGCGCCGACGGTCCGCGGGTGGGGGTGGTCGAACTCGTCCCCGCGGAACAGCGACCCGAGGTAGACCCGCCGGACCATCTCGTTGTTGATGAGGCTCTTGGGCGTGCCCTCGGCGAAGACGCGACCCTCGTCCAGGATGTACGCCCGGTCGCAGACCCGCAGCGTCTGCTGCACGTTGTGGTCGGTGATCAGGCACGCGATCCCCAGGTCGCTCAGCCGGCGGATCTCGTGCTGGAGGTCCTCGACGGCGATCGGGTCCACGCCGCTGAACGGTTCGTCGAGCAGAATCAGCCGAGGGTCCGTCACCAGCGCCCGCGCGATTTCGAGCTTGCGCCGTTCGCCGCCCGAGCAGGTGCGGGCGGGGTGCGTGGTCTTGTGGCCGAGCCCGAACTGGGCCAGCAGCTCCGCGGCCCTGGCCTTGCGTGCCGCACGACGCATCGGGCGCGTCTCGAGGATCGCCAGCAGGTTCTGCTCGACCGTCATCCGCTGGAAAACGCTCGGTTCCTGCGAGAGGTACCCCATGCCGTCGCGGGCGCGCCGGTACATCGGCTCGCGGGTGATCTCACGGCCCTTGAAGAAGACCTGCCCCTCGTCGGCGTCGATCATGCCGATCGTCATGCGGAACGACGTGGTCTTGCCCGCGCCGTTGCGCCCCAGGAGCCCGACGATCTCCGAGCGCTCGACGTGGAACGACACCCCGTTGACCACGGGCCGCCCGTTGTAGGACTTGCGGAGATTGACCGTCCGGAGAAGGGGCACGGCCAGAGTTTACCCCCCCGGCTCGGCGTCAGAGTCCGGCGCTTCAGGCGATCAGCCGCAGGCTCATGGGGTAGCGGAAGTACTCCCCGCGGTTGGCCGCCACCGCCCCCATGATGCACCCGACGATTCCGAGAACCCACACCACCGCCATCAGCAGGAAGCCGACCACGATCACCGCCAGCACCGCTGCCACCACAAAGTAGATGACCAGCGAGATCTGGAAGTTCACCGCCTCCTTGCCGTGGTCATCCAGGAAGGGCGACTCCTGCGCCCGCAAGCGCCACATGACCAGCGCCGGGATCACCGGGATGAAGTGGAGCAGCACCAGCGTCAGGTGCTGGAACGTCGCGTAGGTCCGCTCGGACGGCGTCGCGTGCGGATCGACCACCCGTCCGGTCGGGGTTCGCGGGTTCCAGTAGGGTTCTGCCACGGTTGCCATAGTGTCCTCGCCCGATTCATTGGGCAAGCGGGCCTGCGGTTTTCAGGCCCCGGCGCACGCCCCCTGTAGTCCTTCCGGCGGCGTTCGGGCCTCGATCCCCGGTTCGTTGAATCCCCGGCTGGTTCCCGGGCGAACATCCTGATAGGCTGTCGCGTGGGGAGGCCGCCCGCCCATAAGGGCTTGGGCGGCCGGGACGCCGCATCCGCACCCGCCTTTGAAGGAGTTGGAACCGTGACGCACACGATCCATCGTCGCCTTGGTGTCTGGTCGTGCGTCACCGCGGCGACCGTCGCGACGGTCGCCGCGGCCACGGGCCCGGTGCCCACCGTGACGAACTCCGCCCGAGCGCTGGACCCGGTGATCCGCCAGGGCTTCGGCGTCTCGGCGTACACGCTGCAGGTCTTCACGCCGCCGCCCGGCGCGGAGCTCGGGTTCGACGCCACGTTCACGCTCGCCGGCGCGGTCCGCACGATCCGGTTCGTGCCCGTCGAGATGAACGCCGCGGGGTGCGTGATGTCCCTGGATACCGGGGCCGCGGAACTCATCGACGTGCCCGCGCCCGACGCCGGCATCTACGAGGGCGAGATCACCGGCGGAGGGACCGCGATCGCGCAGATGCTCAACGGAAGGCTCAGCGCCCTGGTCCGCATCGGCGCCCAATCCTGGAACATCCAGCCCGTCAGCGACCTGATCGCCGGGGCCGACCCCCGCGTCCACATCGTCGTCGCCGGCGACGCGATCCTTCCCGGGGGAGGAACGTGCGCCGAGCCGGGCCACGGGCACGGCGCCGCGCCGGGCCTCGTGACACCCACGCCCACCGCGTCCGTCGGCGGGAGCGTGATGGACGGCAGCCAGATCCTGGTCTGCGAGGTTGCCTGTGAATCGGATTATGAGTTCTCCCTGATCCACAACCTCAACGCGTCGGCGGCGGCCCAGGACATCGCCAAGGTCATGGCGTGGGCGGGCAAGTACTTCACCGAGGGCGCGAACGTCAAGTTCAAGATCACGCGGTACGTGATCCGCCTCAACCCCCTGACCAACCCCTACACCACGAGCGAACCGGGCGCCCTGCTCGACCAGTTCGCCGCCCACTGGAACCTCAAGTTCACCCAGACGCAGCGCGACCTGGCCCATCTGTTCACCGGCCGCGAACTGGAGGGTACGGTCATCGGGATCGCCCGCATCTCGTCGGTCTGCAGCGAGACGATGGGGTACGCGCTCTCCCAGTCGCTCTACACCTCGCTGCTCGGCAAGCGCGCGGCCCTCACCGCCCACGAGGTGGGGCACAACTTCAGCGCCCAGCACTGCGACCAGGCGCAAGGGCTCTGCGCCCCGTGCCGCATCATGCTCGCCGGCACGGGCATCGGCATCCAGAACCTGTCCTTCGGGTGCTCCGGGCCGTTCATCGCCTTCTACGCGGAGCAGAGGCCCTGCCTTGAACCCCTCGAAACGAACGGCGGCGGTCTGTGCAGGCCGGACATGACGTTCGACGCCCAGCTCTCGCTCGGGGACTTCGGCGCGTTCCAGACCGCCTACGCACTCGGGATCACCGTGCTGGCCGACTTCAGCGGTGACGGGCAGCTCACGCTCGCGGACTTCGGCGCGTTCCAGAGTGCGTACGCCGCGGGTTGCCCGTAGGCGCTGCGCGTACGCGGACTCGCTGAGGGCGCAGGGCCGGGCAGGGCCGGGCGTGGCTGTTGTTCTCCGCGTCCTCGGCGCCTCCGCGTGAGGCTCGTCACTGCCCGAAGAGATTGCGCTCGCCGAACATCCCCTTGGCCTCGAAGTGCGCCAGCGCCTCGTCCGTGTCGCGGAAGATCTTCGTCGCCGTCTCGGTGATGAACGGCGAGGGCGTCTTCTTCGGTTTCCAGACGACGTAGACCCCCTTGGCGTGCTCGAAGGCGTGGTGCAGCTCGCGCTCTACGCCGCTGGACAGGCCCGGCATCCCGCCCGGAAGCTCGGGGATGTAGCTGACGATCATGTCGGACTGGTCGATGAGCTTGAAGTCCCGCATGTAGATCTGCCCGTCGATGTCGCCGGCGATGTCCAGCACCTCGCGGACCTTCACGCGGATCGGCCCCGCGGCCGGCTGGGGCGTCGCGCCCCGCGGGGACGCGCCGCCGCCCGCAGCGCCGAACGTGTGGGCCGCGACCTCGAGGAACTCCTTCCCCTCGCGCGCGGCCGCGATGGCTCGCTCCAGCAGCAGCTTCTCGTCCACGTCGCCCGGGTCGAAGGTGATGAAGTGCTCGGCCAGGGCGGCGCGGAAGCGGTCGATCTCCGCCAGCACGTCGGGCAGGTCGAAGACGTGCGTCATGGGGAAGCTGGGGTAGACCTTCTTCATGCCCGGGCGGCAGGCGAGACGGAAGAGCGTGCGTGTCGTTGGCTCGTGCCGCCCGCGGCTGAGCATGTAGAACCGGCTCCCCTCCACGGCCTGGCTCATCAACTCGGTCGCCAGGATTTCCTCCTCGCGCCACACCATGCAGTCCTTGAGGGTGGCGTCGATCTCGTGGTCGCGGTGGAGCCGGTGGTGGACCGTTTCGATGTTGTCCACGAGGCAGATGAACAGGTCGGGCTCGAGCAGCCGCACCTGGTCGAAGTCGAAGGCGCTGAAGAGCCCGTGCCGCCAGCGGAACGTCGCGTGCGTGTTGACGAGCATGGTCTTCTGCTCGCGCGCCTGGGCGATGATGTCCTTGAAGGCCGCGCGGCGCAGAGAGTTGAGGCGTGAGAGCGGCAGGTCGAGGATGCGCCCGGGGCGGATGTCCGGCGCCTCGCGGTACATCATGTCCCCGACGTGGTGGATGGTGAAGGCTTCGCCCTGCTCCCCCGCGAAGCGGGCGGCCGCGTCGAGGTAGGCTTTCTTGTCCATCCCGACCTGGCCGGTGACGATGGCGCGCATGGGGTGGGTTCCTGGGCGTCGAACCGTGCGCGGCGTCGTTCGGCACGCCGCGTCTTGACCGGTATGAAGACTGTAGACGGATAATCGGGGGTCCCCCGGCGTCCGTTCGGCTTGTTCCCGATGCGTTTTCGTGATAGGTTCGCACCGGTCCCGTCGGCGTGCGTGACCGGCGGTGGCTCTCCGGCCGCGTCGCCCGCGGCGTGTTCTCCCCGTGCCCCCATCTCCGCGACTGCGCGGCCTTCAGGAGTTGTTCATGAGTCGTTTCCCGTCGGCCCGTTCGTGCGGCGTGGCGATCGTTGTTCCGTGCCTGGCGTTGGCGGGGCTCGCCGCCCCGGCCGCGGCCCAACTCCAGTTTGTGGACCAGACAGCGACGCGGTTCCCCCAGCCCGGGCCGCTCGAGTACACCAACCAGGTGGCGATCGAGGACGTGGACGCCGACGGCGACCTCGACGTGGTCTGGGCCAACGGCGGCGGGTACTCCTCGGTCCTGCCGCCGCAGGTCATCCGGTTCTACATGAATAGCGGTTTGGGCGTGTTCACGGACGAAACCGTGGCGCGCACCGGCGGAACGACCGCGGTCGCCCGCGACGTGGAGTTCGGCGACGTCGACGGCGACGGCGACGCGGACATGGTCGTGGCCACGGATTTCCTGACGCAGCCGCGGCTGTTCATCAACACCGGGAGCGGGTTCTTCGCCGACCAGACCGCGGCCCGCCTGCCCGCGATCCCGCTGGGCAGCCCGCACGTGACGCTCGGCGACGTGGACAACGACGGCGACCTGGACTTGTGCTTCGCGCACGGCTCGCCCAACCGCTTCGGCACCGGGCCGACGCAACTGTGGATGAACAACGGCGCCGGTGTCTTCACGGACCAGTCCGCGGCACGCCTTCCCGCGTCGCCGTGCGCCCAGCCCATGGACGCCAGCTTCGCCGACGTGGACGGCGACCTGGACCTCGACGTGCTCATCGGCTCGCGAGCCGGCAGCGGCAGCAAGCTCTTCATCAACAACGGCGCGGGCACGTTCTCCAACGCCAGCCCGACCCTCCCGCCCACGTCCACGTGCTACTCGTTCGACTTCGGCGACTACGACAACGACAACGACCTCGACCTGCTGGGCGTGAACACGCTCCCGGGCAGCTCGCGCGACACGATCTGGCGGAACAACGGCGCGGGGCTCTACACGGACGTCACGGCGACCGCCCTGCCAGTGGCCAGCAACCCCGCCGTCGACGACAACGACAGCAAGTTCCTCGATGCCGACAACGATGGGGACCTGGACTTCATCATCGCGTCGCTCGGCTCCACCGAGCGCTACTGCCGCAACAACGGCGACGGGACGTTCACGCTCATCGCCGGGGCGATCACGGCCGTGCAGGATTCGAGCCTCGACAACGAGGTGGGGGACCTGGACGGCGACGGCGACCTGGACATGGTGACGGCGCAGGGCGAATCGGGCAGCTTCCTCAACCGCATCTACATCAATACGACGGGCCCGGCGGACACCCGCGCGCCGAAGATCGTCCAGACCGAGCAGGCGCCGCCCACGACGAGCACCACCGGGCCGTATGTCGTCCGCGCGGTGATCCGTGACGACATGACCGGGGACCGTAACTTCTTCGCGTCGGCGCTGGCCCTGCGGTACACGGTGTCGGGCGTGCCGGGGGTGCAGAGCGCACCGCTGCGCTGGGCCGGGCACGACGTCTACCGCGGCTCGATTCCCGGGCAGGCGTGCGGCTCCACGATCGAGTACTGGGTGGACGCGACCGACAAGGCCGGGAACAACGCGCAGGGCCCGCACCGGACGTTGACCATCTCGCCCTACGCCGACTGCAACAACAGCGGCACGCTCACCGTCGCCGACTTCGGGTGCTTCCAGGGCAAGTACGTCCTGGGCGACCTGTACGCCGACTGCAACAACAGCGGCACGCTCACCGTCGCCGACTTCGGGTGCTTCCAGGGCAAGTACGTCCTGGGGTGCCCGTAGAAGAAGGGACCGAGGGACGGAGGAACCGGCCGCGGTGGCGTCACGCGCGGTTCACTCCGACGAACGGACCAGCTTCCACTGGTACGCCGACTTTCCCTTCGCGTTGACGAACTCCGGGTGATGCTCGGCCATGTACGACGCCATGTCCGGGCGCGTGCCGTCGAGGTCGGTGAACCCGTACTCGCGGGCGAGGCCCAGCGACGCGAAGACGCCGCCGGATTTGCTCATCACACCCGGGTCCGCGGCGAGGGCGGCCACTGCACGCCCGACGAAGCAGGGCGTCTCGGAGTGGACCCACCCGTAGCCCTTGGCCTGCGGGTTCTCGGCCGCGTCGCGCCAGTTCGATTCCTTCACACCGAACCCTTCGAGGATCGACTCGGTCCGCATGAACCCGGGCGTGAGAGCGACGGCCGCGACGCCGTGCGGGGTCAGCTCCTCGCTCAGGCTGTATGCGAGCCGCTTGAGCGTGACCTCGAAGAGATCAAAGAAGAACTGCCCGTGGTAGCCGATCCCCTCCTGCTCGATGATTTCCACGATGAGGCCCGTGCCGGGAGCGGATGAGCCCGCCGCCTTCGTGCCGTTCTTCTTCGCGGGCTTCGCCCCCGCACGCATCATCAGCGGCGCCGCGTGCCAGCACGTGGTGATGTGCGGCCAGATCCAGGTGTCCACGGCCGCGCGGCCCTGGTCCAGCGGCAGCTTCGTGAACGGCGACCACGAGGTCACGGGCGGTCCTGTAAGGATGTTCGCGAGGATGTCGAGACGCCCGTGTTCGCGCTTGACGCGATCGAAGAGCCCCGCGACCTCGGCCTCGACGAGGTGATCGACGCGCACGGGGATGCCCTTGCCCCCGGCGGCATCCACCATCTCGGCCGTTTCCTCGATGGTCTCGGGCCGCCCGGCGCAGTGGTGCTTACTCGTGTTGGGCTTGGCGCGGCTGCTGCGCCCGGTGCAGTAAATCGTGGCGCCCGCTTCGCCGAGCATCCGCGCGATCCCGCGCCCCGCGCCCCGCGCCGCCCCCGCGACCAGCGCGATCCGTCCCGCAAGTGGTTTCATGGCCGGCTCCAGACCGTTCCCTTCCACGGTCCGGGTGGCCGAACTCCGGCCCCCGGGGTAGACTAAACGGACATTCAATAACTCAATCTAAACCATGATTCAGGAATAGTCAAGTCCGCACCCATGGCCAGACCCAGAAAAGCCAGCAACGAGGAGGTGATGGCCGCCGCGTACCGCGCGATGTCCCGCCTGGGGCCGGCCGAGCTCACCTTGGCCGACATCGCTCAGGAAGCCGGCCTGACGGCCGGGGCGCTCGTTCAGCGATTCGGGTCCAAGGCCGCGCTGCTCAGAACGCTCGCCGAGAAATCTTCCGCGTTCATGCGAGAGAGCCTCAAGGAGATCGCGGCGGCCCACTCCTCACCGCTGGCGGCCCTGCGCGATTACGCGGCGTGCATGGCCCGGATGGGCGAGTCGCCCGAGGCACTCGCCCACCACCTCGGGTGGTTGCAACTGGATCTGACCGACCCGGAAATGCACCGTGCCCTGGCCGCGCAGGCGCGGGACACCCGCGCGTGGTTCCGCGATCAGCTCGACGCCGCGGTACAGGCGGGCGAGGTCGTCGGCACCACGGACACGAAGTCGCTCGCGCGGACGGTCGAGGTGGCGATCAGCGGATCGCTCATGACCTGGGCGTTCACCCGCGAGGGATCGGCCGCGGATTTCCTGGGGGAAAACCTCGAAGCGGTGCTCCGGCCATTCTTGAACGAGACGCGGGCGGCGACCCGGGCCGCGACCCGTGACAGGGCGGCATCCCGGCGTCCATAGAGTTCACCCATGAAAGCCGAAGCGATCCTCGCCGAGCTCAACCGGATGCGCAAGGACCTGGGTGAGGACCAGTCGGATATCGAGTGGCTGGCCGTGCATCACGCCTTCTGCTTCCTCTCGTACAAGATGGGGGACTTCCAGCGGTACCTGGACGACCAGGCGGCGAAGGGAGCGTTTGCAAAGTTCGACGCCCAGTAGCCCGGCCGCAGCCCGGGTACGCCCGGTAGCCGGAGCGGTTCGGATTCCGCATGGAGGTGAGCGGCAGGGGTGTCGGTAGTTCGGAACTCTGCTGTTGCTCAAGCCGTAGGAATTGACGATACTGAAGCATCGCCTCCCGCCGCCGGACGACCCTCGGGAAAACCCCGAGCGGCCCGCGCGAAGGGACGCGACGACCGGGTCGGCGACGGCCCGGGCGATGAGCCGCGGGCGACGGTCCGCGGGGAAGGAACCCGGCGGCGTCCCCGTACAGAGGACGCGGCGGCTGGGAGGGCCCTTTCAGCGAAGGAGGTGATCCAGTGACGCATTGTGACTGTACGAAAGGGCTGCGCAACTGAAGCGCGACTCGACGGAGCTGCGCAGCGCAGCCCGAGTAGGACTGACTCCTACGGCCGCCGGTCCAACGACCGGCGGTCTTTTTATTGAGAGTTTCAACGTGCTCGAACGTTGTGATCCGGGCACTGGGTGATGCGATCGCACTCTCGCGGGGTTGGCATCGCGACCTCAAAGGGTGGCCGCAGCTGCGATGCACTACTCATCGAGCGACTCGATGGGGCCGACTGATCCAGGCTCGAACCTCGCTCCGAGCCGCGGTCCGTGCCTTCGCTCCGATTCCGCGAAGATCAGGGTCCAGCGTGCGCCCTCAAGATAGACCAGAGATCTGAGGTGCTTCGGCTCGGAGTCGAGGGCGTACAGGTACTCGCCGCGCCGAACAGGGCAGCGCACCGTCGAGTCCGGATGATGTTCCGGCATGTGGCCGTCGGACTGTGTGTGGGCGTACGCGAGCTGCGAGAGTGCCTGAAGATTGGCCGTGCAGCGGGCCACTCGCGCCTGCCGCGAAGCGTGGCTGACTGCCGGAGTGATGATGGCGGCAACCGACGCGAGTACCGCAAGGACAACGAGGACTTGGATCACCGAGATGCCCAATCGGGGACGCTGCATGTACTGAATGTACCACGGGGATGGTGCCACGCCCGATCTGAGAGCTCATCCGACGGATCGTTCGCTCACGCGCTCCGGAACAGCGCCAGGCAAGCCGTGTGCCCGTGGACGAAGCTCTCGTCGCCGACCGGCCCGATCTCGCCCGCGGCGAAGAACCCGGCCAGGGGGATCGACGGCGCGATCGCATTGATCTCTTCGCCGGGCTTGGCCAGCGTCTCGCCCGATGTTGAAGGGCGGAAGGCCCGGGCGATCGCGGCCGCGTCGTGGTGGGGGCGGTCGAAAAGCCGCGTCCCGCGCCCGTTGCACGTGAAGAGCAGGCCGCCCGCGGGCGGCTCTTTGAGCTGCTGGGCGTCGAGCAGCATGGCGAGGTCTTCGTGAGCGGTGGCCGCGTCGCGCACGTGGAACCGGATGGTCTGCCCCACGCGGAGGAAGTCGGCCACGGCCACGCCGCCGGAGGTCTCGTCCACGCCCGTCACGTTGCGGATGAGGTAGTCGTCGCGTCCGAAACGGCCTTTGTACTCGTTGATCACGCGCCCGATGAACAGCCCCTTCTGCAGGAGCGGGCGGTCGTGCTCGTCAAGCTCTTCGACCGCCTCGCGCAGCGCAGCCAGGGCGGGCTTGCCCCCGAGCGTGAGCATGATGTTGCGGCGTGCGCCGGTCACCACCAGGTTCGGGCCGAACCCGCGGCATCCCTGGCTGACCACCGTGTCGACGGTCACCGGCCCGCGCACGCTCACTCCCACGGCCCCCGCCCGGTGAACCGCGTCGTCGAGCAGCAGGGCGTTCTGTCCCGGCTCGCTTCCCGCCGACGCGAACCCGCCGATGATCGCGCCGATGCCCGAGCCGTCGGGGCGGCGCGAGCGCGACCGGTTGAGTGCCGGCAGCAGGCCGAACATCGGCACCGTGAACGGGTCGACGAACAGGAACGCCGCCCGAAGGTCGTCGCCCGCGCCGATAGCGCGCCCGAGCCGCTCAATCCCGGCGGGCGTCTCGTCGTCGAAGGGCTGCAGGTCGTGCGCGGTGAACGGCGCGAGCGTGACGCCCGGCAGGCGCGCCCCGAGCAGCGCGATCCCGGGCACGCGCTCCAGCTCGACCGCGCCGCCGACGACCGACTCGGCCGAGACGCCGACGAGGCAGCGCGTGCGCAGGTCGCGCCGGATCACCGCGCCGATCGCCTCCATCGCGCCCACGTGGCGTGACGACACGAACGCGAACGCCAGGTCCGTGACGCCCCCGTCCAGCTCCTCGCCCACGCGGGCGCAGACCTGCGACGCTGCGGTAACGGCGTCGGGATGGCCGGAGACCGCGGCGCTGAGGCGGATGGTGCCGACCGGCGCGACCGGGTTCATCGAGCGACTGTAGGCCTCACGCCCCGTGCCGCGCCCGCGCCGCGCGGCGCCCGCCCTCCGCGACGTTCGCGCCTCCGCCCGCGAGCGCCCGCAGCAGCCGCGCGGCGACCGTGTCGAGCACCCCGTCGCGCTCCGAGACCCCCGAGCGCAGCAGGCGTCGCGCCGCTTCACGTTCCCGGGCGACCTGCCCGGCATCAGCGTGCACCGATTCCAGCCCAGACCCCGCACAGCGGTCCATACTCATGTCCGAATCTCTCCTGGCGAAGGAACGTCTCCCTCGGCCGCGCGAGCTTCCTCCGCCCGCGCCGCGACCGATCGGTGTCATTATCCCAGCGCGATGCTCATCGGCCAGTAGAACGGCACGAACTCGACACGCGGCGCTCGGATTGTGGATCGTTCGCGGAGAGCGCGTAGAAGAACCGTCGGTTGTCGCCCGTAGGGGCGACGGCGAGATCGACGCCGCGACGCGCGATGAACCGCGTCAGCGCCGCGCGCGGTTCAACGCCCGATCGTCCACTTCGACGCCGAGAGCGTCGCGTCTACCTTCTGCTTCCACTGCTCGTAGCCGGGCCGGCCCATGAGCCCGAACGTCGCGACCTTGCCCGTCTCGACCGCGGGCTGGTTGTACGCGTCGATGTTCAGCATCAGCCCGGCGTAGGACGTCACGATCTCCCAGAGCCCGATGAACTGTCCGACGTGGTGGGCGTCGATCGTGGGGAACTTGAGCGTGAAGTTCGGGCGCCTTGACTCGACAAGCGCGAACTCCGTCGCCCGCTTCTCGGCGTTGAGGAGCGTGGTCATCGACCTGCCTTCAAGGTATTTCAGCGCCTCGACGCCGAGCCCAGAAGGGATGGTCACGTCGTATTGTTTGCCCTGTCCGAAAGCCCCGACTTCGACCAGGCAGAACACCTTGTCGTTCGGCCCCTCGCGGTAGAGCTGCACCTGCGAGTGCTGGTCGGTCGTGCCCAGGGCCTTGATCGGCGTGAACCCGGCGAACACGGTCTTGCCCGCGTTGTCCTTCTCCTTGCCCAGCGACTCGGCCCAGAGCTGACGGAACCAGTCCGCGAGCAGGTAGAGCTGGTTGGAGTACGGCATCATCACGTGGTTGACCTTGCGGCGCCGCCCGAGCTCGACCAGCAGCGTCGCGATCATGGCCGCGGGGTTCTCGGCGAGGGGCTCGCGCGAGCACGGGGCGTCGATCGTCGCCGCCCCGTCGAGCAGCGCGTGGATGTCGATCCCGCACATCGCGGCGGAGAACAGGCCGACCGGCGAGAGCACGCTGAACCGCCCGCCCACGCCCTCGGGCACGGGCAGCGTGTCGTACCCCTCCGCGTCGCAGATCTTCCGCATCGTGCCGGCCGCGGGGTCGGTGACGGCGACGACGTGCTCCTTCGCTTTCGCGCCGAACCGCTTGTTGAGCGCGTCGCGGATCACCATGAACTGGGCGGCGGTCTCGGCCGTCTCGCCCGACTTGCTCACGACGTTAAACAGCGTGCGCTCGAGCCCGCCGTTGGCCGGGTCGGAGCAGAACGCGAGCACGGAGCCGAAGTTCACCGGATCGACGTTGTCCACGACGAACAGTCGCGGGCCGGGGCGGGTTGCGCCGCCGCCCTTCGCGCCCGGTCCCGGCAGCAGGTTGTACGTCGGCGGGTTCAGCGCCGCCTGGAGCGCGATGTTGCCCAGCGCCGATCCGCCGATGCCGAACACCACGAGGTTGTCGAACCGCCCGCGGCATTTCTCGACGAGCCGCATCACGCCGTCGGTGTGCGCGCGGCGCGCGGGGTCGAACGGAAGGTCGCGCCACTTCTCCCAGCCCGTGCCGCGCGTTTTGGCGAGCCGCTTCGTGAAATCCGCCGCGGCTTTCGCGGCCGGCCCGCCGGATTCGAGCAACGACGCGGGCAGACCATGGGATTCGACGCGATCGGCCAGGCAGTTGGCGAAGTCGAGGGTGAGCATGGCGCACAGCGTATCGACCTGATCCGTGCGCGGCAGGACCGCAGCGCGTCAGGCGGGCGGGCGGGCGGGCCCTGCGCCATCCGATTGGTCGCGCGGCGCCGGCGGCGGCTCGCCCGCGTCGCGGACTGTTTCCCTGTCCCGGATCCGCTCGAGCCGATCCGCCTCGATCTGCGCGAACAGGTGATCGGGCACCACCTCGAACTCCAGGTGGAAGTGCGACGGCTCGAGGAAGGTGCCGGGGATCGCGCGCTGCCACGGGTCTTTCACGTGGCGCAGCAGCCCGTAGGGGATGGTCGCTTCCATCGAGATCGTGCCGTCGGGCTCGTTGCGGAACGTCGCCTTGGCGTCGCCGGGCTCCGAGCCGTCGAGCACGCCGAGCCGCCCGTTTTCGGCGGTGATCTTCCCGCGGAGGGTGTCCTCCGGGTCGGCGGTGAGGTAGAGGATGGCGGAGGCGCCGCCCAGGCCGCACGCCGCGAGGTCGTCGGGGGTGTACTTGAGGTGCATGATGAGCGTGTGCGGCCGGGGCTTCACCGCCTGGTTCATGCGGACGTTGGTGAGCTTGACGGTAATGCTCGGGTCGTCGGCGAGGTTTTCGAGCAGTGGCTTGGTCCCGTCCTCCTTGTAGAGCCCGACGCGGATGATCGCGCCCTTCGGGTGGCCGGCCCCGCGCTCCAGGCGGCTGCCGCCCAGCGCGACGTAGGACGACATGTTCCCGCCCATGCTCTGCTTCTGTCCCGGCGATTGGTACGTGCGATCGCCCTCGAGGACGACGGCCTTGCCGTCACGAGTGGGCCAGGAGACCGTGACGTGCGGGATGGTGTCGGTGTCAGCGAGCAGAATCGGCGGGCGTTCCGTCGGTGGACCTGGGTTCGGAGCCGCGGGCTGAGCGGCGAGGCCATGCAGCGGCGTCGCATGTGAATGGAACCCGAACGCCGAGGGCGGCGAACCGATGCATCCGAGAGCGACCGGGCCCGCGAGGCCGGCGGCCAGGGCTAGACCGTACCCAAGTTGGTGTCGTGCCATGGTTGGAATGTAGCCCGGATCGGGCGTCCGACCCGCGAACCGAGCCTTCCGGAGGGTTGTTCGCGCCGGTGTGGTGTATTTTTCGCTATCCGGACCCTGCACGAGTCGCTATGTTGGCCCAGAGTAGTCTCGGGTCTGGGGGTCTTGTGCCGGTGAGCACGGAACCGGTTGCATGAAACTGGTCGGACGTGAGTCTCGTCTTTCGCGGAGCACCACACGATGAAGTACGCCGCTCGACTGGATCGGATCGCCGGAAGCGCGATCACCCTCGGCTGTCTCGGTGTCATCGGGTTCACCACCGCCGCGCGGGCGGACGAGGATGACAAGAAGTACCTGAGGACGCCGCCGTTCATCGGCCCGATCGTCCGGTACAACCAGCTTCCGCCGGGCGGCGCCGGGCCGGACGGCACGTTCCCGATGCAGAACGTCAATCTCGCGACGTGGATCCCGCTGAGTAACTTCCCGGGCTTCGCCGGCGCGACTCAGACGCTCGCGGCCGACATCTGGGGCTACACCTCGCCCAGCGGGCGGGAGTACGCCTTGATCGGAGTGGGCTGGGGCACGGGTGTGGTTGAAGTGACCAACCCCGCCAGCCCCGTGATCCTCGCGGTGGTGCCCGGCGCCAACAGCCAGTGGCACGACACCGCCGTGGTCGGCAACTACGCCTACACGGTGAGCGAGGGCGGGCAGGGCATCCAGGTCATCAACCTCTCGCAGGTGGACGCTGGCATCGTGACGCACGTCGGCAACGTCATGCAGGGGGGTCACTCGAGCACGCACACGCTGCTGCAGAACGCGGCGTCGGGCCATGTCTATGTGTGCGGGGCGAACCTCGGCGGCGGGGGGCTCCTTCCCGTGTCCACCGCCAACCCCAACGCTCCGGTCTTCTCCGGCCCGGGGTGGACGGATACGTACGTGCATGAGGCCTGGATCGAGACCTACACGTCCGGCCCGTACGCGGGCAAGGAGATCGCGTTCCTGTTCATCGGTGGCTCGGGGCTGGCGTTCGTGGACGTGACCAACAAGAACGCCCCGATCGAACTGTACCAGAGCCCCACGGGAACCAACGGTCCGTACCCCGGCGAGAACTACAGCCACCAGGGGTTCCTCTCCGCCGACAAGAAGTACCTCTACCACAACGATGAGATCGACGGGCCATCCGGCTCGAACCCAGTCCCGGCCATGCTGACCCGGGTGTTCAACATCGAGAATCTCGCCAACCCGCGCCTCACCGCCGTCTTCACCAACGGCCTGCTCGCTGTGGACCACAACGAGTACGTCCACAACGGCTACCTCTACCAGTCGAACTACCAGAGCGGGATGCGCGTATGGGACCTTTCCGAACCTCTCAGCCCGGTCGAGGTCGCCTATCTGGACACGTACCCGTCGAACAACAGCAACGGCTATGGCGGGAACTGGGGGAACTATCCGTTCTTCGCGAGCGGCACCATCGTTATGTCGGACAGGCAGAACGGCCTGTTCGTGCTGAAGGTCTCCCTCCTGAAGCTCAACCCCGCCGCGACTCCGGCGGCGTTGACGCCGGGCCAGGCCACGCCGGTGACGGTGCAGGTGAGCGCCAAGGATGCCCAGGTCAATCCCGCGTCGGTCCGCATGCACGTGAGCGTGAACGGCGGTTCGTTCTCGCCCATCGCGATGAGCAGCGCGGGCGGCGGCGCCTACACGGCGAGCATCCCGACGAAGAGCTGCAACGATCGCGTGCGCTACTACTTCTCGGCGGACACCACCGACGCCGTGCCGCGCACGTTCACGGCGCCGCTGACGGCCCCGGCCGCCTTCTATTCGGCGACAGCGCAGTCCGGTCAGACGACGGTGTTCTCCGACAACTTCCAGAGCGACACGGGCTGGACCGTCGCCAACACGGCGGTCACCGCGGGCGCCTGGGCCCGCGCCGTCCCCGCTGCCAACGGCGGCCAGGGCTCCGCGATCGGGGATGCGGACGGATCGGGGATGGCCTATGTCACCGGCAACGGCGCCAACGAGGACCTCGACGGCGGGCCGACGCGCCTGCTTTCGCCGCTCTTTGACCTCTCGGGCGCGCCCGAGGCCGTGGTGACCTACAGCCGCTGGGTGATCAGCGTCATCGGCACCACCGACACCCTCGTCACCGAGGTTTCCAACAACAACGGCACGACCTGGACCCAGGTCGAGAGCCTCGGCCCGTCCTCGGGCGGTTGGCAGCCCAAGTCGTTCCGCGTGGCCGACTACGTCGCGCCGACGGCCCAGGTCCGGGTCCGATATTCGATCTCGGACACGGGCACGCCGGCGTCGCAGACCGAGGCGGGGATCGACGCGTTCTCGATCACGTCGCCCGACTGCGGCTCGACGTGCTACGCGGACTGCAACGAGAGCGGCAACCTCACCGTGGCCGACTTCGGCTGCTTCCAGGGCAAGTACGTCCTGGGGGACCTGTACGCCGACTGCAACGCCAGCGGTACGCTGACCGTGGCGGACTTCGGTTGCTTCCAGGGCCAGTACGTCCTCGGGTGCCCGTGACCGGGGGGCCGGCCCCCGGGGCGGCCAAGTGTGTTGAAACGGCGTAATGACCGACCCAGGGACCCGTGTCCCTGGGTTTTTCGTTACGAGAAGCATGTCCACCCCGCCGAGCGTGCCGAGCAGCGGCGCGCCCGTCGGGTGACTGATAGGGTCTTCGGTCGACCGTCGGCCCGGCGGTCTGGGCAGGATGTCGCAAGGCCAACGACGGGGTGGCATGTACACGAGATGCCCCCATCTCGCGCGTGCCGCCGCGGACCCCGCTGAACGGTGGGTCGTTGCGCATTTGCCCTGTTGCCGGGGTCGGGTTTCGTGTAAGCTAGGGAACAGGTTTGTTCAGGCTCGCGCATACGCCGGGCCGCGGTGAGCCGTGGAGGGTGTCCCTGTCTAGCAGGGGCTCGTGTCCGCAACGGATTCTCGGGACAACACAGAAAGGGTTGAAGCATGCATCGGAACGGACTGGGGAGGATGACGGTGGCGCTGGCGGTGTGCGCGGGTACGGCGTTGTCCGCGTATGCGGATCGGGCGGTGGTGCCCGCGTCGGCGCGGACGCTCTCGGTGCCCGGCTCGGCGATGACGATCGCGACGTGGAACGATCGCGGCACCCCGATGACGGCGGTCAGCCTGAACGGCGGCGCGTTCGCCGCGATGCAGGCGGCGGACTACCGCATCAAGCTGACGTACTACCCGTTCGATCCGCTCAAGGGCACGCCCGCCGTCCCGACGGCGCTGACGGCCGGACCCGAGAACGAGCTGTTCCTGGTGCAGTCGTGGGCGGCGCCGATCCAGCCGATGCAGGAGGCCATCCAGGCCGCCGGCGGCACGATCGAGCGCTACGTCGCCGACTGGACCCTCGTGGTCCGCCTCACGCCGGAGGCGAAGGCCGCGGTGCAGAACCTGCCGTTCGTCCGCTGGGTCGGCGCGTACCACCCCGCGTACCGGGTTGACCAGGACACGCTGAGCGCGCTCGCGTCGGTGAGCGACGCGCCCGCGCGCTACTCGATCGAGACCATGCGCTCCGGACCGCAGCAGCAGCAGGCCCTGAAGGCGATGATCGAGTCGATGGCGGGTGCCTCGGTCAACGTGATGACGCTCGATCAGTACCGCATGGAGGCGACACTGACGCCCGCTCAGCTGCTGGCGGTCGTCCACCGCAACGAGGTCAACTTCATCGATCCGTGGCGCGGCCCGGGCGGGACGGACATGAACCTGATCCGCCAGCAGGGCGGGGCGGTCCCGACGCTCTCGACGGCGCCGGCGCCGGGCCCGTTCACCGGGCAGGGAGTGCGCGGCGAGATCTTCGACACCGAGGTGACGGGGGCGCACCCGCAGTGGGCCGGCCAGGCGCCGCTGATCCACGGCGTCAACGGTAACTCGGGTACCCACGGCTCGAGCTGCTACGGCATCAACTTCGCCACCGGCACAGGCGACGCGAACGCGACGGGCATGTGCCCGCAGCGCGAACAGGGCATCTTCTTCCATTACCCACAGGTCACCAGCTTCGGCGGCGCTCAGACCCGCTTGGCCACGAACACCCAGCTCGTGGATCCGCTGGGCAACCTCCGCGGCCACTACCAGACCAGCTCGGTCGGCAACGCTCAGATCACGACGTACTCGACCATCTCCGCCGAGACGGACAACTACCTGTTCCTGGTTGACCTGCTCAGCTGCCAGAGCCAGAGCAACACCGGCAACATGACGTCGCGCCCCGAGGCATGGGCCAAGAACATCCTCTCGGTCGGCGGCGTCACCACGAACGAGACGCTGGTCTGGACGAGCCACACGTCGTCGGGGGCGAGCTTCGGCCCCGCGAGCGACGCGCGCGTCAAGCCCGATCTCTGCCACAGCTACCTGCAGATCTACACGACGACCGCCGGCGTCGCCTATACGCAGTTCAGCGGAACGTCGGGGGCGACCCCCATTACCGCCGGGCACTTCGGGCTGCTCCACCAGATGTGGCACGCGGGCGTGTTCCCCGGCCACGGCGGGGCCCCGGGCACGACGGTGTTCGGTGATACTCCCAAGTCCTCGACGTCCAAGGCGCTCATGGTCAACCAGGCGCACCAGTACAACTGGCTGGCGGGCGGATCGAACGTCAACCTCACCCGGGCACGCCAAGGCTGGGGCGTGGCGCACCTGGCCAACCTCTACAACATCCGCAGCAAGACGTTCATCGTCAATGAAACCGACGTGCTCACGGCCCTCCAGACCAAGGCCTACACGGTGGTGGTCGCCGCGGGCGAGCCGGCGCTCAAGGTCACGATGGTCTACAAGGACCCCCAGGGCAACCCGGCGGTCCAGGCCCAGCACCGCATCAACAACGTGGACCTCAAGGTCACGTCGCCCGCGGGCGCCGTCTACTGGGGCAACAACGGCATGACCGGGTCGCTCTGGACGGTCGTTGGCGGCGCCGCCAACGTCAAGGACACTGTCGAGAACGTCTTCGTCCAGAACCCCGCGGCGGGATCGTGGACCGTCGAGGTGATCGCGGCCGAGGTCGTCGCGGACGGCAACCCCGCCACGGCCGGCGTGAACGACGTGAAGTACGGGCTGGTCGTCGGCGGAGCGACCGAGGCCAGTTGCTACGCGGACTGCAACCTGAGCGGCAGCCTCACGGTCGCCGACTTCGGCTGCTTCCAGGGCAAGTACGTCCTGGGCGACATGTACGCCGACTGCAACGCGAGCGGCACGCTCACCGTCGCCGACTTCGGCTGCTACCAGGGGCTGTATGTCGTCGGTTGCCCGTAATCGGACCTTGCCCGGGGCTCTGACCGCCGGCGGGTGAACGCATCGTGAACGAAGGGCCGCCCCGCGACGGGGCGGCCCTTTTTCGTGCCCGGCTTGCGGGCCCGACCGCGCGAAACAGCCCGCCCCTGGAACCTCACCCGGGCAGCGCCGGCAGGAAAGACCGGCCCGGGGGTTGACCGGACCGCTACGCGCGGTAGCTTTAGTCGGAGGGGATGGCGATCGGGGCGGGCCGCCGGCGGCGGCCGCGCGCACGTTGTGGGGACATCACGGAGATCGGTATGAACCGTTCCACGCGAGGCGGCGGGATTGTGGCGGCGGGCGTGTTGGCGGTTGCGGCGGGGCTGGCCTCCGCGGCCGGGGCAACGGGCGAGGAGGCACCGATCCGAAACAAGGCAGGCGACTCCCCGGCGGGCCGCGTGGTCAAGGCGCGCACGATCGCGATGCCGGGGTCCGCGGCGATCGTGCGTTTGTGGGACGAGGTCGCGCCGTCCGGGGCCGTCACACACTGGCACGCCGTGAGCACCGACGGGCGTGCGTTTTCTCGCGCGATCCCGACGACGTACGAGGTTCGGCTGCGCTACGCCGATTTCGACCCTCTGGCGACAACGCCGGTTGTCGCCCAAGGGCTCGTCGCGCCCGCGGAGACCCGCTCGTACCTTGTGCAGTTCGTCGCCCCGCCGATCGAGCCCATGCGCGACGGCGTGCGTGCCCTCGGCGGGACGGTCCACCGATTCCTGACGGACCACACGCACATCGTGCACCTGCCGCCCGGCGCGGCGGCGAAGGTCGCGGCGCTCCCGTTCGTCCGCTGGGTCGGCCCGTACCACACCGCGTACCGGCTGGAGGAGTCGATCCTGGCCGACGCCGTCGCCGGGGCCGACGCTCCGCGTCCGGAGCGGTTCCTGATCGAGATGCTCGAACGCGGCCCCGCGGCGCAGGAAGCCGTCGCGGCGCGTGTCCGCGCCCTGGGCGGCGAGGTCAACCTGATGCTGCCGCAGGGATTCCGGATCGAGGCGACCATGCCGCTCGAAACCCTGCTCCACATCGCGGCGATGGACCAGGTGCTCTTCGTCGGCCGCTGGGGACCGCCGGGCGAAGACATGAACATCGCGCGGCAGATCGGCGGCGCCGAAGCGCTCGAGGCCGCGCACGGATACACCGGGCAGGGCGTGCGCGCCGAGGTGATGGACAGCGGCATCCGCGCCACCCACGTCGCCTTCCAGACGCCCGCGGCGCTGATCCACGGCACGAACAACCTCGATTTCTCGCACGGCACCTGCGTGTACGGCATCGTCTTCGGGTCCGGCGTGGGCAACCCATCCGCGCGCGGCATGCTCGCGGGGCGGGAGCAGGGGATCTTCTCGTCGTTCTATGGGCTGACGAACCGGTACACGCACTCGCAGGAGCTGGTGGCGTCGGGCGGGGCGTACCGTGCCGTGTTCCAGACCAACAGCTGGGGCAGCGCGCAGGGCACGACCTACACCCCGGTCACCGCCGAGATGGACGACATCATCTTCGACCTGGACCTGCTGATCACGCAGAGCCAGAGCAACACGGGCAACCAGCAGTCGCGCCCCCAGGCGTGGGCCAAGAACATCGTGTCGATCGGCGGGGTGGTCCACAAGAACACGCTCGCCCGCGCCGACGACCTCTGGCAGGGCGCGAGCATCGGGCCGGCCGCCGACGGGCGCGTCAAGCCCGACCTGACCCACTTCTATGACCTCATCGCCTGCACGGGCAGCGCGAGCGACACGGCGTACGTGACCGACTTCGGCGGCACCAGCGGCGCGACACCCATCGTGGCCGGGCACTTCGGGCTCTTGTTCCAGATGTGGCACGAGGGCGCGTTCGCGGGGTTCGGCGGGGGCTCGACGGTGTTCAACAGCCGCCCGCGGTTCAGCACCGCCAAGGCCGTGATGATCAACACCGCGTACCAGTACCCGTTCACGATGCCGACGGCGAACCTGTCGCGCGTGAAGCAGGGCTGGGGGATGCCCGACCTCGCCCGCCTCGACGCGTTCCGCGACCAGACGTTCATCGTCAACGAGACGGACCTCGTGACGCCCGGGGGCGCGCGGGGGTACGTCCTGGCCGTCGCGCCGGGCACCGAGGTGCTCAAGATCACGATGACCTACGCCGACCCGCAAGGAACAACGTCCGCCAGCCAGCACCGGATCAACGACCTGTCGCTGCGGGCCACGTCGCCCTCGGGAGTGGTGTACTGGGGGAACAACGGGCTGCTCGACGGCGTGTGGTCCGTGGCCGCGGGGCAGAGCAACACGAAGGACACGGTCGAGAACGTGTTCATCCCGCTGCCGGCCCCCGGGAACTGGCTCGTCGAGGTCCTGGGCGATCAGATCGTGCAGGACGGTCATGTGCAGACGCCGGCGCTGGACGCGGACTTCGCGCTGGTCGCGCACCCCGTCGAGCTCCAACTGCCCGTGGAGATCGCGCTCCCCAACGGGGCGCCGACGCTGCTCGCGCCCGGAACGCCAGCGGTGATCGACGTGGAGGTGACGCCCGGGTTCCAGACGCCCGCGCCCGCGACGGCCAGGCTGTTCTACCGAGCCTCCGGGGCCGGCGCGTTCACGGAGTCACCGCTGACGCACGCGGGCGGGACGAGCTATACCGCCACGCTCCCGCCGTTTGCGTGCGGGCAGACGCCGAACTATTACTTCAGTGCCGCGGGCGACGGAGGCGGGACCGTCACCCTGCCCACCGGGGCGCCATTGCAGTTCTACGCCGCCGAGGTCGGGACGATCCTCACCCTGCACCAGCACAACTTCGAGCAGGACCCGGGTTGGACGGTGGAGAACACACTGGTCCAGGACGGCCCGTGGGAGCGCGGCACGCCCGCGGGCGGCGGCGGGCTCGGCGACCCGCCCACGGACTACGACGGCTCCGGCCAGTGCTGGGTGACGGGCCTGGCCGCGGCGTCGGACGTGGACGGCGGGCCCACGGTGCTGACCTCCCCCGTGTTCAACCTCACCGGAGTACCGCTGGCGACGGTGCGCTTCGCGCGCTGGATGTACACGAACGAGCCGACGACCTCGGACAACCTCGTCGTCGAGATCTCCAACAACGGTGGGGCGTCGTGGCAGACCGTCGAGTCGATCGGCGGCGCGATCCAGGAGTGGAAGATCAAGTTCTTCCGCGTGTCGGACCACTTCACCCCCAACGCCAATGTTCGCCTGCGGTTCTCCGTCAAGGATGACCCGCTCAACTCGCTCACCGAAGCGGCGATCGACGACTTCCGGATCACCACCTTCTCATGCACCAACATCTGCTACCCGGACTGCAACGCCAGCGGCAACCTCACCGTCGCCGACTTCGGGTGCTTCCAGGGCAAGTACGTGCTGGGGGACCCTTACGCCGACTGCAACAACAGCGGAACGCTCACCGTCGCCGACTTCGGGTGCTACCAGGGGCGGTACGTCCTCGGATGTCCGTGAACGGCAGGGTTGGCCAATCCTGAGGCGCCCATAATCGCGCGCAAGTGCGCGACGACCTCAGCCGCTCGGCAGACGGTCCGCGGCGGTTCGGGCAACTTTTGGCCCGATGATCCGGGGCACGAATCAGACAGGCTTCTGTTGGGTACCTGGTTGTTGCGGCGGCGCGACACGCCCCACAAATCACGATCTCGATGACGAGATTTTGCTTGCGGTATTTGTGCCGCGCGTGTAGTCTGGGAGGCGCAGGGGAGTTACCGCTCGTGTTCTGGTGCGGGCGGTGTGTTCGCCGGTTTCGACCGGTGAGGAGCAATGGGCCGCCGGGCGTCGGCGGTGGGAAGGGATACGAGGTTCCAAACAGGGTGGCGGGAGGCGCTGACGCCGCGCTCCGCCGGTGTCCCGGTGAGGAACAGGAATCCGAGAAAGAAGGAGACGGTTCATGCGAGGGAAGACGTGGGCAATGGCGGTGTGCGTGGGTACATGTCTGAGCGTGTCGGCGGCGATGGCCGGCCCGGTCCCGGGTCTGGGACGGGTCACGGCGTCCCCGCCCGGATCGCAGGACGGGCCCGAGTTCGTCAGCCTGTCGAACAACCTCGCGGGCGACGGTCGCCTGGTGGTGAATCCCGACACGTTCGGCGGCGTCACGGTCTGGGGTTGGCCCGACAACTTCGACTTCTATGACCCGGCGGGCGCCCCGCCGCTGGCCAGCCCGTCGTTCGCGTCGTCGCTGTTCCTCTACGCGGGAACGGTGGCGGCCGGCGATCGCATGGTGCTCGGCGCTGCGGGACGCAACCTGGCGACGACGTACTTCGGGTCCTATGTCGCGACGATCACGGGCGCGCTCGTCGCGAGCGATGCCGACGGCGACACCGTGAACGATACGGCGGACAGCGCCTTCACGGTCACGGGCGGCACGAACGTCGTCATGAACCTGGGTGTGGCGCTGAAGCAGCGCGTGTTCAAGCCGGCCGCCGGCTCGTCGGTGGCGCGGTTCCGCCAGCGGTGGACGATCACGAACAACGCCGCCGCGGCGGCCAGCTTCAGGGTCCAGCGTCACTTGGACGCGGACATGCTCTACATCGACGCGACGGCCGAGGACGTCTCGGGCAGCATCGACGCCCCGGGCTGCAACCCGATCAACCCCTATCAGCGCGACGAGACCGCGGGCGTGCCCACGCCGGGCACCACGGCCATCATCGGCTTGGTCACCACCACCCCGGGCGGGTCGTACTACGCCGGCAAGTCCGGGTTCGATCCGGACGGCGCCGCCGGGCCCGATCCCGCGATGGCGTTCGGGACCGACTTCCAGATCTGGAACAACTACGGCCTCCCGACCTCGTGGAAGAACCACACCGCGGGCGTCGGCAACTCTCCCCTGGCGGGCGAGCTCCCCGGCACGCAGCCGGTGGGAAGCCTGACGCCGTTCGACTCGTTCATCGGGTATGAGTGGAACGTGAACCTCGCCCCCGGCGCGAGCATCACGATCGAGACGACGCAGGTGTACGGGGCGAAGACGTCCTTCTGCTACCCCGACGCCAACTGCAGCGGATCCCTGACGGTCGCCGACTTCGGCGCCTTCCAGGGCCAGTACGTCCTGGGCAACCTCTACGCCGACTGCAACAACAGCGGCGGGCTGTCCGTCGCGGACTTCGGGTGCTTCCAAGGCGCGTACGTCCTGGGCTGCCCGTAATCGGGTGATGGTGTTCTCTCCGCGCCGCGGAGAGAAGCGCAGACGTGAACCGAAGCCCAGGGGCGGGTGCCCTTGGGCTTTTTTTTCCGGACGACCCGACTCGTCACGCGGGCCGCGGCGTCACGCGACCCAGCCGAGGAACCGCAGGACCGCCCGCGAGGCGTCGATCGTGCCCGCGCCCTCGGCGCGGTCGAAGGCGCGGGCCTCCGCGCGCGGCAGCCACCGGATGGCGTCGCAGTCCCAGTGACGCTCGCCCGCTCCGGCCCGCAGCGCGTCGAGCGGTGTTTCGGATCGGACCATGTACACGATGTTGAAGCTCGAGGCGCGGTCGTCGCTGTAGAACGCGACGGGCGTCGCGGGCCCCACGTTCCCGCGGATCCCGGCTTCCTCGTGCATCTCGCGTTCGAGCTGCGTGAGCACGTGGGCGTGCGGCACGACGCCGCGTGGGGGCGCGTCGGGCGGCTCGAGGCCGCCCGCGGGCGTCAACTCCCACATCGCGCCATAGGTCCGCACCTGCGGGCTGCGCCGCCCCAGCAGGACGTGCTCAGCGCCGCGCGCGTCGCGCGCGATGAGCACGGCGTTGACCGCGAGGAGCACGACGCCCGTGGCGACGCTGTCGCCGACCGAGAGGCGCTTGTACGAGTCGCGGCGGCACATCACCCGGGCCGCCTCGGGATCGAACGATGTGACGCTCAGGATCGGCCCGTCGAAGAGGCGCGGGTTCGCGGCGGATTGGCGGGCCCACACCGCGTCGGTCGCGCCGTCGCGTGCGGCATTGGGCGGCACGGCAGAGGAGTCGAGCTCGATCGTCGGCATCCGACCGGGCCGGATCGGCCAGATGGTGACGCCGGCGAATCCGTGCGGGAACGTGCTCACGAGAGCAGGCCCCCCAGGTCGGAGAGATCGATCGGCAGGTCGTCCAGGCCCAGAGCCGAGGCCTCGCGGCGGAGCTCCGCCTGCATGTGGTCCTGTGCGAGGGCGAGCGCGGCGGTCGCGGCCTCGACGATGAGCGATCCGCCGAGGGCGCGCGTGCGTTCGTCGTCGGCCATGCCCGCGAGCAGCGCGGGGGCGATCTCCACCGAGACGAGCCGGAACTTGCCGTCGGCCACGACGCGGACCGCGCCCGACCCGCTCTCGCCCGGTGCCCGCAGCGCCGTGGCTTTCGCCTTGAGCCGAACTCCGGCCTCGCGCAGGCGGTCCTTGTCCTTCATCAGCCCGGCGATAGCGGTCACGGCCCTGAGCTTGTCGAACACGCGCGGCCCTCCGATGGACGTTGATCGACCCGACCGGCGCCGGAGTTCACCCGCAGGGATACCGAGTGCGGCAACGCCGGATCATCGGTCCGGGGTGCGGTCGGCAAAGAGCTCGACGGCCTTGCGGACCAGCGGGTGATTCACGATGTCCTGGGAAGGCGGTGATGCCCGGCCCGGCGGGCTCGCCGGCCCGCGGGGGGCGCGCGAGGGCGGCTCGGCGATCGGCGCCGCCGGGGCGCCGATGGGCGGCGCGGCGCGACGGTCCGGGTCCGGCGGCGGGGCTCGCGGGGGCTCCGCCGCCGTCAGCGTTTTTTTGCCGAGGGCCCTCCGGTCCCCACGGCGGCCGGCCGCGCCGAGGACGCGGCGGCGGACCCGGTGACGAGGGCGGCCGCGTCGGCGAGTTTTTCAGTCTGGGCCAGGCGCACGATGAGGGCGTCGAACAGCGCGCGCGGCGCCGAACTGCCCTTGACCGCCCGGTGGACGCTCTCGCACAGCGCGATCATGTGGACCAGCCCTGCGGGGTCGAACCTCGCGGCCAACTCCGTGTCTTCCCTGCGGGCGGCCTCCGAGACGTCCACGAGGTCGGTCTTGGGCCCACACGCCGCGATCACCATGAGGTCGCGCAGCCGATCCAGGAGCGTGTCGAGGAGCTGCTCGATCGGGATGCCGCGCTTGAGCAGTTCGTCGGCCTGCTCGAGGGCGGAGCGAGCTTCGCCGTCGGCGGCCGCGGTGATGAGCGCGGAGACCAGGTCGCGGTCCGGCAGGCCCAGGAGCGACGAGAGCAGCTCCATCGTCATCTTCTTCTCGCCGCTGGCCATGAGCCGGTCGAGGAGCGACAGAGCGTCGCGCATCGACCCCGCGCCGAGGCGTGCGACGGCGTGGAGCAGTTCGGGCTCGGCCTGCTGCTTCTCGCTCTGCACGACCTCGTTGAGGTGGGCGGCGATGGCGGCGGCGGGGATGGCGCGGAAGTCGAACCGCTGGCAGCGCGACCGGATGGTCTCCGGGACTTTGTGGGCCTCGGTGGTGCAGAGGATGAAGACGACGTGCTCTGGGGGCTCCTCCATGGTCTTGAGGAGGGCGTTGAAGGCCTCCCGCGTGAGCATGTGGACCTCGTCGATGACGTAGACCTTCTTCTTGCCGCGGAGCGGGGTGTAGATGGAGTTGGCGATGAGGTCGCGGGCCTCGTCCACGCCGCGGTTGCTGGCCGCGTCGATCTCGATGACGTCGCTGTCCTTGCCGGCCATGATGAGGGCGTCCACCTCGGACGAGCCGCCGGCCAGCTCGCGGGCGAAGAGCCGGGCGAGGGAGGTCTTGCCGACGCCGCGCGTCCCGGTGAAGAGGTAGGCGTGGGCGACGCGGTTCGTGGCGATCGCGTTGCGGAGCGTGCGGACGATCGGCTCCTGTCCCACGACCTCGTCGAAGGACTGGGAGCGGTAGCGTCGGGCGAGGGCGGTGTATGCCATGCGGGGGCATTGTACGGGCGGGGGCGGAGCGGCACGAACCGCCCGACCGGGTCGGAGCGCTCCGGGGTCGCGGTCCGTTGTTGCGGCGTGAATCTCGCGTCGGTCGGCGGCCAGGACACCGGGGGCACCGGATGACGGCCGCTTAGGGCTGCTGCGGTCAAGCTCTGACCCGGTTCACGGGCCACCCGTGCACCGGGCCCGGCCGCCGACCGACGCGAGCGGGTCAATGGTACCCCGTGGACCCGGATCGGAGCGGGCTCCGTACACTCTGGGCGTGGAGAACACCACGCCCGAGGCCGAACCCGCTCCGCCCGCTCTTGCACCGTCGGCGCACCCTGAGCTGCACCCGATCGAGGCGGCGGCCCGGCAGCGTGCGATCCTGCTGCGGATCGTGCGGGCGGGTTTTTTCGTGCTGATCGTCACGGTGGCGATTCTCTATAGCGCGCAGACGACGCACGAGACGCAGATCACGTGGTGGGTTCCCGTGGCGATCGCGGCGGTCTTCGTGGTGGTCGCGCTGCTGGTCGATCTTTCGACGCCCAACAAGAAGATCTCGACGATTTCCGGGGTCTTCCTTGGCGTGCTGGGCGGGATGCTCGCGACGCTGGCGCTGGGCGTGGTGATGGACCTGCTGCTGCAGGTCTGGATGGATCCCGCGTCGTACCTGGTGCTGGCGAAGTTCTTCCTGCTGCTCAAGGTCCTGGTCGGCATCACGCTGTGCTACCTGGGCATCACCACGGTGCTCCAGACTCAGGACGACTTCCGGCTGGTGATCCCGTATGTGGAGTTTGCCAAGCAGATCCGCGGGCCCAAGCCGCTGGTGCTGGATACATCGGCGCTGATCGACGCGCGGATCGCGGACCTGTGCCAGACCGGGATGATCCAGACGCCGGTGCTGGTGCCGCGGTTCGTGGTGGGCGAGCTCCAACTGCTCGCGGACTCGCACGAGCGGATGAAGCGGGCGAAGGGGCGGCGCGGGCTGGACGTGATCGCGCGCCTCCAACGCCTGCCCGCCCTGGACTTGTCGCTGGACGAGACGCTGGTGCCGGGCAAAGCCGTGGACCAGATGCTCATCGAGCTGGCCCGGCGGCTGCCCGGGACGATCGTGACGACGGACACGGGGCTGGGGCGCGTGGCGACGATCCAGGGCGTGTCGATCCTGAACCTGAACGACGTGGCGAACGCGCTGCGGCCCGCGCTCATCCCGGGCGAGTCGCTCTCGATCCGGCTCCTCAAGCCGGGCGAGCAGCCGGGGCAGGGTGTGGGGTACCTCGACGACGGGACGATGGTGGTCGCGGAGGACGGCGGCCCGCGCGTGGGGCAGCAGGTGACGCTGGTCGTCACGTCGTCGCTGCAGACGTCGGCGGGCCGACTGATCTTCGGGCGTCTGGGCGGCGACTCGGCCCTCACGGGCGACGGTTCACGCCCGGACCCGACGAGGAATCCGCAGGTGCGCACCGACGCTCCGAGGTCCGAGCCGGATTCCGAGCGTCCGCACGGGAGCGGTGTGGCGGCAGCGCCGGCGCCCTTCGTCGTGCCCGCGGCATCGCCCCCGGCGTCCCCCGACGATCCCGAGCGTCGCGGCCCGTTCCCGCCGCAGCCGCCGCGGCGTCCGAACCCGGCCCGCAACCCGCGGCGGTAGTCGTTGCGTTCACGCCGAGGGTGACGCGGGCGGCGCCTCCGCGGTCCCCGTGCGGCGCGCCACGATCCTGAGCGAGTCGTACTTGCGCTGCTTCGTCGCCAGCGCGGTGAGCGCCAGCAGCGCCGTGCACCACGCCGCCTCGCTCCGGGCGAGCGTCGAGCGGACGCCCAGACGCTCGCGGTTGCTCCGCTCGTCGGCGAGCCATTCGGCGGAGAACTGGCGCGCGTAGCTGTGGAAGAGCGTCCGCTCGACGGCGAACCCCGCGCGTTCGAGCGCGAGGCGGAGGCTGCGCGGCGTGAAGAAGTTCAGGTGCCGCGGCACGTCGAGCCAGCGCCACGCCGCGCCGGCCAGCGTCAGCCCGCCGGCGCTGTTGTTGGGCACCTCGACGATCAGCACGCCGCCGTCGTGGAGGATGCCGCGCGCGGAGCCGAGCGCCTCGAGCGGCCTGAGGCAGTGCTCCAGCGAGTGCATCATGAGCGCGGTGTCGAAGCGTTGCCGCGCCACGCCGTCCGGGAGGTGCTCGGCGGTGCCGGGGTGGACCTCGATGCCGCGCGAGCGCGCGACGGCCACGGCCTGCGGGTCTGGCTCCACGCCGACGACGCGGTGGCCTCTCGCCGCCAGCTCGGCGAGCTGGTCGGCCTTGCCGCAGCCCAGGTCGACGACGGAAAGCTGGCGATCATCGCGGATGGGCAGGGCCCACACGCCGCGATCCAGGTGCCACGCGGCGTGACGCAGGGCCCGCACCAGCACGCCCGCCTTGCCGCCGCTGGCCGCGTGGCTTACTGGACCGAGGCCGTGGGTGTAGTAGCCGTCGATCTGGTACGCCTCGGCGCACTCCTGCTCGGTGAGCCGGGGCCAGACTTGGCCGTACGCACATGGGCGGCACCACCAGAGCCGGTAGCTCCGTTCGACCCTGGGGCGGTTCACGTCGCGCGCGATGTCCAGCCACGGGTCGGCCGGGTGTCCGCACAGTTCGCAGGGAGGTCGTTCCACGGGGGCTCTTTCCTGTCGCGGTGGCACGGCGGCGGAGCATACCGACCCATGAGAGCCCGGCACGGAGCCCGCACGACCGGGCGCTTCCCTGAAAGACGGCCGAGCGCTAGGCTTATCCCCGGTCGAAAGGCCGGCCGAGTGCCCTTCCGGATTGTGATCCCGCGGTGGGCGGGGTCGAAGAGTTCTTGGCGAAACCCCTAGCCGCCCCATGGGGGCCGGCCCGGGCCCCGCGTCGGTCAAACCGTCGCGGCCGGGTCGAGAGAGGTATTCAGAACCACATGATCGACGAAACGCTGTTGGCGTCCCTCGGGACGACGGATGCAGAAGCCGACGCCCTCATCAAGGAGGCCTTCGGCCGCACCGGCGCCCAGGACGGCATGGAGTCATTTCTGGTTGACCAGGTCAAGGACCTGGCCCCCGGGAAGCTCATCAAGGGCAAGATCGTCGGGGTCTCCGGCGACGACTTCGTGGTGGAGATCGGGCTCAAGAGCGAGGGGCTCGTCCCGCGCGAGGAGTTCGACGCCGCCGAGATGCCCAAGGTCGGCGACACCGTGGACCTGCTCCTGGAGAACCTCGAGGGCGAGGGCGGGCTGGTCGAGGTGAGCAAGCGGAAGGCCGACCGCATGCTCAACTGGCAGCGGATCATCGACACCCACAAGGAAAACGACACCGTCGAGGGGACGGTGATGCGCAAGATCAAGGGCGGCCTGCTGGTGGACATCGGCGTGCCGGTGTTCCTGCCCGCGTCGCAGGTGGACGTGCGGCGCCCGGGCGAGATCGGGGACTACATCGGGCGGCGGGTCCGCGCGGTGATCCTGAAGATCGACCAGGAGCGGCGGAACATCGTCATCAGCCGTCGCAAGCTGATCGAGGAGGAGCGCGACGCGGCCAAGCGCCGCATCCTCGACACCCTCAAGGAGGGTGAGATGGTCACGGGCACGGTGAAGAACATCGCCGACTTCGGCGCGTTCATCGACCTGGGCGGGATCGACGGGCTCCTGCACATCACGGATATGTCGTGGAGCCGGATCAACCACCCGAGCGACCTGGTGAAGATCGACCAGAAGGTCGAGGTGAAGGTCCTGAACATCGACCGGGAGAAGGAGAAGATCGCGCTGGGGCTCAAGCAGAAGGAAGCGAGCCCCTGGGAGCAGATCGAGAAGAAGTACCCGGTCGGGTGCCGCGTCAAGGGCTCGGTGGTCAACATCATGTCCTACGGCGCGTTCGTGCGGCTCGAGGACGGGATCGAGGGCCTGGTCCACGTCAGCGAGATGTCGTGGACGCGGCGCGTGAACCACCCCAGCGAGGTTGTCACGCCCAACCAGGAGGTCGACGTCGTCGTCCTCGAGATCGACAAGAACAAGCAGGAAATCAGCCTCGGCATGAAGCAGACCGAGGTCAACCCCTGGGAGCTGGTGGCCGAGAAGTACCCTCCGGGCACGATGATCGAGGGCACGGTGCGGAACCTGGCCAACTACGGGGCGTTCGTGGAGATCGAGCCCGGGATCGACGGGCTGCTGCACATCTCCGACGTGTCGTGGACGAAGAAGGTCACGCACCCCATCGAGGTGCTCAAGAAGGGCGACCAGGTCCGGTGCGTGGTGCTGGAGGTCGATCAGGCCAAGCAGCGCGTCAGCCTCGGCATGAAGCAGCTCACCGAGGACCCGTGGATCCACGCCATCCCGGAGCACTACAAGCCGGGCATGGTCGTCCGCGGAGCGGTCACGAAGATCACGAACTTCGGCGTGTTCGTCGAGCTCGAGGCCGACCTCGAGGGCCTGCTGCACATCTCCGAGCTGGCCGACCACAAGGTCGAGAACCCGCAGGACGTGGTCAAGACCGGCGACGAGGTGGACGTGAAGATCCTCCGCGTGGACACCCAGGAGCGGAAGATTGGCCTGTCGCTCAAGCGGGCCCAGTGGGGCGACGCGACGGGCGGCGGCGGACCGCCCGGCGCCGCCGGCGGTGCGGATCGCCCGCGCAAGGCGTCCTCCGGCCCGAGCCCGACCCGCGGCGGCATGGACACCCACGACGCCATGGGCAGCGACAAGATCAGGATGAAGACGGACGCGAAGACTGACGAGGAGTGACGCGGGGCGCGCTCATTCCCCCGGGGATCACCGACCGCTGACGATCCAGCGCAGCATGAAGCCCGGGGGGCTCGAACCCCGGGCTTTTCATTTTGGTCTTGCCCGACGAGCCGGAACCGCGACAATCCCCCCGTCTTGCCTAGCAGAGCGCGATGAAGCTCAGCAGGGCGAGGATGGCGATCCGTTGCTGGCTGGCCGTGAGTGAGAGTACTGTGCGCATGACTCCCTCTTTCAATCTTGAGTTGTCGAACCCGCCGCTCACCGGTACAGGTCAACAAGCGCCGTGCCGGAACGGGGAAATGCACACGGGACGCCGTTCCCGAGCCCGCCGTGCGGGCTCCACCACAGTTACCACGCCCCCGGGAGGGGTGCAAGGCAATTACGTGTGGCGTCCCCGCAACACGCGGCGTGGCGTCGCGGCAGCGCTTCTTACCGGACTCGCGGCGTTTGTCCACACCCCGGCCCGGGCACAGGGGCCTGCGGATGCCCCGCCCTCCCCGGCCGACGCGATGCGGCTCTACCAGCGGCTCGACGGATGGGTCCGGGCGTGGCGCGTGCCCGGCGGCGCCGAGGACGATCTCGGGGGCGAGCCGTCCGTACCGGGGCTTTCCGCCGTCGCGGTCACGTTGCGCTACGAGGGGCAGGTGGTCGGACGCGGCGTGGATGTCTCCGGCGGCCTGGGATCGCTCGTGCTCGCGGCCGGGCAGGCGATGAGCGCGGCGAACTCGCGACTGCCCATCGAGCGCGATGCGCTCTTTGAGCAGCACGTGCGGGCCGCGGCCGCGCGGATGACGATCAGCCTGGAGCTCGCCGGCCCGTGGGTGCCGATCGCGCCCGCGCAGTGGGAGGACGCGGCGGCGGAGCTCGCGCCGGGGCTGGACGGCACGGCGGCGCGTCTGGGGGAGCGTGCGGGGGCGGTGTTCCCGTCGGTCATGCTCGCGTCGAACATGGACCCGGGGCGGGGGCTGGCGTCGGCGGTGTCGCGCGCGACGGACGACGCGACGCTGATCCTCAAGCCGCCGGGGGAGCTGGCGAAGGAGCTGGGGGCGACGTTCTACCGCTTCCGCGCGACGCACGTGGCCCAGCCCGTGCCGGGGGAGCCTCCGCTGTTCCTGCACCGCGGCGGGCGCACGGTCGAGCCGCGCGAGTTGGACGAGGCGGAGCTGCGCCGCTGGGCGGACGGCCTGGCCGAGAACCTGAGGAAGCGGCGCTGGCCGGGCGTGGAGAAGTACGGGTTGCAGGGGACGTACGACCCGGTGAGCGCGAAGTACGAGGCGGCATACGCGCCGCCGGTGGATCAGGCGTTGGTGATCCGCGCGCTGACGGAATACTGGGGGCGGTATTTCAACACGCACGAGGCTGCGAGGATCGGCGCGGTGATCGGCGAGCTCTGGGGAGACCTCGGGACGGTCGAGGCCGGAGAGGCCGATCCGTTCGCCGACCCGGTTGCCATCGCGGTGTGGTACTCCTGCATCGGGCTCTACATGCCCCACGCCCCGGAGGCCGCGGAAGTCGAACGGCAGGTCCGTGTCCTGGACGCCGCGTTCACCGTGGAAGGCGGGTTCGCCGCGGAGATTTCGCAGTCAGCGCACGGGGTCATCGCGGGCGGGGTGGCGCACGTCGAGTTCATGCGTGCACTGACCGAGTACATCCGGACCGAGGCGAGAATCGACGCGCTCCGGGGGGCGGATCGGGGCCGGGCGGTGATCGCGCAGGTCTTCCGGGACACGCCGCGGGGCGACCTCGTGGCGCGCATGCCGTGGCTGGGTCGTGGTGCTCTGTCCATGTCGGCGATGCTGGTGAAACCGGATGTCGATCCGTGGTCGATCCCGATTCCCTCCGCCGTCGCTCTCCGTGAGATGCGGTCGCTGATGTGGCAGCACCAGCTCCGCGGCGAAGACCTTGCGTTCGAGCAGCGCGACCTGGCCGGGGGGATCGTGTTCACGGCGTCGCGGAACCCGCTCCCGAGCTGGCAGTCGGCGCGGCCGCTGGCGTTCGTCGGCACGATGCTCGCCGACCCGCGGCTGACCGATGAGAAGGAGGTCAACGCCGAGATCGTCCGGCTGCTCGCGTCGCTGCGGTTCCTGCGGCAGCTCTCGGCCGGGCCGGAGGAGGGGAGCCAGTACGCGGACCCCGCGCGGGCGATGTGGGGCGTGCGTGTCTCGCTGTGGGACCAGCGGATGCCCGTGGACGCGACGGCGATGACGCTGATGGCGGTGTGCGAAACGCTGCGGAGCCTGGAGGCGATCCAGGCGCGTCGGGCCGGGAAGTAGCCGGGCTTCAGGCACGTCGGCGCTTTGACGCGGGGCTGGAGCGTGACTCGGCGGGACGATCCGGCGTCGCCTCGTAGGTCGTTTCTTTCTGCTCGATGTATCCGGCGCGGCGCTGCGGTGGGTGGACCACGGTGACGCTCCGGATCGATCCATCGGCCCGGGTTACCCCCGGCACGCGTGTGTAGCGCTCGGCGAACGTGCGCTCGATCTCGGCGACGACGCCTTCGCGATCCGCGGGATCGACGAGCATCAGCGCGGCCAGCCAGCGGTGCCCGAGTTCCGGCCCGCCCCGGCGGAGCAGCTCGATCAGGGTCCGCATCTGGTCGTTGGGTGACGGCGCGTTCCGAGAGGCGCGCTCCTGCGACCGGACATTGAGCAGCGGGCGGGGTCGGCTCGGCATCGCGGTTCTCCCGGCCGGCAGGATACCACGGATCGCGGGCTTCCCGGCCGCGGCTCTGCCCGCCGGTTGTCGCCGGGCGCGATCACCCCACGTCGCCGAGCCCGAGCCACTTGCCGTGGGCCTTCATCAGGCGGCGGTTGATGACCGCATCCTCGGGGCGGCGCAGACCCGGGGAGGTCTTGATCCAGGCGGCCGCGTCGTTCCGGGCGAGCTTGAGCAGGTCGCGGTCGCGGGCGAGGTCCGCGACTTTGAACGGGGGCATCCCGGATTGCTTTGTGCCGAAGAGCTCGCCCGTGCCGCGCAGGATCATGTCCTTCTCGGCCAGCACGAACCCATCGGTGACGGATTCCATGACGGCGAGCCGCCGGCGGGCTTCGTCGGTGGGGTCGTCGGCGATGAGCACGCACAGCGACTTCTTCTCCCCACGCCCCACGCGCCCGCGGAGCTGGTGGAGCTGGGCGAGGCCGAAGCGATCCGCGTGCTCGACGACCATGATCGCGGCGTTGGGGATGTCCACGCCGACCTCGACGATGGTGGTGGCGACCAGCACGTCGATGGAGCCGGCGCGGAACCGGGCCAGCGCCTGCTCGCGCGCGTCGCGGCGCAAACGCCCGTGCAGGGCGGCCACGCGCCGGCCCTTGAGCGGTCCATCCTGGAGTTCCTTGAGGATCGTGCGGACGTCGCCGGGCGCGCCGCGCGGGGTCGCGACGCCGCGTGCGGCGGGTTTGTCGGCGTCGCTAAGCGTGCCGCCGTCGCCGCCGGAGTCGATCCGGGGGACGACCACGAACGCCTGGTCGCCCGCCTCGACACGTCGGCGCACGTACGCGTAGACCCGCGCGCGATCGTCCGGCCCGACGATCCGCATCGCGGGCGGCGTCCGCCCGGGCGGCAGTTCGTCGATGGTCGAGATGTCCAGGTCGCCGAACAGGGTGATGGCGAGGGTGCGCGGGATGGGCGTGGCGGTCATGACGATGACGTGCGGGGTGCGCCCGTCCCACGGGCCGGAGCCGCTGGTCGCCCGGGCGCGGAGCGTGGCCCGCTGGTGGACGCCGAATCGGTGCTGCTCGTCGATGACCGCAACGGCGAGCGAGGCATATCCCACACCCTCGGTGAGCAGCGCGTGCGTGCCGATCAGGATGTCGATGCCCCCCGCAGCCAGGCGGCGCAGAGTCGCGGCCCGCTGGTCGCGCGGTGTGCCGCCCGTGAGCAATGCGACGCGGACCTTCGACCCCGCGAGCATCCCCGTGATCGACGCGGCGTGCTGCTCGGCGAGGACTTCGGTCGGCGCCATGAGCGCGGCCTGGTGCCCCGACGCGACCGCGAGCAGCATCGCGTAGAGCGCGACGACGGTCTTGCCCGAGCCGACGTCGCCCTGCACCAGCCGGTTCGTCGGCGTGGCGACGGAGAGGTCGGCCTTCAGGTCCGCGATCACGCGGTCCTGCGCGGCGGTGAGCGGGAACGGGAACCGCTCGCGGATGTGCCGGTCGATCGACGCGTTCCATTTCAGGGCCGACGCGGAGAGCGTCTGGCGCAGGTGTGCGCGCTTCATGTGGACGCCGAGCTGGAGGAGGAGGAGTTCGTCGTACGCGAGGCGGCGGCGCGACGCGGCGATCTCGTCCATCGTCGCGGGCGCGTGCTGCATCCGGTAGGCCTCGGCGAGCGTCGGCATCGCTTTCGCCCGCCGGTATTCCTCGGGCAGGTGGTCTTCGATGAGGGGGAGGGCCGCGGGGAGGAGTCGCGCGATGAGCCGCCCGATCTGGCGCGACGAGACGCCCTCCGAAGCCGGGTAGACGGGCTCGATGCGGGGGTGGCCATCCGCGACGTCCGCCGGGCCTCTGCCGGGTGCAGTGGCGTCGTCGAGAATCCAGTGCATCGGGTTGACGAGCTGGAGCCCGCCGCGGTGCCGCTGGGCCTTGCCCTGGACGCGCAGTCGGGTGCCCGCGTGGATGCGGTCGCCCAGATACATCGCGTTGAACCAGAGGAGGTCGAGGCGGCCCGTGTGGTCCATGAGCACGACCTCGAAGCGCGGGCGGCGGACGCGCTGCACCGGGCGCGTGGCCACGACCTGCCCGACGGCCGACACGATCCGCCCGGGGATGAGTTGACCGATCGGCGTCTGGGGTTCGACGGTTTCGTGGCGTGAAGGGAGGTGCGCGATCAGCAGACCGACGTTCGGCAGCCCGAGCGCTTCGAGCGCTTCGGCCACGGCGGCGCCGACGCCGTGAAGGTCACGGACGCGGGTCTTGAGCGCGATCTCGCGGGCCGCGAGCATCCGGTGATGGTACCGGGCCGCGCCCCGAACCGGGCAGGGTCGGATCGATCGAGCGCAGGTACGCCCATGAGTACAGCCCGGTCGCGTGCCCGTCGCTGAAGCGGATGCGGATCGCGTAGTTGCCGACCAGTTCGGCGTCGACGGCCACGAGCGGGCCGTGGCGGGCCTGGGCGCTCGACGCGGGCAGGACCGTGAGCGGATTGCGCTTGAGTTCGTCGCGCAGCTCGCGGGCCTCCGCCGAGGGGGACATCCGGCGCAGGTGCGCGATGGAGTAGAACGAGGTCGTGCCGTCGCCCCACACGACGGTCAGGCCGTGGTCTTTCTTGAGGTCGATGCTCGCGGGGGCGTCGTTCATGTTTCGTGCCGGGCGACTCCCTTCTGCCCGGTCAACATATGCTCCTCGCATGCCCGAAGCTTCCTTGTTCTCGGATCGTCTTGTGGCGGCCATCGATCGCGTGGGGTCGCCCGCGTGTGTCGGGCTGGACCCGGTGGTCGAGAAGCTCCCCGCGGCGATCCGGCGGAAGGACATCGGGCTCGCGGAGATGATCGGGCTGTTTTGCGACGGTGTGATAGAGGCGGTGGCGCCGCACGTGCCGGCGGTGAAACTCCAGTCGGCGTGCTTCGAGCGCTACGCGGCGGCGGGGGCCCGCGTGCTGAGGAACCTGGTCCGGGCGGCACGCGAGCGGGAGCTGGTGGTGATCCTGGACGCGAAGCGCGGCGACATCGGGGTCACGGCCGAGCACTACGCCCACGCCGCCTTTGGCGGCGCCGAGGGCAAGCAGCCCCCCACGGCCGACGCGATCACGCTCAGCGGGTACATGGGCGCCGACACGATCGAGCCGTTTCTGCGGCCGGGGGGGGGGCGCGGCGTCTTCGTTCTGGTCCGCACGAGCAACCCCGGCAGCGACTCGATCCAGGCGCAGCGGTTGGCGGACGGGCGCACCGTGGCGGAGTTGATGGCGGACCAGGTGGCGACGCTGGGAGCTTCGCGCGTCGGGACGGCGGGGCTGAGCGACGTCGGGGCGGTCGTGGGCGCGACCAAGGCCGCGGAGGCCGCGGCGCTGCGGGCGCGGATGCCCAACCAGTTTTTCCTCGTGCCCGGCTACGGCGCCCAGGGCGGCACGGCCGAGGACGTTCGCGAGATGGTTCGCCCGCGGGCGGCGTCGCCGGGGTCGGCCGGTGTGCTCGTCAACGCGAGCCGCTCGGTGATCTACGCCTTCGACGCGGCGGACAAGAACTGGGCGGCGTCGATCGCACGGGCGGCGCTGGCGTTTGCCGACGACCTGCGGCGGGTGGTGAAGTAGTGCCCAGGCCCCGCAGCGATGTCAGAACGTCTTGCGCATCCGCGCGCTCGGGACGCCGAGCTGGTCGCGGTACTTGGCGACCGTACGGCGGGCGATCTCGATGCCGCGGGCCTTGAGGGCGTCGGCGAGCGCGTCGTCGCTCAGGGGCTTGGACTTGTCCTCGGCGGCGACGATCTCGGAGAGTGCGGCCCTCACCGCGTCGTAGCTCATATCACCCCCGCCCTCGGTGGAGAGGCCGCCGGTGAAGAACCGGCGCAGGGGCACGACGCCGCGGGGCGTGAGCAGGTGCTTGTCCGCGACGGCCCGCGACACCGTCGCGACGTGGATGCCCAGCCGGTCGGCCACCTGCGTCATCGGCAGGGTCTTGAGGGCGTGGGGTCCGAGGTCGAAGAAGTCGCGCTGGGCCTCGACGACGGCGTTGATGACCCGCAGCAGGGTCGCCTTGCGCTGCTGGACGGCCTCGATGAGCCACTGGGCGTTGGAGAGGTTCGTGCGGATGAACTCGCGGTCCTTCTTCGGGAAGGCCCGGTCGCGGGACATCTCGGCGTACTCGCGGTTGATCCGGAGGTTGGGGACGCGCGACTCATTGAGGTAGGCGAAGTAGCGGTCGTGCTCCTCGTCATACTCGACGATCGCGTCGGGGATGATCGGGGGCGTGGTTTCGTTGACGAGGCGGCGGGCCGGAGCGAGGCTCAGCCCGCGCATCACCTGCACGCCGCGCTTGATCGCGTCCAGATCCAGGCCTGTTTTCTCGGCGATGCGCGGGAACCGGTTGTGCATCAGGTCGTCGAGGTGCTCGCCGACGAGGCGGCGGGCGATGGCGCGGTCCTGGGGCGACCCGCGGGTCTGGTCCGTGGTCGGCGCATCGAGCTGGAGCAGCAGGCACTCGCGCATGTCCCGGGCCGCGACGCCCGGGGGTTCGAGGATGAGTTGCACCGCACGCAGCGCCCGCTCGAGGTCCGGCACGGTCGGGCGGGCGCGATGGGCGGGGGCGCGGTCCGCGATGGTCTCAAGCGACGTGCGCAGGTACCCGTCGTCGTCGAGGAAGGTGATGAGAACCTCGCCGAGCGGGCGGATCGCCGGGTCCACGTCCGCCAGCGCCCACTGCTCCAGAAACTGGTCGGTGAGGGAGGCGCCCCGTGCCGGGGCAGCGGCCATCGCGTCCATCTTCGCGTCGCGTTCGCCGTCCGGCGCGACGCGTCGCGGTTCGTACTCCTCGGCCCGCTCGCGCGGCGAGGACTCGCCCGCCGTGATCTCGGGGTGCGACTGTTCGAAACTGTCGAGCCGCTCGAAGTCGGCGCTGCCGGACGGCTCACCGACCTTGAGGGTCTGGTCCTCGGCGAGGGCCTCGCGATCGCTCTCCTTCCGCTCGCGGTCCAGCGCGGCCGGATCGGCCTCGGTCTCGGCCAGCTCCAGCGTGACGTTGTTCTCCAGCTCCTGCTCGATCCGTTCCTCGAGCTCCGCCAGGGACATCTGGAGGATCTCCATCGACTGGATCATGCGCGGCGTCAGCTTCATCTGCTGGCCGAGCTTCATGTGCTGTGAGGCTTCGAAACGCATGGGCTATGTCGAGTGTCGGATACAACGGACGGTTCGGCCGGCCCCTTCTGGGTCGTGTTAGAGAGCTGGGTGCGGTTCCGGGGGTTTCGCTGCACTCAACCCCCGGCTATTCACGCTCAGGCCTCCGGCCTGTAGCCACGGACCACCCGAGCGACATGCCGGGCTGGAGTGGGTGGTCCGCCTGTTCAGGCGGATGACCGCGCGGGTGCTCGTTCTCTGCCCGGTCATTCCATGGCCCTTCGGCCCTCGATAGCGTCGGCCAGCACCGCCTTGTTCGCGTGCTCGAGCTGGCCGCCGGTGGGCACGCCGCGGGCCAGGCGGCTGACCGTGACGCCCGCCTTCCCGAGCCGCTCGGCGACGTAGAGGGCCGTGCCATCGCCTTCGATCGTCGGGTTGAGCCCCAGGACGACCTCGCGCACGGCGACGCCGCCGACGTTGGCCTTCGCGGACGCGACGCGTTTCTCCAGGGCGTCGAGCGTGAGGTGCTCGGGCCCGACGCCGTCGAGCGGGCTGAGGCGGCCCATGAGCACGTGGTAGACGCCGCGGAACATGCCGGTGTGTTCGAGCGCGATGAGGTCGCGGGGTTGCTCGACGACGAGGATGGTCGCGCGGTCGCGGCGCTCGTCGGTGCAGATCGGGCACGGGTCCTTGTCGGTCAGGTTGCAGCAGACCGAGCAGGGGCGGACGCTCTGCTTCACGCCCTCGATGGCGCGGGCCAGGCGCAACGCGTCGGGCTCGTCGCAGCGGAGCACGTGCAGGGCCATGCGCTCGGCGGATCGACGCCCGATGCCGGGCATGGAGGCGAACTCCACGATCAACCGTTCGACCGAATCGGGGTACGGAGAGCGTCCGGTCCCCCCGCCGAGCAGCGGCGCCGGTCGCTGGTCGGGTCGCGGGGCCGGGGGCTTGCCCGGGGCCGGGCGCACCGGCCGGGGCGCTGGCTTGCTGGGCGATCCGTCGCTCATGGGTGAATCGTACACACCGGCATAGAGTTTGCTTGGATGAAGAGCCAGACGGGCGAGAACGTGGTCCGCCGCGGGCGGGCATGGGCGGCGGCCGTGCTTGTGCTGGCGCTCATCGGGGCGAGCGGCTGGTTCTACCGCTACCACGTCCGCGACAACATCTTCCCCAAGAACTTCGGCGTGGTGGACGAGGGCAAGGTCTATCGGGCCGGGGGTTTGACCCCCGCGGCGTTCCGCGCCGTGGCCGCGGAGCACGGGATCAAGACCTTCGTGGACCTGGGGGCCTGGCCCGCGGGCTCGGCAGAGGACCGGCGTGCCCAGCGCACGGCCGAGGCCCTGGGCGTCAAGCGGTTCCGCTTAGAACTCGTCGGTGACGGTACCGGCAATCCGAACCACTACGTCAACACGCTGCGGATCATGACCGACCCAGCCCGGCAGCCCGTGCTCGTCCACTGCGGCGCGGGCTCGGAGCGCACCGGGATCGCGGTGATCCTCTACCGGAACCTCACGCTGGACACGCCGATCGACGAGGCGTACAAGGAAACGCAGCGCTACAAGCACCGTCCGACGCGGAACCCGAAGCTCAAAGAAGTGCTGGCGCGGTTCGCGGAGCCGATCCTGGCCGCGTACCGCGACGGGTCGTCGATCGTGATCCCCGGCGAGGTCGAGCCCGTGCCGGTGCCGAAGCCCGTGGCGGATGCCGCGCCCGCGCCGCGGTAGAGCCGTGCGCGACGGGCGACCTTCGCGTACGCTCCGGGCGCGATGACCCCGCGGCGACTCGCCCTTGAACTCGCGATCCTGGCGGCCGTCTGCGCCGGCGTGTTCTGGACGCGCCTGGGCGCCACCGGGATCTCGATGAGCGAAGGGCACCGCGTGCTGCCCGCCTGGGAGATGCTCGACTCCGGCGAGTGGCTGGTGCCGCGGCTCTTCGGGCAGGCGTACCTGCGCAAGCCGCCCGGGATGCCGTGGGCCGTGGCCCTGTCGTCGGAGGTCTTCGGGCGGACGGAGTTCGCGGTCCGGGCGGTGTCGGCGGTGTCGGCGACGGCAATGGCGTTCCTGGCGTACGGCTTCGCACGCCGGTGGTTCGGCCCGCCCTGGGCGCTCGCGGCGGGGCTGATGTCCGCGTTGACGCCCGTGTTCTGGTCCACGGGGCGCAGCGCGGAGATCGAGGCCCTGAACAACGCCGCGAGCATGGCGGCGGTGCTGTTGCTCCTGGACGTCACGGTATTTCGCGGGTTAGTGGCGCGCCGGTCGCGGTCCGGCGCGGTGTTCTCCGTCGTGCTGCTCGCCGTGGCCCTTCTCGCCGCGGCGCTGGCCAAGGGGCCCGCGTCCGTGCCGTGCCTCGTCGCGGCGATCGGCGCGGCGTGCATCGCCACGCGATCGGCGGGCCCGCTGCGGGACGCCGTGATGTGGGGCGGGGTCGCGCTGGCAGGCGCGGGCGTGGGGGCTCTCGCGTGGGCGATCCTGCGCGCTGCGGAGGGGTTGAGCCCGGTTCTCCAGGGGCCTGGAGAGTTCCTCTGGAACGGGCAGAGCCTGAGCGCGCGGGCGGTGTGGAGGGTGGTCAAGCTCGCGCCGGAGTCGCTGGCGATCGCGCTCCCGGCGACGCTCGGGCTGATCGTGTGCTTCCGGGGGCGCGCCGCGAGGAGCAGCGAGGAGCCGGGCACGGCGGATTCCGGCGTGCGCATGGCGTCGGCGCTCGCGTGGACGTGCCTGCTCTCGCTGGCGATCTTCGTGACGACGGGTGTGAACAACCCGCGGTACACGCTCCCGGCGTTCACGATCGTGCCGTTGCTCGCGGCGTTCGTCGCGCGGGAGGCCGCGACGGGGCTCGACGAGCGTGGCCGACGGCTCGCCCGAACGCTGTTGCTCGGCTCGCCGCTTGCGTGGCCGGTCGTGCTGCTGATCGCGGCCGGCGTGTATGTCGGCGTGGTGGAGCCGCGCAAGCGGGCGTCGAGCGGGCGCGAGCCGGGGATCGCCCTGGCCGCGGCCCTGCCCGACGGCGCGGAAGTCTGGGCCGACGACCTGATCGAGGCCCGTCCCGAGGTGCTGCACTACGCGCGACAGCGTGCGGCCGGGGAGGGGCGGCGCGTCACCATCCGCTGGATGCCGCGCCGCGGCGGGCCGCCGAGGATCCCGCCCGAGAGCGGCAACGAAGAAAAACGGTACATCGTGCTCCGCACCGACACGGGTTCGAACGAACGCGAGCTCTGCCGGCAGTCCGGCGCACTGGACCGCCTGCGTCCCGTGACCGACGGGCGCGTCCACGACTTCGCGTTTACGTTGTACGAAGTGATCCGCTGAGCCCAGGGTCGAGCCTCACCGCCGCTTGAAGGCGGCCCGAAGCCGGCGCTTCGGCGGGGTCTCGTCGTCCACGAAGTCATCGACGGGGCGCGTGGGGTACCACCCCTGGGCCTCCATCAGGCCGCAGAGCTCCGAGCAGGTCAGCGGGTACGGCGGTGCCGTGGCGGCCTCCAGGGGTTCGACCTCGTCGCGTCCGCGGCAGATCGCCAGCACGCACCCGCGCGGGCGCGCGAGCGTGACGGCCGCCTGCGCCGCGTGCTCGCGCAGCGACGGGTGGAGCGCCTGGAGCGTGCACACTTCGACGACGAGGTCCGCGCGGCGCGGCAGACCCGCGGGCAGGTTGAACAGGTCCGCGGCGACCAGCCGATCGGCGATCTCCGGGTGCAGCCGTTTCGCCCAGTCGATGGCGGTGGGGGAGACGTCGAACCCGAGCACGTCGTACCCGCGCCCCGCGAGCTCGACCACATCGTGACCAAGTCCGCAGCCGACGACGGTGACGGCCGCCCCGGGGCGGATGACGCTGGGAGCCTCGGCGTTGAGCCAGGAGACGAGCGCGGGGTTGGCGTGCGAGTCCGCCCACGGGACGTGCCCCGTGTCGCCGTCGGCGCGGTGATAGATTTCCTCGAAGTACCGCACCCATGCGTTCGGATCGGTGGTCGCGGGAGCAACGGCAGGCCCGAGGGTGGCCGCCTCCACGCCGACGTGTACCGGCCGATTCTGGATCAGCGTCGCCATGTCGCACCCCCGCAGGTTGAACCTGGGCACGACTCGCTCACAGGCGCGGCCCAAAGGCCGCCGCCCGGGCGAATGTATCCTAACCTCACACCCGGACCCCAACAAGGCCTGAGTTGCCCAGGCTGCCGGCTCCGAGGTCGAATCCCGTGCGCCCCGCCCAAGGATCGGACCCTTCGTTGCTTCGTACTGAATCCCCTTGCAGTTGAGCGGGTGCGTGATGGCATGATCCGCGGCGCCGCGCCGGGATTGCAGCATAACAGTTTGATGATGCTTGGGTTATGAATTCCGGCAGGATCGTGCCCATCGCGCGAGGACACCCTCCGGGCCGGGGATACAGTTGCCGATGGAACCGGTGCGGATCGCCTGTGTTCGGTATCTGAACACCCTTCCGCTTATCCACGGGCTCGACAAGCTCGCCGCCATTGACCTCAAGCTTGAGGTTCCTTCGCGGATCGCGGCTCTCGTGCGGTGCGATGGTGCGGACGTGGGGCTCGTGTCGCTGATCGACGCCGTTCGACCCTCGACCGGCTGCGACGAGCCGTTGGCGATCCTGCCCGTCGGGATGATCGGGTGCGACGGGCCGACGCTCACCGTCCGGCTCTTCTCGTCGGTGCCGCTGGATCGGGTGACGATGCTGCACGCCGATTCGGAGAGCCACACGTCGGTCGCGCTCTGCCGCATCGTGCTGGACAAGCTGTACGGGGTGCGCCCGGAGGTGGTCGCGTTCGACGCGCGGGCCCACGATGCTGCGGCCGGCGGCTGGCCGGCGACGGTCCTGCTCATCGGCGACAAGGTCGTCGCCGACCCGCCGCCCGCGGACCGTTTTCCACACCAGCTCGACCTCGGGCAGGCGTGGAAGGAGTTGACGGGGTGGCCCTTCGTGTACGCCGCGTGGATGTGCCGCGCGGGCCGGGCCGACTCGGCGAGCATCCGCACGGCCGCCGCGGTGCTCGACCGGCAGCGGCGGCGCAATCGGCTCCGTCTCGACGGCATCGCGGAGCGGTCCGCGTCGGAGCACGGCTGGCCGACCGCGATGGCGCGGCGGTACCTCGGCTCGCTGCTGCGATACGAGATCGGCCCCCGCGAGCGTGAGGCCGCTGAGCGCTTCGTCGCGATGGCCGCGGAGGCGGGGATCGTGCCGGCGGCGGAACTCGCCTGGTCGGACGCGGCCGCGATCGCCTGAGGCGCGTGCCGCGTTCAGCCAGCCGCTGTGTTCTGGCCCTCTGCTGCTTTGCTCCTCTGGCCCTTTGCACATGCCCCCACTTCCCCGCATCCGCGCCGCCGCCCTCGCCGAGCTGGCGAAACAACTGCGGTTTGTGCCGCGGGAAACGCTGCGCAAGCAGCTCGCGCGCGTGGAGGAGCTCGCCGCCGAGCTGGACCCCGCGGGCGGTTACCCCGAGGACTGGGTCGCGTTCCGCATCACGGGGTTCCGGGGCGCGGGCGGGCCGGCGTCGGTCCTGACCGGTTCGGCCCTGCTCGCGGACCTCTCCGCGTTCGCCGAGCGGCTGACGGCCCACGCGCCCGAGGCGTGGGGCGAGCTTCCGGCGGGTTCGATCATCGATGCGGCGGCGCTGGGCGCGCGCTGGCGCGTGAGCCGCAAGACCATCGAGCGGTGCCGGCGCAAGGGGTTGATCGCCCACCGCGTCCGCGGCGCGAACGGGCGCGTGCGGCTGGCGTTCCCGGTCGCGGGCGTGGAGCGGTTCGAGTCGCGCCACGCGCCGGAACTCGCCGGGGCGGGCGCGTTCTCGAGGATCGATCCGCACGTTGAGCGACGCATGATCCGCCGGGCCGGCGCGTACCGGCGCAAGCTGCGGTTCTCTCTCAACCGCGCGGCCCAGCGGCTGGCGGCGAAGTACGAGCGGTCGCTGGAGGCGGTGCGCCAGGTGCTCCGCCGCCATGAGGCGCGTTCGGGCGAGCCCATCTTCGCGGAGCCAGGGCCGCCCTCGGCGAGAGAACGGCGCGTGATCGTGCGCGCGGCGCGCCACGCGATCGAGCCGGGCGACATCGCCGAGCGGTTCGGGCGATCGACGACGAGCATCCGGCGGGTGATCACGGACGAACGCGCGGCGGCGTTGCAGGGGCTCGGGCTGGCGGGGCCGGGGGCGGTTTTGCCGTGGCGGGGCCCCAAGGGGAAGCCGCGTGAAGACGCGCTGGAGCACGAGGCCGCGAGGGCAGACCTCGGCGCGCCGGGCGAGACCGACCTGCTCGCCTTCATCGAGGCGGCCCGCGAACAGGACGCGCCCGATGCGACGACGGAGCGGGCGCGGGCCGCGGCGTATCACGCGCTGGTGGCGCGGGCCGCGGCGATCATCGCGGCGCAGCCGGAGCACGGGGCGTCCGCTTCAGCGGTGGATGAGGCCGAGACGCGCCTGCGCTGGGCGGCGCGCCTGAAGGCGGAACTCGTGCGGACCCAGTGGGGGCTCGTCGTGCGGACGATCGAGTCGGGGCTCGGCCGACCCCCGGAGCAGTTGAGATCGCCGCTGCTGCTGGCGCTGGTGCGTGAGTCGCTCGCGGCGCTCGCGGAGGCGGTGGACCAGTTCAGGCCCGGGACGGGCGCGGGCGGAAGGCTCGCCGCGCCCGCGGGGCTCGCCATGACGCGGGTCGTGGCGCGGTTCGCCAAGGAGCACGCGGCGGAACTGCGGACGGGGGCGCGCGCGACGCCTCGGCTCGGGGCGGGCGTGCAGCTGCCGGACTGGACGCGATCGGTTGCGCCGTGGCAGGCATTCCTGGAACCCGATCCGCGCGTGCGGGCGGGCTTGGCCGGCCTCGACGAGCGGGTCCGGGCGTTTCTCGCGCAGCGCTTTGGTTGGGGTGGCCCGGCGCGAACGCTGGCTGAACTCGCGGGGCTGTTCAAGACCACGGTGATCAAGGCGGCGATCCTTGAGCGGAAGGTCGTCCGTGCGGCACTGAGCCGAGGCGCGCCGGTGCGGTAGGATGCCGTCGCATGGCGTCGATCGTCTCGGTGCGGTTGAAGGTCGGCCTGGAGGTCCACGTCGAGCTCGCGACGCGGAGCAAGATGTTCAGCCGCGCGCCGAACGGGGCGCACCCGGAGTTCGACGGGGCCGCGCCGAACACGCTGATCGACCCGACGGTGCTGGGGCTGCCCGGGTCGCTCCCGGTTATGAACCGGGCGGCGGTCGAGATGGCGATGCTCGTCGGGCTGGCCCTGGGCTGCCGCGTCGCGGAGTTCACCAAGTGGGACCGCAAGGGGTACTTCTACCCGGACCTACCCAAGGGCTACCAGATCAGTCAGTACGACCTGCCGCTGTGCGCGGGCGGGGCGGTGGAGGTGCCCGCGGCGGATGAACGCGGGTTCGTGCTGCCCGAGGCGCCGACGCGGCGCGTGCGGATCACGCGGGCCCACCTCGAAGAGGACGCGGGCAAGCTGCTCCACGAGGCGCCGGGCGGCGCACCGATCGACTTCTCGATCGTGGACCTCAACCGCGCGGGCACGCCGCTGCTGGAGATCGTCACCGAGCCGGATTTCGTCGCCGTTCAGGACGTGGTGATGTTCGCGAAAATGCTCCGCGACCTGTGCCGCTCCCTCGGCGTCACGCAGGGCGTGATGCAGAAGGGGCACATGCGGTTCGAGCCGAACATCAACACGCTGCTGACGCTCAACGACGGGCGGACCGTCGCCACGCCGATCGTGGAGATCAAGAACCTCAACTCGTTCAAGTCGCTCGCCGGGGCGATCGTGTACGAGCTTGCCGAGCAACCCCGTCGCTGGGAGCGGGACGGACGCGAGATGAGCCCCGGCTCCAAGACCACACGCGGCTGGGACGACGCACGGGGCGAGACCTACATCCAGCGGGAGAAGGAGGACGCGCCGGACTACCGCTACTTCCCCGACCCGGACCTGCCGCCCGTCGTCGTGGACGCAGGCTGGCGCGAGGCGGTGCGGGCGAAGCTGCCGGAGCCGCCGATGGCGCGGCTGCTGCGGTACGTAAAGGAGTTCGGGTTGGCGGCGCAGGAGGCCGCGGCGATCACCGACGAGCGCGGCACATGCCTCCTGTTTGAACGCACGATCGAGGCGATGGCCGGGCTCGGGATCGAGCGTGCGCGGGCCGGACGGGTCGCGGCGAACCTGCTGCTCCAGAGCGGGGCCAAGCGTGCCAACGAGCGAGCCGTGCCGATCCACGAACTCGGCATCGGAGCAGGCGCGATCGCCGGGATAGCGAAGCTTCGCGAGGACGGGCGGATCAGCGCGGCCGCGGCGGATGAGCTTTTCGAGATTCTGTGCGAGGCGGGGGCGAGACAGCGAGACAGCGAGACAGCGAGACAGGGGGGGGAAGCGGACGTGGAGGCGATCGCGCGGGAGCGGGGCATGCTCCTCGTCCGCGACGACGCGGCGCTCGACCGCTGGTGCGACGAGGCGATCGCAGCGAACGCCCAGGCGGCCGCGGACGTGCGGGCCGGCAAGATGCAGGCGGTGGGACGGCTCGTGGGCGCGGCGATGAAGTCCGCGGGCGGCCACGCGGATGCCAAGGCGGTCAGGGATCGGTTGCTGGCGAAACTGGGGCCGGCGTAGCGGCGGCGGGGCCGATCAGCTGCGCTTCTTATCCGCGACGTTCAGGCTGCGACCGGCGCGGCGCTTGCGGTTCATCATCTTCCGCCCGTCCTTGGTCTTCATGCGGGCGCGGAACCCGATCGAGCGCTTGCGCTTCAGTCGGCTGATGCGGTGCGGATAATGCATGGATCGGTCCTCGGCCCGGATGCCTCGCGGCGGGCCGCGCAGGACGGGGAGGAGTTATAGCGGTGCCGGGGGCTTCGTTCCACGCTTGGAGTGCGTGCCCGATGCTTGGCCGGCGGCATCGGATCGGGCTCCGGTCGGCCCGGGTGAAGTGCGGGTGGAGGGCTCCCGGGGCGTCGTGCGGCCGCACACCGCGCGGAATATGCTTGCCCGCATGTCCGACGAGGTGCGAGACCGGGCCGAACGGAGCCTCGGGTACACCTTCAGGAACGCCGACCTGCTCGCCCTCGCCCTGCGGCACGCCTCGGTCTCGGACGACCCGCTCCAGAGCAACGAACGCATGGAGTTCCTGGGCGACTCGGTCCTGGGGCTCATCGTCTCGCACCGGCTGTATGAACGGTTCCCGGCGCTGCTCGAGGGCGAGCTGACCAAGATCAAGTCCGCCGCCGTGTCGCGGCAGACCTGCGCCCTGATCGCCCGCTCTCTCGGGCTCGAGGAGCTGCTGGTCCTGGGCAAGGGGATGCAGGGGGCGAACGGGCCGATGCCGCAGTCGCTCGCGGCGGCCGTCTTCGAGTCGCTGATCGCGGCGGTGTACCTCGACGCGGGGTACGAGCGGGCGCGCAGCTTCGTGCTGCCGCTCATCGACCCGCTCCTGGAGCGCGCCGCCAGCAGCGGGCACCAGGAGAACTTCAAGTCCGTGCTCCAGCAGCACGCCCAGCAGACGGGCCAGGGCACGCCGCTCTATCGGGTGCTCGACGAGAAGGGCCCGGACCACTCCAAGTGCTTCAAGGTGTGCGTGGAGCTGGGCGGGAAGAAGTTCCCGCCGACATGGGGGCAGGCGAAAAAGCAGGCCGAGCAGGCGGCGGCCCTCGCGGCATTGCGCGAACTGGGACTGGTCGTCGAGACCGGTGACGGGCACCTGCGCGTGGTCGGGACGCCGGAGAGCGCGGCGTGAGACCCTCGACGGGACGCCGAGCCTGAGCGAGTCTCCGAGCGAAGGCTCGGGTACGAACGCCTCGTGCGCAGACTCGCGCACAGCGCCGCTGGTCCCGAGGCTTTGTCGCGGACTCCTCGGCCTCGGCGTCCCGGGTCGAGGACCACCGTCACTTCATCCGCAGGTCGATGACCAGCGGCCGGTGGTCGCTCGCGGCGGTGTCGGTCCGGTCCAGGCCCATCCGGGCGAGCGCGCCGTCGCTCAGGCGCGTCGTGTCGAATACGAAGGCGTGGACGAGTTCGGCGGTCGAATCGCTGAACACGGCGTAGTCGAGGCGTCCGGGGGTGAATGGGCTCGCCGGGTCGGCCCAGGTGTCCATCGCGGCGTCGCCCAGCGCGAACGCCTCCGCGGGCTCAAGGTCCGAGGCGTCGGTGTCGAGCCCCGCCCGCAGCGCGTCGAGCGCCCGGCGCGAGCCGACCAGGTTGATATCGCCCGCGATGACGCGGATGTACCCGGTGGTCTCGGCGTAGGCCTCGCGCATCGCCGCGTTGATGACCTGGGCCTCGGCCGAGCGCTGCTGGTCCTCGGGGCCGCCCGCGCCGCCGCAGCACTTGAGGTGGATGCTCGCCACCGCCACGTCGCCGATCGGCGTCTGGACGACGCCCGCAACCCAACGGACGGCGGCGTCCGCCTCGGACTCGCCGATCGAGATTCGGCCCGGCCCGATCCCGCTGACCGGGTGGGGCGCGATGATGCCGACGCCCGCGCCCGAGGACGTCCGCGCCGACCATGATTTGTCGCCGGAGACGACGGCCGTACACCACGCCTGGAGGTCCGCGGCATCGGCGTTGTCCCACTCCTGCACGAGGATCACATCGGCGTCGAGGGCCTGGAGCACGCGCGAGAACGGGCCCGCGTTCGTCATCGGGCCGCTCCTATGGACATTCCACGAGACGATCCGGATCGCGTTCGCGGGCTTGGGCGGGACGCCGACCTCGGCCCGCGGGGGCGACGAGGCCGCCCGCGGCGCGCTGAAGGGTTCGGGGTCGGACCAGCCCACAGTCTGCCCGGCGGCGTCCTGGAGCGTGATCATGGCGGTCGCGGGTCCGCCCGAGGCGAGCAGGTCGGCGAGCCCTTCTGGAGCCTCCGGTCCCGCGTGCCGCGCGATGCGCACCTCAAACTGTGAGGCGGAATGCGTGGGTGAAAACTGGAGCCCCACCAGGTGATGCGGCACGGGCGTGTGTGCGCCGGACGGGTCGAGCGCAACGACGGACACGCCGCCCTGGCCGTCGGTCGGCGAGAACCGCACGCCCAGGTCGAACCCGTACCCCGCGGCATCACGCGGGGCGGCGGGCGTCCAGCCGGTCGCGGCGCTGTTGTCCAGGTCCACCATCAGCGTGGCCGGCTCGGGGGATTGCTGGAGCGAGACTTCTTCGGGGAGGTTGACGCGGAAGTAGAGGTAGTGGGCGTCGGCGACGGACGCCGCGCTCTCGGGCCAGTCGGCGGTCTGCCCGTCGAGCTCGATCTGCCGGCCCCACGATGCCGCGGGCCGGAAGAGGCCGCCACCACCCCGGGCGCCGCCGCCGCACCCTGATATGGGGAGGATTGCGGCCAGACAGAGGCCGGAGACTGCGGCGAGCGCGAGCGACCGCCCCGCCGCGACACGAGGCTGATGGATTGTGGTCATGGGCGGTACTATCGCCGAACGGGGCACAATGGGCAAATCGGTCCGTGGCCCCGTGTTTTCCCGGTGAGTTGCCCACGACGGTCCCCTGTTGCGAACCCACCGGATCGGATAGGCTGTCGGCGTATCCCCGGGCGTCGGAAGGGCTTCCGACGCCGCCTCGCGCGGACAGCCGCGCACAACTTGCGGAGAACGAACGATGCATACCCCCGACATGAACCAGTCTCGTCGCGAGTTCCTGGCCCGGACGGCCGCCGCCGCCGGCGCTGCCGCGATGGTCGCCTCGGCCGGCGAGGCCTTGGCCTCCACGGCACGCCCCAGCGTCCGGGCGCGCCCCGGCGTTCCGCTCGCCCCCGGCGAAGCGATCAAGATGGCGGTGATCGGCACGGGCGGCATGGGCACGGGCCACTGCCAGTCCATCGCCACGCTCGCCAAGGACGGGCACGAGAAGGTCCAGATCGTCGCGCTCGCGGACGTGTGCGACCCGCGCTGCGCCGGGGCGGCCGCGGAGATCGAGAAGATCCAGGGCAGCAAGCCCGAGACGTACCGCGACTACCGCAAGGTGCTGGCACGCGACGACATCCACGGCGTGCTGATCGCCAGCCCCGAGCATTGGCACGCCCAGCACGCGATCGACGCGCTCACGGCCGGGAAGGACGTGTACTGCGAGAAGCCGATGACGTACAACCTCGCGGACGCGATCAAGCTCCTCGAGGCGTCGCGGTCGAACTCCGAGCGCGTGCTGCAGGTCGGCACGCAGATGATGCAACTGCCCAAGTACCAGGAAGCGCAGAAGCTGATCGCCGAGGGGGCGATCGGCAAGCCGACGTTCAGCCAGACCAGCTACTGCCGCAACTCCAAGAAGGGCGAGTGGCTGTACTACGGCATCGATCCGGCGTGGCAGCCGGGCGTGAACCTCGACTGGGAGGAGTGGTGCCGCCCGCTGGGCAAGGCGCCGTGGAGCCCGGAGATCTACGCCCGTTGGCGCCGGTACAAGAAGTACTCGACCGGGATCATCGGCGACCTGCTGGTCCACCAGATCACGCCGCTGATGATGGCGCTGGATCAGGGGTGGCCCACGCGGGTCTCGGCGGTCGGCGGTCACCTGGTTGATAAGGCGATGGAGAACTTCGACCAGGTGAACCTGAATGTCGAGTTCGAGAAGGAGCACGTGATGATCGTCGCGGGCTCCACCTGCAACGAGGTCGGGCTCGAGACGCTCATCCGCGGGCACAAGGGCAACATCTACCTCGGCGGGCGGCACTGCGAAATGAAGCCCGAGCGCATCTGGGTCGAGGACGGCATCGAGGAACGCAAGATCGAGTGCCCGGACATCGGCAACGACCAGGACAAGCACCGGCTGAACTGGCTCAAGTGCATCCGCACGCGTGAGAAGCCGCTCGCCGACGCGGAGCTGGGCACCAAGGTCATGGTCGTGGTGGACCTGGCCGCCCGGTCGATGTGGGAGGGCGGAGCGTTCCGCTTCGACCCCAAGACGATGAAGGTGACGAAGGCCTGACCGACATCAACGGATTTGAACGCGAAGGGCGCGAAGAGAGCGAAGAAAGGCGGGGAGGATCAAGCCTCTTCCCTTCGCGATCTTCGCGTCCTTCGCGTTAGGTGAGAGGAGCGACGGTGACGACGGCGTCGATCGAGCGCCTGGCGGCGTGGGCCATGGGCACGCGATTCGAGCTCGTGCTTGCCGCGGACGACGCCGGCGGGGGGGGGCGCGAGCTGCGGGCGATCGGCGAGGCGGCCCTGGCCGAGGTCGCGGACCTCGACGCCCGCTGGAGCCTCTTCCGGCCCGACAGTGTCGTGAGCCTGATCAACCGCGAGGCGGGCGAGCGGGCCGTGCGGGTGGATCACGATACGTTCGCGGTGCTGATGCTCGCCGAGCGGGTGCGGGTGGACTCGGGCGGTCTATTCGATGTCGCGGTGGCCGACGCGATGGAGCGGTGGGGGTTTCGGGGGGAAGACTTCACCACAGAGGCACGGAGGACACAGAGTCAGGAACAGATCGGTCTGGCGAGCAATTCGTACTGTGTTGCCGCTCCGGGATCCCCTCCGTGTTCTCTGTGCCTCTGTGATGAATCTTCTTCCGTTCGGTTCATTCGCCCGGGGACCAGCATCGACGTGGGCGGGATCGCCAAGGGTTACGCGATCGACGCGGCCCTGCGTGTGCTCCGCGAGCACGGCGTCACCCGGGCCCTGATCCACGGCGGGACGAGCAGCGTCGGCGCGATCGGTGCGCCACCCGGCGAAGACGGATGGCGGGTTGCGATCGAGTCCCCGGGCGGCCGGACCGGTTGTGGGCGTCCCGTCGTCACGCTCCGCGACTCGTGCCTGGCTGTGTCGTCACCCTCCGGGCGCGAAGTCGAGTTTGACGGGCTGCGGTTCGGGCACATCATCGACCCGCGCACGGGAGATCCCGCCGCGTGCGCCCGCACGGCGTGCGTGATCGGGCCGAGCGCGGCGTTGTGCGACGCGTGGGCGAAGCCGGTGCTGATCGAGCGCGGACGGCCGCGTGGGCTGCCGACGGGGTACGCGATACTCGTCGATCCCGATGGCGATTCGCGCGCCGGGCATTCACCCGGATGCTGCGTCACCGATCCGCTACGCTCTCTTCCCGAAGCCCGGCCCACGGAGGTGCGATGATGCCGACCGACCGACGAACGTTCTTTAAACACACGGCCGGCTCACTGGCTGCCGCGGTCATCCTGCCCGACCTGGGCCTGGCCAACATCCCGCGCGGGCGGGCGCAGGTCCCGATCGGCGTGATCGGGGTCGGGCGGCACGGCCGGGCGATCATCGGCGAGCTTCAGAAGTTCGAGCAGGCCAAGGTGGCCGCGCTGTGCGATACGGAGGCGACCCGCCTTCAGGCCGGCCTGCGCCGCGCCGCGGGGGCCGAGGGCTTCGCGGACTACCGCGAGCTGCTCGACAAGCGCAAGGACGTCGAGGCCGTGGTGATCGCCACGCCGACGCACCTGCACAAGGACGTCGCCCTGGCGTGCATCCAGGCCGGGAAGCATGTGTATCTGGAGGCGCCGATCGCGTCCACGGTGGAGGACTGCACGGCGATCGCCCAGGCGGCCCGCGGCTCGTCGAAGGTCTTTCACGTCGGGCTGCTCGCGCGATCCAACCCCATCTACAAGCTCGCCCGCACGTTCTTCCGGTCGGATGCGGTCCGCGATCTCGTCGGGATGCGCGGCCAATCCAATCAGAAGACCGCGTGGCGCAACCCCGCGTCCGGTCCGGATCAGGAGCGGGCCCTGAACTGGCACCTCGACCCCGCGGTGTCGATCGGGCTTTCCGGCGAGATGGGCACGCACCAGTTCGACGTCTTCCACTGGTACCTGGGGCGCTACCCGGTCGAGGTGCGTGGTCGCGGCGGCGTCCGCTTCCACGATGACGGCCGGACGATGCACGACACGATCTGGGCGACGCTGGCGTGGGAGGACGGCGCGACGCTGCTCTACGAGGCCACGATCGCCAACTCGTACGAGGGCAAGCACGAGGTGCTGCACGGCTCGAACGCGACGATCAAGCTCGCGTGGACCGCGGGCTGGATGTTTAAAGAGGCCGATGCTCCGACGCAGGGGTGGGAGGTTTACGCGAACCGCCAGCAGTTCCACAACGACGAAGGGATCACGCTGATCGCCGACGCGACGAAGCTCGCGGCCCAGGGCAAGCTCAAGGAGGGCGTGGGCCTGCCCAACCCGCCGCTGTACTACGGGTTGGCGGACTTCCTCGTCAGCGTGACCGAGGGCAAACCCGCGGTGTGCTCGGCCGACGAGGGGCTGCGGGCGAGCGTCGTGGGGATCATGTGCCACAAGGCGGTGACGACGGGCGAAACGGTGAAGATCGATCCGGGCCTGCTCAAGGGGGCGTAGTGCGGAAACGGACGCTGATGCGGGCCCGGACGCCGACGTGGACCCGGACGCCGAGTCTGAGCGAGTCTTCGAGCGAAGGCTCGGATACAACCGCCATCGATCCCGGTTCACTCGGTAACCTGTCAACCAATCCGTGAACGACGCTCCAGCCAACCCCTTCCGCCTCCGCGATCTCGGCCTCGGCACACGGCTGGGTCTGAGCTTTCTGGTGCTCACGCTCCTGGGCGGGCTGGCCGCGTCGGCCCAGCACCTGGTCTGGCACCACCAGAAGCGCGACGAGCGCCCGGAGATGTCGATCGACGACATCTTCGGCGCGTACCACGGGATCAAGACCACGGCGCCGCTGGTGAGCGCACTCCAGCGAGGCCACCCCGAGACACTCCCCTCGGACCAGAAGGCGCTGCTCCTGACCTGGCTCGCCGGGAGCCGCATCAGTGAGGACTACGACAACCTCGACCTGGGCGCGGCCGCACCGAGCGAGGTGATCGCAAGCAACTGCCTCTCGTGCCACAGCCGCCAGTCGGCGGACGCAGCGGCGAAGGCGATCCCGCTGGAGTTCTTCGACGACGTGAAGAAGCTCGCGTTCTCGCGAGACGTGAGCCCGACAGATGTAAAGATCCTCGCGGCCTCGACGCACACGCACGCGATCAGCCTCGGCATGCTCTCGATCGTGACCGCGGCGCTGCTGCTTGGCACGCGCCTGCCGCGGGCGGTGGTGGGCCTGGCGATCACTGTGATCGGCGCGGCGCTCTTCGCGGACCTCGCTTCGTGGTGGCTCGCACGGGAGACTGTGGCATTTGCCTATCTCATTGTCCTGGCGGGGACAACGTACGCGGCAACGATGTCGCTCGCGGTCCTCGCGGTGCTCGCCGATCTCTGGCTTCCCGCCGTCCCGAAGGCGGACGGCCGTGATTCCGTTGAGGTGCCGGGGAGTCGCTGGATGCTCTGGCACCAGTTGGCTCAATCGACGGTCTACGGTGTCGTACTTTCAGTCGTGACGCTTGGGGCGTTGGGGATCATTTTTCGCACCGAAGAAACGGGCGAGCTTGACCAAGATTATCAGTTCTGGCTCACCCTGTTCTGGCCCACCGCACTCGGCGGATGGCTCTTGGGTCCGCCTGCGGTAGCGTCATTCCGTGCGATTGCCGCCGGCGCCAGGATGCGCATCGGGCGGGTGATGCGATGGTGCGCCATTGGGTGGGCCGTGAACACTCTTATGCTCGCGTCAGCTCTTCTCTTCGTCATGTACGTGGCCGGCGCGATGTCAGGAGTACCGGGAAACTAGCTCAGTGCTTCGCGCACCCGCTCCAGCAGCGCCTTGGTCTTCCTGATGCCCTCTTCCTCGGGCAGCGTCTCGCCCTCGTACTCGATCCCCACGTACCCGCGGTATCCGGCGTCGAGGACGATCATCATCATCCGCCGGTAGTCGGTCGCGGTTTCGTTCCCGCGCGCGTCGAAGTCGTTGGATTTGGCGCTCACCGCCTTCGCGTACGGCATCATCTCCGCGACGCCCTTGTAGCGGTCGTACCACGCGGCCGGGTCGTCCTTCCTGCTCCAGTCCAGGCAGAAGTTCCCGAAGTCGGGGAGCGTGCCGCAGCGGTAGTGCCCCGCGGCCTTCATCACGCCGGCGAGCCACGCCCCGTTGGACGAGAGCCCGCCGTGGTTCTCGACGATCACGTTCAGCCCGTACGGCGCGGCGATCTCCGCCAGCCGCCGCAGCCCGTCCGCGGCCAGCTTCATCTGCTCGTCATACGCCCCCTCGCTCGCGGCGTTGACGCGGATCGAGTGGCACCCGAGCGTTCGCGCCGCTTCGACCCACTTGCGGTGGTTCTCGACGGCCTTGAGCCGAGCGGCCTCTTCGGGATCGCCCAGCCGCCCCTCGCCGTCGCACATGATGAGCAGGATGCGCACGCCGTGGTCGCCCGCGCGAGCCTTGAGCATCTTCAGGTAATCCGCGTTCGTCGCTTTGTCCTTGAAGAACGTGTTGACGTACTCGACGGCGTCGAGCCCGTAGTCCTCGCGGGCCACCCGCGCGAAGTTCACATGGTCGAGCCGACCGGCCTTGAGCGCCCGGTGGAGGGACCACTCCGCCAGCGAGATGCGGAACAGCGGCTCAGGCGACGGGCGGGTCGTCGCAAGCGTGCCCGCCGCGGGGAGCAGCGCGGCACCGGCCAGCCCGGCCAACCCGGCCCGGATCGCGTCGCGGCGGCCCATCACCTCGGCGTCAGGGCGATCCGTCGAACGATTGGGGGAGGCGTTCATGCCCAGAGCTTCCCCGCGGATGGCTCGGGCGTCAAGCCCGCCGCGCCTCGGCTTCGCGCCCTTCGCGGTCTTCGCGTTAGGGCTCTCTCCGCGCTCTCTGCGTGACCTCCCCGCCCTCTGCGTACCTCTTCGCTCACCCCAGATCCGGGAACAGCTTCCGCACCGCGTTCACCAGATCCTTCACGTGGCTCACGGACTCGGCCATCAGCTTCTGCTCGTCCGGCGTCATCTTGAATGTGATGATCTTCTCGATGCCCTTGTCGCCCAGCAGCGCCGGCACGCCCACGAAGTAGCCCTTGCCCTTCTGCCCCGGGGCCACCCCGAACTCATCCTCGCAGTACGCGGCCGTGGGGATGATCCGCTTCTTGTCCTTGACGATCGCCTCGACCATCTGGACCGTGCCGCTGGCCGGCGCGTAGTACGCGCTCGTGCCCATGAGTTTGACGATCTCGCCCCCGCCCACCTTGGCCCGCTCCGTGCAGGCCTTGATCCTGTCCTCGCTCATCAGGTCGGTGAGCGGGATGCCGTGAACGCTCGTCAGGCGCGGCAGCGGGACCATGTCGTCCCCGTGCCCGCCGAGCAGCAAGGCCGAGATGTCCTCGACGCTCACGCCCAGCTCCATGCTGATGAACTCGCGGAAACGGGCGACGTCCAGCGCCCCGGCCTGGCCCATGATGCGGTTGGTCGGGAAGCCCGTGGTCTTCCACGCCGTGTAGACCATCGCGTCGAGCGGGTTGGAGACAACGATCACGATCGAGTTGGGCGCGAACTCGCGGACCTTCTCGCAGACGCTCTTGACGATGACCACGTTGGTCTGGATCAGGTCGTCGCGGCTCATGCCCGGCTTGCGGGGCATCCCCGCGGTCACGACCACCACGTCGCTCCCCGCGATGTCCTTGTAGTCGGCCGTGCCGGTGATGCGGCTGTCGAACCGCTCGATCGGGGCGCAGCAGGCGAGGTCGAGGGCCTTGCCCTGCGCGACGCCGACGCGCTCGGGGATGTCGAGCAGCACGATGTCGCCGAGCTCCTTGGCCGCGGCCCAGTGGGCGCATGTGGCCCCGACGTTCCCGGCCCCGATGATGCTGATCTTCGCGCGACGCATGGCGATCGTCTCCTCTTCCTGTGCTCTCCGGGGGCCCGAACTTGCCCGGTCCGAAGGGCGTAACAGTAGGAGGCCGTCCGTCGATGGGCGGCGCGCCTACCAATCCCTATGACCCACAAGGCCAACGCATCACACCCCGCACCGCCGCACGCTCACGCACCCGGGCCCGGCGAGCCGCACCGGCTCGTCATCATCGGGTCGGGCCCCGCGGGGTGGACGGCCGCGATCTACGCGGCACGCGCCCAGCTCAGCCCCGTCGTGTATGTCGGCGTGCCCAAGCAGGACCCCGGGCCGATCATCCCGGGCGGCCAGCTCATGCTCACGACGGACGTCGAGAACTACCCGGGCTTCCCCGAGGGCGTCGGCGGCCCGGAGATGATGGAGAAGTTCCAGAAGCAGGCCGAGCGGTTCGGCACGAAGGTGATCGGCGAGGACATTCTCCGCTGCGACTTCAGCTCCAAACCTCCCGCACCGTTCACCCTGCACACATCGGGCGGCAAGGCGATCAAGGCCTACGCGGTCATCATCGCCACGGGCGCGACGGCCAACTGGCTGGGCCTGGAGAACGAGCTGCGGCTCGCCAAGATCGGCGGCGGGGTCTCTGCGTGCGCCGTGTGCGACGGGGCTCTGCCCGTCTTCCGCGGCAAGCGTCTGGCCGTGATCGGCGGCGGCGACACGGCCATGGAGGAGGCGACGTATCTGACGAAGTTCGCGTCGGAGGTCGTCGTCGTCCACCGGCGCGACTCGTTCCGCGCGTCGAAGATCATGCAGGAGCGGTTCCTCTCGCGCCCGAACGCGAGGGTGCTCTGGAACAAGACCGTCGCGGACGTGATCGGCGGCGAGAAGCTCGAGGCCCTGCGCCTCAAGGACACGCTGACGGGCGCGGTCACGACCGAGCCGTTCACCGGGCTCTTCGTGGCGATCGGCCACACGCCCGCGACGAAGTTCATCAAGGGCGGGCCTATCGCGCTGGACGAGGGCGGGTACATCCGCCTGAACGACCGCTCCAGCCGCACCAACATCGAGGGCGTCTTCGCCGCCGGTGACGTGTGCGACGCGATCTACCGCCAGGCCGTCACAGCGGCCGGGATGGGCTGCCAGGCGGCCTTGGACGCGGAGCGGTGGCTGGCGTCGGTGGGGGTGCACTAAAGGCGGCCGCATGAAGGCTCTTCGCGCCGAGGCCGAGGCCGGTGCGATCGCGGAGTCGATCGCGCGCCGCGGGTTCGCTGTGGCGCGATCGGTCGTCGGTCCAAAGCTCATCGCCCGCCTGGTTGAGCGCTGCCCGTCGTCGCAGGCCGGCGTGCGCGATCTGCTCGGCGTCGCGCCCGTATTCGGCGAGCTCGCGGGGCATCCGGCGGTCGGTGAACTGGTCGCGGCCGTGGTCGGCCGCCCCGGGTTCGTGACGCGCGCGATCCTGTTCGACAAGTCGCCCGACGCGAACTGGGCGCTGGGGTTTCATCAGGACGTGGCCGTCGCGGTCGCGGAGCGGATCGAGACGCCCGGGTTCGGGCCGTGGTCCGTGAAGGCGGGTATCCCGCACGTCCGCCCGCCGGCCGCGGTGCTCGAGCAGATGATCACGGTGCGCGTCCACCTCGACGACTGCGCCGAGGACAACGGGCCGCTGACGGTCATCCCCGGCTCGCACGCGTACGGGTTCCTCAGCGACGACGCGTCCCTGCGGCTGATCGCCGCGGGGCCGGAGGTCACGTGCGCGGCGCGGGCCGGCGACGCGGTGCTGATGCGGCCGCTGCTCCTGCACGGCTCGCCCAAGGCCGAGCGCCCGGTTCACCGCCGCGTCGCGCACTTTGAGTTCGCTGCCGACCCGCTCCCGCCGCCGCTACGTTGGCGCCCTCAGTAGGTCGCCCACACGCCGGGCGTGATCAGCTCGACGAGGTGCCCGTCCGGGTCGCGGAAGTACAGGCTCTTTCCGCCGCGGGCCCAGGCCATGCGGCCCTCGATCCGCACGCCCGTCGCCGTGAGCCGTTGCTCCCAGGCGTCCAGGTCGGCCGCGTCGATCGCGAACGCGAAGTGGTACGCCCCCGAGCCGTCGTGCCCGGGGATCGTGCCGCGTGCATCGGTCATGTCCTGCAGCGATCCGCCGCGCCGGAAGAGCAGCAGCACCTGCCTCCCGGCCACGTCGAGGGCGCAGAGCCGCTCGTCGCGCGTGAGCGCCGCGAACCCGAACACGCGCTGATAAAAGTCGGCCGCCCGCGCCACGTCGTCCACGTAGAGCGCGGTCTCGAGGATCCCGTTGACGCGAGGGGGGGGGCACGCCGCCGCTCAATGGTCAGACCCGCCCGCGCCCCCGGGCAGGTCGCACTCGCCGAAGAGCCGGAAGTCCTTGCGCCGCAGGATCTGACCCGCGAGCGTCAGGTCGTCCACGGCCAGGGCGATCGTCGGCGTGCCGTTCGGGCGGAGCATCAGCGGGTAGGCGAAGTGGATGTTCAGCTCCGCCGAGAGCAGCGGCAGGCACAGGTTCGAGAGCGTCTTGTTCTGCGAGAGCTCGACGACGAGGATGTCGGTCTCGGTGTGCGCCATCGCGCCCTGCGACAGAACGCCCCGCGCGGCGTTCGAGTTGTTGGTGATGATCCGGATGATCGAGCAGTCGCTCGCCTCGTGGACCGACAGGGCGCACACCTGGCACGTGGGGTGGTCGTCGAAAGCCTTGACGAGGTCGAGGAGGCGCCCGACTTTGTTGGGCAGGAAGACGCTGAACTGCGTCACGATCGGCGGCGCGTAGCTCTGCGTCGTCTCCATCCGTGTCGGCGCCTGTCCCATGCGCGTCCTTCCGTGGCCCGGCGCGTCCCTGCACACACGCACGCGCCGGAAACCCGGCCGCGTCACCTCGGGCTATCCATAGCGCGGCCCCGGAGCGGGACCAACCTCACGAGGTTCGTTTGATCGCCGGGCTACCGGAAGCCCACCCGAACCGGCGACCACCCACGACCCTCTCAAGGTACAGGATGGGCGGGATTGTGAACAGGGGAAATGCGGGGGGCGGCACGGAATCGACATGCGACCCACCGGTTGTCAACGGCCGGATACCGATCGTACTACAAACAAAGACCGCCAGCCATGTGGGAGGCGGTCGATGACCATCGTTGGAGTGAGGCTCGCCGGGCGAGCCGAGACTCAAGCCGAGAAGCTCGACCCGCACCCGCACGAGCTGGTGGCGTTGGGGTTCTGGAACACGAACCCGCGGCCCATGATCTCGTCCTTGAAGTCGATGGTCACGCCCGAGAGGTAGAGCAGGCTCTTGGGGTCGCAGATGACCTTGATCCCGTGATGCTCGAAGAGCTCGTCGGTGTCCTTCTGCGTCTCGGTCAGGTCCAGGACGTAGCTGAAGCCCGAGCACCCGCCGCCCTTGACGCCAACGCGCAGGCGGACCTTGTCCGCGTCGAGCTCCTGCTGCTGGATGATGGTCCTGATCTCTCGCGCGGCGGTCTCGGTGAGGATGACCCCCGACTGCGTGGCGTTCCCGGCGGCTGCGGTGTCGATCGCGGACATATCGGACTCCGTGGTGCGTCGCTACGGGAGATTCTACGCCCCGGGGCGCGCCGCGGTTCAGTGCGCCGACGCGGCCGTGCGTTCCTCGACGGCCAGGCCGTTCTTCTTCCGGTAGTCGTTGATCGCCTGGCGGATGGCGTCCTCGGCGAGGACGGAGCAGTGGATCTTGACCGGCGGCAGGCTCAGCTCCTCGACGATCTGGGTGTTCTTGATCCCCATCCCCTCGTCGAGGGACTTGCCCTTGAGCCACTCGGTGGCGAGCGACGAAGACGCGATCGCCGAGCCGCAGCCGAAGCACTTGAACTTCGCGTCCTCGATGCGTCCCGAGGCCGGGTCCACCTTGATCTGGAGCTGCATGACGTCGCCGCACTCGGGTGCGCCGACGAGCCCGACCCCGATGTCCTTGCGGGTCTTCACGTCGGCCGTGGTGCCGAAAGCGCCGACGTTTCGCGGGTTCTCGTAATGGTCGATGATCTTCGGTCCGTATGCCATGGTTCACCCCGTCGGCCCGTGCCGTGTTGGTCGAGGACCTGCCGGTCGAGGGTCGCTCCGCTCAGTGCGCCGCCCACTGAATCTTGGTCAGGTCGATCCCTTCCTTGTGCATGTCGTACAGCGGGCTCAGCTGGCGCAGCTTCCGCACCGCCTTGGTCACCGCGTCGATGGTGTAGTCCACCTGCTCGGGCGTCGTCCACCGCCCCAGCGACAGACGCAGCGACGAGTGGGCCAGGTCGTCGCCGATCCCCAGCCCCTTGAGCACGTAGCTCGGCTCCAGGCTCGCGCTCGTGCACGCCGAGCCCGAGGAGCACGCGATCTCCTTGACCGCCATCATCAGGCTTTCGCCCTCGACGAACCCGAAGCTGATGTTCGTGATGTGCGGCAGCCGCTTCTCGCGGTGCCCGTTGACCTGCGTGTGGTCGAGGTTCGACGTGATGGACTCTTCGAGCTTCCTGCGCATCGCCAGCAGCCGGGCGCCGTCGGCGTCCATCTCCGCCTTGGCGATCTCGCACGCCTTGCCGAGCCCGACGATCCCGGTCACGTTGAGCGTCCCGGAGCGGAACCCGCGCTCCTGCCCGCCGCCGTCCTGGAGCGGCACGAGGCGCACGCGGGGCTTGCGACGGCGCACATACAGCGCCCCGACGCCCTTGGGCCCGTAGATCTTGTGCCCGCTCATCGAGAGCAGGTCCACGTTGTCCTTCTCGGCGTTGACGGGCATCTTGCCCGCCCACTGCGTCGCGTCGGTGTGAAAGATGATCCCCTTCTCGTGGCACAAGGCCCCGATCCGCGGGATGTCGTTGATCGTCCCGATCTCGTTGTTCGCCCACATCAGCGACACGAGGATCGTGTCCTCGCGCAGCGCCGCCCGGACCATGTCCGCCGTGATCACCCCGTCGCGCGGCGGCTCGAGGAAGGTCGCCTCGAACCCCTCTTTCTGCAGCCGCTTGCACGGGTCGAGCACGGCCTTGTGCTCGATGATCGAGGTGATGACGTGCCCGCGGCAGCGCCCGCTCCCGGCCGGGGCCTTCTCGTACATCAGCGCTGCGCCGCGGATCGCCAGGTTGTTCGATTCCGTGGAGCCCGACGTGAACACGATCTCCTTGTCGTCCGCGCCCAGCAGCGCCGCGACCTGTTCGCGGGCCTTGTCCACGCCCTCCTCGGCCTCCCAGCCGAAGCGGTGGTTGCGGCTGCCGGGGTTGCCGTAGACCGTCGTGAAGTAGGGGAGCATCGCTTCAACGACGCGCGGGTCGCACGGCGTGGTGGCGGCGTGGTCAAGATAGATCGGGAGCTTGACGCCCATGGGAACCCCTCAATCCGGATGCATCGCCGGTGCTTTTTCTAGAACAGTTCCAATCTACAGAAGCTTAGGCTACCTCGGGTTCTCAACCCACCGCGCGGGACTGCCGCGCCGCCGGGTGGTGATACACCATTTCCACGCGGTTGCCGACGGCGTTGTACCGCAGCGTCGTCATATACGACCGCATGAGCATGATCCCTCGTCCCGTTGGGACCTCCAGATTGGCATCCAGAGTCGGATCGGGGACGGCGTCGGGGTTGAACCCCGGCCCCCGGTCCTCAACGGCGATCGCCACGTGGCGGGGTGTGACCGTGTACTCGAGCTTCACGGGAGTGCCCGCAGGCAGGCCGCGGTGCCCGTGATGGAACGCGTTGGAGACGGCTTCCTCAACAGCCAGTCGCACGGCGAACTGCGAGGCCTTGGGATAGCCGAGCGCGACGAGCCGCCCCACGATCAGCGCGACGGCGCGGTCCAGTTCGCTCCGCTCGTGCAGTGTCGCGGTCCCGGGCACCGGGACGGACGGGTCGGGGCTCGGGGGTGACGGGGGCATCACAACACGGCGGCGCGCGAACACATACGGGCGCGGGGTGCACACGCGGCGACGGGCCGCGGGCGGGAACGCCCGATTCAGGCGAAGCTCTTCAGCGCGGCCTCGCCCGTCTCGTGGATGTCGAACAGCTTGTTGAGCTTGGTGATGACGAAGACCTCGTAGATCTGCGGGTCGATGTCGGCCAGGCGCAGCTGCCCGCCGCGGGCCTTGACCTTGTTGTTGATCGTGATCAGCGTGCCCAGCGCCGCCGAGGAGAGGTGGTCCACGTTGTTGAAGCTGATGAGGATGCGGGGCTTGGGCTCGGCCTCGACCAAGGCCGCGATCTCCTCGCCGATCGCCTGGATGTTCGCCTCGTCGAGGATGTTCCGGTCCACGAACTCGACGCGTGTCACCCCCGCCGATGTCCTGATCCGCAATCGTGAGCCTTCGGCCGCCATTCGAGGGGTCTCCGGTAAGGGCAGGGACAACGCCACAGCATACGCCCGAGCCGGTGGCTTGTCCCAACCCCGCCGCGGTCGGCACGCCCGCCGGGGTCGGGGGTCCGCGGCCCCGCGGAAACAAAGCCCCCCGGCGTGAGCCGGGGGGCGCGTGGATCGAGGGTGTCTCGGATCGGCTCCGAGCGGGTCAGCCGCCGAAGCGGATCTGCTCGTTCAGGCCCGGGAACTGCCGGTCTTCCTCCTCGTTCTGGATGAGGATGGTCGGCTTCATGAGGATGAGCAGCGTCTGCTCTTCCTTGCTCTCGATGCGGTTGGTGAAGAAGCGGTTGAGCACGGGGATCTTCGACAGGACGGGAACGCCCGTCTCGACGTCGAACTCCGTGACCAGGCGCTGCCCGCCGAGCAGGATCGAGCCCTGGTCGGGCACCGTCACGGTCGTGCGGACACGCGTGACGGTGACGGTGGGGAGCTGGATGAACGACTGGGTGTCGGCGGAGTTGACGAGCTGCCCGCCGGCGACGGCCGTCACCGCCTGGTTGGCGAACCCGTCGATGCGGGACACGCCCGCGTCGACGTTCATGGTGACGTACCGGCGGTCGGACGTGATCGTGCCCGTGACCAGGAGCGTGACGCCCTCGGTGACGACGTTGACGGTCGGGTCGAAGCCGACGGCCGACTGGCCCACGATCGGCTGCAGGTCCGACACGAACGCCTGCTGGGTCGCGACGAAGATGTTGGAGGTCTGCCCGTTGGTGAACGTGAGGCGCGGGGCGGTGAGCTGGACGGATCGGCGGTCGGCCTGCGTCGCCTGGATCAGGAAGTCCACCTGGATGTCGTCGAGGAACTGTCCGGCGATGCCCAGCGCGGGCGCTCCGCCGAGGATGCTCGACGCGATGCCCTGGGTCGGTGCGAGCCCCGCGGCCAGCCCGAGCGAGTCCTGTTGCGCGCCGATGATGCTCCACGGCGCGGGGTGGACGGCCTGGGTCGTGCCGCCGCCGGGGAAGGGCTCGACGGCCTGCCGCTGGAGCTGGCCGTTGCGGAAGAAGTCGCTCGGCTGGATCGTCGGATCGACCGCCCGGGCCGCGCGCAGCTGGTTGTTGTTGGCGTTGACGTACAGGTCCAGGTCGAACCCGATCTGCTCGAAGAAGTCCTGGTTGATGAGGAGGAACCGCGTCTCGACGTTGATCTGCATGGCCCGCTGAGCCCGCAGCTTCGACAGGAACCCGTCGATCTCACGGTGGTTGCGGGGCGTGTTGGTGATGATAAGCTGGCCCTGGTTCATCAGGCGGTGGATCTTCCCGGTCGTGCCGCCCGTCTCCAGCCACCCATCGGGGTCGATGTTCTGCGTGATGATGTCGATGATGCCGTCGAGGCGATCGTCGCGGGCCGTCTGGATCGCGTTCTGCTGGTTACCCTGCTGGTCGTCGTTCCGGAACGGGCTCCGCCCGCCGCCCCCGCCCTGCCCGGACTGGAGCACGGATTGGAGGTCGATCGTCGGCGTCTCGGCGTAGTCCGGGATCTCGATGATGAGGTCGCGGATGTCGTAGATCGCCAGGACCGTGTGCTTGCGGATCGCGTCGTCCGACGCGATCGTCACGATGCCGTTGTCGACGGCCCAGTCCGCCTTGCCCGTCCCGCCGTCGCCGAGCTTCGTCAGCACCCGGTCGAGCATCGACTCGGCCGTCACGTTGGTGAGGTTCAGCGTCACGGGCGTGTCGCGGGTGATGCCGATCGCCTCCAGCGAGGCCCAGTCCACGTCCACGTTCACCTGGGTGATGTCCCCGAAGAACCGCACGACGTCGCCCAGCGCGTTGTCGGTGAAGGCCACGGACGGGATGCGCCGGCCCGGGTCCTGGAGCATCGCCAGCGCGCGCCGGTTCTCCGGCGCGTCCTGGAACGCCAGGGCCTCGCCGCGCGCGAAGCTGATCGAGGGCCAGTCCCCGGGGTAGTTGATCACGCCCCGCGGCGGGATCGCGGCCCGCTGGTTGTCGATGCTGTTGTCCCCGAAGTTGAACGACTTCTCCTTCTGCATGTCGTTGTAGTCTTTGTAGAGGCTGATGGCCTGGTACAGGTCGCGCAGCAGGAGCCCGGCCGGGTTGATCGGGTCGAGGAACAGGAGCTGGTTGACGGACTCCAAGGCCTCCGTGTACTTCAGCTCCTGCTGGTACGCCCGCGCGCGGTCGAGCAGCTCGTTGATCTTCCGATCGCGCTGCTTGCGGGTGTCCTCGGCCTGGCTTGCGGCGCGGCGCTGCTGTTCGGCTTCGCGCTGCTGGATCGTGGTGATCGCCAGGTCCTGCTCCTTCTGAGCGATCCGGGCCTGGAACTGCTCGGTGCGCGCGAAAAGGTCCTCGAACTCGCGCTCGGCGAACCAGGGGCGGGCCACGTTGAGCTTGAGCCGGGCCGACGCCACCTGCTCGCGCGCCTTGTTCGTGTCCCCGGTGTCCAGGGCCCGCTGGGCCTCGACCATATGCTGGTTGTACGTCACCACCGCTTCGTCGTGGATGACCTTGCCGTCCTGGATCACGTCGCCGAGGCCCTGGCCCTGCTGCCCCATCCGGACCCTCACCTCGGTGATGCGGTCCTCGACGTGCTTGAGCTGCGGGGCCGTCAGGTGCTCGCGGTATTCGTTCCGCAGGCGCAGATAGCGCGATTGAGCCTCGTTCAGCCGCGATTCCGCGAAAGCACGATCGGCTTCCGCCAGCTCGCTCTGCGCCTCGAAGCGCATCGCCTGCACGATCAGGTCGCCCGCGGGCTGCGCGGGCGGGGGCTGGGCGGCGGGCTGCTCGACGGGCGGCTGGGCGGCCGGCTGCTCGGTGGGCTGAACCGCGGGCTCGGGCGGGGGTGTCGGGGGAGGTGCATCGTCACGGCGACGCACAGTCCCCGGCTGCATGACGCCCGCCATCGCTTCGGTCGAGAAGGCCGAGCCGCGCGATCGCTCGAGCTCGACGATCCGCGACTGGTAGTCCGCGAGCACACCCCGCATCGCGCCGCTCAACTCCACGTCCGAACGGTCCACCATCGACAGGCCGAACTTGGCCTCGGCGTACCGCCCCGCCACGAAGTCGCGCTCGGCCTGGGCCAGGGCTTCGCCCGCGAGCGGCTCGAACTCGTTCCGGCGCCGGTCCGCATCGCCCAGCAGCCGCTTCGCCTCGTCGCTCCGCGCCGGATCCACCGTCGGGCTCGACAGCACCGCCCGCGCGTGCAGTTGGGCCGTCTTCACGTCCCCTTCGAGCAGCGCCACGTCCGCCTTCTGGAGGCTCACGTCCAGGGGGTTCGCGGACAGGACCTTCGCGTCGGCCGCCGCGAAGACCTTGAACGCCCGCTCGCGGTCGGCTTCGGACAGGGCCGCGTCGTGCAACAGCACGCCGCGGGCGGCCCAGCGGGCGTGGACGAACTTGCCGCTGGCCAGCAGCGCCTCGGCCTTGTCGATCGGCGAACAGGCGCTCTCGCCGGCGCACCGTTCGGGCCCGGCATACGCCCGCCCCGCGGACAACGCCAGGGACAGCGGCAGCGACGCCGCGGCGACAAGAACCATGCGACCGACCGGAACGCGCGTGCGAGTGAACATGACGACCTCCAAGACCGAACCCGTGGGGGCGGGAATGTACCGAGTTGCTCGCGGCTTCGCCCGCGCCGACCGTCCTGCCGGCGGGACACGCGGCCCCCGTCGCGCTCCGGCGCGATCGAGAACCCGCCTCCATGCGGACGCCGCCCACCGCGCGCCGGACCCGCTCCGCCTTCGGGGTCCCCTCCATGCACGGCGCGCCGCGCGCGCCCGGCAACGTCCTGTGGGGCCGGAAGATACCTCCCCGGCCCGGTCAACGCAACCTCAAATCCCGGCCTCGCCGCCGCGTGGTCCTGGCCACGATTGCGGCGGAGCCACCGGCCTCCCGTGGCCGATGGCGCAACGGCATCCGGGCTCATCGCCCGCCGGGGCCTCGCCCGAGTCCATCCGGGTGATATTCGGGTAGCGGTCGCGGCGAGGTGGTGCTTGCCGCCGGTCTGTTCCGCGTCGGGCCTGCCGCGATGTGATCGCCGTCGGCGATCCAGGCTCCGGCGCTATTCGAGCCACGCCCGCGACTTGATCCCTTCTTCCGCGAGGACACCCTCGGGAATCTTCGCCCCCAGCAGCTCGGTCAGACGTTCGGGCGTCACCCGGTCGGACGAAACCACCAGCGACTCGGCCCACTCCTCGACGTCCTTGGGGCGCAGCTCGTCCGCGGCGTCCAGGGCCAGCTCCTCGGCACGACGCAGCGAGCCCGCCGTGATGACCGCGTCGGCATACCTGGCCCGCTCCTCCTCCTCGCCGATGCACCGGACCAGGCACCGCCACCCGGTGATCCCCAGGTCGTTCCCCTCGTCGTCCGTGTTTCCCTCGGGGTCCACGTTCAGGGTCAGGTTCCATTCGTCGCGAAGCTGCTCCACGATCTCCTCGGCCGTGAGCAGGTCGGGGCGGTCGTCGGGGGCTTCCAGCACGCCGCGGTGCTCGTGCGGGGCGGAGTCGGCGCCCGCCGGCTGCTCCGCGGGCTCCAGGTCGAACGCGGCCAGCACGCGCTCGACCCGCTCCTTCTGGTCCGCCTCGGCCCGGACGGTGATGATTTTGTGCTCGTCGACGAACACGTACAGGAACGGCTCGTCGGCCATAGCGCCGAACCCGCACAGGCCGTCCTCGAAGAAGAGCCCGCGATAGCGCCGCAGCATGTCCGTAAACCGGTCCATGCCGATCAGGTCGTAGGAGATGTACGGGTCGATCTCGCGGTACGCGTCCTGCCCGAGCACGTCCAGGATCGGGTAGACCCGACCGGGCAGCAGCCCCAGCAGGCTCCGGCACAGCGGTTCGATCCGGTCGGCCCCGATCACGATGTCGTAGACGTACCGGTCGGGCCACTCCTCCCAGTCACCGGAGCTGTCATCGCCATCGGCCGGCTCGAACTCGACCGTATACCCGGCTTTGGGCTTCATCGCCTCGATCGGATAGACCCCGAGCGGGAACGAGAACCCTTCCATCGTCACGCGCTCGATCGTCGGGTCCACGCGGCATCGGGCCATCACTCAAGCGTACAGCGCTCGGGCGACAGGGGACAGCGGGGAGCGAGACAGCGAGACAGCGAGACAGGGGCCGAGCACACAGACTGCTCGACTCCCATCACTTCATCACAGTCTTTTCGTCGCTCCGTCGCTCCGTCGCTCCGTCGCTCCGTCCCTTCGTCCCTTCGTCCCTTCTTCGCATCCCCCGTACCCTTCTGCCATGCACCTGCTCGCTGTCAGCGTCGGCAACACGCGCACGCGGTTCGGGCTCTTCCGCGACCGGTCGCTCGATCAGTCGGTGGTCGTCGAGAACTCCGATCCCGAAGCGGTGGCCGCGGCGATCCGCGCCGTGCCGACGGATCGGCCCGACGCGCCGGTTGTTCTGGCGTCCGTGAATGACCCGTTCGCCGATCGTGTCGCGGCGTTGCTCGCGCGGGATGTCGCGGGGCGTCTGCACCGCTTCGGGCGCGGGTTCGAGGTGCCGATCAAGAACGCGCTGACGGACGACTCCACCGTGGGCCAGGATCGCCTGCTCAACGCCCTCGGCGCGTACGCCCGCGGGCAGGACGCCTGCGTGATCGTGGACGCGGGCACGGCCGTCACCGTCGATTTCGTGGACGGCACGGGGGTCTTTCAGGGCGGCGCGATCGCGCCGGGGCTGAACATGATGCTGCGGGCGCTGCACGAGCGCACCGCGGCCCTCCCGCTGCTGCGCTACCAGGACCGGCCCGTACCCCCCGCCCCTCCCCCCGGGCCCGGAGCGGAGGAGCCCTCGCCCGCCGACCCCTTCGGGCGTGACACGCCGTCGGCGATGATCCGCGGGGTTCGGGCGGCCGTGGTCGGCATGACGCGTCTCCTCGCCGATGAGTACGCCCAGTTCTTCGGCGCGTACCCGCGCATCATCGCGACCGGTGGCGACGCGGGCGCGCTCTTCGAGAACGACCCGATCGTCGAGCACATCATCCCCGACTTGACGCTGCTGGGCATCCACGCCGCGTGCGTGCGGCTGCTGGGCGACGGGGATGAGGGTGATGAGGACTAGCGAACTGCATTCAGTCGTCAGCGATCAGCCATGAGCCGTGCGCGATGAATCAGGATCGGTCGGCGCCGAACGATCTCGGAATCGGGGCGGGCCTGCGCGTCGCCTGGTCGCTCTCGACCCCCGCGTCCGGCGCGGGGGCGATCGCGGTGTTCGCGTTGACGAGCGACCGACCCCGGGACCTGGATGCGGCGCTGACGGGCCTGGGGATCGCGCCCGTGCCCGTCGGGCGACTGGGGCGGCGCCTCATCGCGGCGATCGACGAGGGCGTGGTGGCGCGCTGGACGCCGACCCTCGCCCACCTGATGCCGCACGCCGGGCCGGCCGTGACGCGCGCGGTCGCGCGGGCGCTGGCCGACGCGGGCCTGCCCGAGGCCGGCGCGAGCGACCCGCGCACCGAGCACCCCGAGGCCGCGGACCTCCTCGAAGCGCGGATGCTCGCCGCGCTCGCCCGGGCCGCTAGCCCGCTGGGGATCGACCTGCTCCTCGACCAGCCCCGGCGTTGGCGTGCGAGCGGGCGGGACCCCGACGGCGCTCGGGAGTCCGACCGCGACCGCGTGATGCGGCGTTTGATCGACCCGCCGCTCGTGGTCGCGCTGGGCCCGCCGAACGTCGGCAAGTCCACGCTCGTGAATGCGCTGGCGGGACGGGCGGTCGCGCTCGTCGCCGATGAACCGGGCACAACCCGCGATCACGTGGGGGTGATGCTCGACTGTGCGGGGCTGGTCGTGCGGTACGTGGACACACCGGGACTGCGTGCACCGCCCCCCGGTGATCGCGGGTCGCACGCGATCGAGGCCGAGGCGATCGACCTGGCCCGGCGCGTCGCGGATCGCGCCGACCTGATCCTCATGATCGGCGACGCCGCCTCGCCCCCGGTCTCCCGCGAGCGGTCGCCGCACACACCGGCGTCGCTGCGGGTCGCCACGCGGATCGATCTGGGGGTTCCGCCCTGGCCGCACGACATCGGCGTGTGCGCCCGCGACGGGCGTGGGCTGGCCGAGCTTGTCGCAGCGATCCGCGATGCGCTCGTGCCGCCCGCGGTGTTCGCGGACGGGGCCCCCTGGATGTTCTGGATCGGGGCGCGCTCCGGCGCGCCCACCGGCGACCTCTAGCCCATCGGCCCGGGCCCCGAGCCCGGTTCGCGCATCCCGACCGGCGTGCCCAGCACCTCGCGCAGGATCATGGCCCGGCGCCACTCCGCCGGGGTGCGTGGCGCTTCGAACACCGCGTCAGGCCCCGATAGGCCCGTCGACTGCGCGGGCGTGGCCGCGGCCGCGCGGAACACGGTGGACTCCGCGGCGTCCGCCGGCGCGGGTTCGATCATCGGCGTCGTCGTGCTCGGGCGGGGCTTTCGTTTCGAGCCGGGCCGTTGGCGGGTGGCGCGCTGCGGCGCCGCGGGGGGCGGCACCGGGGTGCCGCGCGCGGGCGCTAGGCCCGGGCCGCGGGGGATCGCCTTGATCACGATCGGCGCGGCGACCCCGGGGATCTGGATCACGATGCCCGCGGGGGCCTCGCTCGGCGCGGGCGCCGGGCGATCCGCGCCCGCCCGTCGGCGACGCAGCTCCTCGAGTTCGGACGTGCGGCGCGACTCCACGGCCCGCTGTTGCCTGAGTTCGAGGGCGGCTTCGGGCGTCGGGGCGGCCTTCTGCGGGTCGCGCCCGGTGCGGAGGATGTCCTCCTCGCGCTGTCGTCGCGCGTCGATAGCCCGTTTTTTCTGGGCCTGTTCGCGCAACTTGCGGACCACGGCGCCGCCGATCCAGAACGCGACCACCGCCAGAAATATGTAGAAGTTCAGCCCGCGCGGCATGACTTCATCCTAGCGGCCCCGCGCCCGCCCGATAGGCCCTCAGGCGCGCCCCGGGACCGCGCCGCCACGCCGCTCCAGCAGGATCCGCTTCGCCTCGCCGGCCACGTAGAACGACCCGGTGACGCAGATCAGGTCGTCGCGCCCCACGGCCTTCTCGGCCAGGGCGAGCGCGTCGGGCAGCGACCGGGTCACCTGCGTCATCTTGTGGCTGACCTCGGCGAACCGGCGGGCGAGCTCGCGCGGGTCCATGGCCCGCGGGTTCCCCGCGGCCTTCGTGAAGATGATCTTGTCCGCACCGGTCGCCAGCTTGGCGAGCATCCCCTTGGCGTCCTTGTCCTCGGCGCACCCGAAGATCACCACCATCGAGTCGTACTTGACGTGCTGCCCGATCGACCGCATCAGCGCGTGGACCGAGTCGGCGGTGTGCGCCCCGTCGATCACGATGCGCGGGGAGTGGCAGACCATCTCCATCCGCCCCTGCGTGTTGGTCTTCGCCAGCCCGGCGGCAACCGACTTCTCGGGCGCGTCGAACCCGCGGTCGCGCAGCTTGTCCACGATCGCCAGGGCCAGCCCGCAGTTGTGCGCCTGGTGCTCGCCGATCAGCGGCACGGGCAGGTGCTCGTAGGCCGACCGCGGCGTCGTGATGCAGACCCGCACGTGCGGGCTGCGATCGTGCGTGGCGGCCACGCGGTAGCTGAACTCGATGTCCTCCCCGACGACCTCGAGCGGCGCGCCCACCTGCTGCGCGACCTCGCGGAAGACCGCCATCACCCCCGGAGTCTGCGGGATGGTCAGGGCGGTCACGCCCGGCTTGAAGATGCCGGCCTTTTCGCGGGCGATCTTCTCGAGCGTGTCCCCGAGCACCTGGACGTGCTCGAGCTGGATCGCCGTCACCGCCGTCACCTCGGGGTCGATCACGTTGGTGGAATCCAGCCTCCCACCGAGCCCGACCTCCATCACCGCGATGTCCACTGCTTTTTCGGCGAAGTAGACGAGGGCGGCCGCGGTCAGCAGCTCGAAATACGTCGCGTCCCCGTGGGCGGGGCGGACCTTCGCCTCGGCGACGGCGCAGCGGGCCAGCGCGCCGGTGAACGCGTGCGGCGAGATCGGCTCATCGTTGATGCGGATCCGTTCGCGCAGGTCCATCAGGTGCGGGCTGGTGAACAGGCCCGTGGCGTTCCCGCAGGCCGCCAGGCACGCCGCCGTCATCTCCGCGACGCTCCCCTTGCCCTTGCTCCCGGCGATGTGCACGCACCGCACGTCGCGCTGCGGGTTGCCCAGCGCCTCGAGCAGCGCCCGGGTCCGATCCAGCCCGAACGCTTCGCGCGGCAGGCGCGTCGGGCTCATCCGCTCATAGTTGATGCGCGACGCGAGGAACTTCTTGGCCGCTTCGTAGGTCTGCGGCGGCTCCGTGACCGCGATGTCCGGCGGGAGTGCGGGCGCGGCCACCGCCACCGGTTCGGGGTTGGCGCGGTCGCTCTTGCGCGCGGCGCTGGAGACCTTGGGCATAGGGCCGCGATTGTAGCGGGAGCCTCCCGCGATCCAAGCCGCGGGGCGCGGGGGGCCGGCGCACGCCCCGGCGCGTCCACGACTTCCGATCCCGATTCTCAGCGCAGGCCCGTGCGCGTCAGCGCCTGGGCCACCGCTTCCACCGTCGCGGGCGCCGCGTCGCTCATCGGCAGGCGGAGCGCCCCCGAGTCCCGCCCGAGCAGCTTCATCGCGGCCTTGATCGGGATGGGGTTCGTCTCCACGAACATGGCGCGGCACAGATCGAAGAGCGCCCGGTGAAGCACCAGCGCCTCCGCCCAGCGCCCGGCGAGGAACGCGGCGCAGAGCGCCGAGACCTTCGCGGGCGCGAGGTTCGACACGACCGAGACCACGCCCACGCCGCCGACGGCCGCGAACGGCAGGGTCATCGAGTCGTCGCCCGAGAGCAGGGCCAGGCCCGGGCACCGCATGAGGATGTCGCTGGCGGAGTCCGTCGAGCCGGTGGCTTCCTTCACGGCGACGATGTTGGGCAGAGCGTTGAGCCTCTCGATGGTGGCCGGCGTCAATGCCACGCCCGAGCGCCCGGGGATGTTGTAGAGGATGACCGGAGTTTGCGCCGCCTCGGCAACCGCCGAGAAGTGCCGCAGCAGGCCGTCCTGCGTCGGCTTGTTGTAGTAGGGGTTCACGCTGAGCGTGCCGTCCGCGCCGGCCGAGAGCGCGTGGCGCTGGAGCCCGACCGCGTGGGCCGTCGAGTTGCTGCCTGTGCCCGCGATGACGAGCAGCTTGAGGCGCCGGCCCTGCTCGATGCACCGGTCGAGCAGCGCGCGGTACTCGGCCTCCTCCAGCGTGGGCGATTCGCCGGTCGTGCCCGCGACGACGATCCCCTTGATGCCGCCCGCGGCCTGGAACTCCAGCTGCGCCTTGAGGCGGTCGAAGTCGATCGACCGCCCGTCGGCGGTGAACGGCGTGGTGATGGCGGTGAACGCGCCGGTGAACCGCGGATCCTTGAGCGCCATGGTTACTCCCGACTCCTGTGCCCCGTGCCCTGAGCCCTGTCCGCTGTCCACGTATTGAAGCCCGTTGGGGCGAGCCCGGCCTTCACCCAGATCGCCATCTGCACGTCGTCGGCGTACCGCCCGGGCCCGAGCCGGAAATGCCGAGGGGAGACCGACTCGCGTGCAAACCCCATCGTCTCATAGAGGCGCAGCGCCCGGGTGTTCGTCGCCAGACAGCCGAGGCAGACCTTCTCGATGACGGCGTGCCCCGTGGCCCAGTCGAGCAGCGCCGTGATCATCGCCCGCCCGACGCCGCGCCCCCGCCATTGCTGGTTGACGGAGACGCCGAAGTGCCCGTGGTGGGCGGTCTTGCGGAACTTGCCGGGGAAGAAGTAGAGCCGCCCGAGCACGGATGACTCGTCGGCGGGCAGCGCCGCGAGCGGGAGGGTGCCCGAGCCCTGGAGCATGTCGCGCAGCTGCTTGCCCAGCCCCGCGGGAGTCTGGTCCACTTCGTCGGGCTCGCGCACCTGGAACGGGTTGGTGGCGAGCATGTTCCGCTCGTGCTCGATGAGTGCGCCGACGTCCTCGGGCGTGGGGGAACGCACGACGATGCGTGCGCCGTCCGGCAGGGTGAACGGCCTGGGCCCGATGGAAGCCATCGGTCAAGGCTATGCGGATGCCGGGGCGCGCTCGGGCCGGCTCATGCGCGCCGGTGGGCGTGCAGCATGATCGACTTCATCTCGCGCACGGCGGCTTCCAGCCCCGTGAAGAGCGAGCGGCTGACGATGGCGTGCCCGATGTGGAGCTGGGCGATGCCGGGCAGGTCCGCGATCCGTACGACGTTGACGTAGTTCAGGGCGTGTCCGGCGTGGAAGCGCATCCCCGCCCCCGCGATCGCGCCACCGGCGGTGGCGATCCGCCCCAGCTGCGCCGAGAGTTCGTTGCGGCTGATCTGACCACCGCACGCCGCGTAGGCCGCGGCGTACGGCCCGGTGTGGACCTCGCAGGCGTCGAACCCCGCGGATCGTGCCGCGTCGATCTGCGGCAGATCGGCGTCGATGAACGCCGAGACGTGGGCGCCCGAGTCCTTGAGGCGCGACACGATGCCGCGGAGCCGGGCGACCTGCCCGCGCACGTCCAGGCCGCCTTCCGTCGTCACCTCAGCGCGCCCTTCGGGCACGAGCGTGCACAAGTGGGGCTTGACGCGGGCCGCGATCGCGACCATCTCGTCGGTCGCGGCCATTTCAAGGTTGAACTCGACGCGGGCGAGGGCGCGGCAGAGCTCCAGGTCGCGGTCGTTGATGTGGCGGCGATCCTCGCGGAGGTGGACGGTGATGCAGTCGGCCCCGCCCAGCTCGGCCTCGTGGACCGCGCGCACGGGATCGGGCTCGCCGCTGCCGGGCGGGCCCTCGCGGTAGCGCGCCTGGCGGAGGGTGGCGACGTGATCGATGTTCACGCCGAGCTGGATCATGCGGGAAGTGTAGAGGCGCGGGACGGAGTGGCGGAGTGGCGGAGTGGCAGAGGGACAGATGGCAGAGCGCCAGATGGAGCCGCCGGGGGAGTGGGGCGTGGGGTTTGCGCGCGGGCGCCGAGGCGTCAGCTTGTGTCGGCGGCGTGGGTGAGGCGGCGGGCGGGGCGGGCGAAGGAGGACGGATCCAGCTCGATCGGCGGGATGGGGGAGGGGCCGAAGGGGTGCAGGAGAGACAGAGCGCCACTCGGCACAGGGGAAGGGATTTCACCACCGAGGCGCCGAGGCACAGAGGTCGGAGGGATCAAGAGACCAAGGGACCCCCCGCGGCGGGTGCCCACTTCAGCCCGAGGATTCGCACAGCGAGCTTCCTTTCGGTAGGCGGGTGGCTCGACCATCTGAAGTGCCACGACCACCCCTGGCTCTGGCGGGATGGTCGTGCTCTTCGAGTTGGCGATCAGGCGGATTCCGCTCTATTCGCTGCTTCTCGTTTCATGATGGAGACGAAGCTCGCGGGTAGCGGCACGGTCACGATTGATCCCGGCGGGGTCGTGTTCATTGACGCTGGCGAAAGAAGGTGAACCGGCCGGTTGTGGCTCGGGTGGATTCGCTCGGCCCACGACCGCGCCTCGGGAACCCACGCCTGGAGGATCGCGGCCCAATCCCGGACTGCTGCTCGCAGCAGGTCGCTGCTGTGGAAGGCACAGTCGGCGGCGTCACAGACCATCATGCCATAGACCATGACGCGCTCCCGTCCCTCCGAATCCCTGTATCCATCAGCGCGGTGAACCTTCAGTACACCGTTGAGAATGGTCGCGTTCCGCTGCTGCCCGCCGAGCCCGTGCTTCCACGCGTCTGAAAGACGGTCCGCTACGCGAATGGCGAGAGAAGCACTGAGAGAGTTCTCGAACGACACCGTATCCTGCCCTAGGCGCTTCAGCAGCCGCTTGGCGCGGTCCTTCAGTCGCTGCAGCGTCACAGCAGCCAGCATGATCCGATTCTCAAGGTGCAGACGGAACTCCTCCGAGTCGGCGACAGAGGCCAACTCGACGGAACCGCCAGGACGGAGTGCCTTCATCGCTGCCTCAGCGCGAGCGAGGCCATCGAGCACGGCCTGCCGCGCCGCCCCGACCTTGGTCGCGCATGGATCGGGGTCAGCCATGAAGCGATGGTACACCGGGACGATTCGTCTGTTTCCCCGAGACTGAACCCGCAGGCGAACAGGTCGGCCCAATTCGATGGCGGCGAGCACCGCACGCACTTCCTCGGGGACGTCTTCTTCGCGCAGGGCGCGAGCAAGAGTCCTTGAACCGAAGGAAACACCAAACGTTTCTGTGCTCCACCCACTGAGGCGGGTGGCCTGACCAGCGTATGAGCTAGGTGCCGCGACCATCCCCGGGCTTTGGCGGGGATGGTCGTGTTCTTCGAACCGCGGCCGGAGCCATCCCGGCGAGGGGCGAAGGGACGAAGGGACAAAAGGACCGAGGGGGTCGAGGGTGGAAGAGCATGGATCCCTCTCGGTCGCCGCGGCGAGACAGGGAAGGCGAGGATGGCTGTATCGTGTCTGCGATGAGCCGCCGCCGCAAGAAGCTCCTCGCCGCGATCGGCGCAGCGGTGACGCTGGTCTGCGCGGCGGGTTTCTTCGGCAGCGCGGTCTGCACGGTGATGGGCGGGTTCAGGCTCGGATCGCGCAGCGTCGAGTTCGGAGTGGCCCACGGCTCGGTCGGTGTCGCATGGGGCGCATGGCGACCGGACGCCCTTCACGGGTTCGGGGTCGCCGGTCCCATGAACCTGTTCTTCTGGAGTCCGCTGGTCGCCTCGGGCGGTGGGTTCACGATGCGGCTGGCGCTGTGGATCCCGATGCTCATCGTGGGAGTCCCCACGGCGTTCCTCATCCGTGACGTGCGCCGCCCGGATTACGGGTGCTGCCCGAAGTGCGGGTACGACCGCAGCGGCGCGGTCACGGCGACGTGCCCCGAATGCGGCGCGGGGTGACGAGGCGCGTGATTGTGTGGCCGCGGGCGGATTGAGGGTGTGTCGCCCCTTGCGGGGCTCGGCTACCCGCGGCGAAGGGACCCAGCCCTTACGGGCTGGGCTATTGGCTGGCGCCGCTTCGCGGCTGGATTGGTGGGTGTGCACTCTTCGACCCCTTCGAGCCTGTGAACGAATTGAACGGCGAACTGCAACCGTTTCGTTGAGGGCGCGCATGGTGTGGGCATGAAGAACTTCGCCGGCCGCCCGCGTCTTCTCCGTCCCGAGCGTCATCAGCACGTGC
>JBJXFE010000044.1:0-12137 GCA_046153875.1 Phycisphaerales bacterium
GCAGCGGCATCCCCGAGCCGTTCGCCTTTGTCTACGCGCTGAGCGCGCGGCCGCACGCTCTGAAGGGATACCCGCCGGGCTTGTACCTCGGAGGCAACTTCTTCGCGATCGGCGCTTTGCAGACCCGGTCGCTCGGCCGGTGGAGCGACCACGAATGGAGCACCCTGGCCGGCTGGGCGCCGACGCAGCCGAACGGCGCCGACATCCGGTCGCTGAGAGCGTACGCGAGCCCGGCGCAGCCCACGAGCCCCTCCGAGCTCGTCGTGGGGGGGGCGTATGTGCTGGAGACGAACCCTGTGACTTGGGGGATCGGCCGTTGGAACGGCACGACGTGGAGCAGCTTGGGCGTGCAGATTGGTGTCAAAGGCACGACCATCTACGACGACGACGGGCGCGGCCCGCGCCCTGCGGGCCTGTACGTGATCGGGAACCTTCCCAACGGCATCGCCCGCTGGGACGGACAGAACTGGGAGCCGCTCGGGTCGGGCCTGAACACATCGCCCGGCTTCGCCCTCTGCGTCTTCGACGAGGACGGGCCGGGACCGCAGCGTGAATCGCTCTTCGTCGGCGGCTCGTTCAGCCACGCGGGCGGCGTTCTCGTCAACGGCCTGGCGCGGTGGGACGGGTTGCAGTGGTCCGCGGTGCCGGGCTGGTACGGCGGCGCGGTCGAAGCGATGGCGGTCTTCGACGACGACGGGCCGGGGCCGAACAAGCCCGCGCTCTTCGTGGGCGGCATCGTCACTCAAGTCGCCGGGATGCCGTCCTCGGCGCTCGTGAAGTGGGACGGGCGGACGTGGAACACGTTGCAGGGCGGCGTCACCGGCTTCCCCGTGTTCTCCGAGGTCAAGTCGCTCGGGGTCTACGACGAGGACGGAGCCGGCCCCAACCCCGGCGGCCTCTACGTCGGCGGGTACTTCTTCTTCACCGGCACCGGAATCCCCGCCAAGGGGCTGGCCCGCTGGGGCTGCCCGCTGCCGCCCGCGTGCTTCGCAAACTGCACGCGCGACTTCCACCCGATCACGGGCGCTCACATCCTGAGCGTCGCCGACTTCGGGTGCTTCCAGACGAAGTACGTCCTGGGCGACCTGCTCTCCGCCGATTGCAACGCCAGCGGCACGCTCACGGTCGCCGACTTCGGGTGCTTCCAGGGGAAGTACGTGCTGGGGTGTCCGTAGGGAAGGGACGAAGGGACGAAGGGACGGAGGGACGGAGGGACCCGCCGCGGCGGGTGAACTGCGGGACGAAGGGACGGAGGGACTGAAGCCGCGGCCCTACTCCGTCATCGGCACGATCGCGGGCATGACGTGCCCGACGAAGAGGTAGCTGGCGATCCCGAGCAGGATCATCGCCCCCACGATCTGGGCGGTCATCGCCGCCACGCCGCGCCAGTACCGATCGAGCGTCGGCAGGCGCACGGCCTTGTAGGTCACGCTGATCCCGAAGGCCAGGGGGATGAGGAAGAGCCACCACGCCGCGTGCAGGTCGAGCGGGTCGAGGAACGGGCGCCACGACTCGGCCAGTGCCCATGTCCCGGCGAAGGCCGGACCGCCGGCCGCGCCCGCCACCGACGCCACCGCTGCCGCCGCCGCCATCTCGGCCAGCGCGGGCATCACGCGGCCGCTCCGGGCCGGGGCGCCACCGCCCGCGCGTGGTAGAACGCATCGATGATCACGATCAGGTTAAGCATCCCCGCGATGGTCGCGAACAGCGTGCCCAGCTCGTTCATGCGCCCCAGCGACTTGGAGTTGGGCGGGCGGGCGCCCGGGGCGTTGACGGCCGGGAGGCCGGACGGGTCGCGGGCCTCGGTGGGGAGCGCCGAGCGGTACGAGTAACGCTCCTTCGCGTGGACGCTCTGGATGTTCGCGGGCTCACGGATCTTGCAGAACTCCTGGTGGTAGTAGTCCACGCCGAAGGCGACCGGGCCGACCATGGCCTGCCCGATGAACCAGATCGGGTCTTCCTTGCGGTCGATCGCGTCGATGCCGCCGATGAGCATGCCGCCCAGGAACAGCCCGAGGACCCCCGCGCCGATGAGCACGCCCCGGCGGCGCTCGCCGAGCACGACGTGCCCCGCGCCGGGGAGCAGGATCGCCAGGAGCCCGGCCAGCGGCTCGAACCGCTCCGGGCCGAGCACCGGCCCCTGCGCTTCGGCGGCGGGCGGCGCGCCCGCCGGGACCGTGGCGGGCACGGCGGAACCGGACGGGCTGGGTGCGGGCGGGATGGGCATGAAAAAACCGCGCGGTGGCGTGGACAACCCGGGAAAAGGTCGGGCCTACTGTAGCGCCCCTTCCCCCGCCGCCCGGCGCGGCGCGCGACGGTCGCGGGGGATGTTGACAGCCGGGCCGCGGACTGTAGTGTACCGCGCAATCGCATCGGCCCCGCGCGTTGGAGCGATCGCGCGGACCGGGTCGTTCGGTCGGGCAGCCACGGAAACGAACCCCAGGAACAGGAAGTCGACCATGGTGGCGGAACTCTCTTCGGGGTGGGCGGAGCGGTGGAGCGTGATGGGTTCGGCGTCGCACGGGTCGGCGGCGGCCGCCCCGGTCCTGTACGAAGAGGACGAAGATGCCGAGGACGAGGACTTCCTCGACGGCGACGAGTTCGGCGAGGATGAGGCCCTTGAGGAAGGCGACGAGGATTTTCTCGAGGAAGACGGGGACGGGGTCGAGGAAGGCGACGATCTCGACGACGATGAGGATGAGGAGCTGTAGCGTCCGGTACGCCCCTTCGGCCGGCGGACGCCAGCCGCACGCCGGATCGGGGGGGGGGCCATGCCGCACGCCGCACGCGACAACGGATTCTCGGACGAGGCGGGCGTTCCCGGCGGGCCCAACGCGCGGGTTCCCGGCCCGGATCGCCGCAAGACGAGCGCCGGCAACACGACGGGGCTCGAACGCCGGCGCGGGCCGGGGCGGCGGCTCTCGGACTTCATCAAGGCCGCGGAAGAGGGCGAGATGACGCCCGAGCAGTTCCTGTTCCTCATGGCCATCGAGTCGTTCAAGCGTGCCAACGGCGTGATGTACCCGAGCTGGACGGACGTGCTCGAGGTTGTCCGCCTGCTCGGCTACCGCAAGACCATGCCCAGCGCCCTGAAGCTCGCCGCGGCCGAGGACTGGAACGAAGCCGCGGACGCGCCCTCGGGCGTACGGACCGAGCGGCAACTCCAGCGGCAGCACGAGGCCGAGGTGCTCCAGCAGCTGCGCCGCGCCGAACGCGACGCCGCCTAGCGCCCCGCGGCGTCGGGCTTTGCGCGCGATGGACACTGCCCGATGGACACCGCCCGGAAGGGCGGTGGCACGTCCGCGGCCGTACCATCCCGCATGAAGACGCTCCTGAGCCGCGGCGTGCGCACCGCCGCGATCGTTCTCGTCGCCGGGGCCGCGCTGTGGTCCGCGGGCGAGGCCGCCGCCTGGAACGCCCACGGGCACCGGGTCATCACGCGGCTGGCGCTGGAGGGGCTGCCCGCCGACGCGCCGGCGTGGGTCCGCGACCCGGTGTTCGCGGGCATGATCGCCGAGGAATCCGTCGAGCCCGACCGGTGGCGCGGCACGCGGATGCCGCCTCTGGGCCACGAGAACGGGCCGGACCACTACCTCGACGTCGAGCTGCTCGACCAGTTCGGGCTGACGCTGGCCTCCGTTCCGAAGTACCGGTACGACTACCTGCGGGTGATGGCGATCGCCAAGCACGAGCACCCCGAGCGCGTCGAGCCCTACGACCTGGGCGACGACGACCAGCGGCAGTATGAGTGGCCCGGGTTCGCGGCCCACGCGATGACCGAGCACTACGCGAAGCTGCGGTCGAGCTTCCACACGTGGCGCGTGCTCGAGGCGATCGTCAAGGACGACCCGTCGCAGCGCGAGACCCGGGCAGCGCAGATCGAGCTGGCGCGCCTCAACGCGATCTACCACATGGGCGTGCTGAGCCACTTCGTGGGCGACATGTCGCAGCCGCTGCACGCGACGAAGCACCACCACGGGTGGGTCGGCGAGAACCCCGACGGGTTCACCGCCGACCGCGGGTTCCATGCGTACGTGGACGGCAGGATCCTGGAGATTCACAGCCTGGATGTGGACGGCCTGCGGGCGGGGATGAGCTACGACGTCCGCGTCAACGCGGCGGACCCGTGGGAGGACGTGATCCGCTACGTCGGGGCCACTTTCGAGAACGTCCGCCCCCTCTACGAGCTTCAGAAGTCGGGCGACCTCGAGAAGGAGCCGGGCAAGGCGCTGATCGAGGCGCGGCTGCGCGCGGGGGGGGCGATGCTGGCGGCGCTGTATACCGCGGCGTGGGAGAACAGCGCGCCGACGGACCAGGACGTGGCGAGCTTCATCCGGTTCAGCCCGCCCGAGCGGACGGAACCGGCGGGCGGGCGCGGGGTCCAACCGGGACGTTGAAGGAGACGGTCATGCATGGACGGCGGGCCGGTCGGGTGGAACGGACGGCGATGCTGGCCGGCGTGCTCGTGAGCACGGGTTCGGCCGTCGCGCAGAAGGCCGAGCCCGAGCAGCCCCGCGACCCGGGGGGCGTGGTCGTCGCGCCCCCGCTCCACGAGCGCCCGGTGATGGAACCCTCCGGCGAGTTCAAGACCGCGGACGAGTTGCTTCGCGCGCTGGAGAGCGCCGACGCCGACCTGGTCACGCTGACCGCGACGGTCGTGCACGATACCGAATCGGCGTTCGAGGGCGACCGCCAGACGCGGATCGGCACGCTCAAGTTCCGCACGGACCCGCGCGAAGGGAAACGCCCGCTGCGGCGCTTCGCCGTCGAGTTCACCAGGCTGCACATCGGTCCGCGCCTGGAGGAGGAGCCCAAGTCGTTCGTCTTTGACGGCGAGTGGCTTGCGGAGTTCATGCCCAACGCGAAACTCTGCCTGCGCCGGCAGGTCGTCGCGCCGGGGGAGGACTTCGACCCGCTCCGGATCGGCGAGGGGCCGCTGCCGATCCCGATCGGCCAGCCGCGCGGGGACATCCTGGCGCGGTTCGATGTGGAGCTGGTCCCGCCGGCGAGCGGGATCATGCCCGAAAAGCCCGAGGACCTGCCCGACGAAGACCGCGAACGCCTTGCGCGCGTGCTGAAGTTCGCGTCGCGCGACGGGATGCACCAGCTGCGGTTGACGCCGCGCCCGGACGCCGACGAGAACGCGGGCTTTGCTGAAATCCGGCTCTGGTATAAACGCGGCCTGTCCGGGCGGCTCCTGCCCGAGATGGTCCGGGCGGTGAAGGCCGCGGACGACGGCGACGAGGGTGACATGACGACCGTCCAACTGCTGGACGTGAAGATCAACGACGGGGCGGGTGTCGGCCCCGAGGCGTTCGACACGGCAATTCCGGAGGGTTGGAACGGTCAGGCGGAGGCTTGGCGCGAACCCGTGGGGGGCCGCGGGCCGAAGAAGAAGTAGGAGGAACGGGTAGGCACCCGCCGCGGCGGGTGCCACAAGCCGGGGTCGAGGGCACGGACGTATGAGCCGAGTCACATGGATGTGGATCGTGGCGGGGACGACCGCGGGCGCGGGCGCGCTCGCGCTTGTAGGCGTGGCAAATCCACCCGCGTACCGCCTCCCCCCGGGAGACGGGGTGCTCGCGCATCAACTCGCCGATCAACCCGGCGGTCAACCGTCGCGGCCGACGATCGCGCCGGCGGAGGCCCCGCCGCTGGCCGACCAGGTCGTCGCCCTGCTCGACGCGCCGTACCTGAGCGACGCCGAGCGGCGCGACCGGCGGGTGTTCCACGGCGTCTGGGAAGACGGCGACCTCGACACACCGGCGCGCCGTGCGGCGGCCGCGCTTGTGCGCGGCGCGTTCGATGATCCGTCGCTCTCCGACGAGAGCGCGCCCGTCGAGGACCGCGCCGAAGCCGCGATCGCCCGCGGTGAGCTGGAACAGGCGCTCACGCTGCTCGGCGATGGCGCGTCGCTGCGGGCCGTCCGCCTGCGGGCCGAATCGCTCGACATGCTCGGGCGCACCCCCGAAGCGATCGACGCGCTCACGCCGCTGGTAGACCGGCTGCGCGGCGGGCGCATCGACGCCGCCCCGGACCTCGTTGAAGCGGTCCGCGGGATGATGCTCCGCTCGGCGATCGCCGGAACCCAGGGCTCGGGCGGGCAGGACTACCGCGCGATGCTCGCGCTGCTGTCGCGGGCGCGGACCGAGCTCGACCGGCTCTACTGGCCCGCCCACCTGGCCGAGGCGGAGCTGCTCGCGTCCAAGGATCAGCGCCGCGAGGCGACGCAGGCCGCCCTCGAAACGCTGACGCTCAACCCGTCCTGCGCGGCGGCGTGGGCCCTGCTCGGGCGTGCCGCGGTGGACTCGTTCAACATCGACGCGGCCGAGAAAGTCGCGGCCCGGCTGGACGCGCTCGCGCCCGATTCGGCGCGGGCCGCGGCGATCCTCGCCCGGGCGCGCCTGCGCCAGAGCGACGCGCCCGGCGCGCTCGCCCTGCTCGCGCCGGCGCTGGAGCGGCTCCCGAACTCGCGGATGCTCCTGGCCCTGCGGGCCGCCTCGGCGGCGCAGGCCTACGAGTACGCCCGGGCCGACGCGGAGCTGGGCGCGCTCGACGCCCTCTCGCCGGGTCACTACGAAGGGTACTTCGAGGTCGGACGGACGCTCTCCGAAGCCCGCCAGTACGAAGCCTCTTCCCGCTACCTCACCGAGGCCGCCCGGCGCGCGCCCTACCGCGCCGACCCCGTGATCGAGCTCGGGCTCATGATGATGCAGGCGGGGCGCGACGCCGACGCGAACGGCACGCTCACAAAGGCTGTCGCTCTCGACCCGTTCAACCTGCGGGCCGGCAACAGCCTCAAGCTGGTCACGGACCTGCTCACGTTCCCCACGATCGACAGCGAGCACTTCGTCATCCGGTACCGCCCCGGCGTGGACGGCGTGCTGGCCGCGGAGATGCCCGCCCTGCTCGAAGGGATGCACGACCGCGTCACCGGGGGCGGGCCCGGCGGCATCGACCACGAGCCCGCGGGCCGGACGCTCATCGACCTGCTGCCGGACCATCGCGCGTTCGCCGTGCGCATCGCGGGGATCACCCGCATCCACACCATGGCCGCGGCCACCGGCCCGCTGATCGCGATGGAGTCCCCGCGCGAAGGCGGCGGGCAGTCCGTGGGCGCCTACGACTGGCTGCGCGTCCTGCGCCACGAGTACACCCACACCGTCACGCTCTCGCGGACGAACAACCGCATCCCCCACTGGTTCACCGAGGCCGCGGCCGTGTACATGGAGGACGCGCCGCGCGACGGCTCGGTCTGCCGCCTGCTCGATGACGCGCTCTCCAACGGCGGGCTCTTCGACCTCGACGGGATCAACCTGGCGTTCGTCCGCCCCAAGCGCCCGCAGGACCGCGGGCTGGCCTACGCCCAGGGGCACTGGATGTACGAGTTCATCGTCCGCCGCTGGGGCGAGCGTGCGCCGCTGGACATGATGGACCGCTACGCGCGCGGCGAGCGCGAGCCCGCGGCGATGCGGGCGGTGCTGGGCCTGCCGCCCGACGAGTTCGTCGACCAGTTCAAGGCGTGGGCCCGCGAGCAGGTCCTGTCCTGGGGCATGGGGCGGCCCGCGGGCGAACCGAGCATCCGGCAACTGCTGACGGAGGAGGCCGCGGCGGAGGACCGCGCCGCGCTGGAATCACGCCTCACCGAGTTCGCGGACGACGCGGGGTGGGGCCTCACGACCGGCGCCCGGTCGCGCGCGGCGTGGGAGCCGGAGCTCCCCGACCCGACGCCGGAGATGGCCGCGCGGTGGTTGGAGCAACACCCGAACAACGCCGACGTGCTGGAGCTGAGCGTGCGGCTCCGGCTGCGCCAATCCGGCGGCGAGCCGACCGAAGCTGTCGCGCCGCTGCTGGAGCGCTACGCCGCCGCCAGGCCCGTGGATGAGCTCCCGCACAAGCTGCTGGCGAAGCTCTACCTCGCCTCGGCCGAGACCGCCGAACGCGCGATCCCGCACCTGGAGTTCCTCGACGCCCGCGAGCAGAAGTCCGCGGCCTATGCGGGCGAGCTCGCCCGCCGGTACGCCGCCCTGGGCCAATGGGACAAGGCGGGCGAGAAAGCCCGGCGTGCGACGATCGTCTCACCCTTCGACGCGGACCAGCGCGAACTGGCCGCGACGGTGGCGCTGACCGTCAAGGACTACGAATCGGCGGAGCGGCACATCACGGCCCTCACCAAGCTGGAGCCCGACCGCGAGGTGCATCAGAGGCGGCTCGAGGCGGTGCGGCGGATGCGCGAGCAGGCCGGCGCGTCAATCAGCCGGTGAGCGCGCTGAGCGCCCCACCCCCAGCGCAGTTCGATCGCCCATTGCCCATTGCCTATTGCCCACTGCCTTCACGGGCACCCGAGGACATACTTCCCTTGGAAGCACCCGAAGTCGGCGACGGTGAGATTCCCGCTGGTGTTGCAGTCGGGATAGCAGTGGAAGCAGCCCCAGCGGGCGGCGCAGCGGGAGTCGTGGCCCACGAGGTACGGAAGATTCTCGACGGGCGCGGTAGGGGTCCCGTCGCGTGAGCGTCACGGTCCGCCCGCGGCGAACCGGGCCTGGAACTCCACCGCGTCGGCGGCGTTGACGACCTGATCGCGGTTGATGTCGGCGCGAGGATCGCCCACGGGAAAGAGTTGTATGAACAGCACCGCGTCGGACGCCGCGATGAGCCCGCTGTCGTCCGTGTCGGTCGGGCAGATGTTGATCCGGTGGACGTAGACGTGGCGCTCGCCCGTGTGGGCGCTCATGTAGCACGGGTAGACCTGGCACCCGGACGCCGCGATCCACTGGTAGTCGCCGACGAACTGCGGGTTGTTCGCCACGCCGTTGGACCCATAGGGATGGTTCGGGTTGGTGATCGCCGTGGTGAACGTCTGGCTCGTGAGCCGGTGAACCTCGATGGTCTGCGATGGCCCGCCGAGGTTGACGATCCGAGCGTAGTACGCGTCGAGAAGGGCGGAGGGGTGGTCGTCCTTGAGCACGCCGCCGTCCTGCCGCGTGTCGTACCAGAGCAGGTTGACGGCGCCGAAGTCATCGATCACGATCGAGGGCATGAACTGGTCGGGGTAGTAGGACTGCGCGACGGTGCCCAGGTCCGCGTCGGTGAGGTGGAAGACCTGGTTGGCGGGCCACGTTGCGCCCTGGTCGAGGCTCCGGTGGACCCAGAGGTCCACGTTCTTTGAGCCCGGCTCGCGGCGCGCAGCGACCACCGCGTATACCGACCCTGTGTTGCGATCCACCGAGACACTCGGCACGCCCGAAAACTTGAACGGGCCCGGAATGTCGTCCTCGCCCGCGTCCTCCGCGCTCGGGAGTACCGAGTGGTAGTAGGGCGAAGTGCTCGGGGTCCACGTCTGGCCCGCGTCGTCCGACAGGACCGCTCTCCAAAGCTTGGTGCGCCAGACGACGACGAGTCGCCCGCGGTTCTGCGGCGAAGTGGCCGGAATGACCACCGGAAACGGGCCGAGGCTCCCAGCGCCGTGGAACGGATCATTCGACTGACTGACGAAAGATGCCGGATCGCCAATCCACGCCGGACCGAAGGACCCCGGGGCGCCTGTGTCGGGAACTCGGACGCGCCGGGGCGTGACCTTGTGGAACGCGTTGTAGAACGGCGGGGGTGCCGCCCCGGAGCGATTCCAGGTCGCGTAGAGGTACGCCTCGGCCGGGTTGAACGGATTTGGTCCCGCGGCCATGAGCGGCTTGTCGGTCTTGGGGTTGGCGCCCGTGTTGGGTCCCTCGATCATGATGCTGGTGCCGAGCGAGGACACGCCCAGCGCCTTGCGCGCGATGAAGAGGCCGTTGGGGTCTTGGGTCTGCGTGGTCGAGAACCCGCCGATCCAGAGATCGCCGGTGAGCGGGTCGCACGCCACCATCGGGTCCGCGGAGTTCTGAGTGAGAAGTGTCGGGCCTAATTCGCTGGGAACAGTCAGCACACCGTCAGTGAAGGTGTTTCCCGCGTCAACACTGATCGCGTACCCAATCTGGTTCTTGCCCGTGCGCCAGTCGATCCAGCCGACGAGCAGTTCACCGGGCGCGAGCGTGCTCGCGACGATCGCCGGTTCGACCGCCGGGCCGGTGTTCCCGATGTCCGCGCGGACGGCGGGATAGATGTTGACCTGAGCGTGGAGGTTTGCGGACGCCGCAAGAACGACCAGGAATCCTGTGGGGGTCATTCGGATCATGGGCTTCCCTTTCGCGCTCAGCGGATGCTCGACGAGAAGTGCCGCGTCACCTGCCCTTCGGACTTTGTGTTGATGCCACTCGCCTCCGTCGGCGCACCGCAATCAACGCGCACAGCCCGATCGTCCAGAAGGTCGTCGGAGATGGCACCTGCGCCCAGATCACCGCTTCGAGCTGCCCGGTGAGCGAATTCAGTGCCCACCCTCCTACCACCACGGTTCCGTTGACCGTTGCGACAGAGTGCGCTTGCGAGAGTGTGTAGGAACTCGGCAAGATGCTCCCGAGGTCGACCCATGTCTGGGCCGACCCGGACCAGATCGAGGCGCGAGAATCGAAGGCTCCGAAGCCGACAACGCCTACCTGATGCAGCCCATCGGTCGCCGAGGCGTGCGACGACACGGCGCCGGACGGATGCAGGTTCACCCACGACGAAGCGCTTCCATTCCAGATTCCCGCGTGCCCCGAAAGCCCGCTGGGGAGCGTGGCGGACCCGACCTGTTGGTCCCCGGACGCCCCGTATGCGATCGAACCCAGATAGCCAGCGGGGTGGAGGTCGATCCAGCTCTGGGCAGTTCCGGACCAGAGTGCGCCGTGGGTGACGCCCGGCGTCTGCTCGACGTACCCGGCCTGCTGCGAGCCCGTGGTCGCGTAGGCCGTCGAACGAAACGCGCCCGCGGGGTGAAGATCGACCCAGCTCGACGCCGAGCCCGTCCAGTATCCGGCGTGAGCCCACCCGCCGGGGGAGGTCGCGAACCCCGCCTGCTGGCCCCCGCCCGCCCCGTTCGCGACCGACTCGGCGGCTCCCGTGGGGTGCAGGCTCGTCCAGCTCGCGGCGCTCCCGCGCCACGTCCCCGCTTGAAACCCGTTGCCGAACCACGCGGAGCCGGCTTGGAGCGGCCCGTCCACCCCGAGGACGACCGAGAAGTCAGCCCCGGCCGGGTGCAGGTCGATCCAGCTCGAGGCCAACCCGGACCACAGCGCGGCGTGGTTCGGTCCACCCGGCACCGCGACGGTGTACCCCGCCTGAAGCCCTGCGCCCACCGCCCTGACCAACGACCTGTCCTGCCCCTTCGGGTGCAGGCTGGTCCACGTCCACTCCTGGGCGAGCGCGCCGGGGACAAAGCCCAGCAGCAGCCCCGTTCCTGCCACGATCAACAGCGAACGCCGAGACATCGAGCGCCTCCGTGCTCCTCATCCAGAGTACCACGGGGCGCTGCGGACGCAAGAGAATTCCGGAGTCTGAGCAAGATGACCGGGGGCGGGTGGCTCGCTCATCCGGAGTGCCCCATGTGCCACGATCATCCCGCTTCGAGGATGATCGTGGTGTGATCGCCGGTCAATCACAGTGCTCGCAACCACGGCCGCAGCCTGCCGCATGACCCGCGAAACGCCAGCCCAACTGCCGTCACGGGCAGCCAAGAACGTACTTGCCCTGGAAGCACCCGAAGTCCGCGACGGTGAGATTCCCGCTCGCGTTGCAGTCGGCGTAGAGGTCGCCCAGCACGTACCTCCCCTGGAAGCACCCGAAGTCGGCGACGCTGAGCCCGCCGTCGGCGTTGCAGTCCGGGTAGCACGGCGCGCACGACCACGCGGCGATGTTGCCCACCGGCGTGCCGCCCGCGGCGCTGACGCCCGCCACGACAAGCCGCGGGCCGGCCCCGTCGTCAAACCCGATCATGTCCGGCGCGTCGCCGACGATCCCCGCGCCCAGCGGCGACCACGCGGCGCCGTCCCAGCGCGCGATCCCCGCGGCCGCCACGCCCCCCGCCTGGGTGAACGTCCCCGTGGCGTAGAGCGCCGGGCCCGACCCGTCGTCGAAGGCCTCCAGCGCGTGGATCACCCCGTTCTCGCCCGAGCCCACGAGCGACCACGCCGCGCCGTTCCACGTCAGCACGTGGTTGCCTTGAGGCAGGTTGAGGAGCGGCCCGCCCACGTAGAGCGCCGGCCCGGCGCCGTCGTCGAGCACGG
>JBJXFE010000045.1:0-13374 GCA_046153875.1 Phycisphaerales bacterium
GAGCGACCACGCCGCGCCGTTCCACGTCAGCACGTGGTTGCCTTGAGGCAGGTTGAGGAGCGGCCCGCCCACGTAGAGCGCCGGCCCGGCGCCGTCGTCGAGCACGGCCAGGGCGCGGAAGCCCGCGGCGCCGGGCGGCGCGCCGGGCGGGAGCACCCCCACCGCCGACCACGCCGAACCGTTCCACCGGGCCACGCTCTGCACCGGGACCCCGCCGACCTGCGAGAACATGCCGACGATGTACACCGCCGGCCCGGCCCCGGCGTCGAACCCCGCGATATCGAGCACGGTGATCACCTGCGGCCCCAGCCCCAGATTGGACCACGACGCGCCGTTCCATCGCGCGATCCCGCCGACGGGGATGCCGCCCGCGCTGGTGAAGAACGACCCGCCGACAAACAGCGCGAGCCCGCCTCCGTCGTCCGCAGCGGCCATCGCCATGATGCTCGCGGCCCCGGTCACGCCGAGCGTCGAGGTGAACGCGGCCCCGCCGCCCACCTCGTGCCAGGCGCTGCCGTCCCATCGCGCCACGCTGCGCATGGGCACGCCCCCGATGTCGCTGAACTGCCCGCCCGCGTAGAGGGCCTCGCCGGCGCCGTCATCGAACGCCGCCAGCCGGTTGACCTGCCGGTTCATGTCGGCGCCCAGCGGCGTCCACGCAGCCCCGCTCCAGCGCACCACCCGGGACCCGAAGCCACCCATCGTGTTGAGGGTGAAGTGGTTGGCGTGCAGCACCTTCCCGCCCGGCGCCGCGCCGTTCTCATCCAGGACAGCCACGGCGGTCGCGTGCGCCGGCAGGCCGCGCCCGAACGGCCCCCACTCACAGGTCTGGCCCTCCGCCCCGCCCGTGAACGCCGCGAACGCCGCGAACGCCGCGAACGCCGTCACCCCGCCGCGCCGAATGGTCTTCATGGGCGAACCTCCGCGTCGGGCCCTCGGTGCCGGGCGACCCCGGGCGAACCTCGGGCGAACCCGGCCGGCGCCAAGCCCCGGCCCCGAACAGCATGATCGGCGTGCGGGTGCGCCTCAATCCCGCTGAACGGATGGGCGTGCCAATGAAAAGCCCGGGGACCGATGTCCCCGGGCTCGATGGTTGCGTCACTTCACCGGTTCAGGTCGGCTCCGAGCGCCGACCCGCCCGCTTACGGGCACCCCAGGACGTACTTGCCCTGGAAGCAGCCGAAGTCGGCCACCGTCAGCGTGCCGCTGGCGTTGCAGTCGGCGTACAGGTCACCCAGGACATACTTGCCCTGGAAGCACCCGAAGTCGGCAACGGTGAGCGAGCCGCTCAGGTTGCAGTCCGGGTAGCAGGACGGCTCCGGAGTCGCGGGTGTCGCGCTCCAGTTGTCGAACGCCACCGGCCCGAAGGCGCCGATGCCGTAGCGGTTGCCAAGACTGGCCTTGATGGACGACAAGCCGGTGCGGCTGAACGACTCGTCCGCGATTCCGTCGAAGTTGTTGTCGATGTCGAGCGTGACGGTGTCGCCGTCGGGCCCGATGGTGACGCGGATGCGCGCGGACGTGACCGGAGTCGCCAGGTCGTTGAAGATGGTCGCGGGAGTCATGCCCGGCCAGCCTCCGACGCCGGTCTCCCCGTGATAGAAGAACACGCGGTCGAAGTCGGAGGCGCCGCCGTTGTTCTGGATCTTGATGAACAGGTTATCCGTCCCGCCGTACCCCGAGATCAGCGCGACATACGCGACCCCGCCGCCCGCATCCAAGTGGGCGTCCACCCACATTCGGTTGTCGGATGTAGCCGCCTTCCACCCGGTGTTCACCATGTTGCCGTGTGCCCCGCCGCCGGTGTAGTCGCCTTGATTGCCCAGGATGCTGAAGTTGGTCAGCGGTCCGGTCGGGCCCGCGGCCCAGGTGCCGCCGATGGCCCCGTTGGGCCTGGTGAAGGTGTCGGCCGCGTTGTCGAGCAGGGCGTAGTTGTCGTAGATCGGATTCGCGTAGGCGCCGATGCCGAAGCCGGTGCCGAAGCCGGCGGAGATCCCGTTCAGCCCGCCGCGGGCGTAGGACTGATCGGGCACACCGTCGAAGTCGGTGTCGATGTCGAACGTGGCGAGGTCGCCGTCGGCGCTGACGGTCAGGCGGCAGCGGGCGGCCGGGAACTCGGAGGTGACGGCGAAGAACCCGGCCCCGCCGGTGACCCCCGGCCAGGCGCCGTTCGTGGTGCCCTGGTAGAAGCCCAGGTGGCTGAAGCTGCCCGTGGCCGTCTGGGCCTGGGCCTTGACGTAGAAGTAGTTCGCCCCGCCCAGGCCGGCGGCGAGCGAAGCGTACTGGAGGCCCGTGCCGTTGGTGGCGATGTCGAACCACTGGGTCCTGGTGCGGTACGAGCCGGCGGAACCGGCGGCGTTATAGCGCATCAGGTCGGTCAGAACGGCCGCGGTGTGCGTCCCGGCGTTTCCGCTGATCGAGAAGTTGGCGAACGTCCCGGTCGACGCGGCCCACGGGGCGCCCATGGCGCCGTCGGCGCGGTTGAAGTTGTCGGTCCGTCCGTTGTGGGTCGCGTTCCAGTTGTCGAAGTTCGTGCTGCCGAAGGCGCCGAGCCCGAACCTGGTGCCGAAGCCCGCCGCGATGGCGGCGACGCCGCTACTGGAGTAGGTGAACTCGGGCAGGCCGTCGAAGTCGGTATCGACGTCGAGCGATGCCGTGTCGCCGTCCGGGCTGATCGACAGCCGGAGGCGCCCCTGGCTGAACTCGTTGGCCCCGAGCGCGGTGAACGGCAGGGTGCCGAACGCGCTGTTGGTGCTGTTGTAGAACGCGACGTGGCTGAAGTTGCCGTTGCCGGTCTGACCCTGAACCTTGGCGTAGATGAACTGGGACCCGCCCAGGCCGGTGGCCACGGCGACGTACTGGAGGGCGGTGCCGTTCATGAAGGCGTTGACCCAGACGACGCCGCTGCGGTAGTCGCCCGCGAACGCGTCGTTCTGGATGAACTCGTTGCCCCCGACCGCGTGAGCCCCTTCATTGCCGGAGATGGTGAAGTTGGCCAGGACGGCCGCGCCCACGGCGGACCAGTCGCTGCCGATCGGGCCGTCGGCGCGGTTGAAGTGGTCCGCGACGCCGCCCTCTGCCAGGGGGCCGCCCTTGGGCGTGGCGGGCTGCACCATCGGGGCGCAGGGACCGTTCGGGTTGGACAGGAAGCCCTGGAGGGTGGCGAACTGGATCGCCGTGCCGTTGTTGAAGGTGCCGGCGGTGGCGGTGCATCCCGCGTGGGTGTGGATGCCGATCGACAGGCCGTTGGTCTCCGTCACCACGGGCGAGCCGGAGTTGCCGCCGGTCGTGTCCACGGTGTAACGGATGTTGGTGCCGACCGGCGCGACGTTCGGGCCGGTGTGGGTCTTCTGGACGAGGCTCTGGTTGAGCGGAAGGCCGCCGCCCGGCGGGTCATTCGGATTCGTCGTGCCGTAACCCGTGACGCGGATGGTCGCGCCACCGGCCCCGGGGGCCGCGGCCGCCAGGGTATATGCGGCGCCGCCCATGTGGACCCGGGCGTGCTGGCCGGCCGAGAGGCCGGTGAAGAACTGGGCCGCGTCGCTGCCGATCGCGCCGCCGTTGGTGCTCTGGGGCGAGCCCGCGACGACGGGGAACTGGTCCTGCGGAGGCGGCGCCACGGCGATTCCGCCGGCGGTCGAGAGCGGGACGTTGAACTGGACGATGTCGCCGGCGCCGCCGCCGTTCGTGATGCAGTGGCCGGCGGTGAGGAAGCGGTTGGCGCAGTTGCCGTTGTCGATCAGCCACGCGGTGCAGCCGATGGGCCAGAGCCGCCCCTGGCGCGGGTCGGACGAGAGCGTGCGGTTGTCCAGGGTCCCGCAGATCGTGTCGGGGCCTCCCTGCGGAACCGGCTCGCTCGCCATCACCGTCGTCATGCTCAGGCGGTTGGCGCCCGTGCCCGGGTACGCGTAGATCTCCAGCAACAGGCTGTCGCCGTTGAACACGGCCGACGAATAGCTCCAGTCGGCCAGGTGGCGCGCGTCCAGCTTCTGGACCCCGCCGTCGAGCGCCGAGAAGATCCGGATGTACGAGCCCGTGCCCTGCTCCGGGTTGCCCGACAGGACGACCTGGTCGAACTTCAGCCGCAGCCACGCGGAGTCATGCACATTGACCCACGTGGTGTACACCGGGACGGCCACGCCGGGGTTGCCCCGCCCGGCGGGAGCGCTCACCACGCCCGAATCGAGCGGCATCACGACGTTGCGGATCGGAATCGGCGCGGACTGCCCGAAGGCCGACCCCGCGCACGAGGCGGCAAAGGCCGCCATGGCGATCACCAAACGACGACGCATCATGTTCAGATCCCTCCTTCTTGAACTTGAAAAACGAACCTCGTCCCGGCTCGACCCGCTTCACGGCAGCGAGCCGGCAGATACCCACAACCATGCCGGCCGACGCGCACCCTGCGCACCGGCCTCAGCGTTGAACACACGTAGGCCTCGTCTTGACGACCTACCCCCGGACCCCTCGACGCGATCATGACGATAGCAGAACCGGCCCCAACCACAAGCGCCGTGACGTCGATGCAGGGTTAGTTTTTTGTGAACCTTTTCCCGTGTCGCGCGGCATGCCGACAGGCTCCCGATCGCCCACCGCGCCGCAGCCGCCGCAGATTGGAAGTTGTTTGGGCTGCGGCGTCCCCGATGCGATCGGAGGGTCGGAAGGTCGGTTGAAGGCCGGTACCGCCGAACCGCGGGGCCACGGCCCGTTTGCCGGTCCGCCTCAACCGGTGCGCATGACCTGGATGACCCACGGGGGCGTCCGCGCGACAAAGGCGTCGAGCATCGCGCGGCGGCTGTGGTAGTAGAGTGCCATCAGGCCCGTGGTCACGCCCCCCGCGACCGCAACGACCAGATAGAACGCCACCGTGAGGCGCTGCGCGAGGGCGCCGAAGTCGCCGAGCATCGCGTCCACCTGCGGATCGCCGGTCGGCGCCGTCACGGCCGAGAGTCCGCCGGACGTGAGCACGCCACGCAGCTGCCATGCGGCGTAGACGACGATGATCCCGCCGAGCGCGAGCTGGTTCACCGCCAGCGCGCTCGGCGCGCCGGTATGGAGCAGCGCGAGCCGCCCGGCCAGCCAACCCTCGCGGACCGCCACGGCCATGAGCGCGACCGCGAGCACGAGCGACGTCACGTCTCCGAAGAGAACGCCCAGCAGCGTGATCGCGCCCAGGATGCCCGTGCTCCAGGCGCTGAAGCGGGCGACCGCCGCGGTCCGACGGAGCTTGCGCGAAGCGTGCCGGGCCGCGGCGAGCTGCTCGAGGTGCCCCGCGGACAGCGGCCCGACGGAGGCCGCGGCGCTTGGCGGCGAAAGTCCTGCATCATGCCTGGCGGCGGGCTCCACACGACGAATATCGACCGTTCACGCCGTGAGAATCGCGGCAGAACGCGGCCAACAGCGCGGCGCGGTGAGCTTGGCCGTTCCGCCGCCCGTCTCTCTGTCCCGCCGTCCCTTCCTACGGGCACCCCAGCACGTACTTCCCCTGGAAGCACCCGAAGTCGGCGACGGTCAGCCCGCCGCTGGCGTTGCAGTCGGCGTAAGGATCGTTCAGGACGTACTTGCCCTGGAAGCACCCGAAGTCGGCGACGCTGAGGATGTGCGCGCCCGTGATCGGATGGAAGTCCCGGTTGCAGTTGGCGAAGCACTCCGGCGGCAGGGGGCAGCCCCAGCGGGCGACGTGGCTGGTGGGGACCCCTCCCGCCGACGTGAAGTACCCGCCGACGTACAGACCGCCCGGGTTCGGCCCCTCGCCGTCCTCGTCAAACACGGCCATGGCATGCACCGTTGTTCCGATGCCGAACCCCGCGACCCCTGTTCCCACGGCGTGCCACTGCGATCCATCCCAGCGCGCGATCTTGCCGGCCGGCCCTCCGCCCGGGAGGGTGTCAATGAAGCCTCCGACGAACAGCGACGGCTTGTCCGGACCAGACCCGTCCTGGTCAAACACGGCCATCGCGCTCACCGGTCCGCCCGCCAGCCCGGGCGGCCAGACCGCCGACCAGGTCACTCCGTCCCAGCGCATCAGGCCGCCGACGTTGGAATAACCGGATGCGGACACCGGTCCTCCCACAAAGAGGGCGGCACGTCCCGGTCCCGGCCCGTCCTCGTCAAAGACGCACAGGGACTGGACCGGTGATCCGTTCACGCCGTTCTGGAGCGGCTCCCATGACGCGCCGTCCCAGCGCCCGACCCTATTGACGAAGGCCCCGCCCGCCGAGGCGAAGTTGCCCCCGACATACAGCGCCTCACGCCGCGGACCGGGGCCGTCGTCGTCGAAAATTTCCATTGCACCCACATCGGCGAACTGCCCCGTGAACGGCGTCAACCCACCGCCGACCGCACTCCATTCGGATCCGTCCCAACGGGCCAAGCCTTCCGCAGGCACGCCGTCTCCTGCGTGGGTGAATCGGCCGCCAACAAAGAGGAACGCGGGCATCGGTCCCGGTCCATCGTCGTCGTACGCCCGCACGACTCCGGCGACTGCAATGAGGCTGGGAACGGGCATCAGGACCCCGCCGCCGGCGTCATGCCAGTGCTGGGGGAACCAACGCGCCAGATTGCGAGCACGACCATCCCCGGTCCGTGAGAAATGCCCACCGGCGTAGAGACCGGCGGGCACAGCGGCACCGATCCCGACACCGCCGGACCGCAGTATGAACTCTTCGTTGATCGCGGGCCAGCCACCCACGGCTGACGCCCGCCATCCGTCCCACCGCGCGATGCGGTTGGCGGCGACCCCGCCGACACTGGTGAATCCGCCCGGGATGAACAGCGCGGTGCGGCCGATGCCGCTGATCCCCTCGTCGAACGTGCCGAGCCGCCTGCAATCCCAGTTGGTGCCCCCGTTGAGCCCCGACCAGATCGGGCTGCACTGCGCCGGCGCTGAAGCAGGGCTGCACCACACGCCCGACGCGACCACCAAAGCCGCGCCGGGGGCGATCAGCCCCCGGCGCGGGTGAACGACCTTGAGTGTCTTCGGCGTCACGACGTACCCCTCCGCGGCGCACACCGTCAGTTCTGCTTCAATCGTATGGTGATGTAGTCGTTGCCCTGTCCCGAGCGGAACGACCGGCCCGTGAAGTACACGCTGGGCTTGGTCAGGTGCTGGTTGCCGGTGACGATGTCGCGTCCTAAGTCGTCCCCACCCCCCGCGTACAGGATGTACCAGGTCGGTGGGTATGCCGGGGACGCGGGGCTCGGCAGGTGCTTGATCGTCAGCGTGTCGCTGGTGGTGATCCCGGCGGCATTCGTTGAGCCTGTCGCGTAGGCGTTGGTGCCGTCCACGGCCAGGGCGTTGCCCCGGTCGTCGCGCCCGGAGACCAGCCCGTACGACGACACCCAGTCGCGCGTCAGCGTCGCGGGGTTCCCGCCGGACCCGGGTGTCCACGTCCACCGCACCGTGCCCACGTCGAACGCCGACCCGTTGGTCGCGCGCCCCGTCACGTAGAACCGCATCGACTGGCCGTCGCCGGGCGTCCACTGAATGTCCGTCGACACGTCCGGCGCCGCCGCGAAGTCCACGCGGTCCTCGAAGAGCTTGGCGCCCGTCACGTGGTCGTACATCACGAACAGGTAGTCGTAGTTGGGCTCGACCAGGGAGCTCGTGGAACCGCCCGAAGACGAGGCGGAGAAGCCGCCGCCGGTGAAACTGTTCTCGGGCGGCGGACCGTAGCCGCAGGAGACCAGGTGCAGGTTGGTGAAGACGATCCCCGAGGCGTACTCGTTGTGCCCGCTCCCCGCGACGTGACGGTCCGACCAGACCACGACACCCTGTGCCGGAACAAGCGGTTGGTCGCCGTATTTGAACGTCAGCATGTCGAGCGTATTGGTTCCTGAACCCCACGACGTGCCGATCACGCCCACTTCGAGCGTGCAGTTCAAGCCACAGTTGCCCCCGTCCCCGCAAGCGAGCTGAGGGCCCGCCAGTTCGACCGCCTCGTCACTGCCGCCCCCGTTGTAGCGGCGCACCCCTGTCGACTCGCCGGTGCTCGCGGGCCACGCCCCGCACGGCTGGCCCGTCGCCGAGTCCAGCGCGATCGTCACGATGTCGTTGTTCACCCCGTTCCAGGAGGTGCCGGTGACGATCACCACCGCGCCGCCGCTCGGGGTCAGCACAAGGTCCACGGGCCGGTCGTCCCCGTGCGAAGGGCCGTCGTAGCGGTAGGTCCAAGTCGGGACGCCGCCGGACCCGACATTGAGTTCCTTGTCGTACTTGACGACGACGTAGTCCGCGCCGCTCTGGCCCGCGTCCGGAGACTCACCGGCCACGTAGATGTTGCCCAGCGCGTCCACCGCGATCGCCGCGGCCCTGTTGTTCGCGTTGGCGGCCGGCATCGTTGTCGGCCAATACGCGGTGGCCTGAAGCAGGCCCTCTCCCGGGTGAAGCTCCGGGTAGTCTGCGTTGTAGCGGAACGTGGCGAAGCGCTTCGAGCCGTTGGCCTCGGTCACGAACCCGGTCGTGAAGATGTAGCGCCGCCAGTCGTTCGGACTCGGCGGGATCGCGTAGTGGTAGAACTCGATCTCAACTCCCTCATCCCAGCCATTGACGGGGGCCCCGATTGCATCCGTCTGAAACTGCCGATCGACCCACACCTGCTGAACCGCCGGCACCTCCTGGCCCAGCGCCACGTGCGCCGCAGCGAGCATGGCGACCGCGCACGCCATGGCCCTAGACCCTGCCCCCCCCCCTAACGGCACCGGCGGCATCCGTTCGGCGCGAACGCGCCGATGGCCGGCCAGCACCGCCCGGGAGGGACTCGTCCGCCGTTATCCGCTTCTTCATCTCCGCCTTCATGGCAACCTCTTTCTCCCCCCCGTTGCGAGGGGAACTTTGGCCCGCCAAGCCCGGGGAAGAGGTACACACCCGCGGCCCGGCCTGAACCCAGTATGCCGGGGATCACCCCGGCTGTCCAGAAGAATCTACCGGCTGGGCACGGAACGGTTGCAGCAAGTTCCGAGAAGTTTGCGCTGAACCGGCGACTCGCGCGAGGGTCCGCGGGGCGCACGAACCGGACATGATTGTCCGGTTTGGCGCGCGGCACGCTCCGGCGCGCTGCAGGGCCGCCGGGCGCGCCCGTCCACCCCTCGTGCCGGGCCGCCCCGCCCCTTCGTCCTCGCGTCTCTCCGTCCCTCCGTCCCTCCGTCCCTCCGTCCCTTCCTACGGGCATCCCAGCACGTACTTCCCCTGGAAGCACCCGAAGTCGGCGACGGTGAGCGTGCCGCTCGCGTTGCAGTCGGCGTACACGTCGCCGAGCACGTACTTGCCCTGGAAGCAGCCGAAGTCGGCGATGCTCAGGAGGTGTGCGCCCGTGATCGGATGGAAGTCGAGGTTGCAGTTCGCGTAGCACTGCGCCGGCGCGGGGCAGCCCCAGCGCGCCAGACCCATCGCGGGGACGCCGCCGGCGCTGCTAAAGAACCCGCCGACGTAGAGCCCGCCGGGGTTCGGGCCGTCCCCGTCCTCGTCGAGAACCGCGAGGGCGCGGACGCTCGTGAGGCCGCCCCACCCGAACACGCCGATACCCGAGAGCGCGGACCACTGCTGGCCGTCCCACTTGGCGATGTGCGAGGCCAGAATGCCGTTGACGGAACCGATCGATCCGCCGACGAAGAGCGCGGGTTTGTTCGGCCCCGGGCCGTCGTCGTCGAAGACGGCCATGGCCTTGCCCCAGCCGTTGTTCCAGCCCGGAATCGCGTGCCAGGTTCGACCGTCCCAGCGCGCCAGGCCGTGGACGAAGACGCCCTGCGAGGTGTCGATGAACTGACCTCCGGCGAAGAGGCTCGGGAGTTGCGGGCCGGGGCCGTCCACGTCGAACACTCCGAGGGCCTCAACCGTACCCTGGAGCCCCGAGTCGAGAGTGTCCCACACCGCGCCGTCCCAGCGCGCGATGTTGTTGACGGTGAGCCCACCCGCGTACTTGAAGCCGCCGCCGACGTACAGGCCGGGCGGGCGAGGGCCGCGGCCGTCGTCGTCGTGGCTGGCTAGTGCATGAACTTTCGGGAATGTGCCCGGAATCGATTGTGCGAGACCCTGCGCGAGCATAGTCCACGCTGCGCCGTTCCATGCCGCGATGGCGCGGATTGGCAAGCCGCCGACCGACCCGAAGTACCCGCCAACAAATAGGCGATCCCCGATCGAACTCGATGTGCTGTGGCTAAACAACATTGAGCAGAAGTTGTACGCATCGGTCCCTGAACCAACCGCAGACCATGAAGCCGCTGCCCACCGCGCGACGTTGTCGGCGACCGCACCTCCAGCGATGTTGAACTCTCCAACCGCATGGAGTCCAGAAGCGATCGGGCTACTGACGGAACTTGCCACCCCAACAACCCCGTACACATGAGCGACCCCTTGATTACCGATGCCGTCCCCGAGCGGCTGCCACGATCTCGCGTCGCGTGCGGCGACGCGCAGGGCCGGCACGGGCCCTCCCCAGGTGAAGTCGCCCCCGACATACAGTCGCGTCGGGACCGATCCGGGCGAGACCGGGTTGAACACGGCCAGGGAGTCCACCAAGCCGGGCTCCGGAGCGCCGCCGAAGCTCCATACGCCGCCCACGTCCTGCCAGACGGGAACGCATTGGGCGGAGGCGTGGCGCGGTGCTGCCCACCACGAACAGATCGAGATCACCACCAATCCCGCGCCGGCGCGCGTGAAACGCCGGCGCGGGGAGAGTGAACCGTGGCCCGCCCGCCAAGGCGAGCCGTCAGACTCCCGGCGAGGTCGGCGCGCATCCATGGAGAACCTCATCGCGTTGCTCCCGTCACGGCTGTTCGTACCGGATCGTCACGGCGTCCACGCCGGTGGTCGAGGTCTGGTACGAGCCCCCCGTCACGATGACCCCCAGCTCGGCGCCGCTGGTCTCGTCCACCAGCACGCACAGCGCCAGTTCCGTCCCGTCGTTCCCGTCGTAGGACTTGGACCAGACCAGGTCGCCGTCCGCGTCGAGCCTGATCGTGAAGTAGTCGAGGATCCCGGAGCCGTCCTCGGCGGCCCCGGTCACGTACGCCTCCTGCCCCACCACGTAGATGGACATCGCGTGGTCGTGGCGCCCGCTGGTCATCTCGTCGAGGCTCACCCAGACCTCCGACCCGTCCGCGGCGTCGAACACCACGGTGCCGAAGTCGGTGTCGTCGCCGTTGTGGGCCGTCCCGGTCAGCCAGAGCCAGGTATAGTCGCCGGACCCGGGGAGCGATCCCCCGTACCAGGCCATGCTCCGGCAGATGTCCCCGCTCTGCGAGCCCGTGCCGGGCCCGTCCCAGTGGCGTCCGGCGTCGCCGCCCACGTCGTCCCAGTAGAGCGACCCGTCGGCGAAGTTGATCGCGACGACCGTGTAGTCGTAGTCGGGCGCGGCGTTGGACTGGGTGTCGAGGGTCGAGTAGCCCCCGACGAAGATGATCGCCTGGTTGTCCTCCGCGCCGTTGCGCGCCATGCAGGTGGCGACGTCGTTTGTGTAGTCCGCGCCGCCGTAGATCGCCGGGGCCCAGTCCAGGTCGCCCGCTTCGTCGTAGCTCACGACCACGAAGTCGGTGAAATCGCCGTTGTCCGTCGTGCCCGAGGCGACGACGTGCCAGCCGTCCAGCAGCTCGCCGATGCTGTCGGCCTCGACGCCCGTGAGTCGGCAGGCCGTGTCGTGCCCGTCCTCCGAGCCGTTGTTCCAGCGCCGCACGCCGACGCCGTCGGACTCGTCGTCCCACGTGCTCGACCGGTCCCCGTCCTCCTCGTACTTGACGATGACGAGGTCGTCGAGCGTGCCGTTCCCCCGCGACGTGCCGAGGACGTAGACCATCCCGGCGCCGTCCAGCATCACGTCCGTCGCCCGATCGTTGTCGTCACCGGTGCCATTGAAGACCCGAACGCCGGTGGCGGGTCCGCCGCCAGATCCCCAAGTCGTGCTGTGGACGAGATCCTTGTCGAGCTTGAGCACCACGATGTCCTGCGCGTTGCCGGTCACCGGCGTCTCGCCCACGACATACACGTCGCCCGTGTCCGGATCGACAGTGATCGCGGTCGGCTTGCTCACGCCGGTCGCGGTGTTGACCGGCGGATAGAGCCTTGATGCAACCGCCGTCTGCGGGTTGCTCGTCTCATCGACCCAGTACTTGTAGACGCCGATGACCGAGCGGCTCGAGCTGATCGCCACGGTGGCGGCCACGTACACAAATGACTTGGCCGGATCGAGGCCCTCATCCCGCCAGATAACCGCGTCCACCCCCTCGTCGCCGCCGTTCACGCCCGACTGGAACTCGCGCGCGACCCACTGCTCGGTGGGCTGGGCCGTCACCGGGGCGACACCCCCGAGCGCCGCCCACCCCAGGATGGCCGCCGCGAACGCCACGGCCCTAGACCCGCCCCCCCCCCTAACAGCACCGGCGGCATCCGTTCGGCGCGAACCCGCCGCACGGCCCGGCCCGTTCAGGGAGGCCCCGCAGACCATGGTCCCTTCCACCATCTTCGCGTTCATCTCCCGCCTCATGGCTACCTCTTTCCTCCCCCGTCTCGCGGGGGACTGCCCGCCGGATCGCGGGGAAGAGGCACGCACCCGCGGACCGGCCCGTTCCAGTATGCCGGGGTTCGCCCGGGCTGTTCAGAAGAATCTACCGGCTCGGCGCGGAACGGTTGCAGCAAGTTCCGAGAAGTTTGCCTTGAGCCGGCGACTCGCGCGAGGGTCCGCGGGGCACACTAACCGGACATGATTGTCTGGTTTGGCGCGCGGCACGCTCCAGCGCGCTGGAGTGCCGCCGGGCGCGCCCGTCCACCCCTCGTGCCGGGCCGCCCCGCCCCTTCGTCCTCTCGTCCCTTGGTCCCTTCCTACGGGCATCCCAGCACGTACTTGCCCTGGAAGCACCCGAAGTCGGCTACGGTGAGCGTGCCGCTCGCGTTGCAGTCGGCGTACACGTCGCCGAGCACGTACTTGCCCTGGAAGCAGCCGAAGTCGGCGACGGTGAGCCCGCCGTCGGCGTTGCAGTCCGGGTAGCACGGCGTGCACGACCACGCGGCGATGTTGCCCACCGGCGTGCCGCCCGCGGTGCTGACGCCCGCCACCACGAGGCGCGCCGCCGTGCCATCGTCGAACCCGATCATGTCCGGCGCCTCGCCCACGACCCCCGCGCCCAGCGGCGACCACGCGAGCCCGTCCCAGCGCGCGATCCCCGCGGCACCCACCCCGCCCGCCGCCGTGAACGTCCCCGTGGCGTACAGCGCCGCGCCCGACCCATCGTCGAAGGCCTCCAGCGTCTGGATCACGCCGTTCTCGCCCGAGCCCACGAGCGACCACGCCGCGCCGTTCCACGTCAGCACGTGGTTGCCTTGAGGCAGGTTGAGGAGCGGCCCGCCCACGTAGAGCGCCGGCCCGGCGCCGTCGTCGAGCACGG
>JBJXFE010000062.1:0-8732 GCA_046153875.1 Phycisphaerales bacterium
TTTTGGCGGGGCCCGCCCACTTTGCCACTTGGCTACTCCGCCACGTGGCCACTTCGCTCCTTGTCACCGCCCGCCCGCCGTTTCCGCATGACCTCCTGTCCGGGCATGCCGCCCGTGACACACGGGAGGTCGGACATGGCCAGCAACCGGAACAGCAGGCGGTCGGGCGGGTGCACTCGGGCGACCGCCGCGGCGGTGGCCCTGGCCGCGGGGACGGCCGGCAGCCTCGGGCAGCCGGTCACGTGGACGGGGACGCAGGGCCCCTCCTGGCACGACCAGCAGAACTGGGACCCGCAGGGGGTGCCGGGGCCGAACGCGGACGCGATTCTGCCGGCGACGGCGAGCGGGGCGACGATCACCTCGTTGGTCGAGATCAACTCGATCGATTGCTCGTCGAGCCTCGCGCTGAACTACGCGCTGGTGGTCGCGAGCGCATCGCGCGTCGAGAACCTGACCTTCGGGATCGGGGTCCTCGGCGCCGGCGGGCCGTTCACCATCGACGGGCAGAGCATCCTGGGGTATTCCTGCGTGGTCCGCGGCACCGGGCCGTTCGTCAACATCGGCTACCTGACCGCCTCGGGCGACCATCCGACCATTCAGGCGACGGAGTTCCGCAACCAGGGCACGCTCAGGCTCCAGGGGAACCTGGGGATGTCGGGCAGCGGGGGCATCCCCGCCGTGCTGAAGAACTCGAGCGAGATGTGGCTCGAGAGCGGAACGCTTAGTGCGGGCGGCGACGGCTCGCACATCCTCAACCAAGGCACGCTGTTCAAGATGACGCCGACGACGGTAACGGTCGGCGGCGGGGACGCGAACACGCCGGGGTTCATCCACGAATCGGGCTCCGTGGCGGTCCAGGCGGGGACGCTCTACTTCGGCGGGCACACCCGCTGGACCGGCGGCGCCGTGTCGATCTCGTCAGGCGCCATGCTGCACCTGTACGCCGGCGGCGGCGGCCCGCACGTCTTCGATGGGCTGCCGTCGATCAGCGGCACGGGCGTCCTGCTCGTGGAGCCCGCCTTCCCCGGTTTCAGCGGCGGTCCCGTCGTGTACGCCGACGACATCACGCTCCAGATGGCCGCGCCGGGAAGGGCCGTGTGGGGTGGATCGTCGCACCGCGTGGGCGACGCCACGCTCACCAACAACGGCCTTGTGGAATGGCCGACCGGCGGCTTCTCGAAGGTGACCCCGCAGTCGCAGGCGTTGATCCGCAACGAAGAGACGATCACCATTCCCACCTCCAGTAGCGGCGTCTCCACCGGCGTGGACCTGATCAACCAGTACCGCCTCCACATGTATTCCAGTCTCGGGCTGCTCGACGGCGCCACGCTCACCAACGACCTGAACGGCGTCGTGTACATGCGCCGCGGCGAAATCAACGGGTCTCAGGCGACCCGCATCTTGAACCATGGCGAGATCAGCCGGCCGCCGGACAGCCTGCCGGAGTTCTCCAGCATCACCGCCCCGCTCGACATGGACGGCGGCGCACTGCACCTCGTCAACGGCGGCCCGCCGGAAGCGAACCTAGCGGTCTGGGGCGGCGGCGTCTGGAAGAACGGCGCGGAGCTGATCGCCAACGCCGCCGCCGGGGGCGGGGCGCGCATCCTCAACATCCCCGCAGGCGAGTACACGATCCAGGGCGCCGGCAACCGGTTCCACGGCAGCGGCATCGTCAGCACACAGCCGATGGCGTTCATGACCTACCCCACCATCACCGTGGCGGGCGGCGGGCACCTGGACCTCGATATGGGCGGGGTGTTCCTGCACAAGTCGGGGAACCTCGGCGGCCCCGGCACCATCCGTAACCTCGGGCGTCTGACGCTGGCGGGCGGCGCGATCGGCGTGCAGGGCCAAGCCAACCTGGAGAACTACGCGATCACGGCGATCAACGAAGCGACGAGCATCGCGGGCACCGTGGTCAACAGGGGGGTCGCCTTCCAGTTCGGGTCCGTCACGCTCGACGGCGCGATCCGCAACGAGGGGACAACCCCCGGCGCCGGCAACTGGCAAGCGCGGACGCTGCCCGGGCAGTCGATCTCCGGGGCCCCCGGCGCCGTGTTCCACAACGAGGCCGCGTTCGAGCTCGAATCACTCTCGGTCCCGCAGGATTTCGCGCTGGACGTATCCGTCCGCTTCAACAACACCGCGCTGGTGTCCTCGCACGGGATCCTCCGGTTCCAGGGCACGGTGGACCAGCTCCAGGACGGAGTGCTGACAGGGGGAACATGGAGGGTCGCGCACCCGGACGCCCGCATCATCTTCCCCGCGGCGATCACGAAGATCGGCGCCTCCGCGGTCGTGGAGGGGGGGCCCGAGCAGGTCCCGCAGATCGCGGGGCTCGTCGAGGTCGCCGGGGTGCTGAACGTCGAGTCGATCGCGTCGTTCCCGAACTTGTCGTCGATCACAGGCTCGGGACGCATCAACTTCCCCGACGGCTCGACCCTCACCGCCCAGCAGGGCCTCGGCGTCGGCATCCTCGGCTCGATCGCCGGGGGCCGCACGATTCAAGAGAGCGTCCCCGAAGCCTTCCTCATCACGCCCCTGCTCACCAGCAACGGACGCGTCATCCCCGGCGCCGAAGACGGCGCGGCGATCATCGACCTGACGGGCGCGTACCAGCAGAACGCGACTGGCCGGCTCGAGATCGAGATCGGCGGCCTCACCCCCGGCATGCAGCACGACGTGTTCGAGGTCTCCGGCCAGGCCTCGCTCGCCGGCACGCTCCGGGTCGCCCTCATCGACGGCTTCGTGCCGTCGATCGGCGACGAGTTCACGATCCTCACCGCCGGGTCGCTCGCCGGCACCTTCGGCACGCTCGACCTTCCGGCATTGCCCGCGGGCCGCGTCTGGGAAGTGCTCTACGCAGCCGGCGGCGAGCAGTGGGTCGTGATCCGGGTCACGGGTCCGTGCTACCCCGACTGCAACGTCAGCGGCACCCTCACCGTCGCCGACTTCGGGTGCTTCCAGAGCAAATACGTTCTGGGTGACCCGTACGCGGACTGCAACGGCAGCGGAAATCTCACCGTCGCCGACTTCGGGTGCTTCCAGGGAAAGTACGTGGTGGGGTGCCCGTGAAGCGATGGGCAACCGGCTGGATGGACCAGGAGTAACAACCAGGTGACGAGCCGGCGAGGGGAGGGGCCAAGTCGGGGATTCCACTCGCCCCGAGACTGTGGCCCGGGGCCGTTCCCGCTGTGACCCTGAGCGGACGTGGGTGGAGGAGGCGGGCGGTCGCCGCATCTGCGAAGATTGCGATCGGTTGAGGATTGGCATACGGGGTACGAGCCCTCGGACCGCGGCTCGCTCGCGGAGACGTTCGACCCTGTGCCATTTCGGGCGCCCGAGGTGACGCGAGTATCCCGGCAACGCGACGCCGATCCGCAAGCTTTTTTTTTGCATGGAGTTGCGCGCGATTCTCGCATCGGACCACGCGGCGAGCGCTCGGCGCGCATTCGGCGGCCGCTCGCGAGCGATCCCACGCATGAAGAGGCGGGAGGTGAGAGGGCGCGCTGCGCTGTGGGTGCGCTTTGTCGGAACTTTCGCGCCGCACCGGAGGTCGTGGATTGAAGAATCGCGCGCGAGTCGGTAGGTTCTTGGAGGAGTGGACGGGGGTCCACGGGTGCTCGTGCGCCCACGTTGTCGAACAGTTCAATCGAGGAGGGCAACCATGAGAATTCGAGTTGTGGCTTTGGTATGCGCGGCCGGGGCGTGTCTGGCGGCGCCCGCGTGGGCGCAGGTGAGCGCCGACGACAGCGTCGGAAGTTCGTCCGCGCACCCCGCGCAGGCCGCGGGGCGGAACAGGGTGACGCTGCCCGGCGGGGCGGTGATCCACTCGACGGATCGGCCGATCAGCGGCGCGCGAACGGTCCACGTGCCGGGCACGCCGATCGTGATCGCGCTGTGGAACGAGGGCGGCACCCCGTTCTACGCCTACAGCCTCGATGGGCAGACGCTCTCGGGGCGCGCCCGTGAGACGTCGTACACGGTCGGGCTGCGGTATATGAGCTTCGACCCGGCGGTCTCCACGCCGAACGTGGGGCCCGCGATGGCCGCGCCCGCGGGCAGCAGCCTCTACCTCGTACAGTTCGTGGCCGCACCGATCCCGCAGATTCAGGCGCACATCGAGGCCATGGGCGGGAAGGTGCTGCGGTTCCTGGCGGACCACACGCTGATCGTGAGCATGACCCCGTCCGTGAAGGCCGCGGTGCAGTCACGCCCGCACGTCCGGTGGGTGGGGAGCTTCCATCCCGCGTACAAGCTCGACGAGTCGCTGCTGACGCTGATCGGCAACCCGGGGGACGCGCCGTCGCACGTCTCCATCGAGTGCTTCGAGGAAGGCCCGGCGCCGAAGGCGGCGGTCGCGGCGCGGATCGCGGCCCTGGGCGGCTCGGTGACGGTCACGTCGCCGGACGGGTACCGGATGCAGGCGGTCCTCACGCCCGGGCAGATCCTCGAGGTCGCCCGGATGGACGAGGTCCACTTCATGGACCCGTGGGGCCCGGGCGGGCACGACATGAACATCGTGCGCAGCATCGGCGGAGCGAACTTCATCGAGACCACGCTGGGCTTCACCGGGCAGGGCGTGCGCGGTGAGGTGTTCGACAGCGAGCTGCGGACGACGCACCAGGAGTTCACCGGGCTCACGCCGCTGAACCACAGCCCGACCTTCGGCAACCCGCTCGACCCGCACGGGACGAGCGTGTTCAGCATCGTGTTCGGTCAGGGGACGAGCGCCAACGCGCGCGGCCTGCTGCCGGACTCCGAGGAGCAGATCTTCTACTGGTACGGGCAGTCCACGCAGTTCGGCGGCCCGCAGACGCGGCTCGCGGCGAACACCCAGCTCCTGGCGGCGCCGTACAACGCGGTCTTCCAGACCTCGTCGATCGGCAGCCCGCAGACCACGGTCTACACCACCATCTCGGCGGAAGTGGACAACTACCTGTACCTCCAGCAGTTGCTCTCCACGCAGTCGCAGAGCAACACGAGCAACAACAACTCCCGCCCCCAGGCGTGGGCGAAGAACATCGTGTCCTGCGCGGCCGTGGACCACTTCAACACCCTCAGCCGCGCTGACGACACCCGCTCCGGCACGAGCATCGGCCCAGCCGCCGACGGGCGCCTCAAGCCCGACCTGCTGTTCTTCTACGATCTGACCTTCGCGGCGTCGAACGCCAGCAACGTGTCGTATACCGAGTTCGGCGGCACGTCCGGCGCGACGCCGTCGTGCGGCGGGTACTTCGGGTTGTTCCACCAGATGTGGCACGAGGGCGTGTGGGCGGGGCGCGGCGGCGCGTCCACAGTCTTCGCCAGCCGGCCCAAGCCGACCACGGCCAAGGCGGCTCTGTGCAACACGGCGTTCCGGTACAACTGGCTCCTGGGCGGAGCGAACGGGAACGTCACCCGCGCCGTGCAGGGCTGGGGCATGCCCGATTTCCAGAACCTGTACGCCTCTCGCGCCGAGACCTTCATCGTGGACGAGGACGACGTGATCGCCCCGCTGGGGTCCAAGACCTACTTCGTCCGCGTGCCGCGTCCGCAGACCGTCAACTTCACCATGTGCTACGTGGACCGCCAGGGCCCGACCAGCGCGACGCAGCACCGCATCAACGACCTGTCGATGCGTGTGACCTCGCCGACGGGCACGTTCTACTGGGGCAACAACGGGCTGTCGGCCGGCAACTTCTCCACGTCCGGCGGCGTGTCGAACATCAAGGACACGGTCGAGAACGTGTTCGTGCAGAACGCCTCGGCGGGAATCTGGCGGATCGAAGTCTTCGGCGACGAGATCCTTCAGGACACGCACTCGGAGACGGCCGCGATCGATGCCGACTTCGGGTTGTGGGTGAGCGGCGCCGTCCAGGCCCGCGGACCCTACGGCTACTCCGTGAACTCCAACAGCACCGACCATCTCTACCGCATCGAGTTGCCGACGGGTGAGGCAACCGACCTCGGGCTGGTCGGGAACGGGGACCTGGAGGGCGTGTCGTTCGGCCCGCGCGGCGACATCTTCGGGACGACCGGCACGACACCCGGTGAGTTCTGGAACATCACGAGCCCGCCGGGCGCCCTGGTCGGGCCGGCCGGACCGCGCGTCGGGACAGACGCGGGGCTTGACTACTTCCAGGGCACGATGTACGACCTCCAGGGCGTGGCGAGCGGTGGGATTGGCACCAACGCGCTCTACTCCGTCAACACCGCAACGGGGGCGCCCACGCTGATCGGCAACGGCACGGTGTACATGGACAACCTGGCGATCAACACGCTGGGTGATGGGTACGGCGTGGCGTTCGGGTTCGCCGGGCTCAATCTCTACGAGGTCAATCTGACCAACGCGGCGAACACGCTCGTCGGTCCTATCGGGTTCAGCCTGTCGGTGCAGGCGGGTTCGTCGTTCTCGTCCGATCACCGGTTGTGGATCCTCGCGGATGACGAGCTCTACACGGCGAACACCTCGTCAGGTACCCTGACCAAGGCGGCGAACATCCAAAGCCCCGCGGGCGCAGCCCTGTTCGGGTTCGAGGGTCTGGGGGTGGACAAGAACCCCTCGTGCGTCCACATGGTCCAGGACGCGTTCGTGAGCACGTTCAGCGGCACGGCGGCTACCCGCGGCTACTGGTTCACGTCGCCCGTCAACTTCGAGATCTGCGGGCTGCGCGTGCCGAACGAGGCGGGCGAGGCGGTGCAGAACGTCGAGGTCGTGCGGCTCAACGCGGCGCCGCCGGCGTTCCCGGCCGTCACCAACAGCTTCGAGTCGCTGGGGCGGTTCAGCGTCCCGGCGGGCGGGATCATCCCCGTGAACATCGCCGTGGGCCAAGGGGACGTGATCGGCATCCTCGGCGCCTGCGGGACGGCGACCATGCGCAACTCGTACGGTTCGGCCGGGGCGTTCAACACCACGATCAAGGGCCAGCCGGTAACCCTCACCCGCTTCGGGATGCAGTTCAACCTGAACGAGTTGGCGGCCCACGACGTGTGGCAGGAGCCGGCGGCAACCTTCTCGCGCGTGGAGCTGTACTACAAGGACGGACGGCGCACGATCTGCCTCGACGCCGACACGCCCGCGACCGGCAGCACGCTGCCCGGCGTTCTCTCCACCTTCTTCGGACCTGTCGGCTTCGCGGGCGAGCTCGTCGCGTTCGCCACCAGCGACCCTGAGTTCTTCGCCGCGGGGGCGCTCGGCAACCAGTTCGACTTCTCCGCGGTGGTGCCGACGGCGGAGCTGTCCTTCGGGTTCACGGCCGAGACCGTGACGTTCATCTACGGCGGCAACTCGGGCGGTATCGAGGTCGAGGCCCTCAACGCGGCGAACGCCATCGTGGCGTCCTTCACGCAAGCGGACACGTTCGCCGGCCAGCCCGCCGGGCCGGTCACGCTCGCCGCGCCGGGGATCCGCAAGCTCCGCTGGCGCGATCCGGCCGGCGGCGCGTTCGCCGGGCTCGACAACATCTGCATCCGCTCCGTTCAGGCCTGCTACGCGGACTGCAACGGCAGCGGCACGCTCACGGTCGCGGACTTCGGGTGCTTCCAGGGCCAGTACGTCCTGGGAGACATGTACGCCGACTGCAACGGCAGCGGCAACCTGACGGTCGCGGACTTCGGGTGCTTCCAGGGCAAGTACGTGCTCGGGTGCCCGTAACCCGGGTGGGTCGGCCCGTGTAGAGGGCCGGCCGAGACCTTGAGTGATCGAGTCCAACCCAGAGCCCGGGGACCCGCGTCCCCGGGCTTTTCATTGGGGCCCATCCGTTCAGCGGGATGGAGCCGCAAGCGTCCGACGGTCATGCTGGGATGAGCGGCGGCAAGCGGGGCGGGCCCGCCGCGGAGGATCGTCCATGAAGACCACGGGGATGGTCGGGATCGCGGCGGGCGCAGCGATCAGCGTGTTCGGCGCGCGCGCCGGGGCACAAACGTGCGCGTGGGAGTCGTTCGGGCGCGGCCTGCCCGGGCACGCGACGGCGCTGGCCGTGCTGGACGAGAACGGACCGGCCCCCGGCGGGCAGGTCCTGCACGCCAATCACCTCACCCTCAACGCGACGGGAGGCTTCGGCTCGCGGGTGGTGCGCTGGAACGGCGCGGCGTGGACGCCGCTGGGCGATGACATGAACCGACGGGTGAACCGGCTGGCGACATTCGACGACGGCGCCGGTCAGGCCCTGTAAGCCGGGGGTCAGTTCAGTGATGTCGGGGGCGTGCCGATGCGCGGGCTGGCGCGCTGGGACGGCGCCGCGTGGCAGGAGGTCGGCGGCGGGGCGACCTTCACCTCCACGCTCGGCGTGACCGGGGCGGCGAGCATCGCGGCGCTGGCCGCAGCCGACGACGGGGGCGGCCTGGCCCTGTTCGTCGGTGGCTCGTTCTTCAACGGCGCCGGCGGCACGCCGGTGGGCGGGATCGCGCGCTGGGACGGCGCGTCGTGGTCCAACCTCGGGCTGGGGCCGCAGGTCATCAACGTGACGGACATCGCCGGCTTCGCGGGCGGGGCGGGGCCGGCGGTGTATGTCTGCGGCGTGTTCGCGCAGATCGGCGGCGTGCCGGCCCAGAGCGTCGCCCGATGGAACGGCGCGTCGTGGTCGGCGGTGGGGGTGCTGCCCGCGGGCGGGCCGCCCGCGGTCGCGGGCTTCCGCGCCCTGGCCGTGCTCGACGACGGCGCCGGGCCGGCGCTCTACGTGGGCGGGCCGCTCCTCAACCTGCCTCAAGGCAACCACGTGCTGACGTGGAACGGCGCGGCGTGGTCGCTC
>JBJXFE010000069.1:0-44209 GCA_046153875.1 Phycisphaerales bacterium
ACAAATCACGCCTCGTTCAGCTCCGCCGCATCGTCCAACGGTGGAGTCTTCAACCCGTCAGCGGATGCGAGTCCGAGGACCTGCTCCGCATCGATCGCGGGAAGCTCCTCAACATCACGGAGCTTTCTCTCCATCACGCGCGTTCGGCGCGAGGCGTCATCGATGGTGTTGGACGCCTCGTCGAGCTTCTTTTTGACCTTCTCGACAATCTGACCGAACTTCCCAAACTCAGCCTTCACCGCTCCTAAAACCGTCCATACCTCGCTCGATCGCTTCTCGATCGCGAGAGTTCGGAAGCCCATTCGAAGCGCGTTGAGCATGGCCGCCAGCGTGGTGGGCCCGGCAATCGTCACGCGGAACTCGCGTTGGAGCGAATCGGCGAGTCCGAGGCACCGAAGCACCTCCGCGAAGAGACCCTCGGTCGGCAGGAAGAGGATACCGAAGTCGGTCGTCCGTGGTGGATTCAGGTATTTTTCCGCGATGTCCTTCGCTGATGCACGAATGCTCCCTTCGAGCGCCCCAATCGCATCGGCGACTTGGGCCGCGTCTGCGCGTTCTGCGGCTTCGACGAGCCGCTCGTAGTCCTCGCGCGGAAACTTGGCGTCGATCGGCAGCCAAACGGGCTCGTCGGGATTGTTGTCCCGTCCGGGAAGCTTGATCGCGAACTCCACACGTTCGTTGGTGCCAGGTTTGGTTGCGACGTTCTTTCCGAACTGATCGGGCGTGAGCATGTCCTCCAGCAAATTCCCAAGCTGGACCTCTCCCCATGTCCCGCGGGTCTTGACGTTCGTCAGCACCTTCTTCAGGTCCCCGACGCCGGATGCCAGCGCCTGCATCTCGCCCAGACCTTTATGAACGCTCTCCAACCGATCACTGACCAGTTTGAACGACTCGCCGAGCCGTTTCTCCAGCGTGCCTTCGAGTTTCTCATCAACGGTCTGCCGCATCAGGTCCAGCTTCTTCGTGTTGTCTTCCTGAATGTCCTTGAGTTTCTGGTCTACCTGGGCTCGAAGTGCCTCGAGCTTCAACTCCAAAGCCGTTGACAATGCGCCGAGGCGATTCCCAAACGCTTCCAGTTGCTCACGCTGCAGCTGTGACGCCGCCGACACGCCCTCGACGACGGCCCGCTTGAAGTCATCGAGCGATTTCGCTATCTCGTCGCGCGAGCGACCAATGCTGTCAGCCGCCTCCGAGCGCATCGCACTCGTGGACTTGAGCAGTGAATCGAGACCCCCTTTCACGGCCGTCGCGAGATCGGTCAGGCGCGTGGCAAACCCGTCGAGTTGCGTTCTCTGCACTTCGGCTGCGGCGGATACGCCGCTGACCGTCGCCAGCTTGAACTCGTTCAGCGCCTTGGTGATCTCGTCACGTGACCGACCAATGCTCTCGGTGGCCTCCGATCGCATCTCTCCGATCGTTTTCAACATCGAGTCGAGGCCTCCCTTCACCGAGGCAACGACCTCCTGACGGAGCAGCTGCGCCTGCCCGCTCGACTCCAAGCGATTTTGACCCAGCTCGTCCCGGACCGTTTGCTCGGCTTTGGCTTGACCCCGCTCAATCGCATCGAGACGGGTGGCAACCGGACCTGTGTCGGAAACGGGTCGACGGATGAGGACGATCAGTAAGAGGATCACGATGGCCAAGAGCGCCAGCGAGACCACCACAAGTACGTCGACCATGACGCCTCCCCCCAAGCACGACCCGTTGTCCACAAACGAGCGGGTCCCCAAACACCCCACGAGTGGTCCATATCAACGGCCGTGGGCCTACCCATCAATCATAACCCGGGGCGCCCCGTCCGAACCGGGTCGCGCGAACGCCCGGATGGCCGCGTCGCGGAGTCTCTGAGCACCCTCTCCGGAGCGTTCGAACAGGGTTCGGTCCCCTCTATTGAATCGGCCCTGGCGCGTGCGCCAGGGCCGTTTTCGTTTGTTGACCCCGATTCGAACCTCCGACTCTTGTTGATGCAGGTCGGGCGCTCCCCTCCAAGGCACTACTTCCCCAAAGCGTCGCGGCACCCGGTCAGAGTCTCTCGCTTCTCCCTGAAGCGATTGTGCTGTCGACTCATCACTTGGTCCCTTCCGCGCCTGCCTTCGCCTGCTCCGCCCGCGCGGCTTCGAGTTTACTGCGCCACGCGACGGCTTCGGGCTCGTCGCCCTTGGCCTCGTAGAGGCGCACGAGGCGTTCGAGGGCTTCGGGGATGCGAGTCGCGCCCTGCGGCGGGATGGCCCCCTCACGTTGCTTCATCCCTTCATACCCAGCCAACAGCAGCGGTTCGGCCTCGGCGAGTTTGTTCCGGCCCAGCAGCACTCCGCCGAGCATCGACCTGGTGTTGAAAGTCCGCCAGTCGTCGGGCTGCTTCGCCTCGCGGATGGCTAGAGCCTCGCGGATCAGCGACTCGGCCTCGTCCCACGCCTTCAGCGTGAGCATCGACTGGCCCAGCGAGCCCAGGTAGCCGGCCAGTTGCGTGCTGTCCTTGGGCTGGGTAGCACGTGCGCCGGCGAGCACCTCCTGCATCAGAGCCATGGCCCTGGCGATGGTTTCCGGCTTCGTCGGATCGGCCACCTGGGCGTACGCGTCGAGGAGTTCCGGAGAAAACTGGCTGAACTGCGGATGCCGATCCGAGGCCCGATGCACCTCTTCAAGTAGCGGGATGGCGTCCGCGAGCCGACCCGCCTTCTTGTAGTTGACGCCCAGATTCCCCACAGCCGTGAGCGTGCTGGGATGCTCCCGGCCGACGGCCTTTTCAATACTCGCCAGGGTTCGCAGGAAGAGCGGCTCGGCCTCGCCGTATTTTCCTTGATCCCTTTTGAGCAGCGCCAGCATGTGCCGGTCGGCGGCCACGTTGGGGTGGTCGGGTCCGAGGGTTTTCTCATGGATCGCCAGCGCCCGCGTCGAGAGCGGCTCGGCCTGGGCAAACTGGCCCTTGAGAAAGTGCATCGCGCCCAGGTTGTTCAGAACGCGCGCGGTATCGGCGTGATCCTCGCCGAAGGCCTTTTCATAGATCGCCAGCGCTCGCCTGTAGAGCGGCTCGGCCTTGTCGTAGGAGCCCTGGACGGAATGTAGCAAGCCCAGGTTATTCAGGTTGTTGGCCACGCTCGGGTGGTACGGGCCGAGGGTCGTTTCAAGGATCGACAGCGCGCGCTTGTAAAGCGGCTCGCCCTGCGCATATTTGCCCTGGGCCTGATAGAGAGCGGCCAGATCGTCGAGGCTTCGGGCCAGGAGCGGATCGTCTTCCTGCGACAATCGCTCGCGCCTCGCCAGTGCTTGCTCCAGGAGCGGCTGGGCCCTGTCATACTGGCCGTTGTTGCGAAGGATGACGCCGATCGTGCCCCGCAGTTCCGCCTCGGTCTCGGGGTCGTCCTTGAAGCGGCCCGAGTCGATGTCCCGTAGTGCGTTGTCCATCGCCGCCAGGATCGTCATGTTTCGGCCCGCGCCCGGAGTCGCTCCCACACCGCCGGAGTTCTGCGCGTCGCCGGATTTGAGCGCGGTGATCACAAACTCGCTGATGGTCTCGGCGCGCTGGCGGGCCTTGGCTTCCTCCTGCTTCGCCGCATCGGCTCGCTTCGCCTCATCGACGGCCTTCTGCTCGTTGTCCTGCGCGATGATGCGCTGCTGATCCGCGATGCTCGCCTGCCACGCGAAGGCAATCATGCCAACCATCAGCGCCACCGCCACCGCGCCCGCAGCCGACACCATCGCCCGGTTTCGGCGGATGAACTTCTTGAAGCGGTACGCCGTGCTGGGCGGCGCGGCGAGGACGGCCTCGCCCGTGAGGTATCGCCGAATGTCCATGGCCAGCCCGTTGGCGGTCTCGTACCGGCGTTGGCGGTCCTTCTCCAACGCCTTCATCACGATCCAGTCCAGTTCGCCGCGGACGACGGTGCCCAGGCGCTTGGGCTCTGTGTGCCGCTTGGCGGCGACGCTGGCGATCGTGTCTGTGTTCTGGCTGATCCGCGTGCTGGGCTTGGGTGGCTCGACCTCCCGGATGATCCGCTGGATCTCGGCGTAGGCCGCGGAGCGCAGGTCCTTGCCGCTGAACGGGGTTGTGCCGGTGAGCAGTTCGTACAGCAACACACCCAGCGAGTACACATCGGTGCGCGTGTCGATGTCCATCGACCCCTCGGCCTGCTCGGGGCTCATGTACTCCGGCGTGCCGATCAACTGGCGGTGCTCGGTGAAGAGGGTCTTCTCGGTTAGCTTGCTCGCCGTGGCTTTGGCGATGCCGAAGTCGATCACCTTGGCGCTGGACCTGCCGTCCTGCGTGGAGACGAGAATGTTCGACGGCTTGATGTCCCGGTGGATGATCCCCTTGGTGTGGGCGTGCTGCACGGCGTTGCACACCTGCGCGAACAGCTCCAGGCGGTCCTCGATACTCAGGTTGTTCTTGTCGCAGTACTCGACGATGGGGTCGCCCTTGACCAGCTCCATCACGAAGAACGGCCGCCCCGTCTCCGTGGCCCCCGCATCCAGCACCCGCGCGATATGGGGGTGGTCCATCATCGCAAGCGCTTGCCGCTCGGCCTCGAACCGCGCGATCACCTGGCGCGTGTCCATGCCCAGCTTGATGATTTTGAGCGCCACCTTGCGGGCGACCGGCTTCTCCTGCTCGGCCATGAAGACCGAGCCGAACCCGCCCTCGCCGATCAGTTGCAGGAGCTTGTAGGGGCCGATCTTCGTGCCCGGGCCTTCACGCAAGACATCGGCGACGGTGGCCGCGCCGCCGATGATCGTGTCGGCCTCGGCGGCCGAAGCGGGCAGGTGGGCGGTTGGATCGGCCAGGAATCGCCCCGCCTCATCGTGCGACTTCAGGAGCGACTGGACCTCGCTCCGCAACGCCGCATCGCCGCGGCAGGCCGCGTCCAAGTATGCCTCACGCTGCTCACGCGGCAGTTCGCTCGCGCCCGCCAGGACATTCTGCAATCGCTCCGAGTTCGACATGCGTCAGTCCTTCCCATTACCTTCGCGGACTGCCCGGTGCAGCCACGCCCGGGCGAAAGTCCAAAGCCGGTTCACGGTCCGGTCCGAGACCCCGAGCGCCAGCGCGGCCTGTTCCACGCTCAGCCCGGCAAAGAACCGAAGGTGAACCACGCGGGCCGCATCGGGCGATTCAGCCTCCAAGCGACGCAGGGCGGCATCGAACGACAGGATCTCCTCGGAATCTTCAGCGGCGGCCAGTTCCGCGACGGAGGCGAATTCCGCCCGCCCCCTTGCCTGCCCCTCAAAGCCCCCTCTCTTGTCGCGCCCCCGGGCCTTGGCATGGTCGAGCAGGATTCGTCGCATGGCCTCGGCGGCGGCCGCGTAGAAGTGGCCCCGACCCGCCCAGGGCACCTCGCGGGTGCCGACGAGTCTCAGATAGGCCTCGTGGACCAGGGCGGTGGCCGAGAGGGTGTGGTCGGCCCGCTCGCCTGCAAGATCCAGCTGGGCGGCCCTGCGGAGTTGGTCGTACACAAGGGGAAGAAGGCGGTCTGCCGCCGCCTTGTCACCACCCGCCGCGGCGTTCATCAGGAGCGTCGGATCCTCAGGGATTAGGGGCGGTGACTGCACGGCTGCATGGTAATCCAACCCTCGGTGCACATGAATGTGTCCGTTTGGACCCCCCAACCCACCTACGCCGCCGATCGGAACTGTTGCCAGAACATCGCTCGAACGGACAGTCCCACGAAGTCTTGCCGGGTCGGGGGATTCTGTGGGCGGCGGGCATAGCGACCCCCCGCTATTGGAAGACGGCCTTGGCGCATTGCCAAGGCCGTTTTCGTTGGATCATGGCCACAGCGTGTGATCCGGGCCGATCGTGGCTTCAACGCGGTGTGCTCCCTCGGCACTTGGCGGGCTGATCCCAGAAGCTCTTGATCCCCTTCACGTGCTCCGCATTGCTCGGGTCCAGCACCTTGAGGGCGGCGTTCACCGTCGCGTCAGCCCACTCCAACTCGCCCAGAACGCACTGAAGTTCGGCGATGGCAGCAACGGCCGCAGCCGCACCACCGCCATCGGCCCTCCCGGGATGCGCGCCCCCTTTACCCGAGCGCGATCCACCAGAATCCGCCGCACGGTCTCCGCCGCCGCTCAGGCCGTTTGCTTGGCAAGGCCCGGCATTCCGCTATGCTGGTTGTACCGCAGTCAGGAGGCCGACACGATGATCGCACAGTGTTTCGGGCGACGCCGGTTGATGTGCCGGCTCGCATTCTCGATCGCGTTGCTGGGGACGGCGCTCGGCGCCGCCGCGCAGACCGCGAAGCTCGACGACGCCTGGTTCTATCCGGATCGCCCGGCGGAACTCAAGAGCCACGAGGGCAAGCCGACGCCCGACCTGAAGTTCAAGGAGTGGATCGGCGACAAGGTGGAGATGTCTCAGACCCGGGGCAAGGTCGTCGTCATCGACTTCTGGGCGACGTGGTGCCCGCCGTGCATGGCCGCGATCCCCAAGAACGTCGAGATGGTCAAGAAGTACAAGGACCAGGGCCTCGTGTTCGTCGGCATTCACGACGCGAACAACGGGTGGGACAGCGCCGCGAACGTCGTCAGGGACAAGGGGATCAACTACCCGGTCGCGAAGGACGCCGACGGCGGCCCCTCGGCCAAGGCCTTCGACCTCGCGTTCTGGCCGACCTATGTCGTCATTGATCGCAAGGGTGTCGTGCGCGGTTCGGGACTGATGCCCCACCAGGTCGAGAACGCGGTGAAGCTCCTCCTGGCCGAGCCCGCGCCCGAGGGAACGGCGGGCGGCGCGGCCCCGGGCTCCCGCCTTGGCCCCGAGTGGTACAACGGCGGGAATAACCGGCCGCTGTCGCTCAAGGCGATGGAGGGCAAGCCGATGCCGGCCCTGGCCGCGTCGCAGTGGTTCGGTGCGGAGGTCACGCCGGCCGACCTGAAGGACCGCGTCGTCGTCGTTCACTTCGTGTCGTCGGGCAACGCCCTTTCCATGCGCCAAGGCGAGGTGCTGGCGGCGTTAGAGCAGGAGATGGGGGCGCAGGGCGTGACCATCATCACGGTGTGCCCGCCGGAGGATGCATGGGAGACGATGTCCAAGGCCGCGACCGACCACAAACTCCCGAGCCGGCTCTGCCAGGACACTGCCGCAGCGAAGCCACGCCCGTCCGGGCTGGGTGCGACGGCGGAGGTGTTCGGCGTGCGCTTCGTTCCCGCGACGATCGTGATCGACCGTGCCGGCGTCATCCGTGCCGCGGGAATAAAGGCCGATCGAGTCAAGGCGCTCGCGGGGAAGCTCCTGGCCGAACCGGTGAAACCGCAGGGTGGTTGAAGCGACCCAGCGGTCCGTGGCGTCCGCCGTGGCGGGCGGCTTCAGATTCGCGCAGTTCATCCCCGCGCTGCTCCGTTCGTTGCGTCCGCCGCCCCGTCCCATCGAGGCCGACCTCCCGAGGCCCCATCCCGTGACGACCGCCGCCGCACCGTCCAACCCGCCGTCCGCGCCGCCGGCTCCGCCCGCTCCGCCGCGGTACTGCCCGTTCGCCGAGACCATCCGCGCCCAGGTGGCCAGGACCGTCGTGGGGCAGCAGGTCGTCGTGGAGCGGATTCTGATCGCGCTGCTGACGGGCGGGCACCTGCTGCTCGAAGGCGTCCCGGGCATCGCCAAGACGCTGCTGGTGCAAGCCCTGGCGCGGGCCGTGGACCTCAAGTTCGCGCGCGTCCAGTTCACCATCGACCTGCTCCCCTCGGACATCGTGGGCTCGGAAATCCTCGACCAGAAAGTCGGCGAGTTCCGCATCCACAAAGGGCCGATCTTTACGAACCTGCTGCTGGCCGACGAGATCAACCGCGCCTCACCCAAGGTGCAGTCCGCGCTGCTCGAAGCCATGCAGGAGCGCCGCGTCTCCATCGGGCAGACGACGCACGACCTGCCCGCGCCGTTCCTCGTCATCGCGACGCAGAACCCGGTCGAGCAGTCCGGCACGTTCGAGCTCCCCGAGGCCCAGCTCGACCGCTTCATGCTCCGCCATCGTCTCACGTATCCGTCGCCGGCCGACGAGGCCGAAGTCGTCCGCCGCCACCTGGCCCTGAAGCTCAAGCGGCAGGGGGAGGGCGCGGTGCCGATGACCGCGTTCGACGCCATCGAGGACGGCGGCCGCCTGCACGTGCGCGACCTGACCGAGGCGATGGCCGCCGTGCAGCGGGTCCACGTGAGCGACGTCTTCGTCCGCGACTGCGTGGAGCTGGTCAACCTGACGCGCACGCACAAGGACGTGGAGCTGGGGTGCAGCCCGCGTGCCGGGCTGGCGCTCGTGCAGGCCTCGCGCGCCCGCGCGTACATCCACAGCCGGGAGTACACGATCCCCGAGGACTTCTTCGCCCTGGCCCAGGACGTCATCCTGCACCGGATGCGGCTGACCTACGAGGCGCTCGCCGCGGGGCGCACGCAGGCCGCGGTGCTCGAAGAGCTGCTCCGCACCCTGACGTGACCCGCGGGGCCCCGCCCCGCACGCTCCACCGCCTCCATGCGCCGCGCGCCCCACCATCTCGGCCCGCCCGATGAGCTCGCCCACGGCGACTTCGAAATGGTCGTTCGCCGACTCGCCGACGACCTGGCGTTCGGCACGGACGTGTCGCTCTTTGTCGGCTCGGGCCTGGAGTACGCCCAGTCGCGCCCCTATGCGCCCGGCGACCCGATCAAGATGATGGACTGGCGGCTCACCGCTCGCGCGGGCAAGCCGTTCGTCAAGGAGTACGAGACGCTGAAGCGGACGTGCATCTACCTCGTCGTCGACACGTCGGCCTCGATGGGCGTGTCCTCGACGACGCTGACCAAGCACGACATGGCGATCTGGATCGCCGCCGCGGTCGGGCTGGTCGGGCAGCGCCGCCTCAGCCCGGTGGCGCTGATCGGGGGCGGCGACCGCGAGACCCGCCTGTTCCCGAGCCTGCGCCGCAGCGACCTGTGGCGGGCGCTGGAACCGCTGCGGGCCGGCAGCGCGTGCGAGGGCACACGCCTCGCCGAGCGTCTGCGGATGCTCGACGTGCGGGCCGATCGGTCCAGCGTCGTGGTGGCGATCACCGACCTTCACGACCCGGGCGCGGTGCCGTCGCTCCGCCACATGGCCCAGAAGCACGACTGCGTCGTGATCCACCTCATGGACCCGATGGAGGCCGGGGCCACCCGCTCGGGGTTCTACCTCGGGCAGGAGGCCGAGACCGGGCGGACGTTCATGGCCCACGGGCGCGCCCGCTGGGACCGCGCCGCGGAGCACGAAGCCGAGCTGATCCGCGGCGGCGTCGCGTGCGTGCGGCTGCGCACCGACGAGCCGTTTGTCGGGCCGCTGCGGCATTTCCTCTCGGCCCGCGCGGCGGCGCTGGGCGGCGGAAGGGGGCAGGCATGATCGCCCTTGTCGCCCGATGCCTGGTCCTGGCGGTCGCGCTGGCCCAGGACCGTGACGCGCGGCCCGCGCCGCGCCCCGTGGACCCGGCCGCCCAGCCGCTGACCACCGCGATCCGCGGCATCACCGGCACAGCCGAGTTTTCGGCCACCGGTCCGTCCCTTCGCGGGCACGCGGGACAGACGCTCGCCTGGCCTCTGGTCGCGCGCGTCGTCGCGGCGGAGCCCCTGCCCGGCGGCCCCGAGGGGGGAAACCACACCCGCTACCGCGTCGCGTTCATCGGGACGATCGCGGGCGACTACGACCTGCGCGACTGCCTCCAGCGTCAGGACGGGTCGGCCCTCGACCTCCCGCCGCTACCCGTGCGCATCCTGAGCCAGCTGGAAGCGGACCCGGGCACGGATCTGTTCTCGTCCGCGGACGTCCCCCCCCTCACGGCGTCACGGTATCGCCCGCTGATGCTCGCGCTGGCGGCGGCCTGGGTGGGCGTGCCGGTGGTGTACGTGCTCGTGCGTCTCGCGCGCCGGCGGCCCGCGCCGCCGCCGCCGCCCGTCATTCCCCCCCCCACGCTCGCCGACCAACTCCGACCGCTCGTGGAGGCGGCGATCCGCGGCACGCTGTCCGTCGCCGACCGCGGGCGGCTTGAGTTGCTCCTCTATCTCTACTGGCGGGCACGCCTGGCCCTCGCCGGACCTCAGACGGAAGTCATCTCGATCTTGCGCACTCATCCGCGGGCGGGCGCGCTGCTCCAGGCGGTGGAGCGCTGGCTCCACGCCCCGCGCGCCGCCGCGGACCACGCCGAGACCGAGGCCGCCGCGCTGCTCGAACCCTACCGGGATGCACCCGCGATCCCCGAGCCACAGGCCGCGGAGGCCCGTGCATGACCTTCGCGCATCCCTGGGTGCTGCTGCTGCTGGCGATCCCGGTGGTCCTTCTCGTCGCTCCGCCGCGGCGGGTATTCGGCCTGGTTCTGCCCTTCGACCACCACGACCACCCGCGGCGGCGCTGGCTCGCCGTGCTGCTGGGCGTGTTCGACCGTGTGCCGACGCTTGTGCTCGCCGCGGCGCTGCTGATGCTCGCGGGGCCTCAGATGCTCAAGCAACCGAAGCAGACCCGCCTGCTGACCAACATCCAGTTCTGCCTCGACGTCTCCGGCAGCATGTCGTGGGAGGACCGCTACACGATGGCGCGCAAGGCCATCGAGGAGTTCATCGCCGGACGCGAGGGGGACGCCTTCGGCCTCACGCTCTTCGGCTCGCACCAGATCCGCTGGACACCACTGACCACCGACCTGAATGCCATCCGCAACGGCCTGCCCTTCGCAAACCCGGAAAACCAGCCGATGCACATGGCGGGCACGCGGATCGGCGCCGCCCTGCTCTTCTGCCGCGACATGATGACCCAGGAGGCCCAGCGCGGCGACCGGCTCATCATCCTTGTCTCCGATGGGGCCAGCTCCGACCTCGGCGAGGGGAACGAAGAGGCCGACTACGCCCAGGAGCTGATCGACGCGAAGATCACGCTTTTCCACGTCCACGTCGGGCAGGACGCGATGCCGCCGGAGGTCGTCGAACTCGCCTCGCGCGCCGGCGGGCAGGCCTTCGCGGCGCGTGACGCGGCCAGCCTCAAGCGCATCTTCGACCACATCGATCGCATGAAACCCGCCCAGTTCGCGCCGGGCGGGACAGTGCCGATGGACCACTACCTCCCGTTCGCGTGGGCGGCGCTCGCGCTGCTCGGCGTGTATGGGATCGGGCTCCTCGGGGTGAGGCACACGCCGTGGTGATCCCCGCGCTGATCGCCCTGGTCGCGCTCGCCTCAGCGGTATTTGCGGAGCGGATGCACGCGCGACGCGTCGAGGGCGTGGCCCGCCTGGCCTTCGGGCCGACCGGGCGACCCGCGCTGTGGGCCCGGGCGGCGGCGATCGCGCGGATCACCGCGTTCACCGCGGCCGTGTGGGGCGCGGCCGCGCTCGCCGCCTTCGACCCCGTGCAGAGCCACGACAGGCCGCGCCGGCAAGCCTCGCGCCAGCTCCTCATCGCGCTCGACGTCTCCCCGAGCATGATGCTTAAGGACGCGGGGCCGGGCCCGGATCGCGTGTCGCGCGGCGTGTGGGCCGGGAAGGTGGTCCAGGGGATTCTCGACCGGCTGGACACCGAGACCACCCGCGTGACCCTCTTCGCGTTCTACACGGACGCCCTCCCCGTGGTCCAGGAGACCTTCGACAAGGAAGTGATCCGCAACGCGCTCGACGGCCTGCCCATGTACGTCGCGTTCGAGCCGGGGCCGACCGACGTGAACAAGGGCGTGACCAAGGCGCTCGACTACGCCAAGGTCTGGGCCCCCGGGAGCGCGATGCTGGTGGTGCTCAGCGACGGCGACGCCTCGGCGGGCAAGGCCCCCGTCGGAGTCCCCGACTCGATCGCGGATTCGATCGTCATCGGCGTCGGCGACCCGTTCCGCTCGACGATGATCAACGGGCATGCGTCGCGCCAGGACGCCGATTCACTGCGTCACCTCGCCGCGCGGCTCGGCGGCCTCTATCACAACGGCAACGAGAAACACCTGCCGAGCCACGTGCTCGATGGGCTGTCGGTGACGAATCCCCGTGCTTCGCAGTCGATCGGCATCCGCGAAGCGGCGTTGATCGCCGTAGGCGCTGGCGGAGCGATTCTCGGGCTCCTGGGGCCTGGACTGGTTCTGTTCGGTCGGCCCCGAACGTTCGTGCGGGCACGCCGCGAAGTCGCCCGCCGGACGACGAAATCGCGCGCCACCGACGTTCCCGCTGTGCTCGACCGTGCCTCTCGATCCGATTCTTCTGGTACCATTCTCAGCAGACCTCTGGAGGCTTGACTCATGAGCATCGCCAGGTTCGGTTGGGCCGCGTGGGCGCTCGTTCCGGTCGGTGCGATGGCGTTCCACTACGGGCCGGGCCAGGGTGTCTACCGGCACGACCAGGCCGCGGACCTGCGGCGATCGGCTGTTGAACTCGAAACCCAGGCCGCGGCGCTCCAGGCCGAGGCGTACGCCACGCACCTCGCGTCGCTGGAGGCCCGCCGTGCGGCCCTGGTGAACGACACGCCGGCGGCCCAACTCGCGATGCAGCGCGCCAACGAAACGGAGACCCGGGCGTTCGCGGCGTCGAGCGCCGCGTGGAAGCTCGTCGCGGACACGTTCGGACGCATCGAAGAGACGGCCCAGGGATCCACCCCCGAGACGCTCCGAACGTTGCGCTGGTCGCGGGCGAGGGCGCTGGTCCGCTCGGGCGACATCTGGTCCGGCATCGATGAACTCGAGGGAATCCTCGCCGATGCCGCGGAGGCATCGGAGAGCGCCCTGGTCCGCGCAACGCGCGAGCAACTCGGCGCCGCGTACTACTACGGCGCTCGGCTCATGCGGCTCTCCGGCGAGCCGGACTCCGAATGGATGATCGAGACCGCCAAGGCCCGCCAGCACTTCCGCTACCTCGCGGAGCGGGCGGCGCACGGCGCGTCCGACGAGGCGCTCAACCAACAACGGAACGTCGAGCTCGTGCTGAACCTCGAGCAGGAAGGCCGCTTCGCGCTCGAGGGCAAGCCCCTCCCGAAGGAATCCCCGTCGCGGTGCATCGGCAACAAGCCCGGCGGCAACCGCAAGAACAAGCGCCCACCGACCCAGCGCGACGCGCGCGGCGCCGGCGGCGCGGAAGACATCTACACCGGGTGGTAGCGCACACACGCGTGGCGTCGCGTGTGAACTCTCGCACGGAGAACATGAGCGGGCCGGAGGCCTCTGACCACCGGAGAGCGCGGCGCTCGACCGAGGACGCACCATGCACGACACCCCCGCCGTGACCGCCCGTCCACGCACACCCGGCCTCGGGCGTCGCGCGGCGCTGATCCTGGCTGCGTTCGCCTCCGTCACCGCCGAAGCTCAGATCGTCACGATACAGCGTGCCCAGCCCGCGGCGGCCGCGCCCGCAGCGCCCGTGACGGTTCAACCCGCGACAACGCAGCCCGATCAGCCCGCGCCGGCACCAGCCAACGCTCCCAACCCGGACTTCACGCCGCAGGAAATCGAGCGGCTCCGGGCCGCGTATGACGAACTGCCCGAGCCGGAGCGGGCGCAGATGGTCGCCGCCTACCAGGACATGGGTGTGGACCTCCTTGTCCTGTTCGGCTTGAAGCAGCCCGATCCGGCCCTCCCTCCGCAGACCATCGAAATGGCCGTGCAGGCGCTCGACTTCGCGCGTAAGCCGGACGCGGTGCTCGCGGCGCGGTCGCAGCTCGGGTTCGGCGCCGCGGAGAGTCGGGACATGCCCGACAGCAAGGACACGGTCGCGCTGGCCAAGTGGCTGCACACGAATGTGCTCGCCGGCGAATGGGACGCACTGGGCCGGGTCCTGGGCACGCTCAAGCCCGCCGAGGCCACCGCGGTGTACTCCCACGTCCTGCGGTCCACGAACCAGGCGGCCCAGGGCCTGCTCCCCGAAGAGGTGCTGATCCTCGGCGACGCCTGCCCCGGCGACCTGGTCGACTGGCAGCTCGACGTTCTCGCGCAGCTCCTGACCACCGCATCGGGCCGTTACGGCACCGGGCCGTTCATGGCGCGACTCAAGGCGGGCACGCCGAAGTTCGGCTCAGGCACCGACGCGGCCCGTGACCGCACGGTGCGATTGCTCGTCGGCGCGGGTCTTCCGATGGAGGCCTACGGCTTCCTCCCGGCGTTGGAGGACGCCCGTGCCAGCGCCGACGCCCGCGTGATGTACGGGCACGCCCGCTACCACGAAGACCTCGGGACGAGCGGGCGGGCGGGGGCCGAGAGTGAGGACCACCTGCACCGCGGCTGGGCCCTCCTGGGCGAGGTGGCCATGCTCAACGGCGCCGACGTCGCGCTCCGCAAGGACGCGATGAAGCGGGCGATCGAGCTCCTGCCGAGCATCCCTCCCGCGCAGGCGACCGAGTGGCTCGGGCGGGTGTTCGCCAACGACGCCCTGGGCCCGGCGGCTCTCGAAGTCGTCGCGCTCCAGGCCATGACCGTGCGCGACCGGAAGGTCGATGCCGCCAAGCGGGCCCAGGGCCTGGCGACGATGAAGGCGGCCGTGGACACCCTGATCGCCCAGCCGTCGCTGAACATGGACGCCCTGCGCGTGCCCTTGCGCATGCTCACCACCGCGCTCGCCGACGAGGTCGAGGCGGTCGTGAAGGAGAAGGGGCAGGTCCGCGGCGTCGCGCCCGAGGCCGAGCTGCTCTTCCGCGCGTCGCCCGATGAGCGCTGGCTCGCGGCGATCGAGCCGAGCGTGGCGATCCGCGGGCACCGCGCGTGCATCGCGGTCGCCACCATCACCGACGAGACCGACGTGGCTCTCGACGCGCTGGCGCTCGCGGTCCGGTGCTTCCCGGATCAGGGCGCGGTGTTCGCCGACGAGTTCCTTCAGCTCTGGGAGGGCCGGCTGAACCCCAAGGCGCGACCGGGTGAAGAGTGGATGGACAGCCCGTACATCATCTACTACGGCGCGCAGCGCCTGCCCTCCGCGCCGCTCACACGCGGACGCCAGCAACGCAATCTCGCGCTGCTGGCGCGCCTGCTGACGATCCTCGACGGCATCGGCGTGCCCGCGCGCGAGTTGCCCAACGTCACGGCGGCCTTCAAGGCCTGCCACGCCAGGACGGAGGTCTACAACCGCGCCGAGATCGTCGGGGTCTTCGGGACCGTCGATCACGTGCCGGCGCAGACCGCCGCCTCCCTGGCCGAAGCCATGCGGCTCGGGCTCGGCGGCGACTGGCGCAACCGCCAGTCCCAGCGGACGTACGGCATGATGCGCTCCGCGGCGGAGATCGCGGTGCTCGTCGAGGAGGGTTACGAGCTGGCGATCGAGCTGGCGTCGCGGGCGGTCGCGCTCGAGCCCGACTCGTGGCGGCACATCGTGCTCAAGGCCGCGCTGAGCTACGACCGCGTCCAGTTCAAGCAGACCCAGAAGAAAGACGATTTCACGACGTACAACGAGTATCGCCGCCAGGCGTTCGCGGCGTTCGAGCAGGCGTCAACCCAGTACGCGACGCTCGTCGCGCGGGGCGACGAGCACGACACCGCGGGTGTCTACCTCCAGTGGTTCAGCGCCGTGCTCGACGCCGGGCAGCCGACGCCCGGGAGCGACGCCGCCGAGGCCGAGGAGCAGACGAACGAGGACCAGCTCGGGCGCATCGCGGCGGCGCTGCGGTCGATGCCCGGCGACGCGCCCCAGCGCCACATCGGCGCGTTCGCACGCGACCTGGTGGATTCGCTCGGCGCCGCGCCGCCGGAGAGGAAACCCACGATCGTCCGGGCGGCGGTCCGCATCGTGGGCGACCACCCGGCCGGGGCCCCGATCCGCCGGCTCAACGAGCTGTACGAGGACCTGGTCAGCAATGAGATCCGCCTGCGGCTGACCATCGACGGGCCGGACGCGGTCGGCAGCGGGCGGCTCTTCGGCCTCTCGCTCACGCTGCGCTACACCAACTCGGTGGACCGGGAGACCGGCGGATTCGACAAGTACCTCTACCAGGACGCCTACGTCCGCATCGGCAATCAGTACCGGAGCGTGAACTACCAGGGACAGATCCGTCGCGGAATCGAGGCCGCCCTGAACAACGGATTCACCATCGAGTCGATGGGCTTCTTCGAGCCGCTGACCCCGTCGCGCGAGGTCCGCGAGGACGGGCAGACCGGTTGGCAGGAAAAGCCGCTGGCGTACGTGATCGTGAAGGCCAAGGACCCGAGCGTCGACCGCATCCCGCAGGTCACGTTCGACATGCACTTCGAGGATCAGCTCGGCGCGGTGACCCTGCCCATCCTGAGCAACTCGCCGCTGCTCGATGCGGCGGGAACGCCGGCCGCACGCCCGGTGAAGTCGCTCAAGGTCAGCCAGACGGTGGACGCGCGCCGGCTCATCACCGGGTCCAAGGACCGCGCTGTCACGCTGGAGGTTCACGCGAGCGGCGAGGGCGTGATTCCGGAGGCCGAGGAGCTGCTCGCCGGACTGCGCGACGCGCTCCCGGGCTACCAGCTCGCCAACGACGGCATCGAAGCCCGGCCGTTCACCGTCCTTCAGACCGACGACGGGCGCGGCCGGTTCTTTCGCCCCGACATGACCGACGAGAACAAGACCTACGCCAAGGCTGACGAGTCGGGCATCTTCCGGCTCGGCACCGAGCGTTCTTGGCTTGTCACGTTCACGCCGGCGACCGGGGCGGCCGCCGGGCGTGCGTTCACGCTGCCGAAGCTGGCGGGCGGCTTCGAGGGCGTACTGGCGTCGCGTCAGTACACGGACATGGACATCGTCCCGGTCACCTCGGCGACCGTCGCGCTGAATCCTCGCTGGTCGCTGAAGGCGAAGATCGCCGGCGTGCTCGCGGCGCTTCTCGCCACATCGGCTCTGGCCTGGTGGATCGTCCGGGCCCGCAGGCCCAGGGCCCAAGTCGCGGACGACCTCGTCCTGCCGGCGCGGATCACTCCGCTGAGCGTCGTGGCGTCGCTGGAGCGGCTCGCCGCCGGGATGAGCGACGGCCCGCTTCAGTCCATCCGGGCCGACATCGCCGCGATCCAGATCGCTCACTTCGGCCCCGACGGTCACTCCCCCGGGCCGGACGAGGCCGCGATGCGCGACACGCTGGAGCGATGGTCACGGGCCGCCCGGGCCTGATCGGCCGACCGCACGCCCGAGCCAAGTCTCCTCGTCCCTTGGTCCCTTCTTAAGGGCACCCGACCACGTACTTGCCCTGGAAGCAGCCGAAGTCCGCCACGGTCAGCGTGCCGCTCGCGTTGCAGTCGGCGTACGGATCGCCCAGCACGTACTTGCCCTGGAAGCACCCGAAGTCGGCGACGGTGAGCGAACCCGAGTTGTTGCAGTCCGGGTAGCAGATCTTCTCGCACTCGTCGGGGATGCCGTTGGCGTTCACGTCCGGGCTGAAACCCGAGAGGATGTCGCAGGCGTCGCGCTGGCCGTTGGCGTTGCAGTCCGGGCCTACGGGCGTCTGGGGCACGATCTTCATCACGTATTCCTCGCCGAGGTTGCAGACGTAGAGCTCGCCGAAGGCGTCCTCGCCGAACGACGCGATCGTGCCCAGCCCGAATCCCCCGCCCGGGTGCAGTTGCGCGGAGCGGTCGATGAACTCGGTCACAGTCGTGCCGTTGTAGCGCATGGTCCAGATCTGCGCCGAGCAGTAGTCGGCGAAGAAGTACGAGCCCTGCAGGTCGGGGATCGCGCACCCGCGGTAGACGTAGCCGCCCGTGACCGCGCACCTGAACGGGTTCCCGCCGTGCTCGTAGTAGTGGACCGCCGGGACGTAGTTGGGGATGTTGCACGTCGGTCCGCAGTCGAAGAGCCCCGTGCAGTTCGGGCCGTCGTAGCAGATCCAGCCGTAGTTCAGCGCCGTGTACGGCGGGCTGCCCGGGGCGGGGCGGAAGCTGATCTCCTCGTACGCGGCCTGCCCCACGTCGCCGATCCACAGGTCCCCCGTGAGCCGGTCGAAGCTGCACCGCCACGGGTTGCGCAGGCCGAAGGTCCAGATCTCGTCCTCGCCGGGCAACCCCACGAACGGGTTGCTCGGCGGGATCGCGTAGTTGCGCTCCGGGTCGGCGGGGAAGGCGTCCCCGTTCACGTCCAGACGCAGGATCTTCGCCCGGAGCGTGTTCACCGACTGGCCGTTCATGAAGTCGGTGTTGTCACCCAGCGCAACGTACAGGTACCCGTCGGGCCCGAAGCCCAGCCACCCGCCGTTGTGCGAGATGCCGACGGACTGCAGCTTCAGGAACACCTGAGCGCTGAGCGGGTCGGCCACGTCCGGGTCGCCCGAGACCTTGTAGCGCGTAAACGTGGCGTAGCCGTCGCCGGGGCCCGGCGCGGTGTGATAGATGTAGAAGTACCCGTTGGTGTCGTAGTCCGGGTGGAACGCCAGACCCAGCAGCCCCTGCTCCACGCCGGTGTTCACCACCGGCGCGATGGTCAAGAACGGCGTCGGCTTCACAACCTGCGTCGCCAGGTCCATGATCCTGATCTTGCCGACCCCCGTGTCCAGGCCCTGCTCGACGATAAAGATGCGCTCGAAATCGCCGGGCGCGTGCGTCACGAAGAGCGGGTTGTCCAGGCCCGTGGCCACGACGACGCTCTTGAGCGGGGTCTGGGCCGAGGCCCCGACGACGGTGCACGCGAGCACGCCCAGCGCGAGAAACAGGCGCGCGTTCGTGGTTCGGTTCATCTCTTCACCCTCCGTTGTGACGGAGCGCGGGCCAACGGCCCAAGTCCCGCCTCCACCGCCACTCTATCCATGCCTCCAACCCGGACCAACGCCAACTGATCCGGAGGTTCGCGGCGTCAGGTTTCGTTTCGCCCGCCCGCACGACCGGATTCGACCGCCCCGAACCCGCCCCCACCGGGAGTATGCAGCACGAACCGGTCCCCCGGCCCAACCTCACAGCCCCCGATCGCCCCGAGTTCAAGGACCATCCCATCCGCCCGCACGACGTGCTGGCGTCCGGGTAGACCGTAAGCACCGCCCGCCAGGCCCCGTGGGCCGGCCCCGCGGTGCTGCGACAGAATCGACAGGGAACCGGGCTCAAGAAACGTGATCTCGCGTTCAACGCCGTCGCCGCCGCGATGCCGGCCGGCGCCGCCCGATCCGCGGCGGACCGCGAACCGGTCGAGCCTCACCGGGTAGCGGCGCTCGAGTACTTCCGGGTCGGTGATCCGCGTGTTGGTCATGTGGGTGTGGACCGCGTGCGCGCCATCGAAGCCCGGCCCCGCGCCGGCTCCGCCGCACACCGTTTCGTAGTAACCGAACCGGGCGTTCCCGAACGCGACGTTGTTCATCGTTCCTTGACTTCCGGCGCACGCCCCGAACGCCCGAAGCAGCACATCCACGAGCCGCTGGCTCGTCTCCGTGTTCCCCGCGGCCACCGGGGGGCACCGGGTCGGGTCTTCGGGGAAACCCGGGTTCAGCAGGCCGTGGGGCACGATGATCTCCACGCCGTCGAGCAGCCCCTCGTTGAGCGGCACCGGTTCGTCGATGAGCAGCCGCAGCACGTACATGACGGCACTGCGGACGATCGCGGGCGTGGCGTTGAGGCAGCCCGGGTGGACGCCGCCGGTGCCGGTGAAGTCCACGCGCACGATTGAATCATCGTCCAACTCGATGCGCACCCGGATCGGCGTGCCGTCGTCGAGGGCGTCCTCGGCTGTCCTCGGCGCGCTCGCAACGCCGCCCAAGCGTGCGATGGCCTCCCTCATCCGGCGCGCCGCCCGCGCGGTGACCGCGTCCATCGCGTCGCGCAGAGCCGCCCCCCCATGCTCGCGCCCGAACGCACCGACCGCCGCGGCTCCGCGCCGGTTTGCCGCCACCTGAGCCGCCAGGTCCGCGAGGTTGTCCCCGACGGCGCGACTCGGGAACGGCCCCGACCCCAGGAGCGCCCGCACGCCGTCCCATCGCCCGTCGCCTTCACGCACCAGGTGCATCGGCGGGATCACGACACCCTCCTCCGCGAGCGATCGCGCGTCGAACGGCATCGACCCGGGCCGGATTCCGCCGATCTCTGCGTGGTGCGCGCGGTTCGCTGCGTATGCGAGGAGCCCGCCGGCGTCATCGAAGATCGGTGTCACCACGGTCACGTCCGGCAGGTGCGACCCGCCGAACGCCGGGTGATTCACGGCCAGCACGTCGCCGGGGCGCATCGCGACCCGCGCGGCAAGGGCCCGCACGCAGACGCCGATCGCCCCCAGGTGCACCGGGATGTGCGGCGCGTTGACGATCAACTGCCCCCGGGCGTCCAGGAGCGCACACGAAAAATCCAGGCGCTCCTTGATATTCACGGAGAGCGCCGTCCGGCGGAGCATCTCCCCCATGTCGCCCGCGATCGAGGCGAGGCGAGCCGTCGCAAGCTCCTCGCGGATTGACGGCGCGCCGCCGATCGGCCCCGCCCGCTCCAGCATCAGCGCGCCAGCGCCGTCCACACGGCACGACCAATCGGGCTCGACCACCGTCACGCTGAACGGCTCAACGACAAGACCGGGCCCGTCGAACGCCGCGCCGCGCACGAGCCGCGCGCGGTCGAACACGGGGGCCTCGGTCCAGGCGTCGTCGAACCACACGCGGCGTCGGCCCGTCGGCTCGGCTCGCGCCACGCCGCCTGGTACGGGCGCGGATGCTGCCCTCTCCCGTTGCGATGACGCGACGACGCGCACCGATTCGACCTCGACCTCGCGATCGGAGGGGACATGCCCGTACGTGTCCCGGTACCTCGCCTCGAACGCCGCGCGCAACCCGACGCCCGACCGCGGCGGGAACTCCGCCGCGAGCGTGGACTCCTGGCCCGCGAACCGAAGGTGCACGAGGCGCCGCCGCACCCGGGCCCGATCACCCGGCACGCCTTCCTCAGCCAGAGCCCGCAGCGCCGACGCGCCGAGTTCGTCGACGAGCGCGGCGAGGTCCCGCTCGACCGCCGACAGCGGCCGGAGTACCTGGCGCTCCGCGAACCGCTCAACCGGCGCGTGCCCCAGACCCAGGCAGCACAGCAGGCCCGCGTCGGCGGGAACGAGGATCGTTCGGATGCCCAGCGTGTCGGCCACGCGGCAGGCGTGCTGCGGCCCGGCCCCGCCGAACGCGACGAGCGCGTACGCTTCGGGATCGAACCCGCGCTGCACGCTGATCCGTCGGATCGCCCCGCCCATGCGGTCGCACGCGATATCCAGAAGCCCGACCAGCGTCGTGTCGGCGTCGGCCGGAGGGCCCCCGCGTTCGCGGACGCGGCGGAGCAGCTCATCGAACCGCGCCCGCGCCGGCGCCGCGTCGATCGGCACGCCGAACCGCGACGGGTCGAGCCGGCCGAGGAGCAGGTTCACGTCGGTGATGGTCAGCGGACCGCCCGCGCCGTAACACGCCGGCCCCGGGTCCGCTCCGGCGCTCGCCGGCCCGACGGTCAGTCCGTCACCGTCAAACCCGCAGATCGATCCGCCGCCCGCCGCGACGCTCTCGATCGCCAGAGCGGGGGCCGCGATGCGTGCGTCCCCGACTTCGTGCTCGAACTGGTACTCGTACTCGCCGGTCGTGGCGTCTTCGATGCGGGCCACGTCGGTGCTCGTGCCGCCCATGTCGAACGCGATAACGCGGCACAACCCCGAGGCGGCGGCCGCGCCCGCCGCGCCCGCGACCCCGCCCGCCGGCCCGCTGAGCAGGCTGTCCGTGGGACGGAACGCGCCCGCGGAGGCGAGGCCGCCCGCGCTGGTCATCACGCGCAGGCGCGCGCCGGCCGGTGGAGCGCCCGTGCTCAGCGCCGCGGCCACACGAGCCAGGTAGCCATCGATCACCGGCGCGAGATACGCGTCCACCACGGCCGTCTGGGCCCGGGGCAGGAGCTTGATCGTGGGCGAGAGCGACGCGGACGACGACACGTGCACGAACCCCGCGACGCGCAGGTACGTCTCCAGCACCCGTTCGTGCTCCGGGTTGATCCACGCGTGCATCAGCGCGATCGCGGCCGTGCGTACACCATCGCGCACGAGGGCCCGGACGCGCCCCTCGATCGCCGCCGGGTCCAGCGGCAGCCGCACCGACCCGTCCGCCGCGAGCCTCTCCGGAACCTCGACGACGTGCCTGTGGATCGGCGATGGCTTGACGATCCGCAGCGCGAACAGATCCGGGCGCTGCTGCGTGCCGATCTCGAGAAGGTCCGCGAACCCGCGCGTGACGAAGAACGCCACGGGCGCGCCGGTCCGCTCCAGCAGCGCGTTCGTGCCGCGTGTTGTGCCCAGCCGCATCTCGATCGGGGGCAACGGCGCACCCGGCGGCGTCCGCGTGACGAGCCTGGCCGCGAGGATCGGGGCCTCTTCCTCCCCCCGCGCTTCGAACACCGACCCCGCGAGCGGCGAAAAGCCCAGCGGGAGGTCGATGCGGATCGCCCCGCCTTCGGGGTCGAACCCGACCACCCGCGGCTCCACGCCCGCCGCCGACCCGTGGACGCGCAGCCTGAATCCATCGATGAACCGCGCCGGTGCGCCCCAGTCCTGCTCGACGAACAGGATGTCGCCGCGCCCGCCCGTGCCGACGATGCGCCCGCGCAGCCCCCCGACGCTGAGCACCTTCGCGCGGTGCGTCCGCCCGGACGGATCGACCGCCAGGCAGTCCGTGAACGTGCCGCCGGTGTCGATCCACATGCGCCACGGCTCGCTCAATCGCCGCTCCCGATAAGCCGCCCGAACGCTCAAGGTACACCCGCCGCATGATGATCAAGGTGCTGATCGTCGCGGGCTCGGGCGGGCTCGGCGCGACCGCCCGCCGTATTCGTCATACGACCGGCGTCCCCTCGAACGCGGTGATAGCGCGGAAGAGCTCGGTGAGACGCTGCGTCATCGGGCCGGGCTTTCCCTCCCCGATCGTCCTCCCATCCACCTTCAGGACCGGGACCAGTTCGCCCATGGTCCCCGTGCAGAACACCTCGTCGGCCCGGTAGACCTCGGTCAGCGACAGATCGCGCTCCGCGCACGCGACCCCGTGCGCCGCGCACAGCTCCAGCACCACCGCGCGTGTAATCCCCTCGGGGCACGCGACGCATCGGGGCGTGACGATCTCAGCCCCGGCCCCACTTCGACGCTCCGTCTCTTCGTCTCTCCCCTCCTGCACGACGAAGACATGCGTCGCGTTGGTCTCGGCGACAAACCCGCGTGTGTCGAGCATGACCGCGTCGTCCGCACCACCGTTGTTCGCCTCGATCTTGGCCAGGATCGACTGGATCAGGTTGCAGTGGTGGACCTTCGGGTCCAGGCAGTCAGGAGGGAACCGCCGCACCGAACTGGTGATCAGCGTGATCCCGCCGGAGCCGTACACCGGCGGCTTGTGCTCCGCGAGCACGATGAGCGTGGGCCCGGACTGGTTGAGCCGCGGGTCCATGCCACTGGTGACTTTCACGCCCCGGGTCAGCGTGATCCGGATATGGACGCCGTCGCGCATCGCGTTGGCCTTAAGCGTCCGCACGATCTGCTCGGTGATCTGCGCGTCGGTCGGGATCGAAGCGAACGCCAGGGCCTTCGCCGACGACCGCAGCCGCGCCAGATGCTCCGTCAGCCTGAAGACCCGCCCGTTGTAGACCCTCAGCCCTTCCCACACGGCATCCCCGCCCTGCACCGCCGAATCGAACGGGCTGACGCCCGCCCGATCGCGGTGGACCAGCGTGCCGTTGATGTTGACGAGGATGTCGCGGTTGCGCGGATCGAACTTCTGGAGCATGGCGGCAGGATACAACCGAACGATCCCGCGCAGATCGCCGGCCTCGGCGGCACGCGCAGGTGCCCGGTGGCGGCCTGCTCAGACCCCTCTCACGCACCGTGGGCGGAGCGAGACCTGTGGATGGTCCTTCAGCGGACAACGCGATCCAGCGGATCGATCATCCTGCCTGTGACTCTCGGTGGACGATCCAACTCCGGATGCGCCGGGTCCGTGGGCCGTCCCAACCGTGCAAGAATCGCCCGGCACAACTGGCGCCGCTGAGCGTCGGCGTCATGCCGGTGCGACTCCAACAGGTCGGCGATCGGCTCACCGAGCGACAGGAGGAGCGGCGCCGCCAAGCTTGCATCACCCTCGATGTCGTTGTCGCCGAGGTGCTCGATGAGGATCGGGGCAGCGAGCCTGGCAAGGTCGGACATCTCGCACTGGGCCATGATCGCCGCCCCGATGAACCGCTGCTGCCAATCTCCTGTCCGGATGATGTCGACGAGCAACGGCCGGGCAAGGTCCGGGAAGCGACGCAGATACGCCGCCGCTTCCCACGCATTACCCATCGACAAGTACCCCGCGAGCAAACCGCCGCCGTCATCCGCCAGGTCTTCAACTGCTGCGCGAAGCAGCGACTCGGTCGGCATCGCGAGCTTGCGCCTCAGCACCTGCGACGCCAGGAAGCGAACCTGCCGTTCGGGGGAACCGAGCGCACTCTCCAGGGCTCGCTCGCTGTGCGGCCAGAGCGCCGCGAGGCGCTCCTGCGCGCGGGTCGCGTTCATCGATCGCCGATCCGCCCGCAAGTCGGCGATCAGGTGTTCGCTCAGCACCCGCGCCTCAACGTCCATCAACTGCGATCGCGCCATCCGCAGATCGAGCACCCGCCGCGCGGCCCGGGAATACCTCGTCGGCAGTTCACGCTCCAGTACAACCAGCGCCACCGTCGGAAACGCGCCGACCCAGGAGCCCGCACGGTCGCGGGCGACCAGAACAGTCCCTGCCGAGAAGATCGTCGCGACGGCAGCGCAACCAAAGGGCCGCAGCGCCGACGGACGGCGCGCCCTCCGCCCGCAACCCGCACGCGCCCCGCACTCCGGGCAACGCGTAAGCCCGTCCGGCCCGGGCGACAACCCCGTCAGGTCGTACGCGCACACCGGGTTCCACACCCACCGCCACGGCGATACGAAGGCCCGCCACCCGCGACCCTCACCCGCGCAGAACCGGCGCGGCCGATTCCTCGCGCGGAACCCGATGACCACGAGAATCAGCGCGAGGAGCGCCGAAGCCGCCGCGACCAACCCCAGAACCTGCTCGATCACACGCTGAGTATCGGCGAGCGCCGCGGACCGACGACACCCGCAACGTCACCGGGTCGTCCGCAGGTCAGCGTGCGCCGTTTCGCTCTCGCGGCTCTAGGGCTTCAGCCGCTCCCGGTGCATCCTCTCGTAGTACCCCTGGCACTCGTCCAGCAACGCGGCGAGCCGCTCCGGCGGCCGCTCGCGCCGCGGCACATACGGCCCGAACCCGGTGCTCCGCTCGACCACGCCGTACCAGTGCTCCGCCCAGACGCCGTCGGTCTTGCGCCTCCCCCGCTCCCACGTCAGCATCCGCTCGTCGAACGGCACGCCGAGGGCGCGGCACAGCGCCGCGAGCATCCGGCGCGGTTCGCGGAGCACGTCCGCCGCATCCACCACCGGCGGAACCCGCCCTCCACTCAAGCGGCGGCGTGCTTCCTCAAACAGCTCGATCTGCTGCGGCAGCCCGGTGTCGGAGACGGTGGGGTTGGGCGTTACTTTCACCAGCGACACCAGCATCTCCGCGGGGTCGCGGATCAGAAAGGCGTGCCGGAACTCGGGCCGCCACAGCCATGCCCGGTCGATGTCCGGCAACATGTGGTGGGTCATGTGCTTCTGGAACCAGACCGTGTGGCTCTCGCCCGGGCCGCCCGGCACGGGACCGGTCAGCCACGCGACGACCTTTCGCCAGTCGATCTCGTGCGCGGCGATGACCTCGTCGCGCGCCGGGTGGTCGACCCCCGTCGCCTCCAGATAATGCGCGTACAACGGCTCATCCGTGACAAACGTATCGGGCCGGCTCCCCCATGACCGCATCATGGCCGTCGAGATGTTCCGGGGCCCGGACCACATCGCGATGCGAACGGGAGCGTCCGACATGCCGATAGAGTACCGTGCGCCGGCGCGGATCGCGGGCGCGATGCCCCGCACTCACCCTCTCGCCATGTCCGACACCCCCGCGCCATCCGAGCCTCGGTCGATCTGGACCACCCCGATCCGCGAGATCCCCGCGCGCTGGGGCAAGGGGACGCGCAGCGTCGAGGAGGCGGGGTTTCTGGAAGGCCCGCGGCGGCGGCTCTCCGAGTTCGCCCGCGCCTGCCGCATCTTCGCCGAGTGCATCAAGGGGTTCCGCGCCCTGCACTTCGTCGGTCCGTGCGTGACGGTGTTCGGCTCCGCGCGGTTCAAGGACGACCACCCGTACTACGCCCTGGCCCGCGAGATGGGGTCGCGCATCAGCAAGCTCGGCTTCACTGTCATGACCGGCGGCGGCCCGGGCATCATGGAGGCCGCCAACCGAGGGGCACGCGACGCCGAAGGGCCCAGCATCGGGTGCAACATCCAGCTCCCCATGGAGCAGAAGCCCAACCCCTACCTCGACAAGTTCGTCGAGTTCCGCTACTTCTTCGTCCGCAAGGTGATGCTCGTCAAGTACAGCTACGCCTTCGTCGTCATGCCCGGCGGGTTCGGCACGCTCGACGAGCTCTTCGAGGCTCTCACACTCGTCCAGACCGGCAAGATCCGACAGTTCCCCGTCATCCTCATGGGAAGAGACTTCTGGAAGCCGCTCTTGGAGTTCCTCGAACAGCGTCTGCTCGCCGCGGGCACGATCGGTCGCGAGGACCTCGACCTCCTCACCGTGACCGACTCGCCCGACGAGGCCGTGGCGGCGATCGCCCGGTGCCAGGTCGCACACGCCCCGAAGATGCCCGCGACGCGCACCCGCGCGTGGCGGATTCTCGGCGAGAAGTGACGGCGACGAGACGCGGGTTCAGGCCGTGCGCACCCGCCCGGCCCCCGCCAACGCCAGCCGCTTGAGCGCGAGCAGTTGGTAGAGAGCCGACAGCCCGACAACGATGAACACGAGGTTCGCCAGGGCAGGGCTGGCCGCCCCGACCGTATCAGAGACGAGGTCGAACGCACCGCCCGCCAGGCGGCTCACGCCGTACACGCCCCAGTTCAGCCCCCCCACGATCGTCAGGATCAGCGTCAGCACGTCGAGCGGTTTCATGTGGCACTCCTCGGCGATACGAGCGACCCGCCCACCGGGTCGTCCGCTGTATCGCCCTGATTCCGCCGCCGGCGCCCGATCGGATTCACAATCCCGGGAACCGCTCGCGTCAATCCCCGTCGTCCACGCGGAGCGTCCCGAGCAGATGTGCCCGCTGTCCGACACCCTCGGGCAGCTCCAGGACGGCCGCCTCTCCGGTGCGCATCGCGGGCGCTTCCCCGCCCGGGAGCGTCACCAGCAGCGCGAGCAGGTGTTCGAGCTGCGGGTTGTGCCCGACCAGCACGAGCGGCGTGCGCCCGGCGGACGCGCCGGCCCGGCGCGCGACGAGTTCCGCCGCGGCCGCCGCGGAGTGGCCGATCTCCAGCTCCCTGGCGTGGATCAGCGGGCAGGCGAGAACTCCCACGATGATCTTGGCCGTCTCCATCGCGCGAACGTACCCACTCGAAAGAACCAACCCGGGGCGCTCACCCGGCAGGGCTTGGGCCCACTGATCGGCGAGCCAGCGGGCCTGTCGTTCACCGCGCGGGCGTAGCGCCCGGTCGCGGTCGAGGCCCGAGGCCGAGTCCCGCTCGGCCTTGCCGTGACGCACGATATACAGACGCATGGGGCCTCCGGGTGCGGCGGCGCTCACCGACTCCCGCCGTAGGCTCGGCTCGAACGCGCGATCAGTGTACGAGAGCGCGAGTTCAGTGCCCGCCACGGGGCTTCGACTCTTGAGGCACCGCCGGCGTGTCGGGCGCGGGCGTTCCGACCGGGCCCTGCTGGTAGGGGTCGTCGGGGATCGCTTCGTTGGTGACGACCACGTCCACGCGCTGATTGAAGCTGTCGAGGGTGCGATCAAACGTGGCGGGGATGCGCCGGTCGGAATCGCCGCACGCCACGATGCGGACCTGCGACGCCTTCACGCCCTGGGCGATGAGCGCCTCGGAGACCGCGCGGGCTCGCATGAACGACAGGTTCATCCCCTTGTCGAACTCGTGGAACGACTCGGACGGGCTGGCGTGCCCGCGCACCTCGATGATCCACCGCAGGCCCTTGATCCGCTTGCCGACCTCCTCCGCGGCCGCCCGCCCCCGCGTGGTCAGTCCGGTCGAGTTGTCGTCGAAGGGGACGGTGCCGCCGAGGTTGGAGTAGTCCGTGGGCCGGACGGCCTGGGCCTCGGCGCCTTCGCCGTGCTCCCCGGGCTGGCTCGACTTGCCCATCTTCTCGCGCTTCCGTCGGGCGAGCGCGCCCTCGTGCGGGTCCGCCGAGTCCATGTCAATCGGAGTGTTAAAGGCCTCGCGGATCCCGATGATGAGGTCGAGCTCGCGGTCGGTTTCGGAGGGGAAGTTCTCGTGCCCGCCGACGCCGCCGGCCGTCGGCTCTTTCATGTTCATCGCCAACAGGATGACGAAGAAGCCCATAAGCAAGGCGACGTTGTCCGCGAATGAGATAAGCCACTCGGGCGCACCTTCGTGCTCGCCCTCGGCGTGCCCGCCGCCGCCGTGGCCACCCCCGCCGTGACCGCCGGAAGCGTGCTTCTCCTCGTGCTGTTCGTGCTCGGCCATGGCGCGGACTCAGGAGCGGCGCGGCTCACGTCGCTCAGGCGGCCTGCGCGAGATTACGCCGGATGGTCTGCGGGATAAACGCCATCATCTTGTCCTGTGTGACCCGTGGGTTGTCGCCGGCCTGGATCGAGAGGATGCCCTGGAGCATCATCTCGCGGTTGACCATCTCCTCGCTGGACCGGTACGCGAGCTTGTCGCCCATCGGACCGGCGATCGCGTTGGCGACGATCGCGCCGTACATCGTGGCCGCCACCGCCACCGCCAGCGCCGCGCCGAGCTGTCCCACGTCCGCGCTGGCGAGCTTGCCGAAGAGCCCGACCTGCCCGATGAGCGTGCCGACGAGCCCGTAGCCGGGGCCGTAGACCTTGATCAGATCGAAGAACTTCTTGCCGGCCTTGTGCCGCTCCTGCATCGCCACGAGTTCGAGCCGCAGAGTCGCCTCGATGGTCGAGGGGTCCACGCCGTCCACGGCCATCTTCAGCCCGGACGTCAGGAACGGCTCTTTGAGGTTCTCGATCTCGGCCTCGAGGGCCAGGATACCGTCCTTGCGCGCCTTCTCACTCAGGCGACCCATGAGCGTGACGACCTCGACCGCGTCCATGCCCTTGTGAAACATGAACCGCTTCACGTAGGCCGGGACCTTCTTCATCTTGTCCATGGGCAGGGCCATGAACGTGACGCTGACGCTGCCCCCGCCGACGAGCAGCACGCCCTCCATCGAGAAGAACATCATGAAGTGCCCGTGCGACACCTCGTAGAGGACAAAGCCGATGCAGGCGAGCCCGATCAAAACCCCGATGAGACTGGCTTTGTCCACGGGCGAGTCGCCTCCCTGCGCACGCATCGTCCGCGCCCTGCGGGGCGTTGCCGGACGGTCCGCCGTGACCGAATCGGCGCGCCGGCGGCGCGGCTGAACCCCGCGCGGTTAGCGGCCACAACCGCAACCCGACCCGCACGGCATAACCCGCACCGTCGATCGCGCCCCGCTTGAGATGAACCCGCCCCCTTGCCCGGAGAATGCCGCGACCCGCGCGGGTTATCCGACGCTCAGACCCTCCGCGTCAGACATCGACCCGCTCGAACGTCACCTTCCCGTCCCCGTGGCGGGCGTAGTACGCCTCGATCGCGTCCAGACCTGTCACCCGGTGGACGTACGCCGCGGCCCGGACGAGGTCCGCCCGCAGCACGAGCTCCAGCCGCGGCTCCTTGAGCTCCAGCCGCGTCGCGTAGAACGCGCACCCCTGGTGGGCGATCAGCACGACCCGCTTGAGGCGGTGAACTTCGACGAGGAACTTGAGCTCGTCGGCGACGCCCACCTCCTCCAGGTGCGCCTGCGGGTGCCCGGCGAGGCACGCCGGCCCGCCGGGCAGCGTCACCCGGTCGTACCGCGGCAACGAAAGACCATGCTGCAGGAAGTCGTCGAAGTGCTCCCCGAGCCGCCCGTCCGAGCAATAGATCGCCGCGGCGTGGATGCGGGCGGCCTCGTACTTGATGCGGCTCTCGTAGTGCATCGGGCGGGCATCCTACCAGCCGTCGGTCGTCGCGTGCGCGCTCACGCGCCCGCCGTCTTCGCGGGGTAGCCCAGCGACCGCAGGTGCTCGACGACCTTGTCGCGGTGATCGCCCTGGAGTTCGACCGCGACGCCGGCGCTCTCGCCGCCGGGAGCGGCCGGGGTCTCGGTCAGCGTTCCCCCCGTGCCGAACCGCGTCTTGAGCAGCTTGAGGAACGATGCGATGTCCGGCGTTCCGTCCGGGCCGCAGCGCAGACCGCGGATGACCGTCACGGTCTTGTCGCGCCGACGTTCGCGCTGGACCCGGACCGGCTGATCCTTCGGCAGGACGACGCGGCCGATGGTCGTCGGCCCCGCTCCCGCACGAGGGCAGCGGCACTCGTCGAGCGGCTTCTCGCACCGCTCGCAGGTGACGGGCCGATCGAACGGCGTGCCGGAGAACAGGCCGGGCATGGGGAAAGCGTACGGCGCGACGGCCGCGCGGCCTCACCCCATGTGGTTGACGATCGCGTCGCCGAACTCCGAGCACTTCACCTTCTTCGCCCCCGTGTCGCCCTCGGCGGCCATGAGGCGGTGGAAGTCGTAGGTGACGGTCTTCGCGCTGATCGCCCCGTCCATCCCCTTGATGATGAGGTCCGCGGCCTCGGTCCAGCCCATGTACCGCAGCATCATCTCGCCCGAGAGGATCACGGAGCCGGGATTCACCTGGTCGAGGTTGGCGTACTTGGGCGCCGTGCCGTGCGTGGCCTCGAAGATCGCGTGCCCGGTGATGTAGTTGATGTTCGCCCCCGGGGCGATGCCGATGCCGCCGACCTGGGCGGCGAGGGCGTCGGAGAGGTAGTCCCCGTTGAGGTTCATGGTCGCGATGACGTCGAAGTCCTTCGGGCGGGTCAGCACCTGCTGAAGCGTGATGTCCGCGATCGAGTCCTTGATGAGCAACTTCTGCTTCCATTTGCCCTGTCCGTGCGAGGGCCAGAGCTTGAGGGCACCCTCAACCTCGGCGACGATCGCGCCCTTCTGGGACGGCGTCATCATGTCGTAGCCGGGGTCGATCATCTTCGCGTTGGCCTCGGCGGAGAGGTCGCTGTTGCCCTCCTTGTTCCCGAGGATCCACGACTCGCGCTCCGTCACGACCCGGTCGCGGAAGAACTGCGTCGCGATCTGGTACCCCCAGTCCTTGAAGGCGCCCTCCGTGAACTTCATGATGTTGCCCTTGTGAACAAGGCTCACGCTCCGGCGCTTCTCCTTGAGCGCGTAGCCGATCGCCGAGTGCACCAGGCGCTCCGTGCCCAGGTACGACACGGGTTTGATCCCAACACCCACGAAGCCGTACGCGCTACCCGGCGTGGCTAGCGGCGGCTGCCCCGCGTCGCGTGCGGCCATGCCGATCGACTCCAGGAGCTTCTGCCAGTCCGCCGCCGCCTTCTTCGAGCCGAAGCGGATCTTGCCGAACTCCTTGGGGAACTCCTTCTCCCAGAACGCGAGCACCTTCGCCGACTCGGGTGTTCCGGCCTGGTACTCAATACCGGCGTAAATATCCTCGGTGTTCTCGCGGAAGATCACCATGTCGCAGTCGCCGGGGCGCTTGACCGGGCTGGGCACCCCCTTGAACCAGCGCACGGGACGCAGGCACACGTAAAGGTCCAGGATCTGGCGGAGCGCGACGTTCAGCGAGCGAATCCCGCCGCCGACGGGCGTGGTCAACGGGCCCTTGATGCCCACGAGGTATTGACGGAACGCGGTCAGCGTGTCCTCGGGAAGCCAGTTGCCGGTCTTGTTGAACGCCTTCTCGCCCGCGAGGACTTCCTTCCAGTGGATGCGCCGGCGGCCGGCGTAGGCCTTCTGCACGGCCGCGTCAAAGACGCGGACGGACGACCGCCAGATGTCCGGGCCGGTGCCGTCGCCCTCGATGTAGGGCAGGATCGGCTCATCGGGGACCGACAGGCCGCGAGGGGACATCGTGATCGCGCTGGGCATGGTGCGGGGCTCCGGAAGCGTCGGCGGGCACCCGGCGCTGACGCGCGGGGCGTAAGGCCGAAAGCGTAGCACGGGGGGGCACGGGCGCGGCAAGGCGCGCCCGCACCAGCGCGACCGTAATCCGGAGCCCGAGCGGGGGGGCCGGCCGATCGACGCCAAAAACCGACGCCGGCGGCCGCTAGACCGCCGGGCCGACTGAGGTCTCTCGACCTCCTCCTGGAAAAATGCAACGGGATCCGAGGTCGGAGGCTCGATCCGCCGAATGCGGCGGCTGAGTGTTACTCCTCGGTTCCGTCCGAAGGGCCGGTCGGGCTCTCTCCTTCCCGAACGGCCAGGTCCCTCGGCCTGTCTCGTCTCTCAGGGTTTCCCCCAAGTCTCTCTCTCGTGCGCGGCCGAAGCGCACCATCCGCGGCCCGCCAGACCACGGACACTCCAGAGGTTTCATGGCAAAGGGCTGTCTCTCTTCTCCCTTATGCCACCTGCCCTCTCTCTCCTCCTCGCGGATCGAGGGCTTTCACCCGCAACCCGCGCGGGGAAAATACCACCGCTCCATGGGGTCTGTCAACCGGTTCACCCCACATCGCGCAGAAAAGTATGGAACCGATCACGATTCCTTGTTTGCGCCCGAACGGATCGCCCACCGAACCCGTCCAAAGGGGCACCCGGCTTGTCCAGATTCACGCCCGAACGTCGAACACCTCCCGATCTCACGCCCGGAGACTGCCCAGATCGCTCCAGAAGGCTGGATACGTCTTGCCGGTGCAGCGGGGGTTGTGGATGCTCACGGCGTGCCGGCGCAGCCCCACGAGGGCAAGGGACATCGCCATGCGGTGGTCGTCGTAGGTCTCGAACTCGACGGGGTTCACTCCCGGGCCCGTGTCGACGCCACCGGATGGTGGGGTGACGGTGATCGCGTCGGGGTCGCCGTGGACTTCGGTTTGGACGCGGACGCCGATCTTCGCCAGCTCGGCGCGGAGGGCCTCGATCCGGTCTGATTCTTTTACGCGGAGCGTGCGGAGCCCGCGGAGCACCGACGGACGAGCAGCAAACGACGCGACCACGGCCAGCGTCATGGCGGCGTCGGGCATGTCGCGCAGGTCCGCCATGACCGGGCCGAGCGTGCCCGGCCCGCGGCAGGCGATCCCCCCGGCTTCACGCCGGACCTCTACACCCATCCGCTCGATAATGTCGGGGAACTTCGCGTCGGCCTGCGGGCTGCGGTCGTCGAGCCCTTCGATGCGGCAGGCCGCGCCGGGGATGATCGCGGCGGCCGCCCAGAAGTACGTGGCGCCGGAGGCGTCGGGCTCCACGGTGTAGTCGAAGGCGGACAGGCCGGCGGCCGGGGAGGCCGGGCCGACCCGGATCACGCCCAGGTCGTTGGACGTGCGCACGGTCGCCCCGAGGCGCTCGAGCAGCCCGACGGTCATCACGACGTATGACTTGCTGGTGATCTCCCCGATGAGGCGGACGGTGAGCCCGCCCGGGAGCCAGGGCGCGGCCAGGAGCAGGGCGGAGACCACCTGGCTGGACATGGTCGTGGGCAGAGTGACGGCCGCGCCCGCGGCGGGCGAGGCGGGCGGTGTGAGCGTGACCGGGGGGCAGCCGATGCGTCCGCGGTACTCGGCGCGCACGCCGAGGCGCGCGAGCGCGTCCACGAGTTCGCCGATCGGGCGCTCGCGCATACGGGCGCTGCCGTCGATCGTGATCGGCACCGGGGAGAGGAGCACACCGGCCGTCAGAAACCGCGTCGCGGTGCCCGCGTTGCGCAGGTCGAGCATGACGCCGGCTCCCGGACCGATCGCTTTCGGTTGCCAGCGACCTTCCACCCCTGTGACGCGCAGGTCGTCGCCGACGCGGGTCACCTCCGCGCCGAGCGCACGGACGGCTTCGATCATGACGGCCGCATCCTCCGCGTCGATCAGCGGAGCGCGGAGTGTCGAGGTCCCACGCGCCAGGGCCGCGAGGAACAGCGCCCGGTTGGTCAGACTCTTGGAGCCAGGCGGACGGATGCGGGCGTCGAAAGGCCGAGTGATCGGGGTGATCGAAAACGGATCCTGGAGATCCGGCAAGGGCGATCGGCGTCCGGCGAGCGGATTGGGGGGCTGGGACACGTCCAGATGGTAAGGTGTTGATGAACCTCGCGGAACTGAGTCCATGATCGAGATCTTCGGAGTACTCGTCGAACCGGACGTCGAAGCGACGCGCGAGGTGTACGCAACCTTCGAGCCGTACCGCTGCACCTGCTCGATGTGTCGGAACTTCCTCGCTGCGTGGCATCGCGTGCTGCCTCCGTCTGTGGTGCGGGTGCTCGGGCAACTCGGGATCGAGCCGACCAAGCCACACCACATCACTCACTTCGCGAGGAACAGTCCGGGCTCGCACCTGTACGAAGTCGAGTGGGCGTTCCTCGGCGGCGTGCCACCTGCGCTGAGCCAGCCCGCACCAATGGTCAAGGGGCGGGAACGCAATGAGTACGTCGGGGCCGGCGGCATTCCGTGCTCGCAGTTTGATCGCTCCGGGCGGCGATGCTCGATCTCGGTGAACTTCGACGATGTGCCGTGGCTGATCGACGAGCCTGAGCCGGATTGACGGACTCAGAAACGGCCCGCACGTCGGAGCGGCACACGCCGCTTCCGTCAGGCGAGTGACGGCGGGATCAGCGCGCTGAGTCTCGGCGGAAGACAGCGACGACGTCCTCGATGGGCACGACGAAGAGGCGGTTGTCGCCCTCGAAGTCCACGGGGATGGCGTGTTTGGGGTTGAAGAGCACGCGGTCGTACTTCTCGATGGGGTAGTCGTCGTCGCGATCCACCTGCGCCGAGACCGCGACGATGCGCCCCGTGAGCGTGGGGATCTCGATCTTGTCGGGGAGGTGGATGCCGGTCCTGGTCTGCTTGCGGTCCTCGTCCTTGCGGATGAGCACCCGCTTGCCGATGGGCTCGACCGTTTCGAGCGACGGCGTCGACGCCGCGGGTTTTCGCGAGGGCGATGGGCTGGACATCCGCGGCTATTCTAGGGCGGGAGCGCGCGTCCGCGCGCCGGGCTCACCCGGGAGCACGCCGTGAAGCAGCTGACCGATCTCATCCGCGACGTGCCGGACTTCCCCAAGCCGGGCATCGTGTTCAAGGACTTCACGCCGCTGCTCGCCGACCCGCGCGGGCTGGCGCTCTCCGTCGAGCTCATGGCCAACCCGTACCGCGGGCGTGGGATCGACGTGGTGGTCGGGGCGGAGTCACGCGGATTCATCTTCGGCATCGCCGTCGCACAGGCCCTCTCGGCCGGGTTCGTCCCGATCCGCAAGCCGGGCAAGCTCCCGCGCGCGGTCAACCGCGTGGACTACGCGCTCGAGTACGGCACGGACCGGCTGGAGATGCACGCCGACGCGCTGAAGCCCGGGCAGCGGGCGCTGCTCGTGGACGACCTGCTCGCGACGGGGGGCACGCTCAAGGCCTGCTGCGAACTGGTGGCACGCACAGGGGCCGCGATCGCGGGGATCACGGTGCTCATCGAGCTGACCGCGCTGCGCGGGCGCGACCGCGTCGCGCCGTTCGGCGAGCTTCACTCCGTACTCAAGTACTGACCGGGTGCTCAACCCAGCAACGAGCGACGGCGACGCGCCGCGGCCGCGACCACGCCCAGGCACAGCACCGCGGCCGACGGCGCGGGCACCACGGTGATGACGTTCTGCCCATCGGTGCAGGGCCAGGCGTCTCTTTGCCAAACCGGCCCCACCTGACCATTGACGAGCCACAGGCTCACCGTGTCCGGGTACTGCCCAGGGATTCCGAGCACGTCCGTGGAGATTCGCACCGAACCGGGCGCGGAAAACTCGGACGGCGTCCACATCGCCGTCCACAACATAACCGGGTTGTTTGTGAGAAAGAGCGGCATCGCCGGTGTAGCGACAGCCACGCCGTTCACCGAGTTTCCATTGATGATGCCCGGAGACGAGAACGCGCTGAAGCCGGGGCCGATTTGGGGGAACGACCAGGCCCCGATGACGCCCGGCTCCGGTTCGGCGAGCACGCTGAATACCGCATCTGCAAAGCCGCAGACAATGCCGAGCTGCCCCGAACCGCCGAGCGTATTCCACACGGCGGGCATGCCCGCCTGCGGTGAGTACATCGCCGATACCGATACGACGACCGACGTGCCACCGCCGATGGGTATGCCCGATACACCGACGATGAGCTGCGCGGTTTCCTGCGCGTGCGCGGCACCCGGAGCGACAAGCGCGGCCGCAACCCCGATCGCGCGGCCCGCAAAAACTCGGTTGGAATGAGTCATCGAGTCACGTCCTTCCCGATTGATCGTCGCCTTCGAGCAACCACCACCGATGCGGCGAGTGCGACCGCAACCGCTCCCGGCGCGGGAATCACCGTGATGTTTCCCTGTCCGTTCGCGCATGGCCAGGCGTCCTCGACCGAGAACGGGCCGAACTGGCTAACTTGGATCCAGATGTGGACACTGCCCGCGTTAAGGCAATGCGCCGTCAACGTGAGCGATCCGGTGGCCGAAGCGGCGGACGCTGTCCATGTGCCGCTCCAAAGAGGCACTGGATTGGCGGTAACAGGCACGGTCATCGGCGGACCGAAGCCGGTTCCAACCTCAACACCGTTGACGTTGTTTCCCGCGATATTGCCGGCGCTGGAGAACTTGCTGAAACCGGGGCCGATGAGCAGATTCGACCAACTCCCGGTCACGCCTGCGTAGGAGTTGCCCAGAATGTTGAAGCCGGCGTAGGAGAATCCGGCAACCCTTCCGATGATGTTCGATTGCCAGCCCCAGTTTGCCAGCCCGCCGACGCCCGGAGAGTACGCCGCCAGCACGCGCACCTCCGTGGATTGCCCCGGCGCGAGCGTCGCCTGGCTGACCTCCACGATGAGCTGCGCTGTCTCTTGCCCGTGCGCGCAGGCGACCGCTGCGCCGAAGCACGCGGCGCCGACAGACGACTGGATGGCACGAGGACGATCGCGGTTCATGGCGCACACCGTTCCGTCCCGTGACGCCGACGTGCGGTGAGCAGCGCGGCCCCGATCGCGGTCAGCGCGATCACGCCCGGAGCCGGAATGACCGTGATGACCGCCTGGCCATTCGTGCAGGGCCATGCGTCTTCGACGGCATAGGTTCCGATGGCCCCACCCTGGAGCCAGAGATGAACGTAGCCGCTGTTCAGAACAGCGGTGGAGAGATTCACCGCTCCAGCCCCCGACCCGGCCGACACTGTCCACGTGCCCGACCAGATAAGGACCGGGTTGGTGGTGGGGACCACCGCGAGCGGCGGGCCGAACCCCGTGCCGACCTCGACCCACGCGACGCTGTTGCCGGCGATCGTGCCCGCACTCGAGAACGGGTGGAATCCGGGGGCAACCGCGAGGTTCGACCACGAACCGGAGGCGGCCCCGACCGGGAATGCGTTCACGTTGAACACCGCGAGCGAAAAGCCCGCGACGGTACCGACGTGCTGGGTCGCGCGTAGGGAGTTCCAGACCGCGGTTCCACCGATACCGGGCGCGTACGCGACCGAGACGTGGACCTCGGTCGATTCACCTGGCGCCAGCGTGGAGTTGCTCACGTCGACGATGAGCTGCGCGGTTTCCTGGGCCCACGCGGCTCCCGCGGCCGCGAGAACGGTCGCGACGCCGATCGCACGGACGTAGACGCCGTTCAGCGTGGGAGTCATGCGTGCTTCTCCGTTCAGGTCGGCCTTGGACGACGGGCGATCGACCACGCGCCGGCGAGCACAGCCATCGCGGCGCCGGGCGCGGGGATCACTGTAATGACGGCCTGGCCGTCGGCGCAGGGCCAGGCATCCTCGACGGCGAAGGGGCTGCTGATCATGCCGCCCTGGAGCCACAGGTGCACGGAGTTCGGATGCGCCGGGCTTCCCTGCAGCACGTCGGTCGTCAGGCCCAGCATGCCCGGGCCCGATGTGGCCGCTGCGGTCCAAGTGGCAGTCACGAGCAGGACCGGATTCGTCGTGAACGCGGGGACGAGCGGTGGACCGAATCCAGTGCCCCAAGAATTGTTCAGCACGTTGTTGCCGGAGATTGTCCCCCCACCCGGAAATGGCGGCGGCGATCCGGGTCCGGCCGTGATGTTCGACCACGATCCAGAGACTCCCAAGGTCGGATTCCCGAGCACGTGGAACACGGCGAGTGCAAACCCGGCCACCGTCCCCAACTGTCCGGTGCCTCCAAGCGTGTTCCAGATCGCCGGAGAGCCGACGACCGGGCTGTACTGCGCGAAGACCCGCACGGTTGCGGACTGCCCCGGCACAATGACGGCTGGTTCGAGCTGGATGAAGAGCTGGGCGGTCTCCTGGGCCCACGCGGCTCCCGCGGCCGCGAGAACGGTCGCGACGCCGATCGCACGGGCGTAGACGCCACTCAGCGTGGGAGTCATGTGTGCTTCTCCGTTCAGGTCAGCCTTCTACGACGGGCGATCGACCACGCGCCGGCGAGCAGAACCATCGCGGCGCCGGGCGCAGGGATCACGGTGATAAGCGCCTGGCCGTCGGTGCAGGGCCAGGCGTCTTCAACGGCGAAGGAGCCGATCGCGCCAACCCTGAGCCAGAGCTGGACTGTGTCGGGATAAGACGGGGGGTACCCCAGGATATCGGTCACAAGGTCGAGCGTCCCCATCCCGGAACCGGCGTCCGCGGTCCATGTGGCGAACCACAGCAGCACGGGGTTGTCCACGGTGGGCAGGACGAACGGCGGACCGAACCCGGTACCCCACAGGACGCCGTTCACACCGCTTGGGCTCACGGTGCCCGCCGAACCCGCCGCTAGAGACCCCGGGCCGAGCGTCAGGTTCGACCACGAGCCCGACACACCGGCGGCGGGAGAGACCGAGAGGTCGAACGTGGCACGCGAGAACCCGGTGACCGTCCCGATCTGCCCGCTGCCCCCCATCGTGTTCCAAACCGCCGGCAAGCCGACATGCGGCTCGTATGCGACGTAGACCCGCACCAGCGCGGATTGACCCGGCGCGATCACCGCAGGCTCGACCTGGATGATCAGCCTCGCGGTCTCCTGACCCGACGCGGGCTCACCGCTCCTTGCGGAGGCCGCGATCAGGGCACACCCGATGACGCCCGAGCAATGCGTGCGTCGCACCATGTGCTCCTCTTTGTTTGAGCCGGCGAAGATGGCGCAGGCCGCGGCTTGGGAGGGCCGGCGTCCGTTGGCGGCTCCGGACGCTCAAAGGGTACTGCAAAGTACCTGCCAATGTCCGACCGTGGCGAACTCCTGGGTCGGACCAGCTCCAACGGCGCTAGAACGCGGTTTGGCGCTCATCGGCTCGACGCGCGACGGGCACGCCCGACGACAGCTGTGGCCCCTGGCGGAAGCTCTGGCCAACCAACGTTGGCGCGGGACGGGCAAGCAGCACGACGCGGACGCGCGCGGTGCTCCCGGAGCAAAAAGAACAACCCCCGCTCGTGTGAGCGGGGGTTGCTAGTGGCTGACTATCGACTCTGACAGAGTGTCAGGGTCTCTTTAGCGCCGACGGCGAGCCGCAACCAGGCCACCGAGGCCGAGCAGCGCGAGGCTGGCCGGAGCCGGGATGACCGAGAAGGTGCCCTGACCGTTGGTGACGCCCCAAGCGTCCTCGGAGGCGAAGGCGCCGACCGTGCCGCCTTGGAGCCAGATGTGAACAAGGCCGCCGTTGAGGGCCGACGCGGTGAGGTTCATCGCACCGACACCCGACGCAGCCGACGCCGTCCACGTGCCCGTCCAGAGAAGGACCGGGTTGGTCGTGGGGGCCGTCGCGAGCGGCGGGCCGAAGCCCGTGCCGATCTCGGCGCCGTTGACGTTGTTACCGGCGATCGTCCCCGCGTTGGCGAAGGGGCTGAAGCCGGGGCCGATCACGAGGTTCGACCAGCTCCCGCTCACGCCGGCGGCGGCGTTACCGAGGAGGTTGAACACCGCGAGGGAGAAGCCCGCGACGGTGCCGGTCTGGCCGGTGCCGCCGAGGGTGTTCCACACCGCATTGGCGCCCACGCCGGGGGCGTAGGACGCGCTGACGGAGACGTTGACGGACTGGCCCGGGCTGATGGTGGCCGCGCTGACACCGATGATGTACTGCGCGGTCTCCTGGGCGTTAGCCACACCGGCAAGGCCGGCCGCAGCCGTCAGAGCAAGAATCGCACGAGTCTTCATGTTGAACTATCTCCTCACAAACAGGGGAATGTCTTTCCCGAGACGACCTCCGAACACAACCAGAACGAACGGCTCGTTCCTGACCCATGCTGAAGGTGCCACAGGATTGCCACCCGAGCAAGGGTCAGAATGAGTTTTGTTGGCGATCCGACCCGTTTCAAGTCCGGCCCGGAAATGATCTCCTGCCCGGATGTGCCCACAAACCAAAAATGACTTGTTTTTCAGGGGTTTCGACGCCGTTCCGCGGGCCGCCTGGCGTTCGGATCGTTGCCCTGGAATGTTGCGTTTTTGGATCGTGGACGGGTATGCAAAGCGCGAGTTCTCGGGCGGTTTTGCGCCACCTGAACCTGGGGGTGCGGTCGCGGCGGATTTGGCGCTCCCCTACAGGCCGAGGGCCGATCGCTTCGCCGCCCACTCGGCCTGCTCACGCTTGTTGTCCGTGTTCAGCTCCGCGCCGCCGCCGCGGGCGCTCGCGCGCAACGCCTCGACCTCGAGCCGGCTCAGGTGCACGCCCTCGAACTCGTAGTCGCGCCACGCCTGCATGGTCACGGGCACGATCGGCTCGATGAGGGCGTACATCGCGTCCGCGTACTCACGGATTTCCACCTGGGCGTGCTTGTCCATGCGCAGCGAGAGGAACCGCAGCACGTTGTGCAGGTCGCACTTCCAGTACCACTGGGTGTACGCGCTGATCGGGAGCCCGATGCGGGCGAGCTCGCGCGACACCCCGCGCGACAGCAGCGACTCGTACTCCGAGTACAACGCCTCGGCCCGGGCGAGGTAGTCGAGGAACTCCTGCGCGGTGCGGGACTCGTCGCCCGGCGGGGATGCGGCGCGGCTCGGGTCGGCGCCCGAACCGGACGCCGCCGGAGTGCCGGGCACGGCGAATGTTTCATCTCCGCCCTGGCGGTTCGCGGCGGACTGCTTGCGCACCGCGTCGAGCGTCGGGCGGTAGAAGTGGTCGGGGATGACCGAGTAGCGCCCCGAGTACTCGTTGACGTTCGCGGTGCGGTGGCGGATCCATTGTCGCGCGATGAAGATCGGCATCGAGACGTGGAACTTGAACTCGAGCATCTCGAAGGGCGTGGTGTGGCGATGGCGAAGGAGGTAGCGGATCAGGCCGCGGTCCTCGGTGCGCTTTTTCGTGCCCAGCCCGTAGCTGACGCGGGCGGCCTGCGCGATCGCGAAGTCGGCGGTCTGGCCCACGGGCACGAGCCGCGGCATCGCGTCGATGAGCGCGACAAAGCCCTGCTCATGGACGCGGACCTCGTGGCGGAGGCACCCGCCGAGGACATCGACAAGCGGCGATTCGGCGGGGACGCGGATGACGGGCTGGTCGGTCATGGCGCAAGGGTACAGCGGCGAGGGGCGATGAGCGCGATCGATCACGGGTCGAGCGGCGCGGCTCAGGCGACCGCGCCGGCTCTCGCCACGCACGCGGCGATGAGCTTGCGAAAGAGGCCAAGGCCCAGCGAATCGTCGTCGGTGACCTCGGGGTGCCACTGCACGCCGACGTAGAACGGGCGCGCGGGGTCGGAGAGGCCCTCGATCGTGCCATCATCGGCGCGGGCGACGACGCGGAGGCGGCCGGGATCGCTGACGGCCTGATGATGGTTCGAGGCGATGGTGCCCGAGCCCAGCTCGCCGGTGACGGTGTGCGTGCCGCGGTGGACGCCGGCCTGCGGGAGCGAGTCGGGGAGGTGCTGGTCGAGGTCACCGCCCGCGGCAAGGGCCATCCATTGCAGCCCGAGGCAGATGCCCAGGACCGGGAGGTCGGGCCGCGCTTCGAGCGCGGCAAGCAGCGCGAGTTCGTAGCTCTGTCGCACAGGATGAACGACAGTGGCGGCGGGATGGGTCGCCTTGCCGAAGGACTCCATGCGCGGATCGTCGCCGCCGGTGAGGACGATGCCGTCGCAGCGCTCGACGTGTCGCGCAGCAAGCGCGGCGATCGGCGGGAGCAGGATCGGCTCGCCCCCCGCCCGGGCGACGGCCTGGGCGTACGCCAGCGAGTTCCAGGCGCGAGGACCTTTGGGGTTGTCAACGACGTCGCAGGTAATACCGATGAGCGGCGGCACGCGAACCTCCTTCCCGCGCTCGATACACTCCGCTCATGTCCACGCGCGCGGTGGTCGTCATGCTAGCAATCACGCTCCTCCTCGGCGGGGCGGCGTTTGTCGCGTTGCGGAAGCCCGCGGTGTCAGAAGCTTCCACCGGGCCGCTGCTGACGTTCGATCCGGCGCGGGTGGTCGCGCTCCGGATGCGCGGCGCTGACGGCAAGGAACAGGCCATCGAGCGCGTGGGCGACGAATGGCTCGTTCGCGTCGGCGGTCCATCGGAGCGAGTCAATGGTGCCTGGCCAGCGGGGATGCAGACGGTGCGCGGCGGGCTTCGATTCCTCGCGGCCCTGGTGCCCGAGCGTGCAGAGACCGCGCCGGGCGAGATCGGCTCGCGAGACTTGGGCGACAGCGTGCGGCTCGACATCACGCTCAATGACGGCACGTCGCGAGTCCTGCGTGTTGCGCCGCGGGCGGTCGGCGGCCTCGTGCTCGCGTCGGGGTCGAACGCCGGCAAATCGGCGGAGGGCAGCGAGCGCGTCGGCTGGGTCTCTGCGGACCTTCACGGGCTGCTCGTCGCCAGCGGGCTCAAGGCGTGGCGCGATCCGGCCGCGATTCCTGGCCTCGGGCCTGATGTCTGGCGGATCTCGCTCAACGCGGGCGGTGCCGAGGTCGAGGTCGCGCGGCAGCAGGGGCGGTGGTCCCTGCGAAAACCGATTCAGGCACCGGCGGATGCCGAGGCCATCGACCGCCTCGTGCGCCGGCTCGCGTCGGTCACGGTGGTTGATTACCTCGACGAGGGCGCGGCGGCGGGGGCGCAGACCGACGCGGCGACGGTAGAGGTTGAGTGGGCCGAGCGCGGAGAGGCGGGCGGCGAGCCGCGGCGCTGGATTCGGCGGCTCGTGATCGGAAGTGCGACGGACCTGGGAGGGCGAACGGTCTCGGCACGCGCGGAGGTGCAGCGCGGGGCGGGGCCGACAGAGCGGCGGCAGATTTCGGTGCTCGCCGAGCCGCTGGCGGAGCTGCGGGCCGACGCCGCGGCGCTGGTCTCGCGGCGATCGATAGAGGCCCCGGCGGCGGACGTGGGGCAGATGGAGATTCGCATGTGCGACGGGTCCGGCCCGCCCAGAATCGTCGTGCGAACGCTCGACGGGTGGACGCTCGACGGCAGGCCCACATCCAAGGACGATGCCGGCGCGGTGGAGGGATTGCTGCTTGTGCTGGCGAGCGCGAAGGCGGCGCAGGTCGTCATCGGCGATGGCCCGCCGCTCACACAGCCGATGTGCCTGACCATCGCGACGGTGGGGGCGACGCCGATCGCTGAGGCGAAGATCGGCATCGTCGAGGGTGGCGGTGTCGCCATCCGCGTGGGCGAGGTGACTCGCGTCTATGCCGAGCCCGCCGCGGCGACGGCCCACGCCTGGCTCGCGCGCTGATTTCGGCCCTCTTTCTCACCCTCCCCAGCTGCCAGCGGGGGAGGTGGCACGAGCGCAGCGAGTGTCGGTGGGGGCTGCTTGCGCACACGCCGTGATGCCCATGCTGAAGCTGCTCTCGAGCGGTGCGGCCTCCCCCTCCGTCGCTCGCGTTGCTCACGACACCTCCCCCGTCGGCGACGGGGGAGGGTGGAAAGAGCCGCTACGTTCGAAGTGTCATCGCATTTCTTTGCTCAACCGCTGATCGCGGCGCGCGAGCGCGCCGGCTTCGCGGGCGCGCCGATGTCGCGGCGATACTGCATGCCGTCAAAGTGAATGAGCGAGCACGCCTCGAAGGCCTTGCTGCGAGCCGCTTCGATATCTGCCCCGACGCCCGTGACGCCCAGCACGCGGCCGCCCGCGGTGACGATGCGGCCCTCGCGGTCGCGAGCCGTGCCCGCGTGATAGACCGTCACGCCCTCGACGGCCGCGGCGCGATCCAGCCCGGTGATGGGCAGCCCCGGCTTAGGATCGTCGGGATATCCCGGTGCCGCGATGACGACGCAGCACGACGCGCCGGGCTTCCACGCGATCTCGCAGCGGTCGAGCGTGCCGCGGCACGTCGCCTCCACGAGTTCGAGCAGGTCGGAGTCGAGCCGCGCGAGGATGGCCTGGCACTCGGGGTCGCCGAAGCTG
>JBJXFE010000071.1:0-22345 GCA_046153875.1 Phycisphaerales bacterium
CCAGCGGGCTCACCGGCGCATCAGGCACACGCTCCACCAGCCAATCCAACTGCTCGTCCGTGAGTCTCAGCATCGTGCAGAGTCATACGCGCCAGCTCGACAACGGTTTCGGGATAGGCTCTACACCGCGCTTGCCGAGTTCGCCGATGCGTCGCTCCGCGAGGCGATAGAACCGCACGTAGAGGTCGTCGAGCATCTGCTTCTTGACGCCCCAGTTCTTGGACAGGTCTTTCTTGTATGGGCGAATCAGGTCGCCCTCTTCTTCGAGGGCGACACCCCTGTTGCCCCGGTACGGCGGGTTGCCCAGGACGACGAGAATCGGCGCGTCCTGCTTGACCTTCGCGGCGCGGTCCTGTTCGTCTTGAAGAAACGTGAACGCGAGTGTCTTCTTGACTCCCTTGGGCGGTTCCCAGCCGGTGAGGGCGTTGGTGAGGTAGACGCCCACCCGCTCGTCCTTGCCGAGCTTTCCGCCGAGGGCGCGCAGGAGGATCCCGAGTTGGAGGTGCGCGACCACGTAGGGCGCGGTGAGGATCTCGAACCCAAAGACGCGCTCGCAAAGAGCCCGTTTGACCTTCGACGCTGCGAGCACGCCGTGCCCCTGCTCGTCGAGCGTCGCATGAATGCGGCGGGCCACGTCGAGCAGGAACGAGCCGGTGCCAACCGCAGGATCGAGAACGTACACGCGCTCGTCGGCGAACCCGTCCTTGATGCCGAGTTCCGTGCGGAGCAACTGATCCACACGCTCCACCATGTAGTGCACGATCTGCGGGGGCGTGTACCAGACGCCGAGTTCTTCGCGCAGTCCCGGGTCGAACGCTTCGAGGAACGGCTCGTAGAACAGGGTGATGGCGTGGTCGGCTTCGAACGATGCGAAGAACTCCGCGTGGTTCACACGGTTGAGGCTTGCGGCGGCCCACTCAACCGTCTCGCGAAGATCGAGGTTCTTGAGTCGGCGGGGTTTCGCGACCTCCTCGAATAGGTTGGCGATCAGCGGCAAGTCCAGGTGGTCCGACGCGCTCCGCCAGTCGAACGCGGGCGGCTTGCGGCCCTTGGGCAGCCCGGCTCTCCAGAGCATCCACGCGGAGAACAAGCCGTAAAACAGGGTCTGCACGAGTGACGAACGGAAGAACCGCATCCCCTGCTCGTCCGTGAACGTCAGGCCAAGCGCCCGCTCGAAGGCGTCCTGCAGGGGTTTGAGGTCGTCGATCGAATGGCGACCGAGTCGGCGCTTGGCTTCACGTGCGTGGCGGGCGAGGTCCGCCGCGAGTTCATTGGGTTTGAGGATCGGCGCGGGGCGGGCGAAGACACCCTCGAGATAGTCGGTCAAGCCCTGCTCGTGCTCCTCGGCGAGGTTCGAGGGCTTGGCCTTCCAGAACGATTCGGATGTCGGGGCCAGGCGGTAGCGGAGCTCGATGCGGGGCTTGCCGGTGTCCGCGTCGCGCGCCACGAGCACAAACTCGCGGAAGTTCGTGACCAGCACAAACCCGTAGTGCTTCCAGTACCTGGAGACCTGCTCGCCTTCGGCGATGTCGTAGATGTCCTGCTTGGGGGGTTTGGCCTCGACGACCAGGCGGAGGGTGCCGGACTTCCTCTCGGACACCCCCAGGTCGGGCTGGCCCGCGCCCTCCTGCTTCAACTCCATCGTGGCGAAGAGCTCGGGGTCGAAGTGTTCGCCGACGGCCGTCAAGAGCGCTTCGAGTGAGCTCTTGTAGGACTGCTCGTCGGTGGCTTTGCCCGTCGCGCGCACGGCGTGGAGCGCTTCGAGGTAGGCGCGAACGGGTTGTTTGTGCTTCGACATCCTGTCTCCGGCGATCAACGGACGTTGTGGGTCATCGTACCTTGCGGCGACTGTCACCGGGTCGCGTTCCAGGGACTTGGCGCGTAGCGCGGGTGCGATGGGACTGATGGGACGGATGGGACCGATGGCGGCTCTTCCACGGGTCCGCTCGGACGAGCGGACCCGTGCCACCCGGTGGGGATGATCGGGGCACGTGCAGGCAGGGATGCCTGCACCACAAGGGTGGATTCCACCGCTGCGCCGCGGGGCGCGGCGAGCGGTGGCACCCGTTTGTGCCACGGGCTGCACGCTTCGGGCCGCCCGTGGTGGAGCGTGCATGGCGCGTGTGTTGGACCATTCCACGGGCGTCGCGGAGGCCGCGAAGCCCGTGGCACGTGACGCGAAGCCCGTGGCACGTGAGGTCAGTGGAGGTAGTTGGCATAGGTAGTTCTCCAGGGTTTGTCGAGGTTCTGGATGAGGTAGCGGAGTGCGTCCACGGCGTGGTCGGGGCCGTCCTTCACCGGGTCGGGGTTCTGCGGGCGGTCCTCGTCGTAGTGGTACTTCTCGATGGACTCGATGAGGTGTTTGCAACGTGCGTGGATGAAGAGGCGCGGGGGTGAGCCGTTGGCGGGTTTGGCACGGGCGCGGATGAGCTCGAGGCCGGTGTGGAGGTGGAGGCTCGTGGCCTTGATGTTGAAGCCGGCGCGGCGCAGGACCTGGACGGGGCTGAGGCCGGTCTGGTCGTTGACGGCGCGGCCGGCGGGATCGACGGCGATCCAGGTGGGGTGCCAGGGGGAGTCGAGCAGGGCGCGGACGTGCTCGGCGAGGATGACGGCGCGTTCGACGCGCTCGTTGAGGATGAAGAGGGTGTTGTTGTCGAGCGCGGCCCAGAGGACGACGGTCGGAGCGCGGTAGCCGAAGTCGATGCCGCAGTAGATGGGAAGTGGCGGAGTGGCAGAGTGGCCAAGTGGCAAAGTGGAGGAAGGCGCGCGGAGGGACGGCGGATCGGTGTGGATGACGTGGATGGCGGGGTTGAACTCGGGGAAGACGGAGTCGGTGAGACGGGGGCGGAGACAGAGCATCTCGGATTCCCACGCGGCGCCGGAGACGCGGGACTTCATGCGGATGGCGTCGGCGATGGTGATGTGGCCGCGGGTGGTGCGGTGTTGCTTGGCGCGGCTGTTGCATTCGGGGAGGAGGGGGCAGGGGGAGGGGGGTCCTGAGTCCTGGGTCCTGGGTCCTGAGTCGTGGAGGATGGGGAGGGTTACGCGGCGCTCGTGTGGGGATGGGGAGGTGAGCAGGTGAGCAGGTGAAGAGGTGATGAGAGAGCACCGATCGTCGGGAACGACGATCGGTGGCACGGGTGGCATAACGGACGTCGGGTCGGATTGCACCGGCAACGCTTCGATAGAAGCGGTAGAGGGTGAAGAAGAGGTAGAGCGCATTCCCGGTGGCACTGGAGACGTTGAATCGGATTGCACCGGCAACGCGGAGGACCGCGTTCCCGGTGGCACGGGTGTCGGCACGGGTGGCGGGACGGAAGATCCGTGGCAGTGGTGGTCGTCGGCGCAGTGGGTGAGGGCGTCGATGAGGCCCCACTTGAAGAGGGTGCGTTTTTCGTCGGCGACTTCGGCGACGAGATGGGCCATGCGGCCGTGGGGCTTGTGCATGGTGCTGAGGCACTCGACGCTGCCGGTGACGAAGAAGGGGCCGCACTGTTTCGATTGGGTGGTGAGCTGCGCGGCCTCCCAGACCTCGGGGGTGAAGAGCTCGACCTCGTCGCAGCGGATGCGCTGGACGCGGTTGCCGCGGACCGAGGTTTCGGATTGGGCGAGGACTTCGACGGCGCTGCCGTTGAGGAGGGTGAGGCGGCGGGCGGTGCTGGCGTTGCTGACGGTGTTAAAGAGGTTCGGGCGGTCGAAGATGCGGCGGAGGTAGCGGTTCATCCGCTGGGCCTGGTCGAGCGATCCGGCGAGGATGCGGATCTCGATGCCGGGCTTGAAGAGGAGGTCGAGCGCGGTGGCGACAGCGCCGAGGAAGGTCTTGCCGCCGCCGCGGCAGGACCAGACGATGGAATCGATGGGTCGGCGGGGAGGAGGGGGGCTCGATGGCAGATGGGCAGATGGCGGAGGGCCAGATGGGGTGATGGCGGAGTGACGGCGCGGACGGTGCTCGCGGGGTTTTTTACGCGCGGTTGGTGCGTGTTGGCGGGGTGGGGATTGGGGGTGCGCTCCGCGGCGGGTGGCGGGGCGCGGCGCCGGCTGCGGAGCGGGTTCTGCGTCGGGCGCGGGTGTGAACTCGGCGAGGGCCTGGGCGGCGTCGGTGACTTTCCAAAGGTCGAAGGAACGTTGGAGCCAGTCGCCGTGTTGGGAGTTGCCTTCGAAAAAGACGTGCTCGAGGTAGTCCATGGGGGACTGGTGGTTGTCGATGATGGCGCTGTCGAGAATGCGGATGTCGAGGTTCTTGTCGATCCATTCGTGGAGGGATGCGCGATCGATGGGCGGGGGAGTGAGGAAGTGGAAGGTGGAGGGGGAAGAGGGCTGAGCAGGTGAAGAGGTGAGCAGGTGAGGAGGTGACGTGGGCGCAGGGAGTGGGACTGATGGGACTGAGGGGACCGATGGGTCTTGGGTGGGGTGATCGACGAGGGTGGATTGCACCGGCAACGCGGAGGACCGCGTTCCCGGTGGCACGGTTGGTGGCACGATTGGTGGCACGGCGGACTCGGTGACGTACACGGCGCGCGGAGCGATGAGGCGCTCGGCGGCGCGGCGGGCGAGCTCGCGGTAGTCCTTGCGGTGCATCACTCGGCGGTGGCCGCCTTGCTGCCACCCCCACGCACAGAGCGCCTTGACCACCTCCGGGCGATCCATCAGCACGGCCGGCGCATCCGCCAGGTCCGCCGGATCGATCGCCATCGCCCCGAGCTTCTCGCGCAGGTGTGTGTCGGCCTTGAGCGGCGGCGCCTCGACCCGCCACATCCCCGCGGCCCTGAAGATCGGGCAGAGCTCGCCCATCGACGCGATGGTCTCGGTGCGCTCCGTGAGCGGATCGTCGAGGTACGCGCGGACGAGGCGCGCCCCGACACCCATCGCCCGCCAGCGCGGATCGACGACGACGCGGGAGATGCAGCGGACCCGGGCGTTCAGGCGCTCCGCGGCCACGCGGAGCGAGGACGGCGCGTCGTCGGGCCACGCGACGCGGCGCCAGGCGCCGTTGAGCGTGGGCATGGAGATGACGAGGACGGCCAGGGGCTGAGGAGGTGAGCAGGTGGGGAGGTGAAGAGGTGATCGCGCCTCCTGTGTCCCATCTGCCCCTGCTTGTGGCACAGGCGTCCCGCCTGTGCCTACCCCTTCTCCACCTCTTCCCTTCGCGCCGCCTCCTTCCACCACCCTCAGCACCTTCACCCAGGTCGCGGGACGGCCGCGCTTGTAGTGGAAGTGCGCGAGCGCGTCGAAGTCGGCGATCGTGCCGGGCTCGATGCGCAGGCCGTCGGCCGGATCGACGCCGCTGCGCGGCATCGCGGCGAAGCGCTTAAGAAGGAGTTCGGGCATCGGCGGTCTCCTTCGTGGTGACGGTCCCCGTGCCGCGCGAGGTCATCGCGACGAGCACGTCGGGCGCGAGGGCCTCAAGCACGTCGTCGTTGGCGGCGGCCGCGATGACGCGGACGCCGGCGCGCCCCGCCCACCGGCGCACCGTCCGCGCGAGGTTGCGGGCGGTGACGCGATCGAGCGTGGACGCGAACTCGTCGATCAGGAGCACTGTGCCACCGGGAACGCGGTCCTCCGCGTTGCCGGTGTGCTGTGCCTCGATCGTGCCACCACCCGTGCCACCGACAACGCGTTCTACCGCTTCTTTCCCCTCTTTTCTCTCTCCTTCCGCGTTGTCGGTGCGTTGCGCCTGGTTTCCCGCAGCCGTCACCCGCGCCATCGCTTCGGCCAGCGCCAGCCGCCAGCGCTGCCCCTCGGACAGTTCGTGCACGCGGCGTGCCAGCAGCGGCGCCTCAGCGAGCCCCGCGCGGGCCAGCACGCCCAGCGCATCCTCGAGCGAGCGGTCCCGTCCGGCTGCGTGCACGATCGCGTCGATCACGGTTTCCGGGGCGCGCCGGGAGCGCCTGTGCGGGCGCACCACCGCGGTCTTCGCTCCGTGCGCGTTGAGGCGTGCCGCGACGGCGGCGAGGAACGTGGACTTCCCGCAGCCGCTGGGCCCGGTCACGAACACGACGCCGCCCGTCCCATCCGTTCGGAGCGCCGCGAGCAGTTGATCGGCGAGCGCCCGTGCCGCGGCACGGCGTGCGGCGTGCCCGCGCCGGATGTGGCGGCGATCCGGGTCGATCCCGAAGCACGCGCAGGCATGACGCAGGGCGCGCGACGGCGGGTGGACTTTGACGCGAGACATGGAGAAAACCCCCCGGGGAAACGGCCACGGATGTCACGAATGGACACGGATGAGGCGCGAAAAGTGAAGAATGACATGCGAACAGCGAGCATCAGGCATGTGGCGTTCCGTCCAACGCTTGCGAACCCGGCCGTTCCCATCCGTGCGCATCCGTGTCATCCGTGGCCCTCCCCTTTTCGCTTTACTCGCCGCTCCCCTCGCACAGCGCGTCGATCGCCATCTTGTGGCGTCGCACGGCATAGACGGACAGCCCGAGTTCGGCAGCCGCGTCGCGGATCGGGCGTCCCTCGATGACGCAGCGTGTGGCGACGCGTCGGCGCGTCGTGGGCCACTGGTCGCGGTGGACCAGGACGTATCGGAAGCGATCCGAGAGGACGCGCCGGACGAGGATCCGGACGCGCCGGCGCAGCCCCCGCGCGGTCGACCCGCCGCGGAGCGCGCAGACTTCGGACACCGGCCGCCCGTCCTCAAAGACGAGCCGCAGGAGCGCCCCGTCCGCGGGCGGGAGGAGCGCCGCGCGCCGGATGATGTCGTCCACCAGTTCCCGCCGCCGCCGCCGACGCAGATCCGCCCCGTCGATCACGTCCCTCAGATCGGGCTTGGTCGCATGGGCGGTCAGGGTCGCTGAAGTCATGGCATCTGGCTCCGGCTGTTCTCTGATCACAGAACAGATGCCTAGTTTTTACCCTTGCCAGGAACCGTTTGCAAGGTTATTGTACGGTATATACCGTATGACCACCAAATAGCGCACAAACCATGTCGATCCACCCCCCCACCCCCCTTCCATCGTCACCGTCCCAGTCATGCGGGGCGGGGTCGGGCCAGCGGCCGTCGATCGGGGAAGTGGTCCATGCACGGCGCGGTGCGCTGCGGATGACGTTGCAGCAACTGGCAGAGGCGGCGGGGTGCGCACGCAGCTATGTGTGGGCGATCGAGCACGAGCGGCGGGACCATCCGCCGAGCGACGAGGTGCTGACGCGGATCGAGAGGGCGCTGGGGCTCGAGGCGGGGCGGCTGATCCAGGCGGCGCGGTGGCAGGCGACGCCGCGGGATGTGCGGCGGGAGGTGACGCGTCTGCGGTCGCGGGAATGTGTGGTGGAGCGGCTGGTGGAGTTGCTGAGGGGGAGCGAGACAGCGAGACAGCGAGACAGCGAGACAGGGGGAGAGCGGGAAGCGAAGAGCGAACAGGGGGCGCGGTGGGGAGGGTTGGATGCGGCGTATCGGAGCGGGGAGCTGCGGCGGCTGATTGACCGGATTTCGCCGGAGGGTGCTGGTGGAGCGGAGGCACTGCCGCTGGCGGCGGGGCTGCCGCGGGAGGTGCCGCTGATCAACAAGGTGGCGGCGGGGTATCCGCGCGAGTTCACCGACCTGGGGTACCCGGCCCGGGTCGCCGACGAGTACGTGCGCTGCCCGGACCTGGACGATCCGGACGCCTTCGCTGCGCGGGTGGTGGGGGACTCAATGCTCCCGGACTACCGCGAGGGGGACATCGTGGTCTTCAGTCCCGCCCGCCCCGTGGCCAGCGGCATGGACTGCTTCATCCGGACGGAGCCGGACCACGAGAGCACGTTCAAGAGGGTGTATTTTGAAGGGGAAGAGACGGAGAGACGGAGAGACGGAGAGACGGAGAGACAGCGAGATAGCGAGACAGCGAGACAGGGGGGGGCGATTGGTGGCGGGGACACGGGTGGGGCCGGGGGTGAGAGGATCCGGCTGCAGCCGCTGAATCCGGCGTATCCGGCGCGGGTGTTGGAGCGGGAGCAGGTAGCCGGGCTGTACGCGGCCGTCAGTGTGATGCGGAAGATCGGGTAACATTCGGTTGCGGGGGATCGGGACGGGGAGTAGGCTGGCAGTTCTGTAGGTGGGTCGGGAACTCCGGTGAGCCGCCTGGCGAACCGGGGGTCGATGGCGGCGTGGAGCCACTCGCCGGAGTAGTAGGCGGGGTAGGCACAGGCGGGACGCCTGTGCCACGAGGCTGGGTAGCGGGTTGGGCATCGCGGGAGGCGGTCATGGCGAAGCTGTTCTACACGTTGGAAGAGGCCGCGGCCAAGCTCAAGCTGGGCGAGGAGGAGGTCAAGCAGTTGGTCTCCACCGGCAAGCTCGGCGAGTACCGCGACCGCGACCGCCTGATGTTCAAGGTGGACCAAGTCGATCTGCTCGCGCACAGCGACGAGGACTCCGGCGGGAGCGCGATCCCGCTGGCGGACTCGGGCGACCTCGGGCCGATCTCGCTCGCGTCGGACTCCGGCACGGGCATGAACCTCGAGAACCCCAAGGAGCAGACGGGGATCAGCATCTTCGACGTCGAGCAGACCGAGGAGGCCGACCCGTCCGCGGTGACGCAGGTGACGGAGACGGCCGCGCCCGAGCTGGCGATGGAGTCGGCCGGGTCGGGCTCGGGGCTCATGGACCTGACGCGCGAGGCGGACGACACGTCGCTGGGCCAGGACCTGCTGGCGGGTGTGGAGAGCGACGGCTCCACGGCGTCCGAGACGCGCGCGGACGTCGAGGGCTCGGGCGAGGCCGGGGCCCTCTTCGAGACCACGGCGCCCGAGGCGGAGGCGGTCGGGGCCGGTGCGCCGGCGATCGTGTCGATGGGTGAGCCGTATGACGCCGGGTGGTCGGGGCTGTCGGGCGGGATGGCGCTGGGGATGGTGGCGGTGCTGTGCCTGACGATCTCGCTGACGATCTTCGGGCTGAGCGGGATGACGGACGCGCCGCTGGTCCGGATGATCGGGCCGAACTTCCCGACGTGGGTCGGCGCCGTCGGTGGTGCGGTCGTCGTGTTCGCGTTCTTCGGCTGGCTCATCGGTCGGAAGACTTGAGCGGGGCGCGAAGCTCAAAGTGATCGGTGTTCGGTGCGCGCTGGCGGGCTGGCGCGGTATCTGTGTGCTTCAGTTCGCGGCGCGGGAAAAAAAACCGGGGCGTCCGGCTGACCGGACGCCCCGAGTGTTGACATGAATGGAACGGCTACGGGGCTTACCAGCCGCCGCAACCGCCGCCACCGCCACCGCCGCCACCGCCGCCACCGCGGCCGCCGCGGAAGCCACCGCCGCCGCCGCCGCCACCCCCCCCACGACCGCCGCCGCCACCCTCGCGCGGACGGGCTTCGTTGACGTTGAGGGTCCGGCCGTCGAGGTCCTTGCCGTTCATGCCGGCAATGGCCGCCCGCGCCTGGCCGTCATCGGACATCTCGACGAACCCGAAGCCGCGTGGGCGTCCGGTGTCTCGATCCATGACGATCGTGGCGGACGCGACCTCTCCGAAGGCGGCGAACGCCTGGCGGAGGGTGTCCTCGGTGGTGTTGAAAGACAGATTCCCGACGTAGAGCTTCATCATCGCTTCGATCCTGCCCGAGGGAAACATGAACCGGTGCTGAATCTCGGGCGAGGTCGAGCCACCGTCGGCGGGCGTCCCCCGGAACACTCCGGTGGGTCGCGGGTCCTGAGACCATGATAGCCGGGGTCGGGGAAAGGGCGAGCGGGTGGGGAAGTCGGCCGGTGGATAGTCGGTGGATGTCCGGTTGGGGGTGGCGTGGAGGGGCTTGGAAGGGGCCTTGGATGGGGGGCTGGAGGTCAGGCGGTGAGCCTGGCCAGGCGTTCCTTGACGCCGCTGGCGAGGCGGTAGTGGACTTCCTTGCCCGTCTTCTTGAAGGCGGTGAGGAGTTGGCGGCGTCGGAGGGATTCCAGGTCTGTGCGCGCGGTGGCCTTCGTCACGCCGTTCGCTCGCGCGTGGGATTTGACGGAGTACTCGCTCGACGGGTGGCGTACGGCGTGGTCGAGAATGAGGCGCTGTCGAAGGTTGAGACTCTTCGCCACGGCGAGGAACCGCTCGCTCCTGCGGATTCGCAGTTCTTCGCGGCCCAGGTGGGCGGCGAGCCGCTCCAGGGCTTGTTCGATCACGGCGAGGTGGTAGAGAACGAAGTAGGTGAGGTCGCCCTCGTCGTGCTCCGAGTCGAGGTAGGCCTGAGGGTATCGGGCCTGACCTTCGCGGATGATCTCGGAGATCGCCACAAACTCGAAGACCGAGTAGCCGTGACGGAGAGCGTACCAATAGAACACCGCCCGGGCCGTGCGTCCGTTGCCGTCGACGAATGGATGGATGTATCCCACCATGAAGTGCATGATGCACGCCCGCACGATGGGATGAAGGAACGGTGTGTCGGTGGGCTCACCGTTCGCGAAGTGGCACAGATTCTTGAGCAGCGGCACAACGGATTGAGCTGGTGGCGGCGTGAACACCGTCGAACTATCGCGGGTGTCCACGACGCGCACCGGCTCATCGTCGCGCCGAAATCGGCCGCACGCGGCGGGGTCGTGGAGTGTGCCCTCGGTGACGATTGACTGGATTTCGAGGAGCAGTTCGAGGGAGAGCGGAGCGCCGAGGGACCGCTTGACGAACTGCATGGCCTCGTAGTTGTTGAGGATCATGCGCTCGCCCGGGGTCGCCGGTGGCCGTCCCGAGCGGAGCATGTCGAGCGCCTGCGCGCGTGTGGCGCTGGCGCCTTCGAGGATGGAGGACTCCGCCGCCTCGCCCATGACCGTCACGACGCGGAGCCGATTCGGAATCAGCTCGCCGCGCGAGAAGAGCGCCGCCAGCCGCTTGCGCAGGGGTGAGGCGGTCAGGGCGGGGGCATCAGCCCGGAGCAGGTCGTCGCCGCTGGCCCGGTCGATGGTGTGGAGCGGGGCTGCGAGCGCGGGTGTCAGGCAGATGCCGAAACGCCCGCCCTCGGAGCGCGGCAGGGGGAGCTCGTGCCATACGGGCCATCGCGCGGCCTTGAGCGCGCTCCAGGCTGTGCGGGGGTCCATCCCCAGGTCGGCTGCGACGTATCGCACCTTGCGCCAGGGACGATGGCCCTCGCACAGGCGCGCCAACGCCTCCCGCGGGAGGCCGAGAACGCCGGCCGCATCCTGAAACGTGGATGGAGGCGCTTCCCCATGCACGATGGGAGGCTAGCGCATTGTCAATATATTGTCAACCAATAGGGTTGACAATTCAATCCCCGATCCCCAGCACGACCTTGATCCCGTCGCCGGAGATCATGGTTTCGAAGCCCTTCTTGAACTGCTCGAGGGGGAACTCGTGGGTGATGATGTCGTCGAGCTCGAGGCGGCCGGAGAGGAGCAGCTCCTCCATCTGGTACCACGTCTCGAACATCTTGCGCCCGTTGATGCCGAGCACCGTGCAGCCCTTGAAGATGATGTGCTCGTTGAAGTCGAAGGCGACTCGCTTGGCGGGGAGGCCCAGGAGAGCGGCGGTGCCGCCGTTGCGGAGGGCGCGGAAGCCCTGGTCGAAGGCGGACTCGGCGCCGGACATCTCGAGGAGGACGTCGACGCCCTCGCCGCGGGTGGCCTTGCGGATCTCCTTGATCCATGAATCGTCGCGTCGCGCGTCGAAGGCGGCGACGGCGCCGAGCTTGCGGGCGAGGGCGAGGCGCGGGGGGTTGATGTCGGTGGCGAAGATGCGGCTGGCGCCCGCGGCTTTCGCCACGGTCACCGCCATCAACCCGATGATCCCGACGCCGCTGATGAGGACGGACTTGGCGGAGACGCCCGCCGCCATGACAGTGTGCACGGCGTTGCCGAGGGGGTCGAGGACGGCGGCGACCTTGTCGGGGATCGACGGGTGGACGGGCCAGACGTTCTCCTCGGGGACGGCGACGTAGTCGGCGAAGCACCCGTCGCGGTCGATCCCGACGATCTTCGTGTCGCTGGCGATGTGGGCGTTGCCGGTGCGGCTGTTGTAGTCGAGGCCCGACGTGATGTGCCCCTCGGCGCTGACGCGCAGGCCGGGTTTGTAGCGCGTCACGGCGGAGCCGACGGATTCGATGGTGCCGACGAACTCGTGCCCGGTGACGATGCCGACGGGGATGCGTCCCGCGGCCCACGGGTCCCACTCCCAGATGTGCCGGTCGGTGCCGCAGATCCCGGCCTTTTTCACGCGGATGAGGACGTCGCGCGGGCCGGGCGTCGGCCTCGGGCGCGCCCCGTCGAACTTCAGTTCGGGCCCCGCGTGGTGCTTGAAGAGGCAGCGCATCGTCGAGGCCGCGCCGCTTGTGGAGGCCGCGACGGACACGGGCCGAGGCTTGGGAACAGTGGTCATGCCCCAGTGTAGGGCAAGGAAAACACAGCACGGGGAGCGGGGAACAGGGGCCACGAACGGGATTGCGGCGGCGCGGCGAGCAGCGTGCCCGCTCGCGTCAATAACGGGGCGGTGGGGCCGCGGTAGGATTGAGCCTGATGAGCATCGTTCCTCGGACGGGAGAGTCGTTCGTCTTCGTCGCCGCCACGGCGACCGGGGGACGCACGCTCGGGGTCCGTCAGGCCAAGGACCAGCGGGCGCTGGCCGTCACCCTCCGCAAAGAGCGGATGCTGCTGATGCGTTCGTACCGGCTGCCCGCGTGGGCGTCGCGGACGGCCGGGCTGCGGGTCAAGGACCGCGCGGACCTGAACGAGCAGCTCGCCCAGCTTCTCTCTCGCGGCGTGCCGCTCGTCGAGGCGCTGGAGGTGACGGCCTCGGCCGTCACGCCGAAGTCGCGCCCCATCATCCAGAGGATGGAAGAGCTCGTGGCGGCGGGGTCGAGCTTCTCGGACGCCTGCCAGCGTGTCGCCGTGTTCGATCGCGTGAGCGTGGCGGTCTACCAGGCCGCGGAGCGCACGGGCGACCTGGCCGGGACGTGCAAACAGCTCTCGATCACGCTGCGTCGGCAGGACCGGGTCGCGGCGCGTGTGAAGACGATGATGATCTACCCGGTCATTGTGCTGGCGATGAGCCTGGGGCTCGGGCTGGCGATGCTCATGTACATCGTGCCGATGATCGGCGCGTCGCTGGCGCAGCTCGGGGCGCCGATCCCGTGGTATTCCCAGATCGTTTTCGGCGTCGGGCGGGCGATGCGGGACAACAGCCTGATCGTGCTGTTCGCCTTCGGCGGGCTCGCGCTGGGCGCGATCCTGCTCCGGCGGGGCGTGGGTTCGGCGCTCGGGCGCGTCACGCGGCGCCTGCCGGTGGTGCGCGACGTGATCCTGGCGTCGGAGTCGGCGCGGTTCTTCAGCGTGATGGCCGCGATGACGCGCTCGGGCGTCCCGCTGGCCGGTGCGCTGGGGGTGGCCAACGAGACCATCGGGCTGCCGGCGCTCAAACGCCAGCTCATCATCCTGCGCACGCGCCTGATCGAGGGCGGCGTGCTGCGCAGCCTGATCGAGGGTGTGGTAGCGCTCCCGCTGGCGACGCGTCGGTTGCTCATCGCGGCCGAGCGTGCCGGGGACCTGGAGACCGTGTTCGACACGCTGGCGGGCGACATGGCCGACGACGTGGACCGCAAGACGACGCGCCTGCTCGCGGTGCTCGAGCCGGCGCTGATCGGCATGATGTTCCTCATCATCGGGTCGATGGTGCTGGCGATCATGATCCCGATCATCACGCTGACGAGGGAAGCGATTTAGCGAGACAGCGAGACAGAGGGAAGGAACGGAATCATGAAGATGCACGGGATGAGTCAGGATCGACGGGCATGGCGCGGGGCGCGGGGCGGGTTCTCGCTGCTCGAGCTCATGCTCGTGCTGGCGATCATCGGGGTGCTGACGGCGGTGGCGGCGTGGAACATCGCGGGGACGGGCGAGCGCGCCAAGATCCGCGTCACCAAGACGAGCATGGCGACGATCCGCGAGATGCTCCAGAGCTACCAGGTCGATCACAGCGCCTACCCGCCGGACCTGGCCGCCCTGGTCGCCGGGAAGTTCATGGAGGCCGGGCGCGACAAGGACGGGTTCGGGCGGGGTTTCTACTACCGGCCCACCGGCGTCGCGGAGCGCCCGTATGACCTGATCAGCGCCGGCCCGGATGGACAGCTCAACACGCCCGACGACATCAACGTCTGGACGATGAACCAGAAGCCGTGACTCCACGCGCCGCCACAACACCGGGGGCCGCCCGGCGCGCCCTCGCGCGCCGCGGGCTGACGTTCCTCGAGTGCGTCGCGGCGACGGCGCTTCTCGGGCTGGCGGCCGCGAGCGCCTTCAGCGTCCTGGAGTTTGTCGCGGGCAACCAGGCCCGCCAGCAGCAGAAGCTGGCCGCCGCGGAGCTGGCCAATCGGCTTGTCCTCATGTACCTCGACGACGGGCTGGGAATGCCCGATCCGGGCTCGCTGCTCGAGTACGGCCCGCACAAGTACCGCTGGGAGTTCGCGGAGCAGCCGGTGGTGCTGACCGAGGCCCGCCCCGAGGGGCGCGACCAGGGTCGGCCGTCCACCCTGCCCATCGACCGGTTCTCGCAGGTGACGGTGCGGGTATGGCTGAGCGAGAAGTCCGGGGGGGCGCGCGACGGCTCCGGGTCGGCGCCGTCGGCCACGCAGTCGCGGATCTTCGACCCGTACTACTTCTCGCGCAACCCCGATTCGATGAAGAACCTGATCGCGGACCCGTCGCGCATGCAGCGGTACCTCGAGCGGATCATGGGCTTCCACGGGGCGGGTGAGTCGGGCCGGGGCGCGCCGGCCGGTCCGCGCGGCGGCCCGCGCAGCCCGGGGCGGAGGTGAGCGTGCGCCGCACCACCATCACGCGACAGGCCCGCGTCGGGTTCACGCTGCTTGAGCTCATGACGGCTACGGTGATCGCGGCGCTCGTGCTCGTCGCCTGCTTCGCGATCTTCGGCGTGATCGGGCGGTCGGACAAGAGGATGCAGGATCGCTTCAGCCACTCGGCCGCGCTCTCGCGGACGCGCGTGGTCGTGGCCCGCGCGATGGACACGCTGTGGATGTCGAGCGAGCCGCCGACCGGCGCGAACAACGCCCCGAAAGTGCCCCCGCCGGCCCGCGTGATTCTCACCCCGGACGACGCGGCGTCGCCCCGGCGGCTCTCGCGCGCCGCGCGTCTCGGCGGCGGTGAGACGCCCCAGCGCCTCGAGGTCGTGCTCAGCGACCGACCCCTGCCGAGCGACTTCGCCATGCACGCCCGCCCGGGCTCCGCGTCGGCGCGGCGGGACGCGGGCGACGAGGAGTTCGAGCGCGGCGGCGGCCCGATCCGGTGCGCTTTCGAGCTGCGTCCGGACGCGATGACGCCGATCCCGCCGGGCGAGAGGGCACCGCCCGCGAGCGACGGCTGGACGCTGTGGTGGCGCCCGCTGCCGCTGCCCGAGAATGGCGGGACGCGCGCCCGCGACACCGACCCCACGCGCGATCCGGGCGCGATCCCGCTCATCTCGGGGTTGACCACCTGCACCTGGACGCCGTTCGTGAGCCGCCAGCGCGTCCGCGAGACCGCCGCCACCTGGTGGGTGGACCTGCCCGCCTATATCGAGCTCGACCTGAAGACGACCACGGGGCTCAGCGGCAACTGGGTCTTTGAGGTCGGGTGGCGCAGCGGGCCCGAGACACCGGGCGAAGCGGACGCCGGCGCGACCGGGAACCCGAGCGGCGAGTCCGGGGGTGCCGCGGGCGCGACCGAGCGCCCCGCGGGGACGCGCGGCGGACGGCGAAGGGGGGCGGCCGGTGGACGCTGAACGCCGCACATCGCGCGCCTTCGCCCTGCCGACGGTGCTGCTGCTCACGATGGTGGTCGGCGTGGCCGCGGCCGCGATGCTCTCGCGCGAGGCCGACAACCGCCTCATGATCGAACGGCAGCTCCGCGCGTACGGCACGCACCACATGGGCAAGGGCGTCCGCGAGGTCGTCGGGCAGTGGGCGATCTCGCTCTCCTCGCAGCCCCTGGAGAAGATGATCGCCTCGGACGGGCACGTGCTCGACCTGGCGATGGCCGACGGCACGCTTGTCCGCGTGTCGATGGCGGATGGGCAGGGCTCGCTGCTCAACGACCTGGCCCGCGTGCCGACGTCGGAGCGCGTGGACGCCGCCGCCATGATCGAGGCTCTGCGCGAGGTCGCGGGTTCGTCGGTCGAACCCGACTGGGTGCGCCCGGTGGGGCCGGTGCGGGTGAGCGCGATGGGCGCGCCCGAGGCGGTGCTGACGGCCGGCGCGCGGGTCGCCACCTCTACGAAGGGCCAGGCGACGGCCCTGGTGCGGGCGATCATGGATGCGCGACGCGACGGGGAGATGACGGAGGCGACGCTCAACGCCGCGGCGAGCCGCGCGGGGCTGACCGGCGACGCCCTCTCGAAGTTCAACCGCCTGTTCGCGCCGCGCCCGGAACTGTGGCTGCTGGGCGTTGAGGTCTATCCGCCGGCAGCCCCCGGGCGTCGGGCGGACCAGCCCGAGAGCCGCTACCGCGGGCGGATCGTGCTCGGGCAGGCCGGGCTGGGGACGATGAACGCCGGAGACTCGCTGGGCATGTTCCTCACGTGGGAGGAAGTGACGGCCCGCGCGATACCATGACGATGAGGATGGATCGGCAATCGCCCCTCGGGGGCGCACGAGGTGCGGCATGGCGAACGGAATCACGGGCGGGCTCACGTCGGCGCGGGCGCGCCGTCTGATCTGGGTGTGGCGCGGGGCGGCGGCGGCGCTGGCCGTCGCCGCGGGGGCGCTCTGGGCCGTCGAGACGCGCGTCGTCTCGCCGAACGTGTCGCTGCCCAAACCCGAGGCACCGGGGACGCCGAGCGGTCCGGACACCCCGGTGACGGGCGCGGCGATCGACCCGCCCGACGCCGAGGCGCTCTCCGACGCGGCGTACCGACTGGAGTGGGCCGCGAACCGCCCGAAGAAGGTTGAGCCGGCGCCCGGGCCGGTGGAGCCGACGCCCGCGGCACCCGGATCGCTCGCGGGGTGGCGCTACCTCGGGTCGATCATCACCGGCGCTCGGCGCTCGGCGATCCTCAATGTGGACGGGAAGCAGGTGGTGCTGGCCCAGGGCGCGGAGCGCAACGGCATCCGCCTGGTCGAGGTCAAGGCCGATGCGATCGTCGTGAACGACGGCGCGGGCCTGCGCGAGCTGCGCAAGGAGCAGAAGACCGGGCCCGCGGTGGCCTGGGTGACGCCGCCCGCGGGCGGCCCGGGGGCGCCGATCCGCCCCATGAACGGCGCGATGAACGGGCTGGAGGGGTACACGCCCGAGGAGCAGACGGCCATGCGCGAGCGCGGGATGGACCCCGAGACCGCCCGCGCCATGCGCGAGCGGCTCGACCGGCTGCGCAACCGCCCGCGCGCCACACCGGGGGGCGCGGACCCGACCGAGACCACGTCGGGGACCACGACGACCCGCGGCTCGCGCACGAAGGCCGCGCCGCCGCCCAAGGACGCCGCATCGGATGACACCGCCGGTCCGGACGCGCCGGAGTCGCGCCGTTGAGCGGACGGGTCTGCTATCTCGGGCGCGAGGAGAGCGGGGCGCTGGTGGCCGGCGTCCGCGTGGTTGGCGAGCGCCTCGACGAGGTGTGGACGCCCGAGCCCGGCGCGAATGGAGCGGCCGACCCCATCGCCCGCAGCAGGTCCGCCGCCGCGTGGGTGGGCGATCGGCTGACCCAGGGTCGGGGCGCGGGCGGGTCGGGCGGGCGGCTGCGGTTCGTGTGCGTGGACGTTGACGGGGCGACCTGCACCTGGCTGACGGCGCCGAGCGCCAACGCGGCGGTGATCGCGGCGGCGCTCGGGCAGGCGGGGGCGGACTCCGAGGTGGACCACGGCGACGGGCGCACCGAGCGCACCGCGTGGGGCGTTCCCACGCAGGGTGAGGCGTCGCTCCAGGCCCTTGCGGCGCCGGAGCACACGAAGCACCCTCCGCGGCACGCAGCCCCCGGACGCGCCGCGCCACCGGGCCGACGGCTCGCGGTCCTGGCGGTGCCCGATACGGCGGCCCGGCTCTTCCTGGACGCGCTGGACGATCGCGGCGTCGCGCCCGACCTGGTCGTGTCGCTCTGGCACGCGCTCGCCCTGGCGTGGGACCCCGCGGGCCCGGCGGCGTCGGCGTTGGCGGACCGGGTCGCCGCGGGGGGGGGGCGCGTCGTCGCCACCAACACGCCGCCCGCCGCGATCGTGCTCGTGGACCCCGAGGGGCGGCTGGTCTGGGCGTGGTCGCGGCAGGGTGAACTGCTGGCGGGAGGGGCGGCCCGGATCGGCGGACGCGGTGGCTCCGACGCGCCCGACGGCGTGCGCGTATCGCGTGCCGACGTCGGGCGGCTCACCGCCGACTGGCTCGGGTGGTCGGCGCAGCTCGGCGTGGCCCCGACGCGGATTGTCTGCCTCACGCCCCGTCCCCCCGACGGCTCGGACGGGCTCGCGCCCGCGGAGTTGGGCGAGGCGATCGGGCGCGCCTGGCCGGGGTCCAGCGTTGACCTTGCGGTCCACGACGACCCGGTCGGCGCGACGCTGCACCGGTTGGCGGAGTTGCAGGGCGGCGGCCCCGAGCCCGCGGCCGACCCCCGGGCGGCCCTCGTCTCCCTCTCGCACCGCCCGACCGCGGCGCACCGATCGGTGCTGCGATGGGCCGCCGCGGCGATCGCCGGCGCAGCGATCGGGCTTGTCGGCGTGGCGTGGCGCGGGTGGAGCGCCGCGGGCGCCATCCGCGCCGAGATCGAGTCCGCGAAGGACGGTACGCGCACGCTCATCGGGCGGGCGCTGCCGGCCGCGGCGAACAACGAGTTCCCCATGGAAGTGCTCGAGGACGAGGTGACGAAGCTGCGCACGGCCCGGAGCGCCGGCCGGGACCTCGAGCCCGCGAAGCCGATCCTCAACGAGCTCGACGCGATTTCGGCCGTGCTCTCGCGCGACGCCCAGCCGGTCAGCCTCGAGCTGATCAACACCAGCACCGCGGTCACCGTGCTCGTGCCGGATTTCCTCGCGGGGCAGGCGCTGCTGGACTCGATGAACGAGGTGGACGGGTCGAGCTGCGAGTGGCGGCGCGCGGACGGCGCGCCCCAGCAGCAGGGGGACAAGGTCAGGCTCCAGTTTTACGGGCGGTGGAAGTCGGCCGACGAGCTGCGCGCCGGGAAGGTGGCCCCGTGAACCGTGTCGCCGACGACGCACGGGCCGAGATGATGTTCGCCGCGGCGGCGCGCGAACGGCGCAACCGCCCCACGGGCCTGGTCGCCGGGGCCGCGGCCCTGCTGGTGATCGCGGCGCTGGGCGCGGGGCTGGCGCTCGCGTCGCGGGCGCGGGCGGCCCAGGCCCTGCGCCGCCAGGCGGGCGAGAACGAGCGCGCCGGGGCCCTCGTCGCGGAGCTCGAGGGTCTTCGGGCCGAGGACGACAGCGGCGGGCTCTCCGGCACGGGCGATCCGATCCCGGACCTGACGCTCTTCGGCACGCTCGAGCAGCTCGCCACCGACCGCGGGCTCGCCAAGCCGCAGCAGCCCAACGCCCAGAGCTCCGAACGCGGGAAGATCACGGTCAAGACTTACCGCTACCAGAACATGCGCAGCGAGAACCTCGAAGCCCTGCTGCGGTGGGTGCGGGCGGCGACCGACGAGGTCGGCGGGCTCGAAGTCTTCGGCCTCGATCTGCGGTCCGACGCGGCGGGGTGGTCGATGAACGCCACGTTCCGGAGGTGGGAGCGCCCATGAGAGATGCCATGAACAACCCGGTGCCCGCGGCGCGTCTCGCCGCCTGGATGGTCGTCGCGATGGTGCTCGGGGCGGGCCCGACGGTCGGCGGGTGCGCGGGCACGCGCGGCTCCTCGGCCCCCGGGCCTTCGTCCATGACGCGGACCCTGGAGGCCAACCGCCTCGCGATCCTGGCGCAGCGGGCGCAGCGGGACGGCGAGACCGACCTGGCGATTGATCTGTACCGGCAGTCGCTGGCGGAGTCGGCGGACGACGCGTCGACGTGGAACAACCTGGGTGCGCTGCTGCTGACCCGGGAGCGATACCTGGAGGCGGTCGAGGCGTGCAAGCGGGCGGCGGACCTGTCGCCGACCGACCCGCGCCCGCTGTACAACATCGGGCATACGTACGCGACGACGGGGTGGCAGCAGAAGGCGATGGAGTACTACCTGATGGCGCTGGAGCGCGACGGGCGCGACCTGAAGAGCCTGCGCGGCGCCATCGGATCGGGCAAGCTGCTGGGCGTCGCCGACGAGTCCGCCCTGGAGCGCATCCGCACCGCCCTCATGCTCGACACCGACCCGGACTGGCGGAAGATCCACGAGGGTGAGCGGACGCGGATCGAGGGCGAGCTCAACTCAAGGAAGCGACGCGCTTCGGCGCCGTGACGACGCGGCCTTGAATGCCCGGCGGTCGGGTGGCCCGGTCACGGGTCTTCATAGACGTGGCACGGGAGAGGGCCCCCGATGATCGGGGTACCTGGCCCGGTCATCTTGCTCAGACCCCGGAATTCTCTTGCGTCCGCGGCGCACCGTGGTACGCTGGACGTGGAGCACGGAGGCGCTCGATGTCTCGGCGTTCGCTGTTGATCGTGGCAGGAACCGGGTCGCTACTGGGCTGTGTCCCCGCCGCGACGGCCCAGGAATGGACGTGGACCAGCCTGCACCCGGCGGGGTCGGCCCAGTCGAGCGTCCGCGCCGTGGCCCCCGGGCTTCAGGGCGGGTACGCGATGGTCGACGGGCTCATCCACGCCAGCGTGTGGTCGGGCAGCGCGTCGTCGTGGGAGGACCTGCACCCGCGCGGGGCCGCGATCTCACAGATCTTCGGGACCGACGGCCGCCAGCACGTCGGCGAGGCGTACTTCGACTTCAGTTCCAATGCCGTGCTCTGGTCGGAGCGGGGCTGGACGAACCTCAATGCTCCGGGCATGGCCGCGTCGCGCGCCTGGGGGGTCGCCGGCGGGCAGCAGGTCGGGTTCGCACGTTTGGCCGGCGAGAACGAGCACGCCGGGTACTGGACGGGCTCGGCGGAGAGCTGGGTCGATCTCCATCCTGCGGGCGCGGCCCGTTCACTCGCCTACGCGACGACGGGCACGCAGCAGGCCGGGTATGTCGATGTCACGCCCGGCGTCACCCATGCCGCACTGTGGTCCGGAACCGCACAGAGCTGGGTTGATCTCCATCCCTCTGGCTATTTAGGTTCGATCGCGCTTGGAATGGCGGGTGGGCAACAGGTCGGCGGAGCCAGACTTTCCAATGGAATGACCCGAGCGGGAATCTGGTCGGGGAGTGCGTCATCGTGGGTTAGCCTCCATCCGGACGGGTGGGGTGAGTCAGGGGCTGTGGCGACTACGGGCCTGTACCAGGTCGGTGCCGTCGGCACCGGGTTTGACGGTCGCGCTTCGCTTTGGTCGGGGTCTGCATCATCCTGGGTCGATCTGGATGCAGTGCTCCCCAGCTACTTCACGTTGTCCTCGGCGCAATCAATCACCGAGGTCGACGGTCGTCTCATCATCGGCGGTTGGGCGGTGAACTCGCTGACCGGGCAGACGGAGGCCGTGGTGTGGTCGCAGATCCCTTCGCCGGGGACCATCGCACCCATCGGGCTGCTGGCGTTGATCAGTGCGCGGCGGCGGAGGTGAGTTGGATCAACACAGAGTCCGAAGGGCAGGAGAGGCAGCACTTTGTTGAGGGTCCACCGAGAGCGAAAGGGATGCCCATGAGACAGATGAACCACGTCGGGTTGCTCGCTGTCCTTGCCTTGTTTGCGAACCTTCACGCGCAGGTCACCATCTATCCCGCTGTGCGCGCAGACAGCGGGAACACGGGCCCGGCGGTCGAACCGGCGATCGTGGCGAGCACGCTCGCGCCGGGCGAACTCGTCGTCGGCTGGATCGACTGGCGCACCGGCAAGAACCAGATCGGCTACGCGATCAGCCTCGACGCGGGAGCCACGTTCACCGACGGTGTGATCGCTGTGCCCACCAGTCTTAACCCGATCGGCACCATTGACCAGACCTCCGCGGACCCGATGGTGGCGTGCGACCCGCTCACCGGTGACCTTTGGATCGGCGGGTTCTCAAAGGCCCAGTTCGATAACCCCAATGGGCTCTTCGTCGCGCGCCGGGCCGCGAATCGGTCTTGCGTTCACACCGCGGCGCGGTAGCCTGTGAATCTCGGTGGAGCACGGAGGCGCTCGATGTCCAGGCCTTCCATCTCAATCGCTTTCGGGATCAGTTTACTGACGGCGGCGGCGCCGGTCGTCCATGCCCAGGAATGGACGTGGGCCAGCCTGCATCCATCGGGGTGGGCTGAGTCCTGGGTCCGGGCGGTGGGCGGCGGACGGCAGGCGGGGTACACCCGTGAGTTCGTGGGCGGGCCGGGGCGCGCCGCGCTGTGGTCGGGGTCGGCCTCGAGCTGGATCGACGTGCATCCGAAAGGGGCGGCCTTCTCTCATATCTTTGGGAGCGACGGT
>JBJXFE010000009.1:0-194435 GCA_046153875.1 Phycisphaerales bacterium
GCCGGGGTGGGGGGGGCGCGGGGCCCCGCCGCGACCCCAAACGGCGAAGAGCCGGAGTGGGACGCGAACGTGGGCGCGCGGCTGCTCTACAAGCTCTGCGGGCTGGCGGCGCGGACCTGATTCACACCGCGACCGCCGCCGGCGTCGCCTTGCTGCTCTTGACCGCCAGGGCCGCGATTTCATCGAAGAGCTTGGGTTCCTCGATCGCGAGCTGGCTGAGCATCTTGCGGTTGAGCAGGATGCCGGCGCGCTTCAGGCCGTTGGTGAAGAGGCTGTAGCGGGTGCCGCGCATCCGGCAGGCGGCCGTGATCCGCGTGATCCACAGGGCCCGGATATCGCGCTTGCGGTTGCGCCGGTCGCGGTAGGCATACCGCCCGGCGCGGAGCACCGCGTTACGGGCCCGGTACTTGTGCAGGTGGTTGGTGCCGTAGTACCCGCGGGCGGCCCGCAGGATGCGCTTGCGTTGCCTGGCTCTGGCGGCGCCTTTACGAACTCTGGGCATGACTCGTGACTCCCGGCGTCCGGCGGAGCGGCCCTCGCATCGGAGGAACCGGCTTGTTTCCCAACGGACAGCTCTTGTGACACCCATGCACCCGTCCGCCGGCGATCACGCCGACGGCGGGCTGGGCCGAACCGACTCAGGACTTCTTCTTGGCCTCCGCGGCCGGGCTCTTGGCCGCAGCGGCCTCGGCGGCGTGACGGGCTTCGGGCGAGGGGCTGCGACGGAGGGCGGTGCGCGGCTGGCTTCGCCCGCGGAGCCGGCGGAACAGCAGCTTCTCCAGACGCTTCGCGTCCGGGTTGGACATGTACGGGTCCTTGCGCATCTGACGGAGCTTCTTGCCGCCCTTGCCGGAGCGGAGGTGCTTGTGCCCGGCGGTGCGGTGGCGCACCATCCCGGACTTGCTGACGCGGATCCGCTTGAGGAGCCCCTTGTGAGGCTTGTTCTTGGGCATGGACAGGGCTCCGACTCCCGACACGAGCGACGCCCGCGACAGGGCCTGTAGGTTAGACCTCTCCCGGCGCCGGGGAAAGCCCGGGCCGGCGTGCGGGTGCGTTAGACTGCAGGTCAGCCAGGAGTTCCGGCGTGAGCAGTTGGTGGGTGATGACGTTCTGGGAAGAGCAGCCCATGCTGCTTGTCTCGTGGATGTTCTGGGTCGTGTTCTCGATCTGCCTCCACGAGTTGGGGCATGGATGGGCGGCAATCCGCGCGGGCGACCGGACCCCCATCGAGACCGGGCACATGACGTGGAATCCCCTGGTGCACATGGGCACGGCGAGCCTGGTTGTGTTCGGACTGGTCGGCATCGCCTGGGGCGCGATGCCTGTCAACCCGCGACGGTTCCGGGGGCGGTATGACGAGGCGGTCGTGAGCGCCGCCGGGCCCGGTATGAATGTTGGGCTCTTTTTCGCGTGTCTGGCCCTTCTCGTGGCGTGGGTGGCCGCGGCGGGCGGGTACTGGTGGCAGTCGGTCGTCGCGCCGGAACGTTTGTTCGACAACGTGCAGACGTTCCTGCGCGTGGGCGCCGTGCTGAATATGTTGCTTCTGACGCTGAACCTGATCCCGATTCCGCCGCTCGACGGATCGAGAATACTCGCCAGCTTCTGGCCCGGATACGGACGGCTATGGCGGCACGAGGGCGCTCCCATCCTTGCGATGGTGCTGCTCGTGGGGCTGCTTCTCTTCAGCGGAGGCGCTCTGTTCCCGGGCGCGATCGAACTCACCGGACAGATCGAAGACGCCCTGCTGCGCCTGATCGCCCCGGGCGCACTGTGACCTTACGGCCCGAGCACTGTGTCGTCCGCACCGTCGGGCAGCTCACGCCCCGAGAGCGAGCCGGCGGGGAGGCGGCGGCCGATCTCCTCGATGCGGTTCTCGACGGGTCGCGGCAGCCAGATGTTGTCGCCGTTCGGGAGCACGGGGCTGCGGTACCAGCGGACCGAGCCGTCGGTGTAGAGCACGCACTGCCCGCGTCCGCCGTGGTTCGGGGAGTTGGCGAACGGGTCGATCGGCTGGCCGCGAACGGCCGCGAGAACGACCGGTGAGCGGTCGGCCAGGACGGGCGACGGCGCCGCGGTGATCCACGCGCGCCCCTGAGGGCCGTACACAAGCTGCATGCTGTACGAGACTTCCTCGAGCGATCGCCAGTCGCGGGCGGTCTGGTGGTTGATCTTGGTGCAGGCGTGCGGGTTGCCGGGGCAGGAGAGTTGCTCGACGCTCGCGAACCCGCCGCGGACGAGGCTGTAGAGGTTGGCCGAGTTGGCGCAGCCGTCCTCGCAGCCCACGTCCCACCATCGCCCGCCGCCGAGCGAGGCGGTGGCGGTCGGGAGCGAGTCGCGGAACGACCCCGCGTAGCTGGCCAGCGCGGTCGCGGTGGCGCCGAGGTGCGACTGGCAGACGAGCTTGCGGTTGTAGTCGCGGGCGGCGCCCAAGACGGGCCAGACGACCGCGCCGCCGATCAGGAGCGTCGCGGCCACGCCGACAAGGTCGGCGAAGCGCAGTCCCCGCCCGCGGGCGCGGACCGCGGTGATGTCGAACGCCGCCCGTACGCGGTCGATCTCAACCTGAACGCGCGCGAGCGTCGCATCCACAATGGAACGATCGCCCGCGGCAACGGGGCCGCCCGTGACGAGCCGCGACAACGCTTCGAGCCGCCGAGCGCGGACGCGCAGGGAAGGCGCCACACGCTCGGCGGCGTGATCGTGCATGATCCAGGAGTCGAGGGCGTCGCCGTCGGCGGGCGTGAGCACCGGCTCGGCGTGCCCGCCGGCCCTGTCGGCGGCCCGCCGCACACGCGCGAGCGTCGCGTCGGCCAGAGCGCCGTCCTGCGAGAGTGCGCCCGCCGACAGCAGGCCCAGGAGGCCGTGCGCCCGCCGGGAGCGCTCGCGGTGCGCGGGCGGCACATGCCCCGGGTCGTACCCGGCGCTCAGGAGCGCGTCGAGCGCCGCGGCGTCGTCCGGCGAGAGCCGGGGGTGCGGCACAGACGGGCGGGAGAACTGGTCGGGATCGGGCGTCAACTCCGCGGCTCCTTCCACACGCGCTGCCAGTGACGCGCGAACGCGGCGACGGCGGCGTGCAGGCGCGACTTGACCGTCCCGAGCGGGATATCCAGCTCCTCGGCAATCTGGTTGTAGCTCAGCCGCTGGAAGTACGCCAAGAGCAGGATCTCCTTGAGCGACGCGGGCATGAGATTCACGGCCTTCTGCACCGCGTCGTCGCGCTCCCGGGCGAGCATGGGGTCGCCCGGCTCGGGGATGTCGATCTCCATCAGGTCGACAAAGGTCTGCCCGCCGTCTCCTCCACCGCCGTCGCCCTCGCCGGCGACCGGGGCCATCAGGTCGACCTCGTGCCGGCGTCCTCTCCTACGCAACAGGTCCCGGGCCTTGTTCGCGGCGATCGTGAATAACCACGGCTTGAACCGGCGGGTCGCGTCGAACGTCGCTTGGGACTGGTGGATCTGCAGGAACGTCTCTTGAAAGACGTCCTCGGCGCCCTGGCGATCGCCGGTGAGCCGGTTGAGGAAGCGCAGCAGGTCGTCGTGGTACCGCTCGATGAGCGTGCGCAGGGCGGCCACCTCGCCGCCGCGGTAGGACTCGAAGAGCTGTTCGTCGGTGGGTTGCGGCAAGGGATGGACCCGGGAAGATCGATTATTCGGGAGTTGTTCGTAGCAAGGCGCTGATGGGGAACTGTACGAGACTCAACGCGGCATGGTCGCGCCACGTTCGGCCCCTGCGGCCACTACACGATCCTCCCGACCCGGCGCTGGAACGTAACACCCCGACCCGCCCCGAAGCGGGCCAGACCCTCGGTTCGCAGTCGAGGGGCATGGTCGCGGAGATATCGGTCGAACTCCGCACGGCCAGCGAAGATGTACCTGGACTCGATCTGGATGGGCGTCGGCGGCTCCTCGAGGTGGATGACCTCCGCGGAGACCGCCCCCCCGGCGACTACCTGCTGAACGTGCCCACCCTTGAGCCATGCGACGTACTCCGCGGCAAGGGACTGGTCCGGAAAGGTGGCGATAACGGAATAGGCCAGCATCGGCCCGGAGCATACCGGCGGCGGCGGGCAATAGACTCACCCCATTGGGCGTTCGTCAAAAGGATGGTCCCCGTGACGATCCCGAGGCAGCCGGCGGATGCACAGGCCTCGGACATCCCGGGGCTGTTGGTGTCGGCGTCGCGCGGGGACGAGTCGGCATGGCGGGAGATCCTCGCGCGGTACGGGAAACGGGTGTTCGCGATGGCGCGGAGCCGGTGCGGCCGGCCGGAGCTCGCCGAGGAGATCACGCAATCGGTATTCGCAACGATTGCCACCAAGCTGGTCGAGCCCGACGGCGGGTACACCGAGCAGGGACGGTTCGAGTCGTGGCTCTTCCGCGTCACGATGAACCGCGTGCGGGACTACGCCCGGCGCGAGCGGCGGCACGCGGAGGCGACGGACCCGGCGGTGTTCGGGTCGGTGGAGGCCAGGCCGGTCGACGCCGACGATGATGATGCTGGGCTTGAAGTGACACGGCTGCGCGGGGCGATGACCGGGTTGAACGACATGGACCGCGAAGTGATCGAGCTTCGGCACCACGGGGGGATGAGCTTCAAGCAGATGGCCGAACTGCTGGAGGAGCCGATCGGCACGCTGCTGGCGCGGCACCACCGGGCGCTGCGGAAGCTCAAGGAACTGATGACGGGGGCGGAGCGGACGACGCAGAGGAGCAGGCCATGACGGGCGCACACCATCGCGACAACCTTGAAACCCCCGTGGAGCTTCGCGGGATCGACGCGGCCGTCTCACGGCTGGCGGAAGCGGACGCCGCGGCGGCTCCTCCCGGCCTGGTCGATGGTGTGTTCGCGGCGACGCGCGGGACGATCGCGTCGGCGCGGACCGCGCCGATGGCCCGCCCCGCCCGGCGCGCCGTGGTGGTTCGCGGCGAGCCCGCGGCGTCCGTCTGGACCGTGCTCGCCCGTGTCTTCACGCCGGTGCGGGCGGCGGCCGCCGTGTCGGTGTTCGCGGGGGTTGTCGCGCTGCGGATGGCCGGGCTCGGGCCGACCGTGCCGCCCCTGGCGATCGGAGGCGCTCCGTCGGCCCTGGACGGCGACATCGACTCGATGCTGATCGCTTCCGATCTGCTCGACGACGGTCTGGGCGACATCGGGCAGCGGATCGACCTGCTCTACGCCGACCTGGTTTCCTTCGACGCTGGGCTCGGGAGTGTGATCGGGTCGGACACCGGTGATTGGCTCGAAGGGGGTGCGATGTGAGGCTCGCGCTGTTCGCGGCCTGCCTGCTGGTCGTGGGAACGTCGGCGGGCACTGCGTGGGCGCAGGGCGCGGCCGACCCTGCCGCGAAGCCCGGCACCGATGCGCCGCCCCGACCTCGCACCGTCGAGGAGGACCGCGAGCAGGTCAAGGCGAGACTCACGCGGCGCCAGGAAGACCTTGCACGCATCCAGCAGCGGATTCAGCAGGCGATCGAGCGTCTGGACGCGGGCGCGGCCCTGGACGAAGTACGTCAGCTCGCCGATCGACCCGGCGATCGGCCGGGGGACCGTGGGCCCGGAGAGCGCGACGGCCGCCGCGGGCCGGGCGGGCGCGAACGCGGGGCGGGCGACCCGAACGACGGCGGCCCTCCCGCGACGCGTGAGGGCGGACCGCCGGACGATCGGGGGATGGACCGGGAGCGAACGTTGGCGTTCGTGCGCGAACACCTGCCGGAGTTGTGGGAACGGATCGAGCAGGCCCGGCAGCGCGGCGAGGAAGACCATGAGCGGATGATCGGTCGGCTGATGCCGCGGCTCCGGGAGCTGATGGCCGAGCGCGACGAACGCGTCCGCGACGCGCGGATCGCGGAGTTCCGCCACGGACAGACGATGTTCACCGCGGCGTTCCGTTACGGCGAACTGGTCCGCGGGGGGTCGCCCGAGGCCGAGCAGGCCGCGGCGAAGGCGGAGCTGCGGACGCTCGTCGGCAAGCAGTTTGACCTGCGCATCGCGCGGCACCAGGCCGAGATTGCGTCGCTGGAGGACCGGCTCGCCCGCCTGCGCAAGGATGTCGAGGAGCAGACGTCGCGACGCGATGAGGTGATCGACGACGGCGTCAAGCGGTTTGACGAGCGCGCCCGCGAGCCGCGACGCGAGGGGGGCGATCGATCACCGGACCGCACCCCGGGGCAGCCGCCCGGTCGGCCGTAGGTGTTGGGACGAACCACTCTGCCTCCTGATCAACGCCGGCGACGGCATCACATTCCCGAACCACTCGACGCGTCGGGGCACTTCAACGAAGCCGACGGGCGTCCGGGCTGTACGCTGTGGCGATGGTTCGCACTCTGGTGCTGGCGACCGTACTGCTGACATGCCCGCCCTCGTGGGGGCAGGGCGGCATCTTCGACCTGGGCAACCTACGCGCCGAACACGCCCTGGTCACACTGACGGACACGTCGCCGCGCCCCGCCCTGCATGACTCGGCGATGGCGCTCGAACTCGCGGGTGTGCTCGCGTCGTGGCGCAGCGCGGAACTGACGAAGCTCCGCGCGTGCGTGCCGCAGGCGCCGTTCCTGGGCGACCCGACCGGCGGCGAGCGGGTGTGCGTGGTCCACCTGCACGGGTCGCGGGACCGCGACGCGCCCGCGAAGAGCGTCGAGATTCTCCGCACGCCCGGCCCGGTGTTCGTCGCCGTCGAGCTCAACGCGCCGGGCGAACGTCCCGACCGCGTCGAGCTGGATCGGGACGCGACGGCGGCGCTGCTCCGCGGCCTGTCGCAGTACCGGGGCGGGTTTGATGACGCCGCGTGCACCGACCCGCGCGGGGAGGTGTTCGAACTCCCGAAGCCGTACACGCCGGGCGCGTACGTCATGGACAAGCCCACGATGGGCCGGAGGTTCATGCAGCGGGAGACCACGAACCTCGACGCGGCGGACCGGGTGCTGGAGAGCGAGACCATCTATGCGCGCCTGCCGCGCGGCTACAACCCGCGGACGCCCGCGGGCCTGCTGGTCTGGATCAACGCGATGCCGAACGGGCGCCCGCCCGAGGTGTTGGCGCGCGCGCTGGACCAGCTCGGCATCATCTGCGTCGGCGCGGCCGATAGCGGCAACGAGCGGCGCGTCGAGAACCGCTACCAGCTCGCGTTCGACGCGGTCGCCACGGCCTGCCGGCGCTGGCACGTTGATCCGCGGCGAGTGTATGTCAGCGGCATCTCCGGCGGTGGACGCGTGGGCTCGCAACTGCTCGCGTGCTTCCCCGACCTGTTCACCGGGGCCGTGCCGATCGTGGGCCTGAGCCACTACGCGAACGTGCCGACGGGAACGGGGAGCGCCTGGCCGGCGGGGTACACCCGCCCCGAGGGTCCGGTCTTCAGGCTGTTCAAGTCGCGTCCGATGGGCGTCATCACGGGAACGAAGGACTTCAACCAGCTCGAGATCGAGAACGCCACGCACCTGATGGTCAAGGACGGCCTGGACGTGCGCGTGTTCCAGTACGACGAGATGGGGCACGAGATGCCGACGCCCGAGCGGTTCGCCGAGGCGCTGGGGTGGGTCGATCGTGTCTACCAGGACGCGCGCCGAAAGGAAACGGAGGCCGCCCGCGAAGCGATGGAGGCGTACGTGCAGCGGTACCAGGCCGAGCCGCCGAAGAATGCCGCGGCCCGGAACCTGCTCGTGCGCGTGACCGACGTCGGCCCCTGGACCGAGCAGGCCTGGCGGGCGGTGGAGTTGCTGGCCCGGCCGTGACGAGCCGGGCCCCCGGCGCTACCATCACCCCCTCGATTCCCGCCCCTTTTCGGAGGCCCCGACCGTGGCGAAGACGTTCCACTGCACGCTCATCACCCCCACCGCCAAGGTGCTCGACGACGAGGTCGCGTACGCGTCGGTCCCGGCGTGGGACGGCCTGTTCGGCGTGCTGGCGGACCACGCCCCGATCGTGGCGAAGGTGGGCCTGGGCGAGCTGCGGCTGGACTTCCCCGCCAGGAGCGGCGCGCCGGGCGGGAGCCGGGCCTTCCTCGTTGAGGACGGCTTCGTGCAGGTGGTGCACAACAAGATGACCATCCTCGCGGGGCGCGCGATCCCGACGGAAACGCTCAGCGCGTCGGAGGCGGAGGCGGAGCTCCGCGAGGCCGAGGCACGGATCGTGCCGGATGGCGCACCGGACCGGAACACCCAGTCCGAGCGGCTCAGCAAGGACCGCAATCGGGCCCGGTTGAAGGTGCGTCTGGCGCGCGAGCGCAAGGGAATCTGAACGGTTTGTTCAGCCCGCCCGGCGGCTCATCACCCGATCGATGTCGCGTTTCGTTTCGCGATCGCCGATGGCGCGCCGCTTGTCGTGTCGCGTGCGTCCCTTGCCGACGCCGATGAGCAGCTTGGCCCACGCGCCCTTGAAGTAGAGCCTCAGCGGGACGATCGTCATCCCCTTCTGGTCCACCTGGCGGATGAGCTTGAGCACCTCGCGTTTGTGGGCGAGGAGCACCCGCGTGCGGTCGCTCTTCTGGCGGCGGTCGGAGGCCGGGCCGTAGTCGGCGATGGTGACGCCGTGCAGGAACAGCCCGGGCGGGGTCGTCTGGACGCGGACGTACCCCTCGGCGAGCGAGACCTGGCTGTCGCGGACGCTCTTGACCTCCGCGCCGGTGAGGGCGATGCCGACCTCGAGCGTGTCGGAGATCTCGTAGTCGAAGCGCGCGCGCCGGTTCTCGATCGTGGGCTGCCCGGGTTTGGTCTGCTTCTTCGCCATCGCTGCGTCATCGCGGTCGGGCCGGAACCGTCGGGGCCGGCACGCCGACCGACGCCGTGGCGGACCCCGGGGCGGAGTCTAGGTGGATACGCTCTTCGCTCGATGGACGTGGGCGTCATCATCCTGATCGCGGTCGTGGTGATCGCCCTCGTGGCGGCCGCGGCGTACTACGCCCACCTGGAGGCCAAAAAACGCGAGGAGGCGCTGCGGGCGCTGGCGCGGGAGCTGGGGTTCGAGTTCGAGCCCGCACGCGACGACAGCCACGACGAGCGCTACGCGCAGTTCGAGGTCTTCCGGCGCGGGCACAGCCGGTACGCCTACAACACGCTCATCGGAACGGCCCAGATCGACGCCCGGCCGTTCCCCTGCACGATCGGGGACTTCACCTACAAGGTCACGCGGAGCAACGGCAAGACGACGAGCACGACGACGTACCGTTTCAGCTACCTGATCGTGAAGCTCCCGCTGGTCGCCGTGCCGGACCTGCTGATCCGGCGCGAGAGCGTGATGGACAAGCTCGCGGGCGTGTTCGGCTTCGACGATATCGACTTCGAGTCGTCGGAGTTCAGCCGCAAGTTCCACGTGAAGAGCCCGGACAAGCGGTTCGCGTACGACGTGGTCCACCCGCGGATGATCGAGTTCCTGATGTCGTCCCACCCCCCGGTGATCGACATCGAGCACGGGGAGTGCTGCGTGACCGACGGGCAGTCGCGCTGGACGCCGGAGGCCTTCCGCGAGCGGCTGGGATGGGCGGTGCGGTTCTTCGACCTGTGGCCGGATCACCTGACGAAGGACCTGGAGTCGCGTGTGCGATCGGAAGGGCGCGGGTAGGGCGGCCGGCACGGAATGCCCGGGCCGCGTTTGCGAAAGAGAGGGCGATGGACAACCCCGGGCTGGTGATCCTGGTCGTCGTCGGCGTGCCGGTGCTGCTCGCGCTGATCTGGCTCATCGGCACCTACAACCGCTTTGTCCGCGTCCGCCAGCACCTGCGCGAGAGCTGGTCGGATATCGACGTGGAGCTCAAGCGGCGCTACGACCTGATCCCCAACCTTGTCGAGACGGTGAAGGGGTACGCCGCCCACGAGCGCGAGACGCTGGAAACGGTCGTGCGCCTGCGGAACAAGGCCGCGGCGAACGAGGGACCGGCCGGATCGCAGGCCGCGGACGAGAACGCCCTGATGCTCGGGCTCAAGCGGCTCTTTGTGGTCGTGGAGGCGTACCCGCAGCTCAAGGCCGACGCGAACTTCCTTCGGCTCCAGGACGAGCTGGCGAACACCGAGGACCGGGTCGCGGCCGCGCGCCGGTTCTACAACGGGAACGTCCGTGAACTGAACCAGTTATGCGAGATGTTCCCGACGAACCTCGTGGCGGGGATGTTCGGCATCGCGCCCGCGACCTTCTTCGAGCTCTCGAGCGAGGCCGAGCGGGTGGTGCCGCGGGTCGCGGTGGCGAGCCCGACGCAGCCCTACTCGTGAGCGTCGTCGCGGCGGTTTCGCGATCAGTCGTTGCGCACCGGGTTGCGCAGCACGCCGATGCCGTCGATCTCGACCTCGACGCTGTCGCCCGGCTTGAGCCACACGGGTGGCTTGCGGGCCATGCCGACGCCGCCGGGCGTGCCCGTGAGGATCACCGTGCCCGGCAGCAGTGTCGTGCCGCGGGAAAGCTCGGCGATCAGGGTCGCGACGGGAAAGATCATGTCGCGGGTGGACGCGTCCTGCATCGTGGCGCCGTTCACGCGGCAGCGGACGCGGATGTTCTGCGGGTCCGGGAGTTGCTCGGGCGTCACAACGGTCGGCCCGAGCGGGCAGAATGTGTCAAAGGACTTGCCGCGGCAGAACTGGCCGCCGGAGCCTTCCTTCTGCCACCAGCGGGCAGAGACGTCGTTCGCGCAGGTGTACCCGAACACGAACTGGAGCGCGCGGTCGGCAGGGATATCCCGCCCCTGCTTGCCGATGATGACGGCCAACTCGGCCTCAAAGTCCACCTGGTCGCCGCCAAACGCGGGGTCCTGGCAGCACTTGGGGATGCGGATCGGGTCGCCGTCGAGGCACGCGGCGTAGGGGTTCTTGGTGAAGATCATCGGGTGCTTCGGCACGTCCGCGGCCTGCTCTTTGGCGTGCTCGGCGTAGTTGCGCCCGATCCCGATGATGTGGCGGACGTGGAGCTTCTCGCCGGAGCGGTGCTCGACGGCGACGCCGACGCCGGTTTTGACGACCCTCAACATGCTCACCCCCGGGGTTGTCCCGCGACCAAGAGTACGCCGCGCGGACAAGGGGCGCTACACGGTTTCGATCGGCCCCGGGTCGGTGCAAAGCCCCGCGGCCGCTCCCTCGCTGAGAAGCCGGGCGATCGCCCCGCGCCCCGCGTCGCCCATGTCCACGGTCCAACGGTTGACGTACATGTCCACGAACCGTGCCACGAGCGCCGGGGACGGGGGGCCTTCCGGGCCGTGGAGGTTCCCCATGGCGAAACTCATGGCGTAGTCGAGGGATTCGGCCCGGTGGGCGTTCGCGTGAGCGACCGAGCGGCGGAGCGTGGCCGCGACTTCCGCGATCGCGCCGGAGCCGTGGCGGCGGTCGAGGTCGCGGCGGACGGCGTTGAGGCCGAGCGGCAGGGGCAGCCCCGTCCACTCCCCCCACCACGCGCCGACGTCCACGAGCTGGCGCAGGCCGGCGTCCTGGAACGTGAGCTGGGCTTCGTGGATGATGAGCCCCGCGCCCACGCGGCCCTGCGCTACCGCCTCAACGATCCGGTGGAAGGGCATCTCCACGAAATCGAAGCGCGCGCCGACAAGCAGCGAAAGGACGAGGAAGGCCGTGGTGCGTGCTCCGGGCACGGCGATGACCGGGCGCTGCTCGCGCAGGCATCCGTCGCAGCGGAGCGGCGCATCGGCGCGGCAGACGACCTTGGGGCCGTAACCGTCCCCGAAGGACGCACCGCACGCGGTGATGACGTACTTGGCCGCGGCGTCGGCGTAGGCGCGGGCGGAGAGCGCGGTGATGTCAAGGTCGGCGCGCTCGGCGGCGCGCCGGTTGAGAGTCTCGATGTCGCCCGGGACGGCGCGGAACCGGAAGCGCCCGGTGTCGATCGCGGGGGGTGAAAGCACGCTCGCGCGATCACGGTCCATCGCCGAAGCGGGCACCTTGCCCGTAATTGGCCACCACATGAAGGCGTCGTCAGGGTCGGGGGAGTGGGCGAGCGTGAGCAACGGCCGATCGGACATGGGCGACTGTAGATCGACGCGGGCCGGGCGGACGTGCCGGGCGTGGTACGCTGGCGGCAGACAATGCAACCGACGGCCGGGCAACCGGAACAATGGGACGCGTGCGGGGTTGGTCGCAAGGCGCACACAGGGTGTCGGTCGGCGAGGAGTCACGCATGAGAAGCTCAGGAGCACGGGTGCTGGCGCTGGCGTTTGTCCTGCTGGCCGCCTCCATCGCGGGTGAACCGGCCGCTCACGCCCAGAGGATCCGCAACGAGGCGGGCCCGCTGGTCACGCCGATCGCCCGAACGGCGATCGATGACTACGCCGCGATCCTCACGCTGGACCCGGAACAGAAGACCCTGGCGCGGTCGCTCTACGACGGCTACCGGGCCGCGATGCGCCAGGCGGGCAAGGACGCGGAGGAGAAGATCAAGGCGATCGAGGAGGGCGTGCGCCACGAGAACGACGCCGTCATGGGCGATTTCCGCGAACTGAAGCGGAAGACCACCGACGTGGTCCGCGGGTATGTCGCGCGGACCGAGGGCGTTGAACGGGAGTTCTACGGAGACCTGAAGGCGGTGCTGACACCCGCGCAGGCCGAGCGGTTCGGCGCGGTCGAGCGCGCGCGGCGGCGCGAGGTCGGGCTGCGGCTGCACCTGCTCTCGGGCGAGGGGGTGGACCTGACGCGGGTCGCGGCGGACCTGAAGCTGGGCGCGCCCGCGCCGCCAGATCTCGCGCCGGCGCTGGCCGAGTACGAGGCCGAGCTCGACCGGTTGCTCCGCGGGAAGATCGCATCCCTGGGCCGGCTCTTCGAGGCCGCGCAGAAGATGGAGGAACTCGACCCGGAGCGTGAGCCCGGGCCGCCCAAGGCGATGATCGACGCGGTCACGGAGTTCCACGCGGAGTGCACCAAGGTCCGCGACGCGAACCGCACGCACGCGCGCCGGATCGCGGCCCTGCTGCCCCCGCCGAGCGGGACGGCCTTCAGCGAAAAGTTCCGCGAACGGAGCTACCCGAAGATCTACCGGGAGACGGCGGCCGACAAGACGATCGCGTTCGCGCGGGGGCTGGCCGACCTGTCGGGCGACCAGCGGGCCGAGCTGGACGCTGTGGCGGACTCATTCGCCCGCGAGTCGGCGATGCTCAACCAGAAGTGGGCCGCGGCGCTGGACGAGATGCAAGAAAAACTCGTCGAAGAGTTCACAAAGATGTTCTCCGGTGAAGGGCGGCGCGATGAGAACGACCCGCTCAAGCTCGCGTGCGAAGCCCGGCGCGACCTGGATGAACGCACGAAGGGCCGCATCGCGCGCATCTTCACCGCGACTCAGATCGAGCGCCTGGGCGAGAAGAAGATCATGGCGTCAGAGTTCGACCCGGACTGGGAGCCCGACTTCGACGAGGACAAGGGATGGGAAGACTGGGACGACGACGACGACGGGAAGTAACCTTCCCCGACCCGCCCCCCCCCACCACCCGTCGGCGTTCACTGGCAGCCGAGGACGAACGCGGTCTGGAACGCCCCGAAGTCGGCGACCGAGAAGTTGTCGTCGTTGTTGAAGTCCGCCCGCGGCTTCACCAGCACGAACGCGGACTGGAACGCGCCGAAATCCGCGACCGTGAGCTGCCCGTCCTCCGTGAAGTCGGCCGCCCGGAAGATCGGGACGCTCCACGCGCCGCGCCCCATGGTTGAAACGACCATGCGGTCGCGGGCGGGCTCCAGGCGGATGTCGGTCACCCAGCAGTTGGGAAGGCCCTGCCCGTACTTCGCCCACGTTACGCCGTCGTCCGGCGAGCGGTACAGGCCCTGATCCGTCCCGGCGTAGAGCATCGGCCGGCCGCAGCGCGAGTCGGCGGCGACAACGTTGACGGGCACGTCGGGGAGCGCCGCGTCGAGCGGCTCCCACGATTGACCGCCGTTGGTGGTGCGCCGGACCTGGGCCTCGCCGAAGGCGGCGACGGCCAGGTACACCGTCATGGCGTCCTCGGGATCGACGAACATCTCGCGCGTGACGCGGGGCCAGCCCGGGATGTCCTGGGCGATGAGCGTGAAGGTGAACCCTCCGTCGGTGGAGATGAGCACGCGCCCGTTGTTCGTTGCGGCGTAGACGACCTGCGGGTTGGAAGGGGCGATCGCGAGCGCCCGGATCGCGGCGGTGGTGCTCGCCGTCACGTCCGGGCTGATGGCCTGCCACCCGCCGGCGCCGCCGGTCATGCTGCGGAAGACCCGTTCGGTGCCGTACAGCACGCGCGAGGAGTTCGTGGGGTCGATGATGTAGGGTGGGAGGAAGCAGTTGCGTCCGGAGAGGCCGCCGCCCGCGCCGCTGAAGTTGTTCCCGCCGTTGGTGGAGCGGTTGAGCGCACCGGTGCCCTGCGACTCGGTGAACATGACGGCCGGGTTGAGCTGGTCGATCTGGGTCCACCCGCCGTCGCCCCCCGTGACCTGGGTCCACACGAGCGAGTCGGCGGTGCGCTTGGCGGAGCCGTTGTCTTGGAAGCCGCCAAGGATGAACTCGCCGTTGGTCGGGTGGGTCGAGAGCCCGGCGTAGATCTGGACGATCCCCAGCCCGGTGTTGAGGGGCGTCCACGTGCCGCCCGTGCCGGGGTTCCGGTAGACGCCGCCGTCGCACCCGGCCACGATGCGTCCCGCGGCGTCCCAGGCGATGGCGTGCTGATCGACATGGGCGGTGGTGCCCAGGGCGGCGCCGGACCAGACGAGGTTAAGCTCGCCGTAGCAGGCGATGGTCTCCGTGGTCGGATGGACGCCGACGACGCCGAAGTACCACTGGTAGGTTGGCCCGCCGCCGCTGTTGATCGAGGTCCAGTTCGTGCCGCCGTTGGTTGTGGTGAAGAACCCGAAACCGCCCGAGCCGCCGCCGCTCGCGTCCGCCGGCAGGCCCACGTGCGCGTAGAGTCGCTGCGGATTGCTGCGCGAGATGCCGAGCGTGACGCGGCCCGCGGTCTGCGTCGGCAGGCCGGCGGTCAGTTCCGTCCAGTCCGCGCCGCCGTTGACGGACTTGTAGACGCCATTGGCCGCGTCACCGAAGATGTGCCCGATGCCGGCGTACAGAACGGACGGAGTCGCGGGGTTAATGACGAGATCGGTGGCCGAGACGGCGGGGAGCCCGCTCGTCAGGTGCGTCCACGACGAGCCGCCGTCGACGGACTTAAAGACGCCGAGCGGCCCCTGGCGCTGCGGGTGCATCTTCGCCGCGGCCAGACTGGGGAACCCGCCCGCGATGGTGACGGAGGCGTAGAGGACCTGCGTGTTCTGCGGGTCGATGACGATCCGCGAGATACACCGCCCGGCGAAAGTCGGTTCAGCCAGGTGAGTCCAGTTCGCTCCGCCGTCGATCGACTTGTAGATGCCCACGCCGTAGCGGCTGTGGTTGGCGAAGTTCGCCTCGCCCGTGCCGACGTAGACGATGTCGTGGTTGCCGGGGTCAAGAGCGATCGCGCCGATCGCGGAACAGGGCATGTGGTCGGTGAGCGGCGTCCAGCTTGTGCCGCCGTTGAGCGTGCGCCAGACGCCGCCGTCCGCGCCGCCGATGTAGTAACGGTTCGGATCGGTCGGGCTGCACGCGACCGCGGAGACGCGCCCCGCGTACAGGCTTCCCGCGATCGGCGCGGGGCCGAGTTCCTTCCAGACCTGGGCGAGCGCCGGGGTCGCGGCCAGGCAGGTGGCCATGACGCCGAGGTGAGAGGGCTTCATCGCGCGTCCCCCTCGTTCGCCTGCGGCCCGGGCGCCTTCTCCGGCGCGGAGAAGATCAGCGTTGACGTGTAGAAGGCCCAGTCGGCATCCGGGTCGTTGGTCAGCGGGGCGGCGTGGTGAAACTCGACACGCCACGGGCCGGCCGCAGTGACGGGCAGGCTCGGCGTCGAAGCCGGGACGGGCTCGCTCGACGCGCCGCTCGCCGCATGGGTACCCCGGACGCGCGGCTTGCCGAAGGCGTCGCCGCCAATGTACATCCGCATCGGCAGGTCGCCGCCGGGCGCAATCCGCGTCGGGTCGTTGAACGGCCTGATCTCGACGGCCTGCCCGGACTTGCTGACGGCGGTGGCCGCATCGACGAACGCCTCCGGTGCGTCCCCGACGTGGGCGACGCGCACGAGTGCCTTGGCCGAACGGACGTGCCGCACACGGACCTGCGCACGGGAGGGCAGCGCCTCGTCCGGGGTCACGCCCGTCCGCGCTGCGAGGACTCCGGCGAACTGCTCACCGGTGAGCACGATGACCTCGGGTTGGAAATCCACGCCGATCATCGCGCACCCCGCGGCCGGCATCGTGAGCGCAACCCGCGACTCCGCGCCGTCGCCGACGGGAGTGATCTCGTACCGGTTGTCCTGCGCCCCGCCGCTGCGGATGAACAGCCACTTGATCGCGGCCGGCCACGGCGTTGGCACGGCAATCGCATCCGGCGCCGGGCCGCCCGCGACGAGGCCGAAGCGCACCTCCTCGCCGACCCGGCTTGTGAACGTGGATGGCTCGAGAAAGTACGCGGTCTGCGCGCCGGCGGGGGCGCCGAGCGCGACGAGGGTCGCCACCGCGGCGGCGACCGCCCGAACCCCTCGGATGTTCTCGTGTTTCACCCGTTCGTCTCCGCGTGGCGCCGACCACAATGTACCCGGAAACAGCACGCGGGAACAGCGGGCTCGCGCGGGGACGACCCGAAAAATAGGGCCCGGGGCTACTCCAGGTCCCGCATCCCCTGCCGCTTCGCGTTCACGAGGACCACCATGTTGCCCGGCGGGTGCTTGTTCTCCCGCATGAGCTGGTGGGCGTCGCCGACCTGCGAGAACGGGAAGACCCGGGAGAGACACGGATCGACCCGACCCTCTGCAACCAGCGTGTTGAGCGCCCGGCACTGCTCCGTGTTGGCGAAGTGCGAGCCCTGGAGCCGCTTCTGGCGCATCCAGAGGTACCGCAGGTCCACGTCGGCGGCGTACCCCGACGTGCCGCCGCAGATCACGACCATGCCCCCGTTGTCGCAGCAGAAAACGGACGTCGGGATGGTGCTCTCGCCGACATGCTCGAAGACGATCCTCGGGTTCCGCTTCTCGCCGAGCGCCTCCCAGAACGCCTTGCCGAACTCCCGCGCGCCCTGCGCCCACTGGCCGAACGCGCCCGCGTCGCCGAAGTCCGGCAGGCGACCCCAGTGCGTGAAACGCGACCGGTCGATCACCCCGACCGCGCCGAGCCTCTTGCAGAAGTCGACCTTGGAGGGGTCGGAGACGACGGATACGGCCCGCCCGCCGAACTCGCGGACGACCTGGATCGCCATGCTGCCCAGCCCGCCAGCGCCGCCCCAGATCAGCACCGGGTCGCCCGGGTGGACCACGTGCGGCGGCCAGCCCATGAGCTGGCGGTACGCGGTGGCGCCGACGAGCATGTACGCGGCGGACTCTTCCCACGTGAGTTTCGGCGGCTTCGGGTGGCACTGCTCGTCGTCGACGAGCGTGTACTGGGCGAAGCTGCCCCAGTTGTCCTCGTACCCCCAGACGCGAACCGTGCTGGAGAACATCGGATCGCCGCCGTGCTTCAGGTCCGGTGCGTCGGGATCCCAGCGGCAGCAGGAAATGACGACGCGGTCGCCCACCTTGACGCCGCGGGCCTGGTCGCCGACGGCCCAGACAACGCCGGACGCGTCCGACCCGCCGATGTGGAAGTCCTCGGGCTCACCGCGCTTCTGCCGGGCGGCGATGACATCGACGGGTTTGCCGAGGGCCGCCCAGACGTTGTTGTAGTTCACGCCCGCCGCCATGACATACACCAGGACCTGGCGTCCCTTCGGCGCGGGCACGTTCACGACATCGGGAGCAAACGCGCGGCCCGGTTCGCCGAACCGCTCGCGGCGGATGGTCGACGCGTGCATCCGTCGCGGGACGACGCCGTGCGCCGGCAGTTCGCCGAGCCCGAGAAGGTCGGGGGCCGGGCCGACTCGTGATGGGTCGCGCGTCGTCATGAGCGGCTGCCTGAGCATCCTTGCCTCTCCCCCCGAGCGGCCCCGGGTATCCACGCGCCCGCCAGCACCCACCCGTCGCGGATGAGGGCTCGGCCGACGATACCCGCGGGACAGGTCCAGCGGCGTCGGGCGTCGTCCGAGAACGCGGGGACGAACCGGTCAACGCCGCCCCCCCAACCCTCGCCCGGGAGGAATCGGATCGACACGTGGGTGAACTCCAGCGGGGCTCGCCAGTGGGGGAACTGGCACTTGTACACGGCCTCCTTGGCGCTGAACAACAGGCGTGCGTGCAGTCCACGCTCGTCGGGAGAGAGTGATCGCAGACGATCGAGTTCATCGGGCGCGGCGATGGTCGGCCAGAGCTCTTCGTCGAGCGGTTCGGCGGGTTCGGTGTCGATGCCGAGAGCGGCCACGTCGGCGCGGCGCGCGACGGCGGCAACGCACAGGCCTTGGGCATGGCTGATCGAGCCGGTGATGCCCTCCGGCCAGATCGGGGCTCTGTCCGAGCCGACGGGAAGCACCGCGTGCTCGATGCCGAGGCGCGCCAGCAACCGACGGGCGAGCGCCCGGCCCGCGGCGAACTCGGCGCGGCGTGTCGGGACGGCGGATGCGACCGCGGCGCACTCCGCCGTGAGCAGCGATGATGGATCACCCGGCGCGTCGGACGCTCCGACGACCACGCCCGGCGGAAACAGGTCCGCCGTGAAGTGTTCAGCGCGCGCTGACGGCATGCGCCGGCTCCTGCGCGGGCTTCGCGGCGAGGCCCGCTTCTCGTGCCTGCGCCTCGTCGAGCACCGACTTGAGCTTCGCGCCGAGCACGCGGACGTGCGGCTCGAGGATCATGCTGTCGTGGTCGCCCGGCACCACCTGGACCTCGATCCCGCCCGTGATCCACGGGTCCCAGAAGTTGTGCGGGTCGATGAACTCGCGGGCGTCGTTGACGACGCGACCCGGGGCGAGCTCGATCGCCTTGATCTGGCGCGGGCGGAACAGGTGAACGCCCCCCGAGTACGGCCGCAGGTTGTAGATCGGCAGCGCGTTCATGAACGCGATGTGGATCTCCTCCGAGCGGAACTCCGCGGGGGTCATCTCCTGCACCGGCTTGCGGAAGATCCGGCGCACCCGTTTCCATTCCCACTGCGCCTTGTCCAATACCCAGTCGGCGATGTACCGCAGCCCGCGCGTCCGCAGGCGGTGCCACTGGACGCGCAGCTTCTCCGCCCGCGTCAGCACGAGCATGCGCGTCGGGATGCTGTCGAGCATGACCAGGACGCCCACGCGCTCCCCGCAGCTCGTCAGCTGCAGGGCCATCTCCAGCGCGGTGATGCCGCCGCCGGAGAAACCGCCGAGGAAGTACGGACCGTTCGGCTGAACGGCGCGGACTTCCTCCAGATAGTCCTTCGACATCTCCTCGAACGTCGTGTGAGGCTTGTCGTCGCCTAGCAAGCCGCGTGCCTGGATCGCATAAACCGGCCGGTCCTTGCCCAGGTGCGCTGACAGGTGCCGGAGGTTCAGCACGTTCCCGAACATGCCCGCAACAAGGAAGAACGGGGGCTTGCGCCCGTCCTGCACCTGGTTCATCGGAACGAGGTAGCGGAACTTGCGTCGCGGCGCGGCCGGGGCGCCGCCCGCCCCGGGCTTGAGGTCGGCCCCCACCGCTTCGCGGATCACGTCGCCGAGCGCGCCGATCGTGGGCGCCTCAAAGAGCGTCGCGAGCGGAAGATCGAGCCCGTGGGCCTTCTTGATCTTCGCGAAGAGCCGGACGGCGATGAGCGAGTGCCCGCCGAGGTCGAAGAAGCTGTCGCGGATACCGACCTTGTCCACGCCGAGCAGGTCGGTCCACGCCTCGGCCAGGTGCTTCTCGATCTCGTCGCGCGGCGCCTCGTAGGCGCTGGCGAGCTCGGGGCGGCTGAACTTGACCCCGCTTTCGGCCGGGGCGGCGGCGGCCGCGTCGGTCCGCTCGATCAGCCGACGCAGGTCGACGGAGCTGGCCACAAATCTCGCCCCGTCGCGGGAACGAAGGACGCGGGTGAGCGCGTCCATGCCGTCGTCGGGGTGGATGCCGTTTTCGTAGATCTCCAGGAACAGCCTCTCGCCGAGCGCGAGTGGGGCCGCCCGGTCGGCGGCGCCTCCTTCGGAGGTTGATTCGGCCGGAGCCCGGTCGGCGGGCGCCGAGAGCACCTCGCTGCCGGCGGTCCGGCGTACGGTGAACTGCTCGATCTCGACAACGACGCGCCCGCTCTCGTCGGCGATCGTGACGTCGAAGGTGGCGAACTCCCGGTTCGCGTGGTTCTTCGGGTCGCTGCGGACGACGCTCACCGCCCGCTGAGGGACGGGGCCGTACATCCGCAGGCGACGGTAGCCCATGGGCACATAGAGCGCGTCCGACCCCGCGTACCCGGGCACCAGCGGCAGGCCGAAGCCCGTCGCCATGTCCATCATCGCCGGGTGGAGCTTGTACGCGGCCAGGTCTTCGCGGAACTCCTCGGGCAGTTCCAGTTCGGCGAGTGCTTCGTTCTCGCCGTAGCGGACGGACTTCACGACGTTCCAGCGCGGACCGAACGCGAGGAACGCGTCCTGCCGCACGAACTCCGAGGGCGGCGGGCGCAGGCACCGGGCGCGGGCGTCGCCGATGGTCGCGGAGCGCGGCGCGCCCGTGACCGCCGCGGCGGAACCCTGGGCATGCAGGTCCCACTGCGCCGGACCGTTGGTGCTCGCGCGGCTCGAAACCTCGAACGTCCACGCATCCGCGTCGGGGCGGAGCGTGACGCGGACATCGCGCGGCTCGTCGTCGCCGACGGCGAGCGGGCCGACGAAGGTCACGTCGCGCAGATCGACCTGCTCCGTTCCGGCGGCGTCGGCGAAGGCGGCGCGGGCGATCTCCAGGTACCCGGTACCGGGGACTACCGCGCGGCCCGATCGCGTGCGGTGCTCGTCGAGTATCCAGTGCTTGCGCGCGGCGAACCGGGACGTGTAGACCACTTCGTCCACGGCGTCGGAGACGCGCTCGTCGAGCAGCGGGTGGATCGGCGCACCCGCGTCGTGCGGATCGTTGGCGCCGGCGCCGACGAGGCGGCGGCTGATGCCGGTGGCCATCCCGATATCGCGCCACACACCCCAGTTGATCGCCACGACGCGCCCCAGCCCCGAGGCGTGCCGGCTCGACGCGAACGCGTCCAGGAACGCGTTGGCGGCCGCGTAGTCGGCCTGCCCGGCGGGGCCCATGATCGCGCTGGTGGAGGAGAACACGGCGAAGAAGTCCAGCCCCTTGCCGCGCAGCAGGTCGGCCAGGAGCATCGTGCCGTGGACCTTGGGCGTGAAGACCCGCTCGCACGCCTCGGGCGTCTTCGACTGGATGACGCCGTCCTCGATCGCGCCCGCGGCGTGGATGACGCCGTGGATCGCGCCGAACTTCGCGCGGGCCTTCTCGACGACGGCGGTCATGGCGTCGATATCCGCCACGTCGCCGCAGCCGATCATCACCTCGCCGCCGAGCTTCTCCACGTCCAGGAGTCGGCGTATTTTGCGGCTGACGGGGTCGCGGGCCGGGTGCGCGGCGAGCCACGAGTCCCACTCGGCACGATCCGGCAGCGGCGAGCGCCCGACGAGGACAAGCTTCGCCTTGACCTCGCGTGACAGGTGCTCGGCGACGCGCAGGCCGATCCCGCCCGCTCCGCCGGTGATGAGGTAGACACCGCCCGGTCGCAACCGATCGGTCGCATCGGGCGCCGGAGCGCCGGGCTCGAACTCCTGCTCGTACCGCACGCCGTCGCGCAGCGCCGCAACACGGTTGCCCGCAGGCGCGTCCAACTCCTCGACGAGCCGGTCGGCCAGCGGCGCGAGCGGGGCGTGCAGGGCGCGAGAGCCGAAGGTGTGATGCACCAGCGGTGGAAGCACCAGGTCGAGGCTGCGGCAGGTGACGCCGTGGAACTCGCGCGGGATGACGCGGGCCGGCCCGAGCAGCGTGGCCTTTTCCGGGTAGGGAATCAGCTCCGACGCCACGCTCTGCATCCCCGTGGAGACCACGTCGATGTGCAGGCCCGCGGGAACGTCGGTGGCGCCCATCGCCTGGGCGAGGAAGAGCAGGCTGTAGAACCCGCGCTCCTGGTTGCCGTGGAAGAAGCTCGAGCCCGGGCGGAACGACTCATCGGCCGTCACCATCCACAGGTGCACGATGCGCCCGGGGAGCTGGTTCGTCGCGGCCAGTTCGGAGATGAGCTGGTCGTACCCTTCGCGTCCGCCCTCGGGAGCAAGGGCGAACTCGCCGTCCTTAAGCTTGTAGTAGGCGTCGCCCTGTCGGACCGTGACGACGGCGTCACCCCGAGCCTTGAGGCGGCGCGCGACTTCAGAGCCGAGGCCGGCGGCGTCGAGAAAGACCAGGACCGGGCGCTTCTCGGCGGGCTTGGCGCTCGCCGCGGGGCGGCGGGCGTCCCTGCGCATCCAGACCGGCTTGAAGAACCAATCGTCCACACGCGCCAGCCGTTCGAGCGACGTGGGCGGCGTTTCGGCGGCCACAGTGGCGGGTTTCGCCGGGTCGATCCAGTACTTCTGGCGCTCGAACGGGTACGTCGGCAGGGTGATGCGCCGCCGACGCTTGCCCGTACGGACCTTCGACCAGTCCACGTTGACGCCCGCGGCCCAGAGCCGCCCGAACGCCGAGAGCAGGTAGCGCAGGTCGGGCGACGCCTCCTCGGGGTGCCGCAGCGACGAGAGCACGCCCGCGGGCTTGACAGGCTGCTGCTTGGCCAGCGAGCCGAGCGTCTGGCCCGGGCCGACCTCCAGGAGCACGCGGTTGGGGTCCTTGAGCAGCTCCGCGACGCCCTGCGAGAATCGGACGGTGCGCCGGAAGTGCCGCACCCAGTAGTCCGGACTCACCGCGTCCTCATCCCTCACCCAGGCGCCGGTCACGTTCGAGATGTACGGGAGCGTCGGTTTGGACAGGCGGATCGCGCCGATGCCGGCGCGGAACTCGGCGAGGATCGGCTCCAGAAGCCGGGTGTGGCTCGCCGCGGCGAGCCGCAGACGCTTGGAGTCGATCTCCTTCGCGGCCAGCGTGCTCTCCAGGTCGGCGAGGCGGTCGGAGCGTCCGGCGACCACGCACATCTTCGGCGCGTTCACCGCGGCGATGTCCAGGTCGTCGCCGAGCAGCGGCGCGATCTGATCCTCGGAGAGCGGCACGCTGAGCATGGCCGCGTCCGCGACGCGCTCGACGAGCCGTCCGCGGAGCGCGACGATCTTCAGGGCGTCCTCCAGGGACATCACCCCCGCCAGACACGCCGCAGTGTACTCACCGAGGCTGTGACCCGTCATCGCGACGGGCTTGACGCCCCACGACATCCAGAGCTGTGCGAGGGCGTACTCGACGCTGAACACGGCGCAGACCGAGGCGAGCGGCTTCTCAAGCCTGGCCGCGGCGTCCTCGACGGAGCCCGTGGGCAGCATCAGGGCGCGCAGGTCGAAGTCGAGCATCGGGCGCAGGATGTCGAGGCAGCGGTCCAGCTCGCGCGCGTAGACCGGCTGGGTCTCGTAGATCTCCCTCCCCATGTTGGGGTACTGCGCCCCGCCGCCGGGGAACATGAACACAACGCCGGGCTCGGACTTTCCGGCGCGCCCGGTGAAGACCCGCTTGGGATCGCGCGAACGCAGCGTGTCGGCGGCGTCGGCGGCGCTGCCCACCGCGACGACGCGCCGGTGCTCGAAGGCTTCCCGGCCGACCTGGAGGGTGTGGGCCGCGTCGCCCAGGTGGACGTCCGGCGTGGCGCCGAAAAGGGCGGCGAGGTTCGCCGAGGCCGCGTCGAGGGCCGAGGGGGTCTTGGCGGAGACCGCGAGAATCTCGTAGCGTTCGGGAGGATCGGTCGGGATCGGGACGGGCGGTTCTTCGACGATCACGTGGGCGTTGGTGCCGCCGACGCCCAGCGAGCTGATGCCCGCGCGGCGCGGCTCGTCGCCCGTGCTCCAGTCGGTCAGCCGCGCGTTAACGACGAACGGCGAGTTCTCGAAGTCGATCGCGGGGTTGGGCGCCTCGAAGTTCAGGCTCGCGGGAAGCTGGCGGTGCTTGAGCGCGCCGACGACCTTGATGAGACTCGCCACACCCGCGGCGGTGTCCAGGTGGCCGATCGCGGTCTTGACCGAGCCGATCCGGCAGAACCCGCGGCGCTTGGTGGTCTTGCGGAAAGCCTGGGTGAGCGCGGCGATCTCGATCGGGTCGCCGACGGCGGTGCCCGTGCCGTGCGCCTCGACGTAGGAGATGTCGTCGGCCGTGAGCCCGGCGAGGGCCAGAGCCTCGGCGACGACGGCGGCGTGCCCGTCCACGCTCGGCGCGAGGTAGCCGACCTTGCCCGCGCCGTCGTTGTTGATGGCCGAGCCGCGGATCACGGCGTGGACGGTGTCTCCGTCCTTGATCGCATCCTCCAGGCGGCGGAGCACGACGACGCCGACGCCGCTGGTGAGGACGGTGCCCGACGCGCGGTGGTCGAAGGCGCAGCACCGCCCGTCGCGGGCCTGCACCTCGTTCTCGCGGTAGTGGTACCCGTGCCGGTGCGGCAGGATGATCGAGACCCCCCCGGCCAGCGCCATGTCGCACTCGCCCGCGAGCACGCTCTGCCCCGCGATGTGCACGGCGACGAGCGAACTGGAGCACGCGGTCTGCACGGCCACGGAAGGCCCGCGGAGGTTGAGCTTGTACGACACGCCCGTGGGCATGAAGTCGCGGTCGTTGCCCGTGTGGCGCAGCAGGAAGAGGCCGACGGAACGGACGAGCTCCGGGTGGGAGAGCACGTTGGACATGAAGTAGGCGTTCATGCCGCACCCGGCGAAGACGCCGATCGAGCCCTTGAAGCGGCCAGGCGGGTGCCCCGCGTGCTCCAGGGCTTCCCACGAGCACTCCATGAAGTGGCGGTGCTGCGGGTCCATGATCGCCGCGTCCTTGGGGCTGTAACCGAAGAACGAGGCGTCGAAGAGCTCCATCCCCTCGAGCGGACCGCCGGACCTGACATAGGACGGGTCGCGCAGGTCGGCCGCCTCCACGCCCGCTGTGTTCAGTTCCTCGTCGGTGTAGCGTCGGACCCCCGCGACACCCTCCCGGAGGTTCTTCCAGTATTCGGCGAGGTCGCGCGCGGCCGGGAAACGGCAGGACATCCCCACCACCGCGAGTTCGTTGCCGCTGTAGTCGTCTCGGGTCGGCATGCTCAGGTCTCGTCCGGACCTTGCCCGGCTCGGACACGCCCGCGGGCGCGCCGGGCCATCAGTTCACGTCGGGTATCGGCGCGCTCCTGCCCCCGGTCGGCGGCGCCGTCGGGCGCGTCCCCTTGCAGGTGGCCCGCCAGGGCGCGGACCGTGGGGAAGCGGAACAGGTCGGTGATCGCCAGGTCGCGCTGGAAGGCTTCCTTGAGCCGGCGGTGCGCCTTGACGGCGAGCAGGGAGTGCCCGCCGAGGTCGAAGAAGTTGTCGTGGACGCCGGCGTGCTTCACGCCCAGCACGTCGCGCCAGATGGTCAGGATCGTTTCTTCGACGTGCGACGCCGGCGGCCCCGCGGCGCCCGCATCGGCCGGCTTCGCGGGGTCGGCATCGACCGCGGACGGCTTCGGCAGGGCCTTGCGGTCCACCTTCTTGTTCGGCGTGAGCGGCAAGGCGTCGAGGAAGACGACGTGCGACGGGGCCATGTAGTCCGGGAGGGATTTGCGCAGACCCGCTTTCACATCGTCCGCTGAGATCGCGTCGCCGGCGTCCCGGACGATGTACGCCACGAGCCGCTGATCACCCGGAGTGTCCTCGCGGAGCGTCACGGCGCACTCCCGCACGCCCGGGATGAGGGCCGCGGCGGCCTCGATCTCGCCCAGCTCGATGCGGTGCCCGCGTACCTTCACCTGGAAGTCGGCACGCCCGAGGAACTCCATCGTCCCGTCCGGAGACCAGCGGGCGAGGTCGCCGGTTCGGTACAGACGCGCGCCGGGCCGCCCGCTGAACGGATCGGGCACGAACCGTTCGGCCGTCAGGTCCGGGCGATTCATGTACCCGCGCACAACCCCCGCGCCGCCGATGAACAGCTCTCCGGCCACACCATCGGGCGTCGGTCGGCTTGCCCGATCGAGCACGTACAGCTCGGTGTTGGCGATGGGGCGGCCGATAGGGATCGTCGCGGGCCCGGGCGTCACGGGGTGCGTCGCGGACCAGACGGTGGTCTCCGTCGGCCCGTACATGTTGATGATCCGCGCGGGCGTGGCGGCGGTCAGGTCCTGGGCCAGCGCCCCGGGGAAGGCCTCCCCCCCCACCATCATCACCGAAAGCGATTGGAGCGCCGACCGGTCCTCATCGCTCATCAGCACCATGCGCGCCATCGACGGGGTGCATTGGAAGTGCGTGACACCATGGGCGAGGATGAGTGAGCCGATGGTCTCGGTCGCGGCGGGCGCGCCCGCACCGCCCGCGGCGCCGATCGAGGACAGGTTCACGCGGCGCGTGGCCCGCTCGCGGAGATGGTTCAGGTGATCGAGGTGCTCCAGGGCGATCCGGGAGTCCACGCCGAAATCCACGAGGCAGGCGATGTCGTCGATGCCGATCGCGGCGAGCTTCTCGACCATCTTCAGGCACGTCCCGACGGTGCCGAAGAGCCCGCTGGTCTCGTAGTAACGCTCGAACGAGAACTCCAGAAGCCCGTCGAGTTCGTCTTTCGAGAGCGTTTTGAGATCCAGGTCCATCGCGCCCGCGCCCGCGCCCTTCTTGAACGCCGCCCAGGAGGAGACGACGTTCTTGACGAGGCTCAGCGACGTGCCGAGATAGGCCGTCATCGGCTTGCGGACGATCTCCTTCACCGCGCGGTCGTCGTCGCCTACGAACGTGTGGAGCATGATGGAGACGATGGCGTCGGGCTTGCCCGGGTTGTGCTCGCGGTAGATCTGCCGGTAGACGCGGATTTTCTCCGCGATCTCCTCGGTCGTCTGCCCGAGCAGGTGGGTCAGGATGTTCGCGCCGATGCGGGCGGCGCTCTTCCACGTGTCGATGTTCCCGGCCGTGGTGATCCAGATCGGCAGGTCCTTCTGCACCGGGCGCGGGAGGGTGCGAACCTCGACCGGCTTGCCGTTCGCGTCGGGGAAGGCCACGGCCTCGCCGCGCCAGAGCTTCCGCACGATCTCGATGCCGTCGTACATCAGGGTGTGCCGGTTGGCGTAGTTCTCCGGCTTGAGCACGAAGTCATTGGGCTGCCACCCGGAGGCGAACGAGACGCCGACGCGCCCGCGCGAGAAGTTGTCCACCAGCGCCCACTCCTCGGCGATGCGGGTCGGGTGGTGGAGCGGCAGGACAACGCTGCCCGCGCGGAGCTGGACGCGCTCGGTGACGAACGCCAAAGCGGCGCTCGCCACGGATGGATTGGGGTAGAGCCCGCCGAAGGCGTGGAAGTGACGCTCGGGGGTCCAGACGGCCGCGAACCCGTGCCGATCGGCGAACTTGGCGCCCTCGAGAAGCAGGCGGTACTTGTCGCCGGAGGCTTCGCCTTCGTCTGCGGCGAAGTAGAAGAGGCTGAACTGGAGACGGCCGCCGGACTCGCCCGGGTCGGCGCTGTCGGTGGTCATCGGTACGTGACGCCGATGCGGGTCCGTGTGAACGACGACCTTGTATCCGCGAGCGAGCGTGTACAAGAGTTCGAGCACGGAGATATCGAACGACAGGCTGGTCACCGCGAGCCAGACGCCCTGGCGGCCCGCGGGCGGTGGCGGAAGGCGGTCGTCCATGGCCGCGAAGAAGTTCACCGCGTTGCGGTGCTCGACCATGACGCCCTTGGGCTTGCCGGTCGAACCCGACGTGTAGATGAGGTACGCGAGGTTCTCCGGGCGGGCCGATGGAGGCGGGTTCGCGTCCGGGTGACGGGCGATGCCGGCCCAGTCGGCGTCGAGGCAAACAACGCGGGCGCGGGCGCGAGGCAGATCATCGAGCAGGTGCTCGTGCGTGAGCAGCACGCCCACGTCGGCGTCGTCGAGCACATAGCGCACGCGGTCGGCGGGGTACGCGGGGTCCAACGGGACATACGCCCCGCCGGCCTTGTGAACGGCAACGATCGCGGTCACGAGGTCGATCGAGCGTTCGAGGCAGACGCCGACGCGGGCATCGGGACCGACGCCCAGCGACCGCAGGAAGTGTGCGAGACGGTTGGCGCGGGAGTTGAGGTCGGCGTAGGTGACCCGCTCGCCGCGGCAGGCGACGGCGATGGCGTCGGGCGTACGTGCGGCCTGTCGCTCGATCAGTTCGTGAACACACTCCGATCCGGCGTCGCGCGCGGTCGCGTTCCAGCGTGTCAGGACGCGCGTGCGCTCGTCGTCGGTCAGCAAGTCGCGCCCGGCGAGCGGGCGCGCCGGGTCGTCGGCGAGCTGAGTCAGCAGTGCCGCAAACTGGCGGCGCACCGCCGCGGCGTGCTCGAGTTTCACCCGCGCGGGGTCGTGCGCGAGCCGAACGGTTCCGCCGCCGATCACAAACGTCAACGCTCCGCCGGGGCGCGCGGAGGCCGGATCGGTCCAGCGCTCGACGCCGACCGCGTCCAGGGCGGCCAGCCGCGATGCCGCGTCGGCGTGAAGTTCGGGTGTGCGGGCGGGCATGTCGCGGAGCCAGGGGCCACGCTTCGCCACCTCGTTCGCTTCGCGTCCGACGGCCGCGAGCGCCGCGTCAAAGCCCGCGTCAGAGCGCAGCCGCACACGGAAAGGAACCCGTGTGCTGACGACGGTCTCAACGCCGTCAGGCAAGGCCCCGTCGGCGGGGCGATAGGCGATGTCAAAGTCGTCCGCGCCGCCGAGGAGTCCGAGGTAGACGCACGCCGCGGCCGTCAGGGCGTCGTCGAGACTCGCGGGGAAGCGCTCGCGGAACCGCGACGGCAACTCGATCGGTTCGACAACGCGACGCGCGATCGAATCGATGTCACTCGGGCCGGAGACATACGGAACTTCGAGGGCGTGAGCCTCGAGGAGCCGTTTCGTCCAGTGGCGTTCGGCCCGGCTCATGGCGGGGTCGAGCTCGGTGAGGCGCGCCGCCGCGTGTGGGGAAAGCGCGCCGAGCCGCCCGCCGCGCCCCACGCCGAGTCGCGTGGCGGCCTCGGTGACCGTGAGCGTCCGACCCGCGAGCGTGGAAAGCCCGGTCATCACGAGTTCGCCCTCGCCGGCCGCGACGCGGATCACGGTGTCGGAGGCGTCGAGCACGGTGCCCGGCTCAGCACCGGAGCGCCCGTCCACCGCCCGCGCGCGGGTGACGATGAGGGCCGCATCGCCGCGGAAGGTCTTGGGCGACCCGAGCGGGTTGTGGTAGCGCCCGAAGTCGAGGCCGCGGACGAGGGCTTCGAGGTCTGCCGCGGGCTTCGACCAGTCGAGCACGCACGCGTTCGCGGGTCGCTGGTGGCGCGAGAAGTAGAGCCGCGGGCCCGCGGGCTGCGGACGCGCGGCGGCGTTGCCGGCGGTCAGGTCGTCCACCAGCCTGGCGAAGGCCGTGATGGCTTCCTCGAAGCAGCGCGTGTTGAGCGTGAGCGCCGTGTCGCCGGGCGCGACGTCGAAGAGCACCTGGGAGAGGATGTCGCCCCGGTCCACCTCCGAGGTGATCCGGTGCAGCGTGATGCCCCACCGCGGCTCGCGTCGGATGAGGCCCCACGCGGGCGTGTTCAGCCCCGCGTAGCCGGGCAGCGGCCCGTCGTGGAAGTTGATCGCGCCGCGCCGCGGGAGCTTGAGCACGCCGTCCGGCACGAGCGACAAATGGGTGATACAGAAGAGATAGTCGAACGGTGCGGCCGCCATCGCCGCGTTGCCCTCGTCGCCCGGTGCGTGCACCGGGATGCCCTTCTCCCGGGCCCAGGCGGCGAGGCGCTCCGCGCCGGTGACTACGGCGCGCACCTCGTGCCCGCGCTCGAGCAAGATCCCCGCGCACTCAACGAGCAGCGAGTCGCCGCCCATGATGAAACAACTGAAGCGTCCCGGCGCGGTCATCGGCGGGGCCTCCTTGGCGCGGCATCCCGGCCCCGATCCGCCGCCGTCAGGTTAGCCACGACCCGGGTCTTCATAACCATCCAGGACTACGGGCGCGGGGCGTGAAGGCCCCGACGCCCCGAGAACATCGACCACGCCGCGGCGGGGCTGGACCCACGCGGGACCACCCGTCGCTTCACGGATCGCGCGATCGGCACGATCGCACGAAAGCCCGAACCCCGAGGCGGCTCGGCACCCCGCCCACGCCGCCGGGGACGCCCCGCGGTGGTCCGACACCTGTTCTCGGACTCTCGGCGTTGACGGGGAAGTCTAAACCTCTCGTTGCGCACGGGCGAGAACGATGTTCGGAACACCGCGACTCTTCACGGCCTTCATCCCGGACAGCAACAGAAAACCCGGGGCTCGGGCCCCGGGTTTCCTTCGTTCTCTCGGTGACCCGGCGTCCCGGGTCCGGTGCGGCGCGTCAGCTCCGCCCGTCACGGGCACCCGAGCACGTACTGACCCTGGTAGCACCCGAAGTCGGCAACGGTCAGCGTTCCGCTCCCATTGCAGTCGGCGTACAGGTCGCCGAGCACATACCGGCCCTGGAAGCACCCGAAGTCGGCCACCGTGAGCGTGCCGCTCGCGTTGCAATCGGCGTAGCACGGACCGACTTCGTCGGCGCTGCCTTCGCCCTCGACACCGAGCGATGGGTTCAGCGAGCCGAGTCCGATGTCGAGGACCTGCGTCTGCTTCGGGATGAGGCCGGCGATGGTTCGCTTGCCGCCCGTCGTGCCGAGCGTGCCCTGGAACGACACGGCGCCCGGGGGCAGCGTCGCCAGGTTCAGCGTGCCCTGGGCGCCCGGAACGTCCCACGTGCCCACGCCCGACGCGGCGTACTGCACCTGCTGCGTGAAGGCGCCGCCGGCGCCGATGGTCGATGGGGCGCCGGGGTTCCCCGCACCGCCGCCGAGCGACATCAGTGCGTTCTCGACGGTGATGCTCACGCCCGGGCCGAGTTTGGCAACGACGGCGGAGAGCGGCGACACCGTCCCCTCGATGACCTGGAACGTCCCGGGCTGCCCGCACTGACCCGTGACGCGCCCCGTGAACGAGCCCGTCACGGGAACGTGAAAGGTGAAGGTCCCGATCATCGGCACCGTCACGGTGATGTCCGCGAAAGTCTGGACGGAGTCGAGCTCGAAGGGCACCTCCTGGGCGTCCGCGTCGAGCACGTAGGCCGCGCCGCTGTTGTTGAAGGTCCCGCTCAGCGGCGCGCCGACGAGGATGTGCTCGGCGTGGAGCGCGACGTCGGTCGCAAAACGCTCGAGGCCGGAGTTGTTGGTCGAGGGGAGCTTCGCGGTGCGATCCCAGTTGACGCCGTCGAACGTGAAGACGTGGGCGGCGCCTCGGTTAAAGCCGCCGATCGCGATGTCGAACGGCGCACCGACGACGATCCGATCGCCCAGGACCGCGACGGACTGCCCGAAAATGGCCCCGGCGGCAATCCCCGGCGGCGCGAGCGGCTGCCAGTCAGTCCAGACCGTGCCCGACCGGTGGAAGACGTACGCCTCGCCGTCGTCGGCGATGCCCGCGCCCGGTCCGCGGCCGATCGCGCCCGCGACGAGCACGTCGCCGTCGAGCGCGACGGAAGCGCCGAAATAGTCGAGCGTCAGCCCTCCGGCCACGGTCAGGCGCGCCTCCTCGGGCCAGTTCGTGCCCGAGCCGCGGAAGACGTAGACCGCGCCGGCATCCAGGACGCCCTGCACGTCGGCCGCCCGAGCGCCCGCGGCGATCGTGTCGCCGCTGATCGCGACGGCTCGCCCGAGCTCCTCGTTGGCGACCGGGAGGATCGACACGAGTTTAGCCCGCTGCGTCCAGACGCCGCCGATGCGCTCGAACACGTACGCCGCGCCATTCCCGCTGGAGGTGGGCGCACCGACGACGGCGATGTCTCCCTCGACGGCGACAGACGCGCCGTACGAAGCGTTCGACGATGGATCGTTGGGGATGAGCTGGCTCTCCTCCTGCCAGCCCGCGCCCGTCCGACGGAAGACCCACGCCGCGCCGCCGCCAGAGGCGGAGGTGCCGCCGATCACCGCCACGTCCCCGTCGAGCGCGGTCGTAACGCCGTACCCGAGCCCGGGCACGAGACCCGCGGGATTCAGAGGAATCCCGGCCGACCATCCGCTTCCTTGGCGCTCGTACGCGTATGCGGCACCGGACTGGAAGCCCGCGATGTTCTTGCGCCAGGCGCCGATCACGGCGTAGTCGCCGTCGAGCGACACGCTCTGGCCGAACTGGTCGCCGAGCGCGGGGCTCGGCACGCTGAGCGTGACGGGCGGGCACTGGGCCGGGGCGACGGCGGCGAACCCGCCGAGCGCCAGGAGCGAAAAACGACGGACCAGACCTGAACGCATGAGCTTCCTCCGTTGGCGATCAAGGGCACCCGATGATGAACGCGACCTGGAAACACCCGAAGTCGGCGACCGACAGCGTCCCGCTGCCGTTGCAGTCGGCGTACATGTCGCCGAGAACGAACTTGGATTGGAAGCAGCCGAAGTCGGCCACGGTGCGCACGGCGTCGCAGTTGCAGTCGGCGTACCCCGCGCACACCATGAGCGTCGCGGCCGCGCTCGTGACCGTGCCGCACGAGTTCGCGACCACGCAGTCGTACTGACCCGCGTCGGCGAGGGTCACGTCGCGGATCGACAGGCCGGGTGTCGTCGCATTCTCAATGGTCGAACCGGCGCCCGTATGCCCGTTCACCAGCGGCACGCCGTTACGTCGCCACCGGAACGTCGGGCTTGTGCCGAACGCGATGGTGACGCCGAAGCCCGCGTCCTCGCCGCATCGCCGGGTCTGGCCCGGCGGGAACGCGCCCTGGGCGATGGCGGGCGCGATCACGTCCGGCTCCCAGCGCGCCCAGTTGTGGGACACCCTTCCGTTCACGTTCGTAAACCCCCCGCCGATGATCAGCCGACCCTGGTAGTCGGTCAGCGCATTAACCATGCCGTTGATGCCGCCATCGAGCGGGTGCCACGCGGCGCCGTCCCATCGCCCGACGTTGGCCATGAAGACGTTGCCCCCGGGCCCGAAGCTGCCCTGAAACAAGCCGCCCGCGTACAGGTCGCCGCGGTACGAGGCCAGGGCGAGCACCGGGCTGTTGCCGGGGTTGCCCAGCCCGTCACCGACCGGGTGCCACGTGTCGCCATCCCAACGCGCGATGTTCGCCGCCGGCACGCCGCCCGCGTCGGAGAACTGCCCCCCCGCGTAGAGCGATCCGTTGTGCGACAGGAGCGACAGCACGTGGACGCCGCCGATCCCTTCGCCGAGCGGGCTCCATGTCCACACTCCCGGTGATCCGGTCAGGCTCAGGCGCGCGATGTGTGGCGCCGGCGCGCCACCGGCCTGGGTGAAGCTCCCACCCACGATCAGGTCACCGTTGTACACCGCCAGCGCGCTGACGCGGCCGTTGACGCCCGAGCCGAAGGCAGTCCAGGCGGGGTACCGGAACCCGGCAACGCGCGACGCGGGCACCGCCAGGCCGTTCCGTCCCGCGGTCGTGAAATCGCCGCCGGCGATGAGCATCAGCCCGAACGGCCCCGGGCCGTCCGGGTCCCACGTCGTGAGCGCGTAGACGTTCGCGTCCAGGTCCTGCGAACCGTTGATCGGATCGAAGAAGAGATTGCCCCAATAGCTCACATTGCCGGTCCACGAGGAGATGTTCTGCGTCAGGAACTCCGGGTTGTTGAACTGTCCGCCGATCACCAGCGTGCCCTGGTAATCGATGATGGTCTGCACGACGGCCCCCCAGGGGTAGTAACTCGGCCCGTAGGCAGTCCCGGGCGTGCCCCCGGGCGGCCCCGGCGTGGACCCGACGAGCACATTCCACGTGTCGCCGTTCCATCGCGCCATGGCGGCGGGATTAACATGTCCGGCGCTGTCGAACGGGTACCCGCCCATGAAGAGCTGGCCGCCGGAGACTCCGAGCGACTCGACCGTGCCGTACACGCCCGGGGTCACCCTCCGCCACCCGCCCAGGATCGGGCATCCCGGGATCGGGCAGAGCGCCACATCGAAAATGGCGACGCCGTGGGCCGTCGTCGGCTGGCCGAGCACATTGGGTGGTCCGACGTGGGCGAACGCACCGCCGATCACGAGCCGGCCGCCGAAGGTCTCGATCGCCGAGACGGCCCCGTCCGCTCCGTAGCCGACCGTCTCGAAGTTTCCGCTGCCACCCGGGGACCATCCCACGATGTTCTGAAGTGAGACGGAGTTCGCGAACTGCCCGCCGATGAGCAGGTGACCGTTGACCTCGCGCAGAGTGAGGACGGTCCCCCCGATCCCGCCGGCGAACGGGTTCTGCCAGGCGCCGCCGCCCTGCGGAGCCCAGAGCGCGATGCGCCCGGCGGACACTCCCCCGGCCTGGATGAACGCACCCCCGACGACAAGCGTGCCGTTCGACCGCGGCGCGAGGGCGTACACCCCTGCCCCGGTCCCGGCGCCCAGGGGGCTCCACGCGAAGCCATCCCACCGGGCGATGTAGTTGGCGGGAGCGCCGCCGGCGACCTGAAACTCCCCGCCGGCGTACAGGTCGCTCCCCAGTACGGCCAGGGCGCGGACCTCCTGTCCGCTGATGCCCAGGCCCAGCGCCTGCCAGGCGATTCCGTCCCAGCGCGCGATGTTGCTGGCGGCGACCCCGCCCGCACTGGTGAATGACCCACTCGCGATCAACTCGCCCTGGTACACCGTCAGCTCGCTGACGGACCCGATGGGGCTGATACCGGTGTCGAGGCTGTGCCACGCGGCGCCGTCGTACCGGGCGATGTGGCTCGCCAGGGCTCCACCCGCCTGCGAGAAGATGCCACCCGCGATCAGGTCGCCGTTGTAGACCGTGAGCGCGTACACGCTGCTGTCCGTCCCTCCAGCCAGGTCGTGCCACGCCGCGCCGTCCCACGCCGCGATGTTCTTGACGAAGATGTCACCGGCGACCGTAAAGCCCCCCGCGAGCACGAGCCACTCGGGGGTCGGCCCCGCGCCGTCGGGGTCCCAGACGGTGGTCGCGTACACCTGCCCGTTCACGCCCGGCCAGCCCTGGTCGAGGCCGAACTTCCAGCCGGGGTCGCACGAGCCCGGGCCGACGACCGGTGCCGCGGACGCTCCCCACGCGCCGGTCAGAAGACCGAAGGGACCGGCCACCATTTCGCCGGCCTCCCACTGGCCGATGGCGGCCTTGAGCTCGAACCCTCCGCTGCCGGAGGTGCCGCCTCCGCCGGTGATGCGGCTCCAGGAGAAATCGAACCCGCCGCCGACCTGCGCAGCGGCCGCGCTGACGAGGACGAGGAGCGCGGCCCCCGCCGTCCCCGCGCCGTGGCGCGTCACGGCCGGCCCCCTTCGGGACCCGGGATGGCGACGCGCGCCGGCCCCGCGGGGCGGTCCATCGGCGCTCGCTCGGGCTGGTAACCGGTGCGCTTCTCGACGGGCTGGCCGAAGAGGTCGGGGTGGAGGTACGTGCCGCGCTCTTCCGCGGGCTTGTCGATCTCAGTGGGCGCGCCGTGCGTGCGCACCCACGCGTCGTTGCGGATCGCCTTGACTTCCCACGAGACTTCGCCGCCGGGAGCGCCGCCCGCGATGCGGAACGAGCAAGGGCCGTTCGACGCGAGCGCACTCGGGTCAACCCGCTCCGCGACGTGGAGCAACGGCATCGGCGCGCCGACCGCGGTGAGCTGATACCGCGGGTCCTTGTTCACGCCCGCGAAGTAGTCCGGGAGCGTGACGACGGCCGCGCCGGTCCCGTCCAGCGTCACGATTCCGTTGTAGAAATTCTGCGGCTCGGGCGCCTCGGACGAATAGTGCAGCAGGTACTTGCCCGCCGGGTCGGCCGGGTGGTCGATGCGGAAGGACTTGGTGCCGCTGGCACCCAGGCGACCCGACCCCCACACGGCGAAGGCGTTCGGATCGGTGCTCGCGGTGGATCCGTACACCCCGTAGTTTGCACCCGTGCTCGCGAGCGCGATCCCCGCGACGCCTCTACCGATGGAGCTGCCGGCAACGAAGTGCCCGCCGTGCGACAGGCCGGTGCTCGCCGTCGCCGACCCGCTCACGCCCCTGCCGGAGGGCCCATCGCTCAGGAACCGACCGCCCTCATTGATGGCCGATGGATTGAGTCCTGACGCCCGACCATACACCGCGATGCCGAGGTCGTCGTAGGCTTCGAAGTACCCGCCGGTCCCTCCCACCGAGTGCGCGTATACGCCGGTGCCCGCGCCGGTGCTGTTCGATTCGAACCAGCCGGCGGTACCCGAACCCGTGGCCGCATCCGCCCGTGCAATCAGGCCGTAACCCTGCGTGCTCAGCGTGAGGAACTCCGCGCCAGCGTTGCTCCCCGACGCGGCGCTGGCGAACCCATAGACCCCGCGGCCGTCGGTGCTGAATGTTCGGAACGCGCCCCCCGTCGCAAACCCCGTTGTTGCGAGAGCGTCCCCGTACACGCTGCTGCCCAAAGGGCTGTTGGTCTCGAAGTAGCCTCCGAACGTCCCGCCGGTACCTGCGCTGGCCACGCCGTAGACCGCGCGCCCGCCGGTGCTGTTCGTCTGGAAATACCCGCCGTAGTTGATGCCCGTGGTCGCGACCGCCCAGCCGTGAACACCGCGCCCCGTGGTGCTGGAGCTCGCGCCGAGCACGCCCCAACTGTCTCCGGTGGGTGAGGTGGCCCAGCCGTAGACCCCGCGCCCCTGCGGGCTCGCGCTCTCGAATCGACCGCCGTATGTGATTCCCGAAAGCGCGGATGCGTCCCCGAACACCCCCACGCCGGTGGTGCTTGCGCTGAGAAACTTGCCGCCCGACGTCGCTCCAACCGACGAAGTGGCGATGCCGATCACACCCGAACCCGCGCTGCTGTCCGCCCACCCCATCAGACCCGACGACGTGCCTGAAGCCGCGGCATTGCGGCTGTACACATTGTGCGCCGCGGTCGAGCTCAGCACATGCAGGGGCCAGCCGGACGCATTCGTCCCGATGCTGATCTGTCCCTGGTCGTAGTACATGTTCTGCCCGGTCACCAGCCACGGTGAGGAACCGGTCCCCGCGGGCCCCTGCGGCCCCGTGGGACCGGTTGGTCCCGCAGCGCCTTGCGGGCCGATCTGTCCCTGGGCCCCGGTTGTACCGGGTGGCCCCTGCGAGCCGGTGGTTCCTGTCGGCCCGATCGGGCCTATGGGGCCCACGGGCCCGGGCGAGCCCGGTGCGCCGGCGGGGCCCGGGTTGCCGCTGAGTGCGTACTGGGCATACGGCACGGGTGTCACAGGCTGACGCGGGGCCAGGGTGAGCCACGGGTCGCCTCCTGCGGGCGAACGGATGGCGATCTCGAGCCAGCGCTCGTCGCCGTTGAACGCCGACCCGAAATCGAGATCGACGGTGAGGCGACCCTGAGTGATCCCGTGGTTGAGCAGTTCCCGGATCGTGCCGACCTGCGCTGCGCCCGTCGACGGCCCGGTGAAGAGAGCAAACCGAAAGTCCACGATCCCCGTCAGCGGCACGCCAGCGCTGCGGAGCTCGCCCTGGAACGTGAACTTTGTATCCACCGGCTGGGCCCGTGCCGGGGCGACGGCCAGCCCGATGACGACGGCGAGTATCGCGGACAGTGCGTTCCTCATGGCGTTCCTCCGGTACACTGGGCGGCGTTCCGTGCGCGGCGCTCGGCGTCTCTCAACCAGCGGAAACACCGACCATCACCCGCCACCGAATCCGCACCGGCGTCCGATCATGGAGCAACCACCACAGGGCGAGGTCGGACGGCTTCTCCGGTCGGTGACCGACCGCGACCCGGCCGCGGCCGAGCGGCTGCTGCCGGTGGTGTACGACGAGTTGAGGCGGATGGCGCAGGCGTACCTGGGGGGAGAGGTCCCCGGACACACGCTGTCGGCCACCGCCCTGGTCCACGAGGCCTACGTCAGGCTCGCGGGACGGGCGGGCACGCTCCCGGCCGAACGCGCCGAGTTCTTCGCGGTCGCGGCCCAGGCCATGCGGCGCATCCTGGTGGACCACGCGCGGGCCAAGAAGGCTCAGAAGCGCGGCGGATCGAGCGCGCGGGTTCCGCTGGATGACGCGGTGGCCTGGTTCGAAGAGCGGGCGCTGGACCTGCCCGAACTGGACCGGGCCCTCGTCGAACTGGCCGGGCACGACCCGCGGAAGGCCAGGCTCGTCGAGCTGAGGTTTTTCGCGGGAATGAGCGTCACCCAGGTTGCGGAGGTTCTCGCCATGCCGGTGCGCACCGTGGAACGAGATTGGACGCTGGCCCGGGCGTGGTTGCGGCGCGCGCTGCGCGGTACCAGCGGGGAGCCCATCCCTTGATCCGCGCCGAAACGACACGCTGGGACCGGTTGGAGTCGCTGTTCCACGAAGCCCTGGAGCAGCCGCGCCATGCCCGCGACGGGTTCCTTACGGCGCGGTGCGCCGAGGACCCGGCGCTCCGCGACGAGCTGACGGGGCTTCTGGCCGCGCACGAGGCCGCCGATCCCGGGTTCGACGCTCCCCCGTCTGTCGGGGCGGCGACGGCGATCACATCCCGGCCGTTCGCCGCCGGGCGCGTGATCGGCCGGTACCGGATCGTCCGGTTAATCGGTGCGGGCGGGATGGGCGCGGTCTACGAAGCGGTTCAGGACAGCCCGGCGCGCACGGTGGCGTTGAAGGCGCTCACCGCCGTGTCGGCGGATGCCGCGCGCCGGCTCGAGCAGGAGGCGCTGCTGCTGGGGCGGTTGCGCCATCCGGGGATCGCCCAGGTGTACGACGCCGGCGTGTTGTCGGCGGATGATCGCGCCGGCCCGGTCCCCTTCATCGCGATGGAGCTGGTCCCGGATGCGCGCCCGCTCGCGCGGTACGCGGACGAAGCGGGGCTCGACACGCGGGCGCGCCTGGAGCTTCTCGCCCGCGTGTGCGACGCCGCGCAGCACGCTCATACCAGGGACGTGATCCACCGCGACCTGAAGCCCGCCAACATCCTCGTGGATCCATCCGGGAACCCGCAGATCATCGACTTCGGCGTCGCGCGGGTCCTGGGCGACCGCCCCGCCGGCGCGCACACGGGCGCGCACACACTCCTGGGCACCATGGCCTACATGAGCCCGGAGCAGTGCGAGGCGCCCGCGGATGCCGACGTCCGCACCGACGTGTACTCGCTGGGCGTGGTTCTCTACGAACTGCTCTGCGGCGTACTGCCCTACGCGGTGGACGGCGTTTCCCTGTCCGCGGCCACGCGCATCATCCGCGAGGCGGCCCCCCGACGGCTGTCGGCGGTGCGCCCGATGCTGCGCGGCGACCTCGAGACGATCACCCTGAAAGCTCTCGAGAAGGATCGAGACCGGCGGTACCAGTCGGTCGCGGACCTGGCGGCGGATATCCGCCGGTACCTCTCCCGCCGGCCGATCGCGGCCCGTCCGCCATCGCTGGCGTACCTCGTGATGAAGTTGGTGTCGCGCAACGGGCTGGCTTCCGCGCTCGCTGCGGGCGCGCTGGTGGGCGCGATCGTGTTCACCGTGAGCGTCACCATTCTGTACGCGCGGGCCGACTCGGCTCGGATCCGAGCGCAGACCGCGGAGCGTGACGCGCTCGATCAGCGCAACCGCGCGCGCGCGGGCGGCGCCGAGCTGGTCGCGATGCTGCGCGAGCTGGACTCGGGCACCGGCTCCACGCTGTTCTCGGCGGATCGGCCCGAGGAGGCGCAGCAGAACCCGCTGGAGATCCTGGATCGGTCCGCCCAGAGCCTTGACCACCTTCTCGGCGACGACCCGATCGCTCACGCCGACGCGCTGATGGTGCTGGCCATGCAGTACAACCGTCACAATGCCCCGGAACGCGCGTACAGCGCGGCGGCGGCGGCGCTGGAGCTGCGCCGGCGGGCGCTCGGGGGGAGGCACGTGTCGACCGCCGAGACCCTGGCGTTTCTGACAGGGCTGGCGGACCGCGTGTCGAGCCCGGGCAACGCGGAGGAGTACGGTCGAGAGGCCGTCGCGATCTACGAGTCGCACCTGCCGGGGCGCGCGGCCGACGCGATCCGCTCGCTCACCCAGCTGGCCCGGCTCTACCGGGCGCACGGCGACCCCGCGGGCAGCGCCGAGGCCCATCGGCGCGCCTACGAGCTGGCGACGCGCGCCTTCGGCGCCGAAGACCCGCGGACCGCCGACGCCGGGATGCGTCACGCCGGCGCGCTCATCGACGCGGGGCGGCCCGAGGGACACGCCCTCTACGAGCGGTGTGTCGGGCTGTTGAGGTCCGCCTTCGGCGGCGACGACCTGCGTACGCTCCGCGCCGAGGCCGGGCTCCTGCGGGCGCGGGGGGATGCACGGGGCTGGGACGAGGTGATGCAGCGCATCCTGGCGAAGCGGCGGGACGAGCTGGGGCCCGACCGGCCGGAGGTCGCGGATGACCTCGTGTCCCTCGCGGTCGGGCGGTTCGCAATGGGGATGGCCTCGGAGGCAATGGCCGCACACACCGAGGCCTTGGAGCTTCGGCGGCGGCTCTTCGGCGACAGGAGCCTCAAGGTGGCCGAGTCGCTCGGCGCCCTGGCGTTCCTGCACCACTTGTCGGGGCAAACCGCGCGCGCGGAGGAGTGCCAGCGCGGCGCGCTGTCGATCTGCCGGGCGCACCTGGGCGACGATCACATCGATACCGCCGGCCAGGCGCTGCTGCTCTCCACGCCCATGGGCTCGCGGTCGGGAGCCCCCCACACCGAGCTGCTGGCGCATGCCCGCGGGTACTACGGGCGGACCCGCTCGCTCCCCGCCGACCACCCCGCCCACTCCGGGGCGCCGCTCCTGCTGGGGATGGCCCTCCTGCAGCAGGGGCTCGACGCCGAAGCCGAACCGGTGCTCCGGGAAGCCCTGGAGATCCGCCTGCGCACGTTCACGCCCGGCCATCCCATGACCGCGTACGCCGCCGGCGTTCTGGCCGCCTGCCGCGCCCGCCTGGGCGACTGTGAAGAGGGCATCCCCGCGATCATCGCCGCCCGCGCGGGGCTCCAGGGTCCGCGGAACCTGCGATCCATCGAGCTGACGCGATGGCTCATCGAGACCTACGAGCTCTGCGGGCAGCCCGACGCCGCCCAAGCGGAGCGCGAAGGACTCGCGCGCTTGTTCCCCGCGGGCGCTGCGCCACGGTGATCGCCCGCCTCCCCCAGCGCCGCTCAGACGAGCAGCGGCGAAAACAGCTTGCCGTGGACATCGGTGAGCCGGTAGTCGCGCCCCTGGAAACGGTGCGTGAGCCGGGTGTGGTCCATTCCCATGAGGTGCAGGATCGTCGCGTGCAGGTCGTGGACGTGGCACGGGTCGCGGACGATGTTGTAGCCGAGCTCGTCGGTTTCACCGATGGTCACGCCGCGCTTGATGCCCGGCCCCGCGAACCACATGGTGAACGCACGCGCGTGGTGGTCGCGTCCGAGGAACGTCGATTCGTTGCGGGCCTCGTTCATCGGCGTGCGCCCGAACTCCCCGCCCCACACGACGAGCGTGCTCTCCAGAAGCCCGCGTCTTTTGAGGTCCTTGACGAGTGCGGCGCACGCCTGGTCGGTCTCCTTACACCGCGCGGGCAGCGAGTGGACGATGTCGTCGTCCGTGCTGGTGCCGTGGCTGTCCCAGCCGCGGTGGTAGAGCTGGACACAGCGCACGCCGCGCTCGACCAGCCGGCGCGCCAGCAGACAGTTGTTGGCGAACCCCGATGCGCCCGGCGCGGCGCCGTACATCTCCAGCACGTCCGCGGGCTCGGACGACAGGTCCATCAGGTCCGGAACGGACGACTGCATCCGGTAGGCCATCTCGTAGCTGTCGATGCGCGTGGCGATCTCGGGGTCGCCCATCACGCCCAGCCGCATCCGGTTGAGGTCTCCCAGCGCGTCGAGCGTGGCGCGCCGGCCCTCGCGCGATACGCCGTCGGGGTCGCCGACGAAGAGGACCGGGTTCCCCTGCCCACGGAGCGTCACGCCCTGATGCGACGTGGGCAGGAAGCCGCTGGACCAGCACGAGCAGCCGCCGGAGGGTTGCCCGCCACCGGACAGCATGACAATGAACCCGGGCAGGTCCTCGCACTCGCTCCCGAGGCCGTACGTCAGCCATGAGCCCATGCTGGGTCGGCCGACGCGGGCAAACCCGGTGTTGATGAAGAGCTCGGCCGGGGCGTGGTTGAAAGCGTCGGTCTGCATCGTCCTGACGATGGCGATGTCGTCCGCGATCGAAGCGGTGTGCGGGAGGAGCTCGCTGATCTCCGCGCCGGATGAGCCGTGGCGGGCGAATGTGTAGGGCGACCCGAGGATCTTCGGGACGCCGCGGATGAACGCGAACCGCTCGTTCCGCAGGAACTCGGCCGGGCACTCCTTCATATGCAGCTCGGCGAGGCGCGGCTTGTGGTCGAAGAGGTCCAGCTGCGAGGGCGCGCCGTTCATGAAGAGATAGATCACGCTCCTGACCTTCGCGGGGAAGTGCGGCGGGCGCGGGGTCATCGGGTTGGCGACAGGCGTCGCGGCCAGGCCGTCGCGGGCGAGCATCGCGTTCAGCGCGACCGCGCCGAGCCCCACGCCGCAGTCGCGGAAGAACTGCCGGCGCGTGCGGGCCTGCAGAGGGTCGACGCCGTCATGGCAGGGCTCGGTCAACCGTTCACTCCTTCGTGACCATCTCGTCGAGGTTCAAGATTACGTTGCAGACCATCGTCCACGCGGCAAGCTCGGGCTCGTTGACGCCGTCGCGCGGCAGCGGGCACGACTTCGCGAGGGCGGACGCGGCGGCGGGGTCGGCGCCGTAGCGGGCACGCTGGTCCGCGAGCAGCGCGACGAGCCGGTCGACCTCCGCGTCCGTCGGCGGGCGCGCCAGGCACCGGCGGAACGCGTGCTCGAGCCGCTCGGCGTCCGTCGGCCCGACGTGCCGCATCGCGCCGACCCCCAGCACCGCGGCCGCCTCGACGAACTGCGGATCGTTGAGGGTCGTCAGGGCCTGGAGAGGTGTGGTCGTGCGGGGGCGGCGGGTGCACACCACCTCGCGGCTCGGCGCGTCGAAACCCGCGAAGGTCGGGTAGGGGCTTGTACGACGGACGAACGTATACACGCCGCGGCGGAAGCGCCCTTCGCCCTTGCTCTCGATCCATCGGTCGCCCGAGTAGATCTGCGTCCAGACGCCGTCGGGCTGCGGCGGGAAGACGCTCGGCCCGAACATCCTCGCGGAGAGCAGCCCGGCCGCGGCGAGGACGTTGTCGCGGATCATCTCCGCTTCGAGGCGATGGCGCGGGCCGCGGGCGAGCAGCGTGTTCGCGGGGTCGCGCTCGAGAAGCGCCGGCGTGACCCTGGACGATTGTCGGTAGGCGGCGCTGGTGACGATCAGCCGCAGCATCGCCTTCGTGCGCCAACCCCGGCGGACGTATTCGGTCGCGAGCCAGTCGAGCAGCTCCGGGTGTGTCGGCGGCTCTCCCTGCGTGCCGAAGTCCTCCTCGGTCCCGACCAGCCCGCGGCCGAAAAGCTGCGACCAGAGTCGGTTCACCTGCACCCGGGGCGTGAGCGGGTTTGCGCCGTCGACCAGCCATTCGGCCAGCGCGAGCCGGTCCATCGGCAGATCACGCTTCGGCCCGCCGAAGACGCGTGGCGTGCCGCCCGTAACCTCGGCGCCCGGCTCGAGGAAGTTGCCGCGGACGTGGACCCGGGTGATCCGCGGCTCGGAGTTCCGACGCATCACCATCGCGTTGACGGCCGTCATCGCCCCGAGCCGCTCGCGCACGCCCGCGAGCTCCGCGCTCGCGGCCTCGGACAATCCCGTCGCCGCGCTCACCCCGGCCGCCTCCACCAGGGCACGCTCGCGCCCGAGCAGCTCGACGAACGAATCCCAGCTCGCACGCTCCGGTACGGCGACCAATCCCCCCGCCGCCCGCTTCTCGTGCGAACTGACGATGCTGACGTCCGAGTCGTCCTGGTTGAAAATCGCGTAGAAGCGGAAGAAGTCTTCTTGAGAAACCGGATCGAACTTGTGGTCGTGGCACTGAGCGCAGCCGACCGTCGCCCCCAGCCAGATTGTCGCGGTCGTGTTCACGCGGTCGATCACCGCGTCCACGCGGAACTCCTCGGGGTCAGTCCCGCCCTCCTCGTTGATCTGCGTGTTGCGGTGGAAGCCGGTCGCCACGACCTCGCCGAGGGTCGGGTTGGGAAGCAGGTCGCCCGCGAGCTGGTCGATCGTGAACCGATCGAACGGCAGATCGCGGTTGAACGAATCGATCACCCAGTCGCGGTACGGCCAGGCGACGCGCAGGCCGTCTTTCTCGTACCCGTGGCTGTCCGCGTAGCGGGCGAGATCGAGCCAGACGCGCGCCCAGCGCTCGCCGAAGCGGGGCGAGGCGAGCAGGCGATCGACGACTCGCTCGAAGGCATCGGGTCGGCGGTCACCGGCGAACGCGTCCACGTCGTCCGGCGTCGGCGGCAGGCCGATCAGGTCCAGGCTCACACGCCGGATGAGCGTGGCACGGTCCGCCTCGGGTGACGGTGCAAGCCCTTCGGCATCGAGCCGCGCGAGGATGAACTGATCAATCGGGTTGCGCGGCCAGACAGTGTCCTTCACCGGCGGCGGGTTGGGGCGGAGCGGCACGCGGTACGCCCAGTGCCAGTGCTCGCCCTCGGCGGCCTCGCCCCACGGCGCGCCCGCGGCAATCCACCGGCGCAGGACATCGATCTGCTCGGGCGCGAGCCGTCCGCCGCGCGGCGGCATGACCCGCTTGGGGTCCCCGCCGGCAACGAGAGTGAGGAGCGGGCTGTCGTCGGGCTTGCCGGGGACGACAGCGGCGTGCCCGCTCTTGCCGCCTGTGAGCATGGCGTCGCGCGAGTCGAGCCGGAGCTTTGAGTCGTTGTCCGGCGCGGTGTGGCACGCGAAGCATCGCCGCGAGAGGATCGGGAAGACATCGCGAGCAAAGTCCACGACGCCGACGCGGGTGTCCGCGGAGGCCAGGGTGGGCGCGACCGCTCCCGCACGCCTCCACGGCAGCTCGTCGAACGCCCGCGCGATGTAGTCGCCGCCGTGGACCAGCGACGCGCCAAAGTGGCCGGTGACGCCGACCAGGGCGGCGGCGAGGATCACGCCGACCCGGAAGGCCCGCAGCCGCCGGGGCACCGAACGGCGTTGAGCCGCGATCGCCAATCCGACCACCGCCGTCGCGACGATCGCGGTGGCAATGCCCAGCCACCGGTGCAGCCCGAGTGTGCCCGCGGCGTCACCGGAGTACCCGGCCGACATGGCGTCGCCCCAACCCAGGAAAGCGGAGATGACGGCCCCGGTCGCGCCGATCGCCAGGCAGGCGAGCGCGATCGGAGACACGCGGGCCCGCCGCGCGCTCGTGCGAACCAGTTCCACGCCGGCCGCGACGATGAGCAGCGCGATGGGAAAGTGGACCACGACGGGGTGAAACTTGCCGGCGAAGCGCCACCAGGCGGCGCCGGCACCGATGGCCCCGTCCGCCGCGGCGACGGGGCCGGCGACGAGGAGCACGACCGACCCGACGATCGCGGAACGGACCCATCGCACCGAGAGCGTCATGCGGGGTTCGGGCACGACGCCAGAGTACCCGATGCGGCGCGGTTCACCAAGCCGTGACCGGGGCGGTCAGAAGAGCTTGGGGGCGTCATCGGACGGTGCCGACTTTGAAGGCCCGATACGGATCCGGGGCTTCTGGACCTTCGCGGCGGCCGGGCGAGGGGTCGCGCCGGATGCGAGAGGCCCCGACCTGTCGGCGGGCGTCGGCCGGGTCCGCGCTGGTCTCTTGCGGATCGGTGGCGGAGGCTCGGGAGCCATCGGCGTCGCGTCCTTCGGTGCGGGCGCGGTGGCCGCCACGGTGGCCACCGGCCCCACGATCACGACGCCGTCGTCGGCGCCGAACTCTTCCCCGTCCTTGACCACCCTTCCCTCCTCGTCCAGCTCCGCGTCGGCGATGGCGGTGCGGCGCTTCGCCTGGCGCAGGAGCGCGTCGTACAGCTCCTTGGCGTTCGCGCCGGTAATCGCCTCGCAGGACCGTGCGATCTCGCCGATGTAGCGTTCGAAGACGTCGCGTCGCTCGCCCTCGCGGCGCATCCGCGCGCGCTTGCTGATGTAGGCCCCGAGCTTGCGCCCGCACTCCATCAGGGCGAGCTTCATCTCCTTGCGGATTTCGTCGTAGTCCGCGATGGCCTCCTTGCTTTCGCTGGTGAAGGGCACCCAGACCGAGGCCATGTGGAGCATGATGACAAGGGGGCCGATGGGCAGCGACTCTCGCGCCTGCTGGAGGTCGTAGTTGCGCCACTTCGTGTCGACGACGGCCTTGAACGACGAGCACGCGGACTGCTGGTAGAGCAGCGGCACGCGGTTCGCGAAGCGGATCACGCGCGCCGTGTCGTCCGCGGGGAGTTCACCGCCGAACGCCACGGCCGCTTCGATGAGGAAGGGACGGCCGCGGTAGACCGAGGCGTCGCGCGACGACGCGGCGTAGAACTCGGCGCGGACACCCTTGAGCAGCCCTGCGAGCAACTGGCGCACACCGATCGGGGCCAGGCAGTCCGTGGGCGGCGGGGCAAGCCTGGCTTCCTGGAACGCCTTGTACAGGGCTTCGGCCCGCGGCGGCCCGATATCGCCGACCCTCGTTCGGGCCGTGACGCCGATGGTCTCGCAGAACATGCTCGCGGTCGCGGACGACACGCGGCTGAAGCGGTTCTGGAGGAAGTGGTAGAGCGTGCCGCCCCTCTGCTTCGTCTTCGGGTCGGCCTCGTAGTCCTTGAGCATCTGCAGGAGCGTGCCGAGCTCGACGCCGCGGGGGTGAGGCTGTATCTCTCGCGTTTCCGGGGGCAGCTCCGAGATCGTGCGCGGATGAACCACCACGCCGTCGAGGTCCTGCGTGGTCTCCGACGCCGCGGGAACGCCCGCGACGCCGGCGGCCGCACCGGGCGCGGAACCGGGGATCGATGCCGCTCCGCCCGTCACCGCCGCGATGCCCGTGCGCCCGCGTCCCGCGAGCAGGGGCTCCTCTTCCTCCGACGTCTCCCGGGTGGGGCGCACGAACGTGACCCGCGCGTGCGGGTTGGCGATCGCGGTCAGCTCCAGGAACTCGTCGACGCTTCCGCGGCCGCGCTGGTACTTGCCCTCGAGCTCGATGGTGACGCTCGTCCCGGTCGGGTAGTGCTGCGGGCCGAGGAACTCGCCGTTCGCCGCCAGGTCCCGTGTGGCGGGCGCGACCTCGCGCAGCCGACGCAGCGGGAAGTCGTCGGTCTCGACGTCCTTCGTGACCTCGGCGCGGTTGGTCTTGGTGTTCATCGCCAGCTCGATGTGGTGAGCCGGCTTGCTGGCCTTGGGGCGAGTCTGGATCAGCATCGGCTTGCCGGTGGTGATCAGGCCGTACATCCCCGCGGCGGAGATGCCGATGCCCTGCTGCCCGCGCGACATCTTGAGGCGGTGGAACTTGGAGCCGAAGAGCAGGCGGCCGAAGACGTTCTCGACCTGCGCCCGCACGATGCCCGGCCCGTTATCGACGACGGTGACGCGGTAGCGCGATGACTTGGCCGACGCGGGTCGGTCGGGCTGGAGGTCCTCGATGACCACCGTCACGTCGGGCAGGATGGAGGCCTCTTCGCAGGCGTCCAGGGAGTTATCCACGGCCTCCTTGACGGCGGTGAGGAGGGCCTTGCGCGGGCTGTCGAACCCGAGCAGGTGGCGGTTCTTGGCGAAGAACTCGGAGACGGAAATGTCCCGCTGCTTGGTGGCGAGGGTTTCGGCGGTGACCCTGCCCCGGGTCGGCGGGCCCTTCACCGGTTTCGCTTCGACCACCGGGATCAGCGCGGGCGCTTCCGACGGCGGCACGGCGGATGGGCCGCGCCTGCCCTCGGGTCGGGCCGGCTTCGACTTCACGGGTTTCGGTTGGGGCTTCCGGTCCATCACGGCTGACGACATCGCGTGCCCTCCATGGCGCGAATGCAACCCGCGCCTCACGGGGCGGGGTTCGGCTCACAGCATAGCGGCCCCTCGAAGTTCGTACACTGCCCTCCCAACACCGAGCGGAGGACGGACGTGAACATCATTCCCCGACGAGTCGGCCCTGGTCGGATCGTGTCGGCGAGCGTGGCGACGGCGTTCGCGGCGACCGCCGCCGCGGACGTGACGCTCCCGGCCATCCTCGCGGACCACATGGTCGTGCAACGCCAGACCGCGGCGCCGATCTGGGGCTGGGCCCGGGCGGGCGAACGGGTGCGCGTGTCGGCGGACTGGCCCGGCGGCTCGGCGGTCGAGGCCGTCGCCGACGACCGCGGGCGGTGGAGCCTGAACCTGAAGACCCCCGTCGCGGGCGGGCCGTACACGATCACCGTCGTCGGGGACAACGCGCTCACGATCAAGGATGTGCTGGTCGGCGAGGTCTGGGTCTGCGGCGGGCAGTCCAACATGGAGTGGACTGTGGCGAGCTCGTACAACCCCGCCGGTGAGGCGGCCGGGGCGAAGTATCCCATGATCCGGTGCTTTGACGTGCCGAACGTGGCGTCGGCCGAGGCCAGGGACGACTGCGCGGGCGCGTGGAAGGGCTGCTCGCCGATGACGGTGTCCAGATTCAGCGCGGCCGCGTACTTCTTCGCGCGCGAAGTCCATCGGGAACTGGGCGTGCCCGTCGGCATCGTCACCGCCGACTGGGGCGGCACCGTCATCCAAGCGTGGATGAACGAGGAATCGCTCGCGGACTTCCCCGAGTTCTCCGAGGCCCTTGGGAACGTCCGCGCCGAGCGCAAGGACCCCGGCGCGGCCGAACGGCGCTACCGCGAGCAACTCGCCGCATGGTGGCGGGCGTGGGACGAGCCGGGTGCGCCGGCCGCGGACTGGGCGGCGCTCGGCTACGACGACGCGGCGTGGAAGAGCATGAAGCTGCCCGCGGCGTTCGGCGCGGCTCACGGGCTCGACCGGTTCGACGGGATGGTGTATTACCGTCGCTCGGTCGACCTCGCGCCCGGGTGGGGCGGCGGGAAAGACGCGACGCTGCTGCTCGGACCGATCGACGACCGCGACGCGGCGTACGTCAACGGCGAGCTCATCGGATCAACGCACGAGGACGGACGGTGGAACCAGGCCCGGCGCTACACGATCCCCGCGCGCCTCATCCGCCCCGGACGGAACGTGATCGCGCTGCGCGTGCTGGATACCGGCGGGCTGGGCGGTGTGAACGGAGCAGCCGAGTCGATCGTGTTGGCGCCGTCCGCCGGTGGTGAGAGCCCCGCACGCCTCGGCGGGGATTGGCGCTATGCGGTCGGCCGCACGATGCGCGATGCGCCGGGTGGCAATCGAGGCCTGCCGCCCGCGCCGAGCTTCGTGGGCATCAACCCGAACACGCCCACCGTGCTGCACAACGGGATGATCGCGCCGATCGAGCGGTTCGCGCGGCGCGGCTTCCTGTGGTATCAGGGCGAGTCGAACCGGTACGACGCGAAGCAATACGCCCGGCTCTTCCCGTCGCTCATCGGACGCTGGCGCGGGCAGACGCTCGGTGAGGGGCCTGTCGCGCCGTTCTACTTCGTGCAGATCGCGCCGTTCCGCTACGGGGGCGACAACGGTGAAACGGCCGCGCTGCGCGAGGCCCAGGCCGCGGCGCTGCGCCTCCCGGACACCGGGATGGTGGTTACGACCGACATCGGCAACCCGCAGGACATCCACCCGGTGAACAAGCAGGACGTGGGCCGACGGCTCGCCCTCCTGGCCCTGTCGAAGACCTACGGCAAGACCGACGTGGAATCGTCGGGGCCGATGTTCAAGTCTTTCCAAAAACAGAGCGGCGCAATCCGCGTGGCGTTCGACCACGCGAACGGGCTAATGTCCAGAGACGGCCCGCCAGGCAGTTTCATCGTCGCGGGCGCGGATCGGAGGTTCTTCAAGGCCCGCGCGGCGATCGACGGCGACACCATCGTCGTCTCGAGCCCGAGGGTCCCGTCCCCGGAAGCGGTTCGTTTCGCGTGGGAGCCCGCCCCCGAGCCCAACCTCGTCAACGACGGCGGCCTCCCGGCGGCGCCTTTCCGCACAGACGACTGGAACGGCCCGACCGGGCCGGTCGAGGATGACGGCCGGACATCCCACCTCACTACGGAACCCGCATTCACACCTCTGTTCAGCGGCACTGACCTCGCCGGGTGGGTGAACGTGAACTGCGCGCCGGGCACGTGGACCGCCCGGGACGGCGTCATCGCCTGCACCGGCTTCCCCACCGGCGTGATACGCACGACAAAGCAGTACGAGAACTTCGTCCTCGAGCTCGAATGGCGGCACCTCAAGCCGCAAGGCAACGCGGGGCTCTTCGTCTGGAGCGACGCGCTCACGGCGCGCGGCCAGCCCTTCACGCGGAGCGTCGAGGTCCAGGTGATGGACGGACTCGAGGGGGAGTGGTACACGAGCGACGGGGATATCTTCCCCATCCATGGCGCGACGATGGTGCCCGAGAACGGCCGCGGGGGGAATCGCGCGTTCCCCACCGAGAAACGGATGAACCCGTCGCCGGAGTGGAACCACTACCGCGTGACGTGCCTCAATGGTGACGTCAGCCTCGCGGTGAACGGCAGCGTCGTGACGCGGGGGCGCGAGTGCTCGCCGCGCCAGGGGCACATCTGCCTGGAGGCCGAGGGCTCGCCGATCGAGTTCCGAAATCTGCTCCTGCGCGAGCTGCCCCCGACGCCGGGATTGCCCTCCAACCACATCGCCGACGCCACCGAGGGCTTCATGCCGCTCTACACCGGCGTGGACTTCGCGGGCTGGAAGTTCGGTCCCGAGCACGAAGGGCACTTCAAGGCCGCGGACTGGACCATCGACTTCGACGGTCAGGGTGCGGACCTGTGGACGCACAAGAGCTACAAGGACTTCGTGCTGATCGCCGACTGGCGCTGGAGCGGCGAGCTGAAACCCGCGCACCTCCCGGTCATCCTCCCGAACGGCGACGAAAAGAAGGACGCGAGCGGCAAGACCGCGACCCAGACCGTGCCCGAGGCCGGGGACAGCGGCATCTACCTGCGGGGAAGCAGCAAGGCGCAAGTGAATACCTGGTGCTGGCCCGTGGGCTCCGGCGAGATCTACGGGTACCGCACCGATGCGGCGCTCCCGCCGGAGGTCCGCGCGGGCGCGACGCCGCGCGTCAACGCCGACGCGCCCATCGGCCAGTGGAACCGCTTCGTCGTCACGATGCGGGGCGATCGTCTCACCGTCGTGCTCAACGGCAAGACCGTGATCGAGAACGCGCACCTGCCCGGCATCGCCGAGTCCGGGCCGATCGCTCTGCAGATGCACGGCGGCGCCATCCAGTTCGCCAACCTGCTCATCAAGGAGCTCGAATAGGAGAGTGAGCGCAGCCGAAAAAGAACGTCGGGGGTGCAAGGCCGGGCGCGACGGCCGCTTCTAGGATGCGATTCGGAGCTCCCGCCGCCCGACCGTGGATGGCCGTGAACGAGGAGACCCCGGCCGCATGCCCCGAAAGCCGCGCCTCGTCATCGTCGCCAACCGCCTGCCGGTGCACCGCGCGGGCCGGGGCGACTCGGCCCGATGGGTGCAGAGCACGGGCGGTCTGGTCACGGCGCTCGAGCCCATCCTCCGCGAGCGCGCGGGCGCGTGGATCGGCTGGACCGGGTCGTCGGGCGGGCCCCGTCCCCGGTCCTTCATGCACAACGGCCTGCGCATCCGCCCCGTCCCGCTGACCGAGCACGAGGTGGACGTGTACTACCACCAGATGTGCAACCGCACGTTCTGGCCGCTCTTCCACGACGCCATCCGCACCCCCGACTTCGACCACTCGTGGTGGAAGCCGTACGTCCGCGTGAACGAGCGCTACGCCCGGGCCGCGGCGGCGGTGGCCCGGCGCGGGGACGTGGTCTGGGTCCACGACTACCACCTCATGCTCGTCCCGCGCCTGCTCCGCCGGCTCCGCCCCGACGTGCGCATCGGCTTCTTCCTGCACACGCCCTTCCCGCCCGAGGAACTCTTCGCGTGGCTCCCGTGGCGCAACGAGGTTCTGCTGGGCCTGCTCGGGTCGGACGTGGTCGGCTTCCAGACCTATGCCTCGGCGCAGAACTTCTCGCGCGCCTGCCGCGACCACACGTCCGCGGACGGCACCGACACGCTGCTCGACTTCGAGCGCCGCCGGGTCCGCGTGGGTTCGTTCCCCATCTCGATCGACTTCCGATGGTTCGACGAGCACGCCTCGACACCGGCCGTCGTGGCGGAGGCCCAGGCCATCCGCCGGCGGATCGGGGCGACCCGCAAGATCCTCCTCGCCGTGGACCGTCTCGACTACACCAAGGGCATCGACGCGCGCCTGCGCGCCTTCGAACTGATGCTGCGACGCGGCGGGGCGTCCGTCCAGGATTGCGTACTCATGCAGATCGCCGCGCCCAGCCGTGAGCTGGTCCGCGAGTACGCCGAGACCCGTTCGCGCGTCGAACAACTCGTGGGCCGTATCAACGGCGAGTACAGCGTTCCCGGGCGCGTCGCTGTTCACTACTTCCGGCGGAACTTCACACGCGATGAGCTGCTGCCCTACTACCGCGCCGCCGATGCGATGGTGGTCACGCCGCTGCGCGACGGGATGAACCTCGTCGCGAAGGAATACGTCGCGGCCCGATCCAACCTGGGCGGTGTGCTGGTGCTCAGCGAGTTCGCCGGCGCCGCCCGCGAGCTGCGCCGCGCGCTGCTCGTGAACCCACGGGACCTGGAGGGCATGTCCGCCGTTCTCGAGCAGGCCGTGAAGATCCCCCGCACCGAGGCGCGACACCGCATGGCGATCCTCCGCACGGTGGTCCGACGCCACGACGTCTTCGTCTGGGCCGAGCGGTTCCTGGAGGCCCTCGGACCATGAGCGGCGTCAAGGAAACCCTGGCCGCGGCCGCCGAAGCCCCGATCCTGCTCGTGGCCTGCGACTTCGACGGGACGCTCGCGCCGATCGTCGACCACCCGGAGCACGCGGCGGGTCACCCGGATGCGCTCCTGGCCCTCGCGGATCTCGCCGCGCTCCCCCACACGCACGCGGCGGTCATCTCCGGACGCGGGCTGACCGACCTGACAACGCGGGTCGGGGCGCAGGGCGCGATCCGTCTCGTGGGGAGCCACGGCGTCGAAACCGGGTCCACCGCCCGCCTCAGTCTCACGCCCGAGGGCCGATCGCTGCTCGCGGCCCTGCGCGACGAGCTGAACGCGATCACCGGCTCCGTGCCGGGGTCGTTCGTGGAAGCGAAACCCACGGGCGTCGCGTACCACTACCGACGTGTCGGCGACAGGGCGGCGGTCAATCAGGCGATCACCGCGATCATGGCCGGGCCGGCTCGGCGCGAGGGTGTGTACGCCCTCCAGGGCGATCAGGTCGTTGAGCTCACGATTGTCCCGCCGGACAAGGGCAGGGCCCTCGCGCAGCTCCGTGAGCGGGTCGGCGCGACCTCCGTGGTTTTTTTTGGCGACGACACCACCGACGAACACGCCTTCGCCGCGATCGGCCATGCGGGCGTCGGCGTGAAGATCGGCGCGGGTGACACGGTCGCCCACCACCGTATCGACGGGCAGGGTGAGGTCGCGGGGCTGCTCCGTTCGATCCACGAGCGTCGATCGGAGTTCCTCGCGCGCCACAGGCCCGTGCCGATCGAACACCACTCGATGCTCTCCGACCAGCGGACCGTGGCCCTCGTCGACCCGACCGGCCGTGTGGTGTGGCTTTGCCTGCCGCGCGTGGACTCCGCAGCTGTTTTCGCGGCCCTGCTCGCGAGTGACGCCGCGGGTGTGTTCGGGATCGAGCCCGCCTCGGGCGGCGAGCCGAGGCAGCAGTACCTGGGCGACTCGTTCGTCCTGCAGACAACCTGGCCGACGCTGACCGTCACCGACTACTTCGACTGCTCGGGCGGGCGCCCGTATCAGCGGGCCGGGCGGACGGACCTCGTGCGGGTGATCGAGGGCAACGGCCGCGCCGTGATCCGGTTCGCGCCGCGCCTCGATTTCGGGCGCGCTCCGACACGCATCATCCGTCGCGACCGCGGCCTGGAAGTGGACGGCTGGCCCGATCCGATCGTGCTCTTTTCCCCGGGCGTCGAGTGGACAGTTCAGGCTGACGGTCCGGAGGCCGCCGCGACGGCCGAAGTCGAGCTGACGGGCGCGCCCGTGCTGCTCGAGCTCCGCTACGGCTCCGCAAGCCTGCGCGACCCGGTACTCCCCGAGGCCGAGCGACGCCGGCAGACCGAGCGGTTCTGGTCCGGGTGGGTCGGGACGCTGCGCATCCCGGCGCAGCACGCGCCCCAGGTCAGGCGCTCGGCCGCCGTGATCAAGGCGCTATGCCACGGGCCGACCGGCGCGATCGTCGCGGCGGGGACAACCAGCCTCCCCGCGCCGCTGGGCGGTTCGCGCAACTGGGACTACCGCTACTGCTGGCCGCGCGACGCCTGCCTGGCCGCCGCCGCGCTCATCCGGCTCGGCAACACCGGAACCGCGATGAAGCTGCTCGACTGGCTGGTGGGCGTCGTGGATTCGTGCGAGTCGCCCGAGCGACTCCGTCCGATCTACACCGTCGCGGGCGGGAACCTGGGGCAGGAGGGCGAGATCGGGTCGCTGCCCGGCTACGGGCGCAGCCGGCCCGTGCGCATCGGCAACGCCGCGGCACACCAGGTCCAGCTCGACGTGTTCGGACCGATCGTGGACGTGGCCGCGCTGCTGGCCGAGGCGGGCGCGCCCGTCACCCCGCAGTACTGGCGGCTGGTGGAGTCGATGGTCAACGCCGCCGCAGCCCGCTGGCAGGAGCCGGACCACGGCATCTGGGAGCTGCGCACGCACAAGCGGCACAACGTCCACACCAAGGTGATGTGCTGGCACGCGGTGAGCCGGGGCATGGTCGTGGCCGAACAGGCCGTGGGGCGCGTCCGTCCGGAGTGGCCCGCGCTGTGCGACCGCATCGCCGCGGACGTGACCGCCCACGGGTGGAACGCCGCTGTCGGCGCGTTCACCGCGGCCTACGGCGAAACGACCCTGGACGCCGCGTCGCTGACGATCGGCCTGACCGGACTGGTCGCGCCGAACGATCCGCGCTTCGTCTCCACCGTGGACGCGATCCATCGCACACTCCGGCGCGGGCCGACCGTGTACCGCTACCTCTACGACGACGGACTGCCCGGCGTCGAGGGCGGGTTCAACCTCTGCACAGGATGGTTGATCGAGTCGCTCGCGCTCGTCGGTCGGCGGGCCGAGGCCGAGGAGCTTCTCGCCGCCTACGCCGCCCTCGCCGGGCCCACGGGCCTCATGGCCGAGCAGTTTGATCCTCTGACGGGCCTGGCCCTGGGCAACTTCCCGCAGGCCTACTCGCACCTGGCGATGATCAACGCCGCGGTGCGCCTCGCCGGGACGTGATCGCCCGTCGTTACCCGCGCGACAGGGCCTGCGCGCAGGGCCCACCGAAGCCCGAGCGCGGACGGCCGATCGACGGATCGCGGGTCTATGCTTTGCCCCCGTTCGCCTTCAGCACCGGAGAACCCGCTTGGAAACCACACTCATCATCTTCAAGCCCGACGCCGTGCAGCGCGGGCTTATGGGCCGCATCCTCGCCCGCTTCGAGGAGAAGGGGCTGCAGATCGTCGGCTGCAAGCTCACGCAGATCCCCCGAGCCCTGTGCGAGACGCACTACGAGGCCCACAAGGGCAAACCGTTCTACGCCGGTCTGGTCAAGTTCATGACCAGCGCGCCGGTGCTTATCCTCGCGGTGCGCGGCAACGGGGCGATCACGGTCTGCCGCAAGATGATGGGCGCGACGTTCGGCTCCAAGGCCGAGCCCGGCACCATCCGCGGCGACTTCGGCGTCTCCAACAGCTTCAACCTCATCCACGGCTCGGACAGCCCCGAGGCGGCCGAGCGAGAACTCACGCTGTTCTTCAAGCCCGACGAAGTCGTGAGCTACCCGCGCGCCATCGAGGGGTGGGTCTACGACCTCAGCGGCGGCAAGCCGGAGTAACCGCAGGTCCAGTCGTGATTGCTCGTCAGACCTGCGCGGGTCCGCTCGGAGTCGCCGGGTGCTGCGCAACCGTTCCCGGCACGCCCGAGGCCGCGCCGACCGCCGCACCCTGGCCCGCCTTGTCGCGGTCCGGCAGCTTGACCGGCTCACTCGACGAGTGCTCGATCTCGTCCTCAACGCCCTTGAGGCCCTTGCGGAACTCCACGATGCTCCGCCCCAGGCCGCGCCCGACCTCGGGCAGCCGCCGCCCGAAGATGAGCAGCCCGAGGATCGCCAGGATGATCAACTCGGGCATGCCGATGTGCGGGAGCAGGGCGAGAGTGGACATGCGGGCTCCTGGCTGATTCGTCGGTCAGAACCTACCCGAAACTCAAGGGTACCCGGACCCCGGAGTCAACGCCTCACCGCCGCGGGAAACACGGGCAAGAGGGCGGGTGCGGAGCCCGGCGGAGAGCCGGTTCTCACACCCTTCCGCCCAGCCCCACCGCCCGTTCGCACGCCTCGACCACGTTCATCAGCAGCATCGCGACGGTCATGGGACCGACACCGCCCGGCACAGGGCTGATCCACCCCGCGGCCTCCTTCGCCTCGTCGAAGGCCACGTCGCCGACGGTCTTCATCTTGCCGTCCGGCCCCCGGACGCGGCTGACACCGACATCAACCACGACCGCCCCGGGGTTGATCCAATCGCGCCGCACCAGCCCGGGCACGCCCGCCGCGGCGACCAGCACGTCGGCCGATCGCGCCAACTCAGCGATCCCGCCGGTCCACTTGTTGCACGAGACGACCGTGGCTTCCTGACGCATGAGCAGCACGCCGATCGGCTTGCCGACCACGTCCCCCGCCCCCACCACGACCGCGCGCTTTCCGCGGAGCCCGCCGCCCCCGGTCGGCGCCGTCCAGGTCGGCGTGCTCTCGATCATCCGCATCACCGCCAGGGCCGTGCACGGCACGAGCGACGACTGCCCGTACACGACGTTGCCGATGTTCGCGGGGTTGACGCCCTCGACGTCCTTCTCGGGCGCGATGAGCCGCTGAATCCGGTACGGCTCGACGCCCTCGGGAAGCGGCAGGTGGAGCATCACCGCGGCAACGTCCTCCTTCGCGTTCAGCAGGAGCACCCGCCCGGCGGCATCGTCGAACGACGCCCCGGCCGGCAACTCGTGCAGCCGGTATTCGATCCCCAGGGCGGCGCAGGTCTTCCCCTGGTTCTCGGCGTACACCCGCGCCCCGTTGTCCCCCGTGTCCACGATCACGGCGTCGAGGCGGACGATCCCGCCGCGCGCCCTGACGGCCGCGGCGCGCTCCGCGATGCGGGCGCGGTAGACCTTCGCCAGCGCGTTCCCGTCGATGATCTGGGCGGGCATGACCCGATCCTACCCGGCGACAGGCCTTCGGGTCTTCCGCGGGAACATTCCTACTCTTCCGCCATGGTGCGAACCTGTCACGCGGGGAGCGTCGAGATCGGGCCCGGGCGGCCGCTGGCGATCATCGCCGGGCCGTGCGTGCTCGAGTCGGCCGAACTGGGCTTCGCGTGCGCGGACCTGCTGGCCCGCACCTGCCGCGAGCTGGGGTTGGCGTTTGTCTTCAAGGCGTCGTTCGACAAGGCCAACCGTTCGAGCATCAACTCGCCGCGCGGGCCGGGGCTGGAACGCGGGCTCGAATGGCTCGGGCGCATCCGGCGCGACTTCGGCGTGCCGGTGACGACGGACATCCACGAGCCGACCCAGGCCGAGCCGGCGGCGCGGGTGGTCGACCTGCTCCAGGTGCCGGCGTTCCTGTGCCGGCAGACGGACCTGCTCCTCGCGTGCGGCGAAGCGGCGGCGCGCCACGATCGGGCCGTCAACGTCAAGAAGGGACAGTTCCTCTCGCCCGCCGAGATGGCCGGGCCGGTGCGGAAACTCGCCGAAGCGGGGTGCTCGAACGTCATGCTCACGGAGCGCGGCACGATGTTCGGCTACGGACGGCTGATCAACGATTTCATCGGCTTGGGCGACATGATGGAGCTGAAGGCGGCTCTTCCGGACACCGGTGCGGACGGCGGGATGCCCGTCTGCTTCGACTGCACGCACTCGACGCAGACGCCCGGGACCGGGGAGACCACGGGAGGACGGCCCGATCGGGCTCCCCTGCTGGCGCGTGCGGCGACGGCCGCGGGAGTCCACGCGTTGTTCATCGAGTGCCACCCCGAGCCGCGCACGGCCCTGAGCGACGCCAGCACGATGCTGCGGCTGGACTCGATGCCGGAGCTGCTGCGTCAGGTCGCGGCGATCCACGCCGCGATCGGACCCGCCCGGGCGACACACCGCACGCCGTGACCGCGCTCAACCAACGAACGGAGGGGCCGCCCGTGCCACCAGCGTTCGGGACGGGCCCGGCATCCGAGTCACCGCTTCTTCTTCACGGCCGGTTCCGTGCCCTTCAGCAGGTCCGACAGGCCCAGCGAGTCGTCGGGGATCACGAAAAAACCGCCGAGGATCTTCGCCCCGGGCTCGATCTCCAGCCGCGGGGCGCGGCAGTCGCCCTTCCACTCGGCCCTGGCGCCCAGGCTCACGGGCCCGCCCGCGTAGGCCTTGGTCTCGATGACACCCTGGACCTCGATACCCTCATGGGCCTCGACGAGCTGGGCCATGACGCGGCCCTTCTTCTCGATGACGATGCGCCCGCAGGTCTGGAGCTTGCGACAGGCCTCGATCCCCTTGACGACGACGTCCTGCACGAGCAGCGCCTTGGAGCACTTCGGGCACGACGACGTCATGGTCTTCACCGCGACGTCGAAGCGGTGCCGACAGTGATAGCACTGGACCGGGCGATGGGCGGCGGCGCTTGACTTGGTCATCGCGGGCATCCTGCCCTCGCTGAGAGCCGAACGCGGAGCCGCGAGTGTCGCCCGGATCGGGCCCGCGCGACACGGCGGTCATCCGCGTTCGTGCATCGGTCTACCGGCGCGCTCCGACGGGCTCGGCGCGGCCGTCGACCTTGGTCGCGGACGTGGCGGCGGCGGTCTTGGGTTCGGCGAACGGGATATCCAGCTCCAGGCTCTTGGCGGACTTGGCCGCGTCGGCGCCGACGGCGCAGTGCCCGACGAACGACGCTCCCTCGGACACCACCAGCCGCGCCGTCACCAGGTCGCCCTTGATGCGGGCCTTGGACCCCAGCTCCAGCCGGTCCTTCGCGGTGACGTTCCCCTCGATCATGCCGTCGACCTGGACGCGGCCGGCCTCGACGGCGGCACGGCAGGTCGCGCCCTCGGCGACTTGGAGCTCACCCTTGGCGACGATGCGGCCCTCGAATGTGCCGAGAATCCTGGCGCTGCTGCTGAACGTCATGTCCCCCTTGATGTGCGTGTCGGGACCGATCACGGTCGTCGTGGTTTCGGCTGCCATGGAACTGCTTCTCCCTTCCGTGAGCCTCGAAGCCACCGCCCCCACCGGGCGGCAGGAAGGGCATTGTAAACAATCACGGCGGTGTGGATGGATTGTCGGTTCCGGGCCGGGAAACCGCCCTTTCGAACGGCGGCCGCCGCCGGTGCCAGATCGGCGAACGCCGAGGCGGTCCGTGTCAGATCGGGCGACGGTAGGGTTCGGCGGGCTCGGGCACGCGGCGCTCGCGGGCGGGCGGCGGCGGGCGCGGCGGCGGCTCGCTCGGTCGCGACGCCGACATTCCCGCGGAAAGCGGTCCGTAGCTCTCGTCCTGTTCGCGCCGCGGCGTCGGAGCCGGTCCGGACATCACCTGCACGGACCCGATCGCTGAGTTCAGCGCCCCTACGGCGCGCGGGCCGGAAAGTGAGATGCCGCGACGGGCGATCTCCTCCGCCTCGCGTTCGATGGCGGCGTCGAGTTCGTTCACCGATCGGATGATCACGCCCGCCTCAACGCCCGCGCGGAACCGGGCCAGCACCAGCATCGCGACAAAGAACGCCGCCAGCGGCAGGATCAGGTGAACGGCCAGGAGCACGCCGAGGGACGCCGTGCCCGCGTCCACGGCGTCGCTCGCAGAAGTCATCGTGGCGTACGCGGAGAAGACGCCGGGGAACGGGGTCGTAGGCACAACCTGCTGCCACGGCAGGCACGCCAGCGCCAGGAGCAGCGACCAGCACGCGGCGGACACGGCCTTTTCCACGCCCGGCACCTGGCCACCCGCCCCGACGACCACGCCCATGAACACCAGGATCCACAGCACCGCCGTGGAGCCCGTTCCAGCCGTCACCGCCAGGTCGCTGGCACGGTGCAGCACCGTGTCGATGGCGCTGAGCGGCCGCGGAGCGACGGCCGCGGTCGGCGTGGGCTCGGGCTTTGCCGCATGCCCCTGACCGGGCGGAACCGCGTCGCGCCGCGGCTCGATGGCCACGCCCGGCACGACGCTGAGCGACTGGGCGGCCACGGACTCGACCTTCGGGCCCTCGAACCTCATCTCCGTGAAGTGAACGAACCCGAAGACGAGGAGCTGGACGAGCACCGACGCCGCCAGGAGGAGGCAGGCGACAGTCACCCCGGGCTTGAGCTGCGCGAGCGCGGCGGAGACATGGGGCTTCTGATGTCTGGTCACTGCGCTCACCCCTCCGTCGGCGGCCACCATCCACCGTTCTATCGGTCGGGGTCCGCGCGGACTCGACGCGGCACAGCCGGAGCCGAATGCCCACAGCGACGCGGCTTCCCCCGCCCGGCATAACCCGCGTAACTTCGCGCCGCCCGGCGTTCCGGACGTTTGAGCCGCCCGCGGCTATAGTCCGCAAGTTTCAATGAATCCTGAAAAGACGCGAATGGACAGCACCTACGCACCTCCCGCCTGCCACCCGCGCCTGGACGGGACCGACCCGGGGTTGCTGGACGCGGTGGTGCATAGGGCCGCCCGGCTCTCACCCGCGCAGGCGATGCAGGTCTACCACCGGATGCCGCTGCCCGAACTGGGCCGGTGGGCGGACGCGCGCTGCCGGGCCCTTCACGGTGACGCGGTCCGGACGTACGTCCTCGACCGCAACATCAACTACACCAACGTCTGCACGGCCCGTTGCACGTTCTGCGCCTTCCGCCGCGACGGCGACGAAGCGGACGCGTACACGCTCACACACGAGCGCCTCCATGAGAAGATCGCCGAGCTCGTCGCGATCGGCGGCACGCAGGTGCTCATGCAGGGCGGCATGAACCCGGCCCTGCCGCTGGACTGGTACGTGTCGCTGCTGCGATCGATCAAGGAGCGCTTCCCGACCGTCCACGTGCACGGCTTCAGCCCGCCCGAGTTCATCGAGTTCGTGCGGTTCTTCGACCCGCCGGGCGCGACGCTGGCGGAGAAGCTCCACTGGGTGATGGTGCGGCTGCGCGACGCGGGGCTGGACAGCCTGCCCGGCGGCGGGGGCGAGATCTTCGCGCCGCAGGTGCGACGCCGGATCGGCCTGGGCAAGTGCTCGGCCGAAGAGTGGCTGACCACTATGGCCGTCGCCCACGACCTGGGCATGTTCACGAGCGCGACCATGATGTTCGGGCACATCGAGGGGATCGCGGACCGCGTTCACCACATGAAGCTGGTGCGCGAGTGGCAGGACCGGGCGTTAGCGAGAAGTGGCCAGGTGGCAAAGTGGCCGAGTGGCGTAGTGGAAGAGGGATCAACCGCCTTGACTGACTCTGCCACTTTGCCACTTCGCCACTCTGCCACTTGTCCGTTCGGCCACTACGTCTCCTTCATCTCCTGGCCCTTCCAGCGGGAAAACACGCCGCTGGGACGCGTGAAGGACTGGGGCGCACGCCCCGAGGAGTTCGAGCAGGAGTTCCCGGGCGACACGCTCGCGAACGAGTTCCTTCGACGCGGCTTCGATCCTGAGATTGAGACCGCCCAGCCGCCCGAGTTCGGCCGGCGCGTCCGCATGTCCGGAAGCACCGACTACCTCCGCACCCAGGCCCTCTCGCGCCTCTTCCTCGACAACATCTACTCGATCGGCGCGTCCTGGGTCACCATGGGCCCGCACATCGGGCAGGTCGCCCTAGCCTTCGGCGCCAACGACATGGGCTCGGTGATGATGGAGGAGAACGTCGTCTCGTCCGCGGGCACGACCTACTGCCTCGACGAGCCCGTGCTCTGCCGCCTCATCCGCGGCGCCGGCTTTCTCCCCGCACAGCGCGACAACGTCTACGACCTGCTCAAGGTTCACGACGGCCCGGATTCCCCGGATTTGTACGTCACCGACTGGTCCGAGCACCGGGTCAAACGGCTTCACGTCCAGGCGCCCAAAGCCCAGACGCGGGTGGGACTTACGGTTGCGGCACGGTGAACCGATCCCGCAACACGCGGATGATCCGCAAGCGTGCCAACGCTGGAAACATGATCGGCGGTGCGATAGCGTGAACGGCACACGGGGATCGTCGCGTCAGGCAGGGGCGGTCCGCCCCACCCGAAGAGACAACGCACACGATCGAAGGAGGCACGAATGTCCACGCACAGGATCTCCACCGGTAGCGCGGCTCTGATCCTCGCGCTGGCCGGCTCGGCCCTCGCTCAGGAAAGCGGCATGGTCGCCATGCACACGGACAAGGACCTGCGGGAGACGACCCGCCAAGGCCAGCTCTCGCCGAAGCTCCACAACCTCGGCAAGCACTCGCGCAAGACCTCGACGACCAACCCGCAGGCGCAGAAGTACTTCGACCAGGGCCTCGTCCTCGCGTACGCCTTCAACCACGCCGAGGCGGTCCGCAGCTTCAAGGAGGCCCAGCGGCTCGACCCCGAGTGCGCCCTGGCGTACTGGGGCGAGGCCTACGCCCTCGGCCCGAACATCAACGCCCCGATGGATGAGTCCGCCGTCTCCCCCGCGTGGGACGCGGTGCAGAAGGCCATCGCAAAGAAGCCCGCCGCCACCGAAGTCGAGCGGGCGATGATCGACGCCCTCGCCACGCGCTATTCCCCCGACCCCAAGGCCGACCGCGCAGCGCTCGACAAGGCCTACGCCGGCGCGATGCAGGGCCTGGCGAAGCGTTACCCGACCGACGCCGACATCCTCTCCATCGCGGCCGAATCCGTCATGGACACCGACCCGTGGAACTACTGGACGAACGACGGCAACCCGCGCCCCTACACCCGCGACGTGATCGCGCTGATCGAGAAGGCGATCGCGCTCAACGCGGACCATCCCCTCGCCCTCCACCTGCACATCCACGCGCTGGAAGCCTCTCAGGAAGCCGACCGGGCCGTGACCAGCGGCGAGCGCCTCCTCAACGTCGCGCCCGGCGCGGGCCACCTCGTCCACATGCCCTCGCACATCTTCTTCCGCGTGGGCCGCTACAACGAGGCCGCGGCCGCCAACCTCAAGGCCATCGCCGTCGATGAGGACTACATCACGCAGTGCAAGGCCCAGGGCATCTACCCGGCCGCGTACTACCCCCACAACGTCCACTTCCTGTGGATCGCGTACAGCCACGAAGGCCGCAGCGCCGACGCGATCACCGCCGCGAAGAAGACCGCCTCCAAGCCCCACCCGGACATGGCCGCCGGGCTCCAGCAGTTCATCGTCGCCCCGTACCACGCGATGGTCCGCTTCGCCAAGTGGGATGAAGCCCTCGCCGCGCCACGCCCGGCCGACAACCTCCCCTTCGTCCTCGCCACCTGGCACTGGGCCCGCGGCATGGCCCTGGCGAACACACGCAAGCTCGACGAGGCCGAGAGCGAACTGGCGAATCTCAAGTCCGTCGCCGCCCGCCCCGATTTTCCGCATACATTGATCCTCGTGAACTCCCCCCCGCCGCGCCTCATGCAGATCGCCGAGCGGCTGCTCACCGGCGAGATCGCCCTCGCCCGCCGCGACACCGACGAAGCGATCACGCACTTTTCCGCCGCCGCACGACTGGAAGACTCGACGACCTACAACGAACCGCCGGACTGGCCCACGGCGACGCGCCACTGGCTCGCCGACGCCCTGCTGGACGCCAAGCGCCCGGTCGAGGCCGAGGCGGTCCTTCTCGAGGACCTCCGCCGCCGCCCGAGGAACGGATGGGCCCTCTTCGGGCTCGTGCAGGCGATCAAGGCCCAGGGCACGGGCCGCGAAACCGACCTCGCCCAGGCCGAGTCACGCTGGAAGACAGCCTGGCCGACTGCCGACGTGAAGCTGCATTCGGCCAGATGGTGAATGAACGGGCTCGCGGGTGCGGCCCGGACCCCGCCAAAGAGGTGGCGACCCGGACGGCGGGTCACGCCTAGAAGTTGAGCCGTCGGGCCGGGATATCATCGCGCCAACGCGGCGTGCCATCCCGGCTCCCCGCCCATCAACGGACACCGTGCAAGAGAGGCTCCCCATGGCACTGCAACTCGGCGACCTCGCCCCGGACTTCACGCAGGACTCGACCGAAGGCCCGATCCGCTTCCACCAGTGGATCGAGGGCAAGTGGGCCGTGCTTTTCTCCCACCCCAAAGACTTCACGCCGGTCTGCACCACCGAGCTCGCCGCGGCCGCGCGGCTCAAGCGGGACTTCGACGCCCGCGGCGTGAAAGTTGTGGGCCTGAGCGTAGACAGCGTGGACGACCACCGCCGCTGGTCCAAGGACATCGAGGAAACGCAGGGAACGGCCCCGAACTTCCCCATGCTCGCCGACGCGGACCGCAAGGTGGCCAACCTCTACGGCATGATCCACCCCAACGCGAGCGACACGATGACCGTGCGCTCCGTCTTCGTGATCGGCCCGGACAAGAAGGTGAAGCTCACGCTCACCTACCCGGCCAGCACCGGGCGGAACTTCGACGAGGTCCTGCGCGTGATCGATTCGCTCCAGCTCACCGCGAACCACAAGGTGGCTACGCCCGCGAACTGGAAGCAGGGCGGCGACTGCATCATCGTGCCCTCGGTCAGCGACGATGACGCGAAGAAGCTGTTCCCGCAAGGGTTCGAGGTGAAGAAGTCGTACCTGCGGATCGTGAAGCAGCCGAAGGCGAAGGCGTGAAGGCCAACAACGAAGAGCGAACAGCGAAGACCGACGAGCGAACAACGACGCGCGAATCGCGAACACGCCTTGGTTCCCGGGGACGCCGAGGCTGAGGAGTCCTCGACGAAGCCTCGGGTGCACCCGTCCCAAGCCGGGATCACGGGCTGAGGCAGGAGTACCCGAGCCTTCGTTCGCGACCTCGCTCAGGCTCGGCGTCCAAATTGTTCATTTGACCGGCCTGACCTCCAGCACACCCGCCGAGAACCCCGGCTGAAGCTCGACCTGCACCCGCACCGCAACTACCTCTATGGGCCAGAACCGAGCGCGGTTGTACGTGTCCCTCTCTGTCGTGAACCTGCGCGGATCGGATACCGGCTTCCAGTCGCCCTCGTGCGAGGTACGGCAAAGCACGCTCCATGCATTTGGCACGCGGCAGTTCCCGCTCCCCGCCGGCGGGCCGTCGTCGAACCAATACACATCGAGCCCGCTCAGCCGCCGCGGGCGATCAAAGTCCACTTGCACCCATTCCGTCGTGCCCTTGCGCGGCCAGAAACTCTGCCGCGGCACCTGGTGATCCGCGGACGACGCGGGTTCCTGGCGATCCGTCAGCGCGAGCACCGAATCCGAGCCCCAGCAGTGCGAAGCCGAGGTTGTCACCCCCGGCAGCCGGCCGAGCGGCGCGAGCGCCGCGGACTCAGGGATCCAGACCTGCATCCCGCCCGCCTCGCGATTGTCCCATGCGAAGTACGGGATCGCGGTGAACCGCACCTTCTTCGCCTCCGGCGCGGCCCGGTACAGTTCGCCCTCATCCCAGTCCTGCGGCGCCGTTGCCAGCCCCTCACCCGTCAGCACCGTCACGCCCCCGAGCAGGTCGGACTGGAACGTGGCCTCGATCTCCGCATCCGGCGGCAGCGCGATCGATCGGGCACCGTCCTCGTTGTCGGCATCCTCCAGGCAATACACGATCGGCCCGCGCTGGAGGGCGACACGCCCGCGATCGAATGTCACGCTCGGGTGGGCGTGCACGCGCTTCACCGGCATCGGGAACTCAATCTCCACGTAGGCCCCCGTTGACCATTGTCCGTTGATGAGCGTGTAGCCGTTCCCCTCGATGGCGTCATTCTCGAGTTTGAAACTGTGACGACCATCCTCCGAGACGAGTACGGTGGGCCGCTCGGACCAGCTCGGTCGCCGTATGCAGAGAACGAAGTCACAGTTGGGTTTCGGAGTGACAATCGCGATGCGGACTTTGCCGTCCCACGGATAGCGGGTCGTCTGCGTGAGTTGAACCTCGCCGACGCCAAGGCGCAGCCTCGCGGTCCCCTCCGCGTAGAGATTGACGAACACGTAGTCGGGCAATCGGCCCGGCTTCCCGCCAATTGTCCCGTACGCCATCGCTCCCAGCGACGCCAGCACCCGCAGCACGTTCGGCGGGCAGCACGCGCACGCGTACCAGTCTTTGCGGTGGTGGTCGCCGGTGGACCCCAACGGGTTCTCGTAGAAGAACTTCGACCCGTCGAGCGAGACCCCGCTGAGGATGCCGTTGTACAGCGCCCGCTCCAGCACGTCGAAGTACTTCGCGTCGCGCGTCAGCAGGTTCATCCGGTGCGCCCAGAGCGCGAGGCCGATCGTTGCGCACGTCTCGGCATAGGCACTTTCATTGGGCAGGTCGTAGGGCCTGGTAAAACCCTCGTTGTGCCCGCTGTTACCGATGCCGCCTGTGACGTACATCTTGCGCGCGGTCAGGTCGGTCCACAGGGTTTCCAGCGGGGTGATCAGTGATCGGTGATCTGTGATCGGTGCACCGCGGCCCGACGCCTGCTCGATAGCGCTGATCAATGCGAGATCTGTCGCCGCGCTGAACAGGTACATCGCCCGAACCGCGTGACCGACGACTTCGGTCTGGTCCTTCAGCGGCACGTGGTCCTGGCAATACTCCCCGTAGAGCTTGCGATCCGCGACGGACGTTCCCCGCGTGTGGATGAAGTGCTCGGCCAGCTTCTGGTATCGCTCGGGCTCCTTAATCCCTGCCGCTTTGTCGTCGCGGCCAAGTTGCAACAAGCGGATCAAGGCCAGCTCAATCTCTTCGTGCCCGCACACGTCAGGGCGCTTCGGCGGCGGTCCGAAGACCGAGTCGATGTGGTCCGCGGCCTTCACCGCCACGTCCAGCAGCGATCGCTTGCGCGTGGCCCGGTAGTGAGCCACACCCGCCTCGATCAGGTGCCCCATACAGTACATCTCGTGCTTGACCGCGGTGTTCGACCACTTCGTGTCGGCGTCCTTGATCGCCGGGTTCGCATCCTTCGTCTGGAAGTACGAGTTGATGTACCCGTCCGGCTGCTGGGCCGCGGCGATCGTCGCGATCAGGCCGTCCAGCTTCGCGTCCAGCGCAGCCTTCTTCTCCCCATCCAGCATCGTCGCCAGCACATACGCGGCGCCCTCGATCGCCTTGTACACATCCGAGTCGTTGAAGAAGTACCCCGAGTAGACGCCCTGCTTGCTGCCTCCCGCGATCGCAAGGTTGTCGATGCGCCCGGTAATCTCGCACTGATGAAAGTTGGCGTTGAGCGTCGCCTCACGCACCACCGCCTGCCGCTCCGCCCAGAACCCGCCGGTGAACGTCACGTCCGTGAACGGCACCGGCGTCAGCGGTTGAGCGAGCGCGGCGACAGCGACAACAGCGGCGAGTGGGATCATGGTCGGCTCCGTCTACTCACGCTTGTGGCACAGGCGTCCCGCCTGTCCGCCTACCCCTTCTACTCCTCTTTCTCGATCATCTGAACGATCCCCGCATCGATGTACTGCCCGCCGCGCGTCTGGCGGCAGTGGATCGCCAGCGTGTTCGCACCCGCCTTGAGCGTCGCGGCCGCCTCGGCCTGGATCGGCACAATGGTGTACCCGGTCGTGTACCCCGTCACCTTCGCCGCGAGGACGCCGTTGAGATACACCTCCGCGTCCTCGTCGTGGTGGATGAGCAGCGCGGCCTCTCCTGTTGGCTTCGCGGCCAGGTCACACCCGCGTCGGACCCAGATCTCGGGCGTGTTCCACTCCGTGCCCACGACCGCACCAGGAGTGCCGGCCGTGCCGAAGCCCGCCGGACCGCGTGACCACGCGCTGTCGTCGAACGCCGCGCGGTGCCACCCGTCCGGCGGGGCCGTGGTCTTGTACCGCCACTCTGTCGGCGCATCCTCCGAGGTCGCCAGCACCATCTCCACGCGCGGGAACAGCCCCCGGTTTGCCCGCGCGACGCGGTCGAGATCGACTTTCAGTACCTCGCGGTCGTACGTGTACAGCCCGTTGCACTCGACCTCGACGTCGGTGAGTTGGGTGTAGATGCCGCCGGAGAGACCTTCGGACTTCAGTTCCCAGAGCCGCCGCAGCAGCTCGACGTACTGGAACGTCAGGTCATCCCGGTCAGCCGCGCCCTTGTACCCCCAGTGCTCCTTCTGCCACGTGTGCCCGTCGAGGCCCAGGCCCAGCCCGCCGAACTCGCCGATGATGCAGGCCCGCCCGCCCCACTGTTCCGCCGGCGGCATCGGCCCGGGTCCGGGGTACGTGTGCAGGTCGAGGAAGTCCCCGGTGCCGCGGTCGGTCCACCCGCTGGCGCTGATGATGAGCCGCGTCGGGTCCAGTCGGCGCGTGAAGTCCGTGTACTTCGCCGTGTCCGACTGCCCCCACCCCTCGTTGAAGACAACCCACGTCACGATGGAAGGGTGCCGCCCGCGATCCTCGATGAGCCGTTTCAACTCCACCTCGAACTGAGCCGCCGACTCCGGCGAGCGCACGAAGTCCGCATCCCGTGGCCCGATGTACCCGTCTCCCGACGGCATGTCCTGAATCACGAACAGCCCGAGGCGGTCGCAGTGGTAGTACCAGCGCTCGGGCTCCACTTTCACGTGCTTGCGCACGGCGTTGAACCCCAGCCGCTTCATCGCCTCGATGTCGAAGATCATGGCCTCGTCGCTCGGCGGCGTGTTCAGCCCATCGGGCCAGAAGCCTTGATCCAGCGGGCCGACGAGGAAAACGGGCTCGCCGTTGAGATGGACGCGGGGCACCCTCGCGGTGTCGGGTTTGAGCTCGACGGTGCGAAAGGCGAACTGCGTGGAAACGACGTCAAAGGTCTTTAGAGGCTCTCCCACGCCGAGATCTCGGGGCCATTCAATCTGGATCGCGACGTCATAGAGCGTCGGATGTTCGGGGGACCACAACTCGGGATTCGGTACCGTCAGCACGAGATCGGTCGGCGTCTCACGCATCGAAGTTGATCGACGTGCGAGCTCGACCCCATTCCGACTTACTGAACCGGTCAGGACAACTCGACCCCATGCGCGTCCCGTCCAACAGCGAACGACCACACGGCCGGTTCGAGCGTCGGCCTCGATCTTGACGCGCTCCAGATGCAAGGACTCATCCTGAGTCGTCTCGATCCACACTGTTTGCCATATCCCGCTGCTCGGCGTGTACCAGATCCCCTCGGGCTTGCGCACCTGCTTGCCGCGCGGCTGCCAGTGGGCGTCGGTCGGATCCCAGACGCCGACGACCAGTTCCTGCGGCCCCTCAGCTTTCAAGGCAGCTGTGATATCCAGCGAAATGCGGTCGTACCCGCCGCGATGGACTCCGAGCTCTTTCCCGTTGACGTAGACCGTGGCCTCCCAGTCCACCGCGTCCAGGTGCAGCACAACCCGAGGCGTCGCCCCGCCGCGCGTCCACTCCGTCGGAAGGTCAAACGTCCGCCGGTACCACATCCGCTCTTCACGACGACCGATGCCGCTGAGCGCCGACTCGACGGGGAACGGCACCAGGATCCGCTCGGGCAGTTCCTTGCCGAACGGCGGCGCCTCGCCCTCCTTCGCCGGGGCGAACTGCCACAGACCGTTGAGGTTCTGCCATTTCTCGCGCATCATCGTCGGCCGCGGGTACTCACGGTGCGCGTTCTCCGGCGTGACCGCCTTCCCCCAGCGCGTCATCAGCGGCGTCGGCGCGGGCTTCCACTCCTGGCCGAGGGCGGGAGCAACCACCAGCAACGCGAACAGCAAGGCGTATCGCATCGCGCCAGTGTACCGATTCGCGCCGGCACCCTCGCGGCGCGCACGACAGCGCCACGGTCGGCTCGGAGAGCCGACCCTACCCGGGGCCTACGCCTCGATCCGCGGGTCCACCCACCGGTACAGCACGTCCACCGCCAGGTTGAACAGGATCAGCATCGTCGAAAAGATCAGCACGACGCCGATGATCAGGAACAGGTCCTTGTTCTGCACCGCGTTCACGAAGTGCTGCCCCAGCCCCGGCACCGTGAACACCCGCTCGACGACGAACGACCCGGTCATCGCCAGGGCCGTCGCGGGGCCCAGGTAGCTGAGCACGGGCAGGAACGCGTTCTTCAGGGCGTGCTTGAGCAGCACGCAGCGCTCCGACAGGCCCTTGGCCCGCGCCGTGCGGATGAAGTCGGCTCCCAGCACCTCGATCATCCCCATGCGCGTGAGCCGCGCGATATACGCCGCGAACGGCAGGGCGAGCGTCACCGCGGGCAGCACCGCCCCCCACGGCCCCCACGTGGCTACCGGGAACACGCCGATCCACACCGAGAACGTCAGCAGCAGCACCGTGCCGATCACAAAGCTCGGAAGGCTGATCCCCACCAGCGCCACACCCAGCGTCGCCACGTCCGCGATCGAGTTCGGCTTCACCGCCCCGACGACCCCCGCCGTCAGCCCGATCGCCAGCGCGATCAGCATCGCCAGCGCCCCGAGCGTGACCGACACGGGCAGCGACGCCGCGATCACCCCGTTCACCCGCTCGTCCTTGTAATACAGCGACGGCCCGAAATCGAACACCACCCGCGCCGGCGCGGCCAACCCTTCCGCCCGCTTCCGTTCCGCCTCCGCGGCAGCGGAGCCGTCCAGCGACTCGCGCACGTATTTCAGGCCCGTCACGTTGTCGAGGTACGACCAGTAGAACCCCGCGAAGCTGTCCAGCTTGTACCGCGCCTCCATCTGCGCGATCACCGTCGGGTCCGGGCGGCGCCCCTCCGGGTTCTCCAGCGGGCTCCCGGGGATCGCCCACGCCAGCGTGAGCGTGAGCGTGTAGATCACCGCGAGGATGAGCGGCAGTTGCAGCAGTCGTCTGACGATCAGGCCGGTCATGCGAATCGATCCCGTCGCGGTTCGTGAAGAGGTGAGCAGGTGAAGAGGTGACCAGGTGATCGCGGCCGCAGGTTCACGGACCGCGCCGAGCACGCCGTGCCGCAGCAGGAGACACGGGCAGCACCCAGGTATCGGCGTGCGTGATCATGCCGACCAGCGTCTTGAGGATCGCCTCGTAGGCCGCGTACAGCGTGCGCGCCGCGGGACGTTCCAGATAGCCGCACTTTACGGCGTACTCCAGCCAGTCCTGCGTCTCCGCGGCCTCGGCCTCGGCGTCGTTGAGCTTGGCCACGAACGCGGCCTCGTAGCGCCGCTTGCGCCACGCCTCCGTGATGTTCGTCGTCACCGACCGCGAGGACCGGCGGATCTGGTCGGTGAGCGAGTACGTCTCCTCCCGCGGGAACGACCGCGAATGACCGAAGATCTCCATCGACGCGTCGAACGCGCGACGCCAGACGTTCAACTCGCGATGCGACCGGATCAACTTTCCCTCGCCCATACCTACCTCACCTCTTCACCTGCTCACCTCTTCACCTGCTCACCTCTTCCCGCTCCGCACCACCTTCGGCACATCATCGCCCTTGCCGTCCCCGAACACGTCGATCAGGTGCAGCATCTGGTCCGCGCGCGGGTGCGGGTTCAGCCCCGTGAACTCGTCCGCGTCGAAAAGGTACAGCGTCACGTAGTGGTACAGCGGGATCACCGGAAGGTCCTCCTCCATAATGAGCCGCTCGGCCTCGGTCAGGATCGCCAGCCGCGCCCCCGGGTCCGTCTCGGCCGCGGCCCGGTCCATCAGCCCGTCATACGCCGCGCTGGAGTACTTGCGGTCGTTGTTCCCGTCGCCCGTGCGTGAAAGGTCGAGGAACGTCGTCGGGTCGCCGTAGTCCCCATACCACCCGCCGCGCCCCGTGACGTAGTTGCCGTTGACCAGGTCGTCTTTAAAAACCTTGATCTCCTTCTGGGCGAGCGTGACCGGCACGCCCAGGTGCTCCTCCCAGTTGCGGGCAAGGGTCTGCGCGACCAGGTCGTGGCCCGAGTCCTTGTTGAAGAGCAGTTCGACCGTAGGAAACTGCTTCGGGTCGGGGTAGCCCGCGTCGCGGAGCAGGCCGCGGGCGCGTTCGATCCACGCCCGCCGCGCATCGGCGTCGGCGAAGTCCGACACGCAGTCGATCCCGCGCGGCTCGCGGTAATCACCGATCGAGCCCGGCGGCGTCAGCGTCCGGGCCACCGGCTCGCCGCAGCGCTTGACGTTGTCCACGATGGCCCGCTTGTCCACGACCATCGCGAACGCCCGGCGCACCCGCGCGTCGTGGAACGGGTTCACCCGCCCATCGGGCAGTCGCGGGCGGCAGTTGAAGTTCCAGAAGAACGTCCCGAACGTCGGGATCGCGTGGATGTTCTTCCGCGGGTCATCGCTCAGACGCCGGTCAATCTCGAACTGGTCCAGCCCCTGCGCCCGGAGTGAGTCCAGCTCCGCCCGGTGCTCGGCGTAGAAGCGCAGCTTGTCCGCCCACATGTCGCCCTTGTACGACGGCGTCACGTCGCTCACCCAGTCCGCCGCGCCCGTCTTGAACGCCAGAACCGCCGCGTTCCCGTCCGTCACCGACGGCATCGCGATGGAATCCACGCCCAGGGCGTCGCGGTTCCAGTAGTGCGGGCTCTTCTCCAGCCGCATGTCGCGCTTGAAGCGCCACACCGTCAGCACCATCGGCCCGTTGGACACGAGCAGCGGCGGCTTGGTCCACCCGTGCCCGCACTCCATCCGGCCCGAGTCCGGGTCGAGCGTCTCATGTCCTTTCACGAGCGGCGGGTACACCGGGTGGAACACCGGCATAGCGCACAGGTCGAGAAAGTACGGCGTCGGCAGGCGGAGCTTCACGATCAGCGTGCGCTCGTCCGGGGCCCTGAGCCGGACCAGTTCGGCAAACTTCGCCTCCGTCTCGCGCCACAGCGCCCGCGCCTCGCCCGGGCCGTCGAACGTCCCCCCCGGCGTCGAGGCCGCCCGTGCACGCCGCGCCGCGAACCCCTTCAGCGCGTCCGCCCGCCACGCGAAGAACTCCGCGCCGCCCTCGATCAACTGAAACTGCCCGGTGTAGTCGCAGGCCGTCTCGGGCAGCAGCGCCCGCCGCCACGAGTACACAAAGTCCCCGGCCGTCACCGCGTCACCGTTCGACCACCGCGCATCGGCCCGCAGGTGGAACACGTACTCGCGCGCGTCGTCCGAAACCTCCCATCGCTCCGCGACGCCCGGAATCGGGTCGTACCCGGGGCTGAACACGTCGCGCCGAACAAGCCCTTCGAACAGCGCGTTCGCCGCCCGGAAGTCCTGGACCCAGCTCATGCGCTGGAGGTCGAGCGTGGTCACATCGCCACGATTGATGAAGGTGAGATCCGCGGTTGCCTGCGGACGATCAGAGAGCACCGCGACTGCGATGACCCCAAGCAGCAGCAGGAACGGTACGGCGAGGCGCGCCATGCGCCCAGAGGATAACGCCGCCCCGTGACCGGGCGCGGCCGCCCCATCGTCAAGGTCTAGCGCGGCAGAAACTCGCTCGCGGGGTACCCGAACGGCGGCTTGGTGAGCTGCCCGCCCGGCCCGATCAACTCGCGGGCACGCCGGACGAACTGGTTGTCACCCTTCGCGTCGGCCTGCGCGACCCATTCCACGGGCTCGGGCGGCTCGAAGGCCGATCCGGCGTCAAGACGCGTCGCCGCAAAGAACATCGTCCCCCGCCCCACCTGCACAAGCTGCACGATTACCTTTCGGGCGTCGCGTTTCGCGTCCGCGACCTGGGGCTCATCGCCCGGCTGAATCTGCTCGAACTGGCCGGCCTCGAGCCGCTGTGCAACGTGCGCCCATGCGCGAGCGCCGAACTTCACGATCGGTCTGGTCACGTTGTCGTCGTGGAGATTGAACTGCATGTTCGCCGCGGCGTCACGGAGCGCCCCACCGGCCCGAACGAACGACGGCAGGAACTTATCGGCGTCCGGTCCGACCGGCAGGGCTCGAAGCCGCTCCCCCGCCCGCGTGGCCAGAACACTCAACCCCTGCTCGCGCAGGCTGCCAAAGCCGTCGCGCGCGACCTGACCGGCCGCGATCAGCGACACGACACAGCGGTCGAGAACGAAGGCGTCCGTCTCATCGGCCAGTTGCCGGCCGAGGCGGTCCACGAGGCCGATCGCATCCACCGCGGCGATCGCCGGGGACCCGCCGCCGACGGCGGCAAACGTGCGCCCGCACGCCGCGGCCGCGGAATACCGCACCGCCGTCCGCGGGTCGGCCAGCATCTGATCCAGCACGAGGGCCGACTGGGTCGTCGCTATCCACCCGCACAGGATCAGCGCGTTGATCGCCCGCGGCTCGTTGGCGTCCTGGGCCAGCCGTCCGAGCGTGGGCGCGAGCAACCCGCTGTACTTGAGCCGGAAGCTGACCGACGCGTTCCTGTTGGTCAGCGGGCGAATGAGCGCCTCGCGCCCCTTCTTCATGTCCCCTTGATCGTCGGCCTCGAGCATCCGCATGTTCGCCGACGTCCACCGCTCAAGCTCCCGCTCCTGATCGGGCTGGAGCGCCGCGGCCTCCACGATCGCGCGGGGCAGGTCGTTCTGGGCCTGCGCCCGGCCCACCCCGAGCAACACACCCGCAAGCACGATCAAAGCAGGGAGTAGAGTCCGGATCATTCGTGCCTTCGTGAAAGGTCGTCCGTCCGGTGCTCGGCCATGGCCCGCGCCCGCCGTGGGGTCAACCGGGCCGCGCCCCGCGCCGCGGACACATCCGGTGTCCGGCGCGCCGGGCTCGGCGTCGCGTCCGGCCTATCCCTGGCTTGAGCGGCCCGGGATTGCCCGGCCGCCGTCTCCGCCCCCCCGGACCTGGGCCCGGAAGAGGACCGGAAACCTATCAGTACACGGGGAGGTGGTCAACTGGCGTCCCTCCCCGGTTCGCACGCGGCCGCCGCGGTTCGGTGGTCAGTACACCTCCATGAACACCCGGCGCGTGGGGCGGACGAGCTTGTGGATCATCGTTCGTTCCCACGAATCCGGGGCTCCCGCGGCGCCGTCGACGTGGAGGTACCTCTCAAGAGCGTCGGGTTTCAGGGCCCGGGCCAGCCCTTGGAGGACCCCCAGTTCCATCCCCGACAGTCCGCACACGTACACCAACCCACGCGCCGACGAGAGAACCGCCGCCAGCTCGTCACGGTGCGAGCGCAGCCGATCCTGGACGTACATTGAATCGCCGCCGTCCTCCTGGCGTTCACGGCTCAGCGCGGTGAGGTACCGGAAGTTGGCGCTCCGAGCGGCCAGGCGGCGCAGCTCCTCGTCGTAGATCAGATCGTTGGCGTAGGGCACCCCCATGACGAGCGCGATCTTCGAGGGTGTCCCAGCCTCCAGAAGGTCGAGGATCATCCCTCGGAACGGCGCGATGCCGGTGCCCGTGGCAAAAAAAACGTAGTCGTGGGCCCCCGCGTTCGCCGGCAGGACGAACCGCTTGCCGCTCGGGCCCGTGACCTGAACCGAGTCACCGACCCGGAGGTCGCACAGGAAGTTGGACGCCACGCCAAGGCGGAGCTTGTGCGTTTCGGGGTCTTCGAAGAGCGCCCGCTTGACGGTGGTCGCAATGACCGTGCCGCGCCCGTCCTCGCCGCGGCTCGGCGAGGCGATTGAATACAGCCGGACCTTGTGCGGCCGGCCGTGGGCATCGACGCCGGGCGGGATCACGCCGAAGGACTGGCCCGGGCGGAAGTTCCCGGCGAGCTGCGTGCCCTCAACGCGGATCGAGACGTGCCGCACGAATCCGGCGCTCTTGGGGCGCGTGCAGCGCTCCGAGCCCACGACCACGCCCGTCCCGGGCGTCGCCGGCATGTGCAGGTGCATCTTGACCTCGGGAAGCACCGGACCCGGGTCACGCTCGGCGTTGGCCGCATCGTGGGGAGGGGAAGTCATCGCGCTGTGTGACGAATCACCCGCCGTTCAACCGCCGCCCGGCCCGCCGCCGGGCATCCCCGGCATGGCCGGCATCTGGATTCCGAGCTCCTGCATCTTCCCCATGATCTGTCCCATCATCATCATCGAACGCATGTTCATAGCCTGCATCATGGCGTCGGCGGTGGCGTGCGTGCCGGCCTCGACCTCGCCGGCGACATCGTTCAGCACCTGGGTGATCAGCGGGGCGACGAAGACCATCAGCTCGCGGTACTTCGGCGCATCCGGCTGTGCCGCGAGCATCTGCTCGACCTCGCTCAGGTCGATGAGCCAGCGCCCGTCCACGCGGATCATCGGGAATCCCTGGCTTCCCTCGCTCTCATCCGGCGGGAAAACGCGGGCCGTATCGCCGTTGAGCTCCACCCGGAACTGATCCGCGGTCTGGCGGTCGAGTTCAGACATCATCTCGCTGAACGCGGCGGACGGATCCTCGCCGCCCATCGCCGCCAACGGCGACGCCCCGCCCATCATGGTCGCGAACTGCGCCATGGCGATCTCGACCAGACCCTTGGCGAACTTGCTCTGGCAGGCGGTGTTGAGCCGCACGCCGGCCTGCACCAGCGCCGGAGTCGCGTCCAGGACGCGGCGGTTGTCGGCGTTGCTCGCGTGCAGGTACGTGGGGATTTCATCGAAGCGAGCGCCCTTAAGCGCGGTCAGCAGTTGATCGATGGACTCCTGCGGCGATCCGGGCTCGACCGCGCCACCACCGGACCCGCTGCCGGCGCTCTCCCCGCTCGCCGCCCGCATCTCGGCCAGCAAGTCCACCTTCCCGTTCGACGTGACATTGATGCTGCGCGCCAGCCGCTCGTTGACGCGTTGGAAACGCTCGCGGGCGTCGCCTGTCGATCCCGCGCCCTTGTACGCCTCCACCGCCTCCTGGTACGCGGCCGTCGCGGCATCGAGCGCCGCGGTCCGCGCCTCGCGCGTTTCGTTCGCCTGCGCCTGATACCGGTTGGCGTTCGGCAGCGGGGGCTTCGATTTCGTCAAGCCTTCGAGCGTTTCCAGCACGCGGGCGAGCCCGTGGGCGCGCGCCCAGTGAACGTCGCCGAGCGACTGCTTGGCGCCGCCGGCCGTCAGCAGCGCCATCCCGCGCCCGTTGGCGTCCTTCGCCCCGGTCTTCGCGGTCGTCGCGGCCTTCTGGTAGCCGGCGACCGCCGCGGCGTAGGGTGCGGCCCCGCCCTCGCCTCCGCCGCGCGCCAACGTCAACTCACCCACGAACTTCTCGATGTCCCGGGCCGCCGTCGTCGCCAGGTCGCGCGATGCTTTGACCTGCTCGGCGGCCGTGGCGGCCCGCTGCTGGACCTCAGTCCTGGTCCTTTCGAGCGAAGCCGTCTGGCTGGTCAGACGATCGATGGCGTTCTGAACCTGGTCCCCCTGCGGCTCGATCACCGCGGCCTGGGCTTCAAGGTCCGCGGCTTCGCCTTCGAGCCCGTCGGCCTCGCGCCCGATCGCGGCCGCGCGGCGCAGGGTTTCCTCGCCCTTCACCGCGGATTCATTCGACGCCTGCCGCGACAGCTGCGCCTGCTCGGCGCGCTTGCCGCCCGCGTCCTTGGCCAGCGCCCTGGCCTGGGCCCGCAGTTGGGAGACCCGCCCGTCGATCTCGGCCTTCTTCGCTCGCTCGGCACGCATCGCGTCCGCCCGCTCGCGCGCCTGAGTGTCAATGTCAGCCAACTCCGGGTTCGGGTCGTACACCGCGGTTGCGGCCTGCACGTTGTGGTGCTTCCACTCGCGCAGCGCCCCCTCGACCAACGTGAGCGTGTTGAGCGAATCACGCTCGACCTGTGCGGCGTTGTCGGCCTCGGCGTCCGCCAGCCCGACCTGCGCCTGCGCCAGCAGCACGTACGCCGACGCGTTCTGGCTCGCTGTGCCCTTGCCCGCGAGCGGCTGGAGCGCCTTGACCACGTCGGTGTAGACCCGCGCCTTGTACGCCTCGGATGCGGCGGCGGACCCGCCGGGGCTGAGGGCCGCGAGCTTGATCGTCGAGGCGCTGATCGCGTCGGCGAGGGGGCTGTTCTCCTCGCAGCCGGCGGGAGCAAGCCCGACCGCCGCGCCACCCACACACGCCGCCACGCGGGCGGCCCAGCCATTCCGAGTCCAGTTCATGCCGTCAAGCTCCGGGTCTGGTTCTCGTCAGTGTAGCACATCGCGGGCCGGGCTCCGTTCCGCGTCCGCACCCCGATCCGTTCCACGTTAACGCCCGGCTTCCGGTTTCGTGGCGGGAAGCGCGGCCTCGGCGCCGACCGCGCTCGGGGGTTGGTAGTCGATCGGGTACTCCGGGCGCGGGCGGTAGAGCGACTTGATCCACGCGATCGCGTCGACGAAGCGCGGGTCGTCGGTGTTGCGGAGGGTCGGTCGCCAGACGTCGGCGCCGGTCGCCCCGGGCACGACCGGGTGCGGGCGGATCGAGTCCTTGCGCGGGAGCGCCATCTGGAGCAGCGGCGAGCGCTGCGGCTCATCGTGGTCGATGAGCGGCGTCCCGTCCGTGAGCTTGAAGCGTTCGAGGATCAGGAAGTTGGTGTACACGCTCGGATCGCTGTTGGGGCGGTGCGTGCCGAGGAACAGCCGCCCGGCCTCCTCGCCGCCGTGGCACTTCGTCGTCGCGCACGAGTTGATGAGCCACGTGCGGTGGATGCCGTCGCGGAACCGCTCCATGACCGGAGGGTTGCCGATGACCTTCACGTCGCCGTAGTGGTCGCGGGCCTGGAGGCGGAACATCAGTTCCAGTTGCTTCGACGGGGTCCAGCGGAGAATCTCCTCGCGCGCCTCCGCGTTGGCGGGCACATACCCCGAACCCGCGTGCTCCTCGAACACCTCGACCATGGTCTCCCGCGGGATCACGAGCCGGGGGGCCGGGCGGCTCGCCAGGTCGATCTCGTACACCTTGATGATGTTGATCTGCTCGGGCGTGAGCGTGGGGAACGCGCGTCGCGCGGGCCGCCTCGCGCCGCCGGGCGTGCCCGCCCGATCCGCAGGCGCCCCCCCGCCCACCCCCGCCCGGGCCGCGAGGTCGCGCTGACCGCGCGCGATCAGCAGCAACGAGCTCGCCGGCGCGTGCCCGGGGCGGACGGCGACGGCCCGTTCGAGTTCCTCAACCGCCAAGGTGTACTGCTTGCGCGCGAGCAGCCACTCGGCGATGCGCACGAGGTCATCCGGGTCGCGCCCGTCGATCGCCTCCCGCATCGCGCGGTAGCGTTCGAGCAGCGGCGGGAGGATTTCGACACGGTCCACGATGTCGGCGGCGAACTTCGTAGGAAGGCCGCCAATGCGGAGCGTGACCCCGCCGCCGCCTCCGCCTTCGCCTTCGCCTTCTTCGGGCGGCGCAACGATGAACCCTGTGATCCGCCGCCCGTCGCGCAGCCACAGCACGCCCTCGGGCTCTTCGGCCGGAAGCGGCGCTGCCGGCTCGGCAGCGGTCTCGGGCTGCCCGGCATCACCCTCGGGCGGGTCAATGGGAACAACGGCGGGCGCAGTCGCGCCAGCCTCCGTCGTCTGCGGCTCGACCGGCGGCGTCGAAGGTGACACCGGGTCCGAGGCCTGACCGCGCGCAACGACGGCCCCGCACCCGACACCGATGCACACGCACCCCACGAGCCTCCACCCGGCGGTTCGCCCGAGCCTCACAGGCCGCATTGTGACCGAAGAGGCGGGAATTGTCCAGACGGGGATCGGCACAGGGCACTAGGGAATGGGCAATGGCGAATGGGCGATGAAAAAAAAGGCCCGCGCCCACCCATTGCCCATTGCCTATGGGCTTCTCGAGCACGATCGCGGCAAAAACAAAGCACGCCGCCCGTGACCGAGCGGCGTCGCGTGGAACCGGCTCACCAACCAAGTGCCCAGGAGAGGACTTGAACCTCCATGCCCTTGCGGGCGCTACCACCTCAAGGTAGTGCGTCTGCCAATTTCGCCACCTGGGCCAGTTCAAGATCAAACAGGGGCGAGAGTATACCCGTGGCCCGCGGCGGTCGGCGAGCGGCCCGACGACCGCTCCCGGCATGCCTCCGCGCCCTCTGCGTGATCGGAGTTCACCCGCCGCGGCGGGCGACCTCTGCGTACTTCCCCGAAACACCCCGCCCGCCAGCCCCTACCACTTCATCTCCGCCGGCCCCGTATACAGGCTCAGCGGCCGGATCAGCCGGTTGTTCGCGTGCTGCTCGCTGACGTGCGCGCACCACCCGCTCATCCGGCTCGCCACGAAGATCGGCGTGTACTGCGGCACCGGGATCCCCATCGTGAAGTACGTGAGGCCGCACGGAAAGTCCACGTTCGGGTGGATGTTCTTCTTCGCCAGCATGATCGCCTGGACCTGCTCGCCGAGCTGGAACCACTTGACGCCGGCGTGGCCACCCGGGTTCTTGGTGTCCTTCTCCGCGATCGCCCGCCCGAGCTTGTGCAGGATCGGAGCGCGGTGGTCCCCGTTCTTGTAGACGCGGTGCCCGAAGCCCATGAGCTTGCGCTTCTCGTCGAAGGCCCTTTGCATCCACGCATCCACGGCGGATGTTCCGATCGAGGCCTCCCCCACGTCGAGCATGATCTGTTTAAGCATCTCCATCGCCATCTCGTTGGCGCCGCCGTGGAGCTTGCCCTTGAGCGCCGCGATTCCCCCCGTCACCGCCCCGTGCATGTCGCTGAGCGTCCCCGCGATCACGCGGCTCGTGAACGTGCTCGCGTTGAAGTCATGCTCCGCGTACAGGATCAGCGACACGTCCATGACCCGCTCAAACTCGGGCGACGGCCGCTTGCCCGTCATCAGGTACATCAGGTTCGCCGCGTGCGACAGCTTCGGGTCCCCGCCCGTGTCCGGGTCCACCAGCGGCCGCCCGTCGATCACGCACTGCATGTGCCCGATGATCGACGGCACCTTCGCCAGCAGCCGCTTGGACTTGCGGAGGTTCGACGCCGGGTCGTTCTTCTGCGCGTCCGGGTCGAGGTTCCCCAGCAGCGACACCGCCGTCCGCAGCACATCCATCGGCACGGCCGTGCCGCGGTCGAGCATGGTGTGCGTCCCGCGGATGTAGTCCAGCACCGGCCCGGGCAACGCCCGCTCCAGCACCAGCTCGCGCTTGAACCGCGTCAGCTCATCCGCCGACGGCTTGTGCCCCTCCAGCAGCACGAACGCCACCTGCTCGAACGTCGCGTGCGCTGCCAGATCATGGATCTCGTACCCGCGGTAGATCAACTTGCCCTGCTCGACCGAGCAGATCGCCGACTCACCCGCGACGATCCCCTCCAGCCCCTTGGCGAAGGCGGCGGCTTGAGCAGCGGTGACAGCGGTACCGGTCATCGTCTTGTCTCCTGGCCGTCGCACGCGGGGGGGTGGAGGGAGCGCACGGGCCGACTGATTCGGGTCGAACCGGATTTGGTCGGCCAACTCTAGCGCGGCGTCGCGGCGCTCACCGCCCCTGCCCGCACTCCGGGCACCCCGCGCGCGCGCCACCCGAGCCCGCGAGCTCGTAGCCGCACGAAACGCACCGGCCGCGCCGCCGTCGCACCCGCCGTCGGCCCCACCGGCCAGCCTCCCACAGCACCAGCCACGCACCAGCCCAGAACGCCGTGTTCGCCGCCAGCCCGGACCAGATCGGACGCATCGGTAGGACCCGGAACTCGCTCAAGCTCGGCGCCCGCCCGAGGAGCCATTGAGCATCGATCCCGCCTTCAACGCTGAATGCGCCAACCGAAGTCGCGCCGCCGCCCGAGATTTCGCACCACAGCGCCAGGCACGGCCAGCCGCGTGCATCCTCGACCGCCCCCGCGCGCCGCTTCGGATCTACAACAGCCGCACGCAGCCCGCCCCACCGGTACGACGCCGCGGCGTCGGCCTTCGCCGTTCCCGAGATCTCACCGGCGAGCTCGGGCAGCCGGGTCGTGCCGCCCGCCGCGGACCTGGGGTCGAACCACCACTCGCGTCGCACCATCCCCGCGCGCCCGAACTCACGCGCCCAGATCATCCCGAACCGGTCATCCTCGGCCGGCCGGATCGCGTTGACCCGCCGCGTCAACCCACGGTGCGGCAGCCACAGGGCGAGCGCCCACGCGACGACGACCGTCGTCGCCACCCCGAGCGGGATGCACACGCCCAGGCGACGCGCGAGCCTGCGAATGTGCCGCATCATGTCCGGCTCTCACGTGGGCGATTCACGCTCCGCGGCCCGCGGTCGTCACGCTCGCACCGCGATTCCAGCCGCATTCCGGGCACCCGGCGATCGCGCCGCCCGAACCACGCAGGTCGTAGGCGCATGCGGGACACGAACAGTGCCGGACCCGTAGAACGAAACGGATACGTCGAGACGCAGTTGCTATCAGCGCGCTCGAGACCGCGAAGAACGCAACGTTCCCTATGAATCCGGCCCAAATCGGTCGAATTGGCAGACCGCGCATCGACTGCCCCGGCCAGACCGAAGACAACCCGAGCGGATCATCAAGAGCAATCGCACCTTCAAGGTGCGTGAACTCCGCTTGCGCTTTCCAAAGGCAGCGGAACGGCCAGCCCGCAGCAAGTTCGCGCCAAGCCACGTTGGAGTCGTCCCGCGGGGGGTATCGGCACCAGGCCGGAGCCTTGATTGTCGGGGCCGATCGCATCCGGTCCGGCATGTGGTCCCAGTGCACCACCGTGTAACCGATCGCCTGGTAGATCAGGCCGTGACACTGAGTCCCAGAGTCCGTCGGAATCTGGACCCCGCCGGCAGCACGGCCTTCTCCAGCGCCGATGCCCACATACCACGCCAACCCGACGGTAGCGGCAACGCCAAAGAGAAAACTCGCGCCACCGCCCACCAAGACTCTCACGCCGGAAACTCCCACGGCTTCCCCGGCTCGTACCCCAGCAGCCCGTACAACTCGTGCCGCGTCTGCATCTGGCCGAGGAATCCCTGCACCGATCCGTCGCGCTTGAGCTACCTTACGCCCGTCGCGCTTGCGCCGCGATTCCACCCGCACTCCGGACACCCGCCCGCGAAGTCGCCGCGCAGGTCATACCCGCACCGAGGACATCGACCTCTGTGATGCCGCACGCTCCTACGGACGGCGGGCAGCAGAAGGAGCGGAGACCAGAGAGCCGCATGAATCGCGACATCGACTCCAAACCCCCGCCAGAGTGGTCGAAGTGGCAGATGGCGTGCATCTCGCCGATCAAGACGATGGACGAGGACCGCGTCGGTGGGCTTCCACCCGGTCTGCGGTTGTGTGTCTCGCAGGGCATAGCCGATCGCCCGCAATGGCCACCCGAACTCGTTGCTCATCCACAAGTCGCCCCTCTGCATGTCGCCTGGCGGGCGCTGCGTCGTTGGAGCGTCATGCACGTCTGGGATCACGATGCTCGGACCGCGCGGTATGCCCGCGCGAGACAGGCGGAACCAGACCGTGCTACTCCATCCGAACGATTCGCGAAGTGACCAGACCCACACCGAATCTTCGGTCAGCTCCTTGCCCTGCGAGATGTTTCTCGTTGGCCTCTCACCAACGTATGCCACGCCCCAAGCGAGGGCGCTCGTCGTCGCGACGCCGAGCGCGAGGCACGTCGCGATCCGCAGCGCCCAATGAAAGCACGATGCAGAAGTACGGCGAGCCATGGTCTCACTCCCCCGGAAACTCCCACGGCTTGCCCGGCTCATACCCCAGCAACCCGTACAGCTCTTGCCGCGTCTGCATCTGCGGCAGGAAGCTCGCCACCGATCCCTCGCGCTTCAACTGCTCGGCCGCGCGAGTTAAAGCCCCCATCGCCACCCGCAGCAGCGACACGGGGTAGATCACGCACGAGTACCCCATCGCCGCGAACTTCGACAGCGGGATGATCGGCGTCTTGCCGAACTCGGTCATGTTGGCCAGAAGATAGGGACGGAGGGACGAAGGGACGGAGGGACGAAGCTCACGAGCAAAGCGGGCGAACTCCTCTTCGGAAGTCAGCCCCTCGGGAAAGATCATGTCCGCCCCGGCCTCGACATACGCCTTCGCGCGAGCCACGGCCGCGTCAAACCCGTCCACACCACGAGCGTCCGTCCGGGCGCAGAGAACCATCCCTCTGACTTCGTCTCTCCGTCTCTCCGTCTCTCCGTCTCTGGCTCTTGCCGCCCATTCCACCTTCTCGCACATGTGATCCACGCTCACCAGCCGCTTCCCGTCCAGGTGCCCGCACCGCTTCGGGAACTCCTGGTCCTCAAGGTGTAGCCCCGCCGCGCCCGCCCGCTCGTACTCGATCACCGACCGCCGCACCATCTCCGCCTCGCCGAACCCAGTGTCCGCGTCCGCCAGCACCGGCAGGCGCGTCCCGTCGTCCCTTCGCGCCCCGTCCGCCACCTCGCGGATCACGCGGCAGAAGTGCTCGAAGCTCAGCACCCCCACGTCCGGCACCCCCGCGGCCGCGCTCGTGGCAGCTCCGGAGACATAGCACGCGTCGAACCCGGCCTTCGCCACCGCCCGCGCCGCCAGCCCGTTAAACGCCCCGGGCATCGCCACGCACCCCGCGTCCATCAGCCGCCGCAGCCGATCCCCCGCTCCCGCGTGATCGTGTTCCATGCGACCATCGTATCGCGCGAAGAAGATTCACCACGGAGGGCCACAGAGAGCCACGGAGCGACCAGTTCCGCCGCGGATCGACGCGGATGGACGCGGATGAGACTCAATCAAGCGGGCCGGAACAGGACAGGCCGCCGTGAAGCGGCGCAGAGCAAGGAACGGAGCACGCGGCGCAAGCGCACGATTCCCCCTCCCCCGTTCCTGTCCGATCCGCGTCCATCCGCGCCAATCCGCGGCGCCAAGTCCCTCTCCGTGGCTCTCCGTGGCCCTCCGTGTTTCAACTCCCCTCCGCTACACTCTGACCATGCGCACCATCGCCGGAATCACTGCGATCTCCCTCGCCTCCGCCGCCCTCGCCGGTCCTCCCCTGCCCAAGGAGGTCATGTCCAGGATCAACGCCGAGATCGTCGGCGCCTCCGTCAGCAAACTCGCCGGCTTCGGCACGCGCCACACCCTCTCCGACACCGCCAGCGACACCCGCGGCATCGGCGCCGCCCGCCGCTGGCTCAAGGCCGAGCTCGAGTCGTACAACCACCCCGCCGACGGCCTCGCCGGCGACCTGCCGCCCGGCCGCCTCGAAGTCTTCTTCGAGGAGTTCGACGCGCCGAAGTCCCAGCGCCTCCCCGACGGCGGGCACCTCGTCAACGTCGTCGCCGTCCTCCCCGGCAAGATGCCCGAGGCCGCCGCACGCCGCTACTACGTCGTCGGGCACTACGACTCCCGCAACGGCGACCCGATGGATGTCAGCGGCGACGCCCCGGGCGCCAACGACGACGCCAGCGGCACCGCCGTCGTCCTCGCCTGCGCCCGCGCCCTCGCCCGCGTCGATCTCGACGCCACCATCGTCTTCCTCTGCACCGCCGGCGAAGAGCAGGGCCTCATCGGCGCCCGCTACCACGCCGAGCAGGCCGTCGGCCGCGCCGAACGCATCATGGGAGTGCTCAGCAACGACATCGTCGGCGACCCTCTCGGGCCCGGCGGCGACTTCTCCAAGTCAACTCCACATCTCATCCGCGTCTTCTCCGAGGGAATCCCCCGCACGCCGGACGCGCAGGAGCACACCCGCATCCGCAACTTCGCGATGGAGATGGACTCGCCGGGCCGGCAGCTCGCCCGCTACCTCGCGGACGTCGCCGAGCGCGAAGTCACCACCGTCAAGCCCATGATCGTCTACCGCATCGACCGCTTCCTCCGCGGCGGGGACCACACGCCCTTTCTCGAAAACGGCGTCCCCGCCGTCCGCTTCACCGAGGTGGACGAGGACTACAACAAGCAGCACCAGAATGTACGGATGGAACGCAAGACCGGCGCGGACGGAAAGATGACTATGGAGTTGATCGGCGACCTGCCCGTCGGCGTCGACACCACGTACTTGTGCAACGTCGCCAAGCTCAACGCGGCCGCGCTGGTCCACCTGGCCAACGCGCCATCGCCGCCCACGAACGCCCGCATCATCACCGCCGAGCTGTCCTACGACACCACCATCCGATGGACGCCCAGCCCCGAGCCCGACGTCGCCGGCTACGAGATCGTCTGGCGTGAGACCACCAGCGCCGTGTGGCAGAAGCACAAGGACGTGATCCGGGGCATCGAGGTCAAAGTCCAGCGCCGCGCCGCCGACGGAACGACCACCGAGGCGACCGACCTTGAGGCCACGGTCCCCGTCAACAAGGACAACTACTTCCTGGGCGTCCGCGCCTACGACAAGGAGGGCTACCGCAGCCCGGTGTCCTTCCCCCTCGCGGCACGGGAGTGACCACGCCTCACGGTGCAGCACCGCCGTGCCGCACCTCCGCCCGCCCCCCCCCCGGGTCATCAGGATGAAAAAAAAGCCCGGGCTCCCCGCCCGGGCTGCGATGATCGGAGTCTCCGGACCGCCCTTAGCGCCGGCGACGCGCGAGCGGAACGAGCCCGCCCGCCAGCACCAGCATCGCCGCGGGCGCGGGCACGATGGAGATGTCGTCGATGTCAATCACCGGCAGCGCGCCCGCCACCGCGGTGGTGAACCCGCGAAGCGCGATGCCGCCCGGGGTCGTGTACCCGCTCGCGTGCGTGGGCGTCGCGGCGAGCTGCGTGGTCATTGTTTCATCGAACAGGCGCACCGTCATGTCGCCGTTCGCGGCCCAGTCGAGCATGAGGACGTACCAGATGTTCGCGGTGATCGGCACGGCCGCGGACTGTGCGGTCACGAACCCGTAGGTGGGTGTGTTGTTCTGGAGCAGAATCTGGTTCGTGTTGGGCCCGAAGACCGCCGACCAGGTCCCGCCCACCGCGTTCGCGCCCACGCCGAAGTAGACGCGCCCGTTGTTCGCCGGGGCGCGCGAGCGGACGTACGCGAAGTACTGGTTGCCCGCGGACGTCGGGATGTCGAACCGCGTGCGCCAGCCCGACGTACCCGTCATGAACTCGGCGCCGAAGTTCCCGCTGTGCGCCGAGGCCGCCGTCAGCGACATGTTGTCGCCCGCGGTCTGCTGGTTGTACAGCGCTTCGTTCCCGTGCTCGAAGTTCTCGATGACCTGAGCCGACACCGGCGCCGCGATCGCAACGCCCAGCGCACACACCGCCGAAAGAAGTCGCATGCTCTCTCTCCCCACATCGCCCGCGGCCACCGGGTTCAACCCGAGCGCCGCAGGGCACCACGATTGTGATGCCTCCGCGGCGACCTGTCAATGCGGAATCGTTCCGCGGGCAGGAACTTCACGCTCGGCGTCAATCCGGGGCAGGTGGTCAGGGTAACGTTCGGTAATCCGGCCCATCGCGCCCGTCAGCGAGTGTCTCGGTCGGCTCCGGCCGGACGCGCCAGCCGCAACAGCCCGCTACCGCGCGAGTTCGGCTTCCGCCGCGATGAACCCGAAGGCGGCCCGGTTCGACCCCCCGGCGTTGAGCACGCGCTCGAACGCCACACGCGCGCCGGCCCGATCGCCCCGGATCAACCTCCACACAGCGAGCCCGTACCCCACCGTCGCATCCGCGACCGCCGTTTCGCCCGGGCCATCGCCCGCAGTGCCCCGCACCTGGTCCTCCGTCAACTCACCCTTATAAAGCAGCAGCAACCGGTGGTACGCGTGGTTCTCGATCACGTCCATGCCCGCCCGGATCGGTTCCAGCACCCGCCCCGCACCGTCCGTGCGCCCCGCCCGCCTCAGCGACAAGTACAGCCAGTAACTCGTCGCCACCAGCATGTCGTCGTTGCCGCGTGAAAACTCCATGCACCGCGCCCACGCGTCCGCCGCCCGCGCGAAGTCTCCCTTCAGGTAGTGCGCCAGCGCCAGGTGGTACCAGATGTTCGAGTGGCTCGTGCTCCGCGGCTTGTTCTGCGCGTTCGGCGCGCCGTCCGGCTCGACCTCGTCCGGAACACCCTCGATCAGGATCGCCGCGCGATCGAGGTCCGCGATCGCGAGATCCAGCTCGCGCACCGTGATGAACCGGTGCCCCCGATGCCGCAGCAGCCTGAAGCTGTTGGGGTGCAGCCGCAGCGCGTCGCTGTACACGCCGATCGCCTCCGTGTACCGCCCGAGATACGCGAGCCGGCGCCCGTGCCAGATCGCCGCATCCTCGTTCCCCGGGTCCGCCTCGTGCGCCGCCTTCGCCCGCGCGAAGTTCTCCTCGAGTGTCGCCCCGCGATCGGGCGTCGCTCTCGGTTGACCCCCGGATGCACAACCGGCCGCGCCAACGCACGCCCAAGCGCTGATCGCCATCGCCGTCAACACGCACCGTTTCATCCCGGCTCCTCCGGCGTCATCGCCTCAAGGCGTCGAACTTTGTACGCGTGGGCCCGCACAAGGATGAGCGGCCCGACAATCACGACCCCCACAACGCCGACGGCGCCGAGATACAGCAGCACGCCGCCGGGCCGAATCTCCCATCGCTCCGATCCGCCCGCGGCCACACTCCCGGCGTGCGCGGTGAGTTCGGCAGGCCCATCACGCACCACGGCCTGCGACACGGCCGTGAGAATCCGCCCGATCTCGGCCGGAGCGTCGATCGCCTGCGGAGGGTGAAGCTCGTGGCCGATCGTGGACGAGTCGATGACGACGGACTTCAGGTCCGGCGGAAGCCTCGAATCACGGCCGGGGAAACTCACCCGGTTCCCGAGAATCTCACCGAGCACCCTGACGCGCACAGAGTGGTCAAACAGGGCCGGCATCGGTGGGGAACTCTTCCCGTGGCGTGGCACGAGGCCCCAGCCGCTCCACTTCTCGCCCAGCGTCACATTGACCTTGACCGATGTGCTGCGCGCCGGCATGCCCACCGGCCTCTCGTCGAGCCAGGTTTCTTCCAGTTCGTCGGGGGGCGTAGCCGAACCGACCACGCGATACCCGTCCGGTCCGAGCGTCGCCCGAAACTCGAAACTCCGTGCCGTTGTCGACGAGACCCATTGAAACCGGAGAATGACGAACGCGAGCACGCCGATCAGGAACGTAAGGCAGCCGATCTTCGCCGACGACGGCGGTGGAGATGGGCTGATCGCGTCGGACACGGCAACGGAGCGTACCGAAACGAGCGGCTTCAGGCGAGGCGGCTACTCAAGCGCCTCGTTCCGGAGCCCGATCGCGAACCCGTACAGATACGTCGGCACGACCGCGGCAACCAGAGTCTCCATGAACGCCGGACGATCACCGCGGTGAGCGCCGGAGCGGTACACAGATTCCTCCCAGACCCGGCGTCTTGAACGGGCCATAACCGCGCCCGGCGCTCCGGACCTTGCGACGCCCCGCGCCTCATCCGATACTCCCGAGCGCGCCAACGACCAGGAGTGTTACGTGCCCGGACGACGAATCGCCGCAGCGCTGATCCTCGCCTCCACGCCCGCCCTGGGGGGGGCGGGCCCCCCGACGACCTGGAAGTCCGTCGGCATCGGCGGCGGCGGCGCCTTCTTTGCAATCTCCTTCAGCCCCCACAACCAGTTGGAGATCTTCGTCTCCAGCGACATGTCCGACCAGTTCCGCACCGTCGACCTCTGCAAGACCTGGAGGATGACGCCCTTCGGCATCCTCCAGTCCGGCCGCGACGCGCCGAAGGTCCAGTTCACGAGCAACCCCGACATCCTCTACACCATCAACTTCGACAACGAAGTCCGCACTCCCGTGAAGAGCACCGACCGCAGCCTCCACTGGGCGCCCCTGCCCGGCGATCCCACGGGCGCGGAGGCGTACTCCATCACCGCGGACTGGGGTTACCCCGACCGCGTGTGGGTCTCCGACTACACCGCCCTGTACCACTCCGCCAACGGCGGGCAGACCTTCGCGCCGCGATATGTGACCGGCAACGCCAACGGCCTGCTCGTCGCCGGCGCGTACTTCAGCGGCGCGTTCGTGGCGATCGGCACCAGCGACGGCCTGCTCATCTCGACCAACGGCGGCCAGACGCTCGCGCCCGCCGCGCTCACGGGCATTCCCGCCGGCGAGCGCATCGTCAGCTTTGCAGGCGGCAAGAGCGGCTCCACCACCCGCTTCTTCTGCGTCACCCTCGACACCGACGTCTATCCCGGTATCCAGGGAGATAGCTTCGACCAGTACCGGGGCGTCTACACGCTCCAATGGGGACAGAACCAGTGGCAGAAGGTGGTCTCCGGGATCCTGCCCGGCCAGTACCCCTTCCACGTCGCCATGGCCCGCAACAACCCATCTGTCGCCTACCTCGCCGGCGGGAGCGACGCGGGCGAGCCGCTCATCCTCAAGACCGCGAACGCGGGCGTCTCCTGGTCGCGCGTCTTCAAGACCGCGGGCAACCAGAACATCGCCACGGGCTGGAGCGGCTCGGGCGGCGACCGCGGATGGGGCTACGGCGAGTTCGCCTTTGGCCTCGCGGTGCACCCGACAAACGCCCTGCTCGCCGCGTTCACCGACCTCGGGTTCGTGCACCTGACCACCAACGGCGGCGCCGTCTGGCGTCAGGGCTACCTCAACAACTCGCACCAGAACCCCGTCGGCCTCCCCACGCCCAAAGGCAAGAGTTACGCCGGCAACGGCCTCGAGGACACTTCCTCGACGTACGCCCATTGGTTCGACGCGAACACGATGTGGGTCGGCTACGGCGACATCCGTGGGATCCGCTCCACGAACGCGGGCTTCAGTTGGAACTTCGGCTACACCGGGCAGGACTTCAACTCGTCGTACCAGATCGCGCGCCACCCGACCACGGGTGTCGCGTACATGGCCGCCTCATCCGTCCACGATCTCTACCAGAGCACCTACCTTACCGACGCCCGGATCGACGGCGGAACCGGACAGGTCCTTTCCTCATCCGACAAGGGCGCGACCTGGCATCCGGTGGGGAACCTCGCCCGCCCCGTCATCGGCGTGGCGATCGACAAGCCGAACCCGGCGACCATCTTCGCGAGCGTCATCCACAGCACCACCGGCGGCATCTACCGATGCTCGAACCCCACCGCCGGCGCCGCCGCGACATGGACGCGCCTGAACCCGCCCCCGCGGACCGAGGGCCACCCGTTCAACATCATCGTGCTCAACGACGGCTCGCTCGTCTGCACCTACTCGGGCCGGCGCGCGGGCTCGCCCCTCAACTTCACCCCCAGCAGCGGCGTCTTCCTCTCGACCAACAAGGGGCAGTCGTGGATCGACCGCTCCCACCCCAACATGCTCTACTGGACCAAGGACCTGTGCATCGATCCGCACGACCCCACGCAGAGCACGTGGTACGCCGCGGTCTTCAGCGGATGGGGCGGCGCGGCCAACGACAAGGGCGGACTCTACCGCACCTTCAACCGCGGCCAGTCCTGGACCAGAATCCTCAACAAATCCCACGTCGTCTCGTGCACCGTGGACCCGGCCGCGCCCAACAACATCTACGCCACCACCGAACAGGACGGGCTCTGGTTCACCTCCACCGGCGCGGCCTTCCACCCGCTCGGCGCGTTCCCGTTCCGCCAGCCCGAGCGCGTCTTCTTCAACCCCTTCAAGGCCGGCGAGATCTGGGTGACCACCTTCGGCGGTGGCACGTGGAAGGGCCAGAAGAGCTAACCCCGCCCGAACCCCGCGGCTACTCGAACGCCTCGCTCCGGAACTTGATCCCGAACCCGTACAGGTCCGCCAGCTCCCGCGCCGACTTGATCTCCAGCCGCGACAGCCGCCGGATCAGCCCCTTCGGGTCGTCGCTCGCCAGCTCGCCGAGCTTCTCCCACTTGTGCGCCAGGATGCCCTTGAGGTCCGCCGTGGTGTTCCGCGCGTGCCCCGCGGGGTACATCACCAGCCCGCTGTCGTGCGCGCCGCCCTCGTCGTCGGTGATGACCATCGACGTCGGGATGCCGTCCGGGTACTTCGCGTCATAGTCCGGCCCGCCGTGCTCGAACGACATCTTCTCCATCAGCGCCCGGGTCACGGGATGCACGATCGCCGCCTTGTCGAAGTCGTGCGGCAGGAGCATCAGCTCCTTCCAGCCGAGCGGGTGGCGCAGCTTCCGCTCCGCGTTCAATTGATGCAGCTCCAGCGCCCTGCGGAGCATCGTGCACACCAGGTACAGCATCGAGTGGTCCGCCGACTGCCGCGTATGCGGGTCGCGCTTGTGCGGATCGCCGATGATCCCGAACGCCGGCTCGTACGCCTTGACCACGATCGACGCGATCGCGTCCCCGCTCTGGTCCTCGAGGATCGCGGGGCTCCGCGTCACCAGGTCGATGAGCCCCTGAAGCGCCCCCGCCGACTGGTGCTCGTACAGCCCGAGCTTGAAGTGCATCCCCATCACCGTGAAGTCCCGCCCCGCGCGGCTCAGCACCAGATCGAACGGCGACCGCTTGCCGCGCTTCACCTCCGCGGCCCGCGCCGCGTCCTTCTTCTCCAGCGCCTTCCCCTCAAAGAGGCAGAAGATCGCCTCCGGGTTCCGGAAGATGTCCCTGGGCCCGATGAACCCCGCCATCGCCCGCTTCATGCACAGCACCGCGAACTCCGTGCTGACCGCCGCGGACGCACCCTTGCTGTCGCTCAGCTGGTGCCCGTGCCGGATCGCCCGGAACGGGATCGCGTGCGCCACCACCATCCCGATCGCCGACTCGATCTCTTCGGCCGTCGCCCCCGTCATCGCCCCGAACACCGCCGCCGACGCCACCGCCCCGTGCACCACGTGGTCAACTTTGTACGTCTTGAGGCTGAACACCTCCGCCAGCCGCCCCCGGATCTCATCCAACAACACCATCCCCCGCAGCGCGAACTTCCCATCCCGCCCCATCAGCTGCGCCGCCGCCGTCGCCACCCCATAGAAGTCGTTGTGGCCAAACTCCCCTTTCTGATGCTCAAGACCGCGTGCGGCGTCAAAACCAAAGTTGGTTCCGTTGGAATCCCATTCGCGGACAGCCGCGGTGTTGGCTCCGATTGCCTTCTCGATGAAGACGTCGACTCGGGAGCCGAAGACGGGGACGCCGCCGCGGACGGCGCGGTGACGGCCCGAGCCGAGGACGCCGCCGGCGGTGCCGAAGCCTTCGGGCGGGACGCGGTACTGCATCGCCTCGCGGCGGAGGATGGTTGGAGCGTTGGTGCCCAGGGCGAGAGCGGAGACGCCGCAGAGCACGGCGTCGGTGTGGAACATGTTGGTGCGTTCGACCACGGCCTCGTCGGGCTCACCCAGCTTGCCCGGCTCGTCGGACATGAAGTCGACCGCGAACCGCCCGATGCCCAGGGCCTGGTTCGTGTCAGCGGGAAGGACGACTTCAGTTTTGGCCATGGCGCGCTCCGTCGGATGGGCAGACGTGAAAGGGGGAAAGGGTAGCGCGGCCGCCGTCCGGCGCGCGAAACCGCGCGAGGGACCGTCCGGTCACCGGGGAGCTGTTTCCCGCACCAGCCAGTCGGCGAGTCGCGCGACGACGGTGGGATCGATGGGCCCGATCAGGCCGTCGCGTTCCGGGCCGATCTGGTGGCCGCGGTCGGGGATGTACCACACGTCGATCGCGCGTGTGGGCGGCCGCTGGAACTGACGCTCCAGCCAGGGCCCGTGATAAGCCATCGCGTCGAGCCCGCCGAACACCGCGAGCACGGGCATCGTCGTCCGGCCGAGAACCGCGACCGGCCACGGGCCACCGCCGATGGTGGGCTTCGTCGAGATGACCGAATCGTCGCCCGCGGTGAGCCGTGCGATGGCTCGGGCCGACGCGACCTCCCAGCCGCGCAGCACACCATCGTGATCGCGATCGATGAGGCCGAACTCGGGGGGGAGCGCCGCGTTGACCGGTGTCGCGGCACGCCATGCATCAAACTCTGTGCGTGTCACGGTCCCGCCCGTGTCGGCGTCCAGTCCGCCGAACTCCTTGAAAGCCTCCGCCGCCAGCCGCCGAGGCGGGTCGCTGGTCGTGCTCAGGTACGCGCCGGCGAGGAACACCATCGCGACCACGCCGTCGTCGGCAACCTGGCACGCCCGCGTTGCGCCCAGGCTGTGGCCGAGCAGCGCGATGCGCTTCTCGTCCACCTCCGGCTGCTCGCGCAGAGCGGCGAGCGCCGCGTGCGTCAACGCCACGCTTTCGGGAAACGGAATCCCCGCCGCCATCGCAGAATTCGCCGCAGCGGGCGCGTCGTCCGCGGGGATCGAGCTCCACTGCATCACCACGAACCCGCGCCCGACGAGCGCCGCCGCGATCGTTTCGCCGTCGCGCGTCGGGCGGCCGTCCAAGGTGACTCGAGTTGAGTTGCCTTGGATCGTGTACTCGCCGGGGGCGGTCCAGTGCTCATCCCACGCCGCGCCGCCGCCGATCAGCAGCACGCTGACGCCGCGTCGGTCCGCGGGCGCGGGGATCGACAGCAGCGCCCGGTGCTCACGCCCGCCCGCGGATTTGAACGTGAACTCACGTGACGCGGCTCCTGCTACGGGCTGGGGCGCGGGCTCGGGCGCGCCGAGGGCGGTCCAGCCCACGAGAACACCCGTCCAGAGACAACCCGCGGCGAACATTGCTTGATCCTACCGCCGACCCGCGCGGCGGCGGCGGAATCTCAACGCACCCCGAGCGCGACCGCCCCGAGGAAGAAGTGCGTCCCCAGGCCGATGGTGAAGATCAGGCAGCCCCACACGGTGTGCTCGAGCCAGACCGCCGCGAGCGACTTCGACCGATCGTACCGCCAGGCGAACAGCACGCCGCCGATCAGCGTCAGGCCGATCGCAAGCCAGCTCTGGAACATGACGTGCCCGAAGCAGAACGCGGCTCCGCTGGCCGCGATCATGGTCCATCGCCCCGGGAAGACCGCGCGGTAGCGGTGCATCAGGAACGCGCGGTAGATGACCTGCTGCGGGTAGACGCTGAACAGCGGGTACCCGATCATGATCGCCGCCCACAGCCCCGGCTTGTTCCGCGGCAGCCAGAACAGCCGCTCGGGGTCGAAGTACGCGACGCCCGCGAGCATCGACACCATCCCGATCAGGCCGAACACCGCGATCATTTTCCACTGGCCGCCGATCGCGCGGATGTTCAGCAGTTGCCGGCGATCGAACGTCCCGTCGCGCCAGAGCACGACCGCGCACGCCACCCCGCCGATCACCAGCGCGGGGACCAGCACCCGCGTCGTCGGCCACAGGAAGTACGTCATCGGGAGCAACCCGAACAGCCCCACGAACTCGGCGAGGCGACGCCAGAACGTGTCGGACTGGGCGGAGGTTGCCGCGGACTCCGGGAGTACCGAAGCCGCCTGAGCAGGTGGAAAGGTGAGCAGGTGAGCGGGTGACGGCACGGTCTGTGAACTCAAGGCGATCCCCTGTTTCCGCTCACCTCTTCACCTCGTCACCTGCTCACCTCTTCACGACACCCGCTGCTACCACCGCTCCTCGACCCCGTCGTATCGCAGAAACTTGCCCGAGTCGCCGGGTCCCCACCGCTCCAGACACCCCACCATCGACGCCACCGACTCTTTGGGATCAAGAGTGGCGTCCTTGCCGCCCATATCGGTCCTGTTCCAGCCGGGGTCGAGCGCGATGCAGGTGAACCCGTCGCGCGACAGCTCCAGGTGCATCTGCCGCGACAGCATGTTGAGCGCCGCCTTGCTGACGCAGTAGGCGTATGAAAAACCCTGATGGGCGTCGGCGATGCTGCCGAGCTGGCTCGACACGTTCACGATCATCTTGCGGGACCCGCTCTTGAGGTTCGGGATCAGCGCCCGCGTCAGCAGCGCCGGCCCGACGACGTTGGTGCGGTATACCGAGTCATACGTCTCGGTCGAGGTTTTCGCGAGCAGGCCATCGCCGGTCGCGACCCCCGCGTTGTTGAGCAGCACGTCGATCGGCCCGCGCAGCGACGCCGCGAACGCCTCGAAGCTCTCCGGCCGCGACACGTCGAGCGCGACAACCCGCGCCCCGGCCCTCGCCGCCTCGCCCGCGGTCTTGGGGTCGCGCACGGCCGCGATCACGGTGTGCCCGCGCGCGCGGAGCTGACCGACAAACTCGGCGCCGAGCCCACGCGATGCACCGGTCACCAGATACGTCTGAGCCATATGTACTCCCTGCAGAACACGCCGCGGATGAACGCGGATCAACGCGGATTCGGCCCTTCCACCGCTGATCCGCGCCCATCGGCGTGAATCAGCGGCGTTCCCTCGGCATACAGTACGCCGACTCTCAACGGAGCCCTCGAAATGTCCAACCAGCCCGTGATTCTCGCCGCCAAGCGCACCCCGATCGGCAAGTTCTTCGGCGGCCTCACCCGAGTCCCCTCTCCCATCCTCGGCTCGTACGCGATCCAGGCCCTCTTCGCCGACCAGCCGCGGCTCAAGGACCCGGGGGGGGTAGACGAGGTCATCATGGGTTGCGTCCTGCAGGCGGGCCTCGGCCAGAACCCGGCTCGACAGGCCGCGCTGAAGGCGGGGCTGCCGGACACGATGTCGGCCGTCACGATCAACAAGGTCTGCGGGAGCGGTCTTCAGGCGGTCATGCAGGCCGCGCAGAGCATCAAGGCGGGCGACAACCGGCTCGTGATCGCCGGCGGCTTCGAGAACATGACGGCCGCGCCGCACTTCGCCCGCATCCGCGACGGGGCGGGGGCCCCGAAGTTCGGAGCCGCGACGTTCGAGGACCACATGCAGTTCGACGGCCTGCGCTGCGCCTTCGAGTGCTGGGGCATGACCCAGGCCGCGGACCACATCGCCCGCAAGCTCGAGGTTTCACGCGCGGAGCAGGATCGGTTCTCGGCGCAGTCGCACCAGCGGGCCGCGGCCGCGACCGTCGCGGGGTGGTTCAAATCCGAGATCGCGGCGCTGACGGCCGACCAGATCATGGACAAGAAGTACAACAACGGCGCGGGCGTGAGCGCCGACGAGGGTGTGCGGGCCGACAGCACCGCCGAAACCCTCGCCAAGCTCCGCCCCGTGCACGGCCAGCAGGACAAGGAAGCCACCATCACCGCCGGCAACGCCTCCCAGATCTCCGACGGCGCGGCCGCGATCGCCGTGGCCTCCGCGACCCGCGCCGAGGAACTGGGCATCAAGCCGATCGCGAAGATCGTCGCCTACCACACCAGCGGCGTCGCCCCCAAGGACATCTTCGCGGCACCGATCTCCGGCATCCAGGGCGTGCTGCAGAAGGCGAGCCTCGCGGTCAAGGACATCGACCTGTTTGAGATCAACGAGGCCTTCGCGGCCCAAGTCGTGGGGAACATCAAGGCCCTGGGCATTCCCGAGTCAAAGCTCAACATCTGCGGCGGCGGGATCGCGATCGGACACCCGATCGGCGCGAGCGGGGCCCGCGTGCTGACGACGCTCCTCCACCAGCTCAAGCGAACGGGCGGGAAGCGTGGATTGGCGGCACTGTGCCTGGGGGGTGGGAACTCGGTGGCGATGGTGGTTGAGATGGTCTGAGCCGGCGAGCCACACGATGTCCGAAGCAGAAGCGAGGCCCACAAACCGCACTCCCGGCCTTCTCATCGGCGTCGCAATCGCTGCGGGCATCGGACTTGTCGTCGTGGGCGTCGCGGTGTTTCTCGTCGTCCTGGTCTATACACAGCCTGCGACCGTTACCACAGACGCGGGCTTCGGCGTTCGGCGAGGACCCGTTGAACACATGCCCGACGCAACGTTCTTCGAGGTGCGTGCACGCCCAGTTTCTTTCGCTGGGCCCACGAGCGCCGGGCTGACTGGTGTTCGATTTACGCTGTCCGGCATTCACCACCCGACGAGCCCCGTGACGGTCGGCTGGCCGATGATCTCGTTGGAGCTCGAATCGAATGTACCGCGGCCGCCCCCACCCTCGCCGACCCCGCGGCTGACATTCCAAGGCGAAGAGGCGTACCTCCCCCATTTCCACAAGACGTACCCGCCGACCCAACGCAACGGCATGTATCTCGAACCGTTCGACTTCGTGTGCGATCCGGCACGGCTCATCGAGGTCACGGGGCGCGGCTCCCTCACCGCGGACTTCGAGGGCATCACGATCACGTTCTCGGATGATGACACGGCGGCACTGGTCGCGTTCTCCCGCGCGATTCTCACAGGTTCACCGAACCCCTGAGGCCGCGGGCACGCGGGGATCGCCTACCCGTTCTCGTGGCACAGGCGTTTCGCCTGTGCCCTACCCCGCCTCATCGCGCGGCGCGGGAGCGAACGCCCACCGCGGCGGGTGAACTCCGCCCATGGGGGTCGCGGAGGGGTGGTTACCCCACATTGCGGATTCTGACCGAGAGGGTACTCTGAGCCCACTTGGCGGGGGAAACGCGTGTCAAAGGCTCAACTTCAAGCCGCTCAGCAGGCCTATGACACCTCGATGACGTTGGCACGCCGGGCTGAACAGGATGGGTTGTTAGCCCAAGCAATCCAACACGCGATGTCCGCATGGGACCACGTGGAAGGCATGATGCGGTTCGAGCGGCGGTTCGAAGAGGCGGAGTTCTCGAGCGTACCCTGCGTTGACCTCGTTCTGCGACTCTCTTCGCCCAGACGCTTGCCGCCATGCACGATCGCTTCCGGTTCGAGCTCTTCGCCTGGGTCGTCATGCCCGAGCACACGCACATACTCATGCGGCCGCCGCCGGACGCGCCGCTCGACCGCGTTCTCTACGCGATCAAGTTCTCTCTCGCCCGGCGCGTCATCGCCCGCTGGAGGACGCTCGACGCGACGATCCTCCACCGAATCACCAAGCCCGACGGAGTCCCACGGTTCTGGCAGAAGGGTGGCGGGTTCGACCGCAACGTCCGCGACACCTCCGAGTTCTGCAGAACCGTCCACTACATCCACCACAACCCCGTGGAGCGAGCCCTCGTCGATAAGCCGGAGGACTGGGCCTGGTCCAGCGTCCGCTGGTGGATGGGCCATCGCGACGACGAACTCACGTGCGACCCGCCCCCGGGCCGTTCCACGGACTGGAGCAGCTGGCGCGGCTTCATGTGAGGTGCCGCCACGTGCCACCGGGTACGCGGCCTACGGCTCTACCCGCTCTACCTCTCCTTCCCGCGTAGCCGGTGCGAATCACCTGCGACTCAAGCACCGACAACGCCGCGGTAGGACGGGTAGAAAACGAAGGGGAACGGAGGGCGGCGTTCTCGGTGGCACGGTTCCTGACGCATGCACCGACAACGCCGCGGTATGACGGGTAGAAAACGAAGGGGAACGGAGGGCGGCGTTTTCGGTGGCACGTCAACCCCACTCCGGCGGGCAGGCTGCGACTACATCGCGGTCGCCTCTTCGGTGCTGCGCGGCGGCGCTTCGGCGATGACCAGGGGACGCAAGGCGAGGACTTCGACGGGGCACTGCGGCCAGTCGTGCTCCCAGCAGACGATGAGGTCGCAGCCCGCGGGGTCGTGGCGGTGGGTGCGGAAGTTTGAGGAGCGGAGCTCGAACTCGACGCGGATGCGCTGCCAGGCCTCGGGGGAGCCGGGGACGCGGATCAGGGCGTCGCAATCGGGGTAGCCGGTGCTCATGCGGATGACGATGAGGCCGGCTTCCTGCCAGAGGACTCCGGCGGCGTGGACGACGCCGGCTTCGGTGACGGGCTCGTGGAGGAGGCCGCGGAAGGAGAAGGGGCGGCCCAGGAGCAGGGCTCGGGGCGCGATCCTGAGGCGTGCTGCGTGGCGCTTGCGGACGGCGGGCGAGAGGTTGCCGCGACGCGTGTCGGGGGTGAGGCGGCCCGGGGAGGGGCGTCGGGCCTTCCAGTCCACGTAGTGCCGGATGGCGTCGGGGCCGAAGCAGCGGCGGAACTCGGCGAGAGGGTACTGGCGCGAGCGGAGACGGCGGAACTGGGACCAGGAGGGGACTTTGCCGAGGCGGGCGGCGACTCGGTCGATCTCGGCGAGGAGCTCGTGCTCGGGGGTGTGGCGCCTGGAGAAGGCACGCTCGGTGAGGCCGGCGTGCTCAAGCACTTTCGGCCAACCTTCGGGGAACCAGTAGTAGACCTGGGTGGTGCTGAAACGGGTGAGGGTGCAGAAGCGGCCGATGGTGAGCGGGCCGCGGGTGCGGGCGGCGATGCGGCGGGCTTCGGTGAGGATGAGTTCGCGTGTGGCCTGGCGCATGGCACCCCCCTGGCGTCCATCCGGCGCGGCGCCCGACGGACGGTGTTGCGGGGGGAAGCGGTACAAGGGAATACACGCGGCGGGTGTTGTCAACGATGACCGCAAAACAGCGCACAGGCCCTGTCGATGCGGGAAGTCAAGGGCGGGGTCGCCGCCATCGCGGTTCCCCGCCTCTTCCGCTCCAAACAGGTAGACTCGGCGCTCGTCGGCGTTGACCGCCGCTGCAAAGGACTCCCATGAAAACGAGCCCGACATCCCGCCGCGAGTTCATCCAGTACGTCACCGCCGCGAGCGCGGCCGCACTCGGCGTACCGGGCACGGCCCGTGCCGGTGGAATCGGCAGGGCGCGGATCGCCGACACCAAGCTGCGCGTGCTCTCCATCGGCGTGATCGGCACGATCGGCGGAGCCGACCGCAAGACCATCGCGGCCCACCCGCTGGTCGAGATCGCCGGCCTGTGCGACGTCGACTCGAACGCGCTGGCCCAGGCCGCAACCGAGCACCCCGGCGCATTCACCTGCGCCGACTACCGCGAGGCGTTCGACAAGCACGCCGACAAGTTCGACGGCGTGATCGTCGCGACGCCGGACCACTCGCACTGCGCGATCATGTCGCTCGCGCTCGCGCGCGGCAAGCACGTGTACGGCCAGAAACCGCTGGTGCAGCAGCTCGAGGAACTGGACATCCTCGACCGGGCGATCCGGGCTCGCCCGAACCTGGTCACCCAGGTCGGGGCCCAACGGATCGAGCACGCGCCGCGGCGCGCGGCCGTGGACATCCTCAAGAGCGGCGGCCTGGGGCGCGTGATCGAGGTGCACGTGGCGTTCGGCGGCGGCGCGCGGGCCGGGGGCTACTACTTCGCCGACGGCGTGCTGGGCGACCCCATCGAGCCGCCCACGGGATTCGACTACAACCTCTGGCTCAACGGGGCGCAGCAAGAACCCTGCCGGCCGAACATGGTGCAGCGACAGTGGCGCAGCTGGTGGAAGTACGGCGGCGGTCAGATCACCGACTGGGTGGTCCACCTCACCGACGTGGTGTTCTATGCCTTCCCCGAGTTACAGAGCCCGACGCGGGTCTGCTCGCGGACGCCATCGCGCGATCTGTCAAACTTCCACGCCGACCGCGTGCTCTCGACGCTCACGTACCCGGTCAGCGGCGACAAGTTCGCCAACTCGACCTGCAACTTCTACTTCTACGACACGAACATGACGCCCGACCGCGGACAACTGGGCATCGGCGAGGGCGAATGGCCCAGCGGCATCGTCACGATCGTGGTGTGCGAGGGCGGAACGCTCGTCCTCGCGCCCGAAGGCCCGCTGGAGATCTGGCGCGAGGGGCAGAAGACCGACGGCATGCAGTGGCCGGGGCTGCCCGCGTACGAGCCCTTCAACCACTGGCACGCCTGGGTGGACAAGGCCCTGGGCAAGGACACGCCCCACCTGTGGATGCCGTTCGGCGTCGGCCTGCGCTGCACCGAGCCCGGCCTGCTCGCGGTCAAGGCCGCGAAGTACCCCGGGCAGGTGCTGGAGTGGGACCGCACGAAGCTCGCGTTCACCAACCACGCCGAAGCGACGAGGACGATCGTCCGTCGGGAGTATCGCAAGGGCTTCGAGCCGGTGCGGGTGGGCCGATAGCAAGCACGCGGACCGCGATCACCCCTTGTTCGCCGGCCCCACAACCACCCGCCGCGTCATATCCGAGACCCAGGTGCCGCCGGGCTTCTCGATCGTGACGGCGAAGAGCTTGACGCTCCCCACCTGGAGCTTCGCGTCGATCGGCACGATCACGACGCCCGACGAGTCCGCGTCGAAGACGCCGCCGCTGATCCGGGCCGACTGACCCGTCACCGGGTCGGCCAGCCCGCGCTCGTCGACGATCCAGAGCTGGTACTGCTGCTGCGCGGGGTTGTTGGCGGGCAGGCCCGTGAACCGCATGAAGCCGGCCTGCCGCGACGGGCTCCAGACCACGCCGCCCTGGACGCCGGCGATCTCCGGGTTGTCCCAGTCGGCCCAGTCGGCGACGACGGCGTCGGGCTCGGCGAGCAGGTCATTGAACTGCTGCGCCAATGTCGCGGGCGGCCGGGTCGCCGGCACGAGCCTGGGCCACCACCCGAGGAGGGCCAGCACCAGGCACGCCGCGGCCATGAGCCACCCTGCGGCTTGTATGAATCTCGACGCGCCCGAGCGGCGCGAGATCACGCCGCCGTCGAGGCGCGCGACAACGCCCCGCTCGGTTCGCTCGCCCGCGGCGGCGATGCGCTCGCGCAAAGATGCGGGCATGGGTGACGCGTCGCCCGCGCGGAACGCCTCGTCGATGGCCGCCGCCGCGAGTTCGAGCCTGTCGGCGTCCACCCCCGGGTTGACGGCGAGCAACGCCTCGAGCTCGCGCTGCTCGCGCGGCGTCAGGCCCTCGACCGCCCGTGCGGCCAGCAGGTCCAGCAGGCGATCGTCGCCGGGCGGCATGTTGCGGCTCGTGCGGCTCATGCGCTGGCCCCCGTTCCCACCCGGCCCCGGGTCGCGTCGAGCGCTTCGCGCACGCGGATCAGGCCGCGGCGGATGTGGGTCTTGACCGTGCCGAGGGGCAGCCCGGTCGCCGACGCGATCTCGTCGTGCGAGAGCCCGCGATAGACGGAAAGGCGGATGACGTTCTGCTGATCGGGGCTGAGCGCGGCGAGAGCCTGGGCCGCGACGCCCGCGTCTTCGGACACGGTCATCGGGTCGGAGGCATCACCAGCACCGGGAAGTGCCTGATCCGCGAGCGGCATGGGCTCGGGGCGCCGCGTCGCGCGCCGGCGGCGGTCGATGAGTCTGCGGCGGGCGATCATGCTGACAAAGGTCGCCTCGGACGCGACGGCGGGGTCGTAACGCCCGGCGCTCTTCCACAGGTCGATGAAGATCTCCTGCGCGGCGTCCTCCGCGTCGGTCGGCGCGAAGCGGCGGGCGAGCGACCACACCAGCCCGCCGAACTGGTCGAGGCACGACCGCACCGCGCCCGGCTCGGCGGCGGCGACTCGTTGCAGCAGCGTGCGGGACATCCACTCTCCGCGGCGGACCCGGCGGCCGACGGCGGGCCCACGCGGCCGCGCCGGCGCGATGCTAGGTCGCGGGGGTTGGCGCCGCAACCGAACGCCCGGGCTCCGGGGTCTGCCGAGCGTCGCGGTCGATGCTGTCGCGTGCGTCACGGCCCAACGCCCCGGCCCCTCACACACCCGAGTTCGGCCCAAACCGGCGCCCCGCGTCTCCGCGGGGTCGCCGGCACAACCGTGAATCGCTCGCAGAGGCCCGATCACTTCGGCATGATCACGGCGTCGATCACGTGGATCACGCCGTTGCCCGCCTCGATGTCCGTCGACACGATCTCGGCCATGGCCTTGTCGTTGCCGATCCAGACTTTGCCGTCCTTGACCTTGATGGAGAAGGTCGAGCCCTGGAGGGTCTTGATGCTCTCGGTCATGGTCACGGCTTGATCCGCGAAGACCCGTCCGGGGAGCACGTGGAACTTCAGGATCGACGCGAGCGTGTCCTTGTTCTCCGGCTTGAGCAGGTTCTCGACCGTGCCCGCGGGGAGCTTGGCGAACGCCTCGTCGGTCGGGGCGAAGACCGTGAACGGGCCCTTGCCCTCGAGAGCGGAGGTGAGCCCCGCCGCCTCGACCGCGGCCAGGAGCGTCTTGAACGACCCGGCCTCGTCGGCGGTGCCGATCACGCTCTTGGTGCTCGGCATGATGACGGTGTCGATCACGTGGATCACGCCGTTGGAGCAGGCGATGTCGGTCTTTGTGACCGTCGAACGCCCGTCGAGCATGACCTTGCCGCTCTTGACGGCGATGTCCACCCGCTGGCCGTTCACGGTGGTTGCGTTGGAGAGCTTGGTGACGTCCTTGGCCATCACCGCGCCCGAGGCAACGTGGTAGGTCAGGATCGCCGTCAGCGTGGCCTTGTTCTCCGGCTTGAGCAGGTTCTCGACCGTGCCCTTGGGGAGCTTCGCGAAGGCCTCGTCGGTCGGGGCGAAGACCGTGAACGGGCCCTTGCCCTTGAGGGTCTCGACGAGCCCCGCGGCCTTGAGCGCGGCGGCCAGCGTCTTAAAGCTGCCCGCGGCCACCGCGGTGTCCACGATGTCCTTGTCCCCGACGGACGCGGCGGCCGCGCACCCGTCGATCGGGCGGATCGCGCCCGCGTTCGCCGCCCCCGTCATCCCGATCGTCGCGACCCCCGCGCAGACCCACAGCGCCAGCGTTCGTTTCATCGTGTGCTCCGTTCGTGTGGGACAGGAGGTTGGCTGCCGATGTCCCGCGTCCCACGCACGGGCCTCGGCCGCCGGGTGATGACCCGGCTAGTTATGGCTTCGACGAGCCACCTTGGTCTGGATTCAATGAAAACCCCCTCCGGAAGGAGGGGGTTGCGTGGACTCATGCACTCGGGTTCAAAGCCGACGCTCGTAGCGCGGGCGCTCGATGCAGTTCAGTTGCCCGCGGCGGCGACGATCACGATCTCGACGCGCCGGCTTTCCTGCTTCGTCTTGCGCGGGTTAGCCGGGCCATACGCCACAACGGCCATCTGGTCCTTGGAGAGGCCCTTGGACGACAGGTAGTCCTCAACGGCCAAGGCGCGCTCGGCACTGAGCCGCTCGTTCGTCCCCCACTTGCTCTTGCGGATGGGGTCGGAGTCGGTGTACCCGTCGATGCTGATGCTGTTTGTTCCGTACTGCCCGCGGATGACGGACGCCACCTGGTCGAGCGATTTCTTCGCTCCGGACTTGAGGCTCACTTGGCCCGAGTCGAAGAGCACGTCGCCGGCGACCGTGAGGATGATGTCCCCCCGCGACCCGCGCCGCGCCGAGACGCCGCCGATGCCCTCAAAGCCGGTTGCCCCGCCGGTCGAGCCTCCGCCAGCGGCCAGGCGGCGGTTTTCTTCTTCCAGCGACCCGGCGCGCCCGGTGGCGTCCTGGAGCGCGGCCTCGAGCTGGCTGTTGCGATCGCGCAGCTCGTTGTTCTCGGAAACAACGAGGTTGTAGTCCTTGGCGCCGCGTCCGCAGCCGCCGAGGATCATCGCGCCCACCGCCACCAATAGCCCGGCCAGGCGCGCGCCCCGACCGATCAGAACTCCGTTCCTCATGGTGCTCATCCTTGCGTCTCCACGTTGGGATTCGATCGCGGGCGGGTCTCCCTGCCCGCCGCACGCCGCAGAGGATATCGGCCGACGGGCTCCGCCGCGTCCACAGGGATGCCCCCTGTCGGTTGCGCCGGGCCGCGGGTATCAACCAATCAGGGGATGTTGACGGGGTAGCCGAAGACCCGGGACAGACCCGCCTCGATCGCCGGCTTAGTCAGCAGAACCAGGACGGTGGCGATGGCGAGGCTGGGGCCGTAGGGCATCGTGCGTCTCGCGCCCGCGCCGGCTACGACCTGGACGGCCGTGATGACAAGACCGACGAATGCCGCGAGGAAAAACGCCAAGGTCGCGTCGATCCAGCCCAGGCAAGCCCCGACCCCGGCCATAAGGTGGACGTCTCCGAGGCCCATCGCTTCCTTGCCGAAACCGAGCGAGCCGAGCACACGGACGCCCCAGACTACCCCGCCGCCAACGAGGTAGCCCAGCAGGACCCCGGCAAGAACCGTGACCCAGAGGGGAGCGGGCGTTGTCGGCCCCCACCACTTCGCCGCGTACCAGCCGAACAGGCCGAGCCCGACGCACGGGGCGAGGAAGGCGAGCTCCTTGACCATTTCTCGGCGTGCGTGGGGGTACTGGATCCAGACGTCGGCCGGGCGGGGCAGGTCAGCCTCGACGGGGGCTGTCGTGGCAGTCTGCCCTTCGGATGTGCCGGACTGCTCCAGAGCCCGCTTTTCCCACTCGGCGTAGTCCAGGAAGCTCCGACGGACGAGGCCGGTCCAGAGCAGGACCATGCCGATCCCGAGGCCGACCATCGCTCCGACCGTCGCGCACAACCCTCCCCAGCCGCCGACCCATGGGCGCGGGCCGGGGATCACCTCGACGGGCGTGGGGAGTGCCCAGTTGAACGCGGGGGCGACGCGGTGAAGCCGGCCGCCGACCATCCAGTTCTCGACGTAGACCGACGTACCGACGTGGAGCAGCAGCCCGACGATCGCCGGGAACCACGTGAGGACGAGCGGGATCGTGAAGGTCTTGGCGTCCACGATCGTCATGGCGACGAGCGACCCGAGCAGGAGCAGGGTCATCACGAACAGCGGCACGGACACGGGCAGCGGGTTGAGGGCCCACTCCGGGCGGAGCCGCGACCAGTCGACGCCGAGGAAGACCGCGCCGCCGCGCGGGAACTCGCCGGGCAGGATGAACCACAGCACGTAGAACGCCGCGAACAGCACGGCGACAGCGGTCTCGACGATCGGGTATTCCGGCGAGATCTTGGCCCGGCAGTATCGGCAGCGCCCCTTCAGCAGCAGCCAGCCGATGATTGGGAGGTTCTCGCGGAAGGTCAGCCGCGTGTTGCACTTCGGGCAGGCTGAGGGCGGTGTGACCACGCCGATGCCGCGGGGCAGGCGGTAGACCAGCACGTTGACAAGCGACCCGATGCACGCCCCGAAGGCGAACACGAAGAACAGCCACGTGAGCTGCAATCCCCAGGCGTAGAACTGCCACGTCTGCGTCGGCATCGGGTCGGCGCGTCCTTGTCGCCGTTACTCTCGCCCACTACTCCCGGCACCACCACTGGATCGGCCCGACGGCCCGCGCGCCTTGGCGGAATCCGCCCCACCGCTGCCGACATCCGCCTGAAGCTGGGCGGTCAGATCCTTCACCCGCTGCTCGGCGAGCTGGAGCCGCTCGCGGCAGGCGCGTAGAAGGCCCACGCCCTTCTCGTACTCGGCGATCGAGGCCTCCAGGCCGATCTCGCCGGACTCGATGCGGCGGATGATCCCCTCGACCTGCTCTAGGCTCTTGTCGAAGTCGGCGGGCTCGGGGAGCGCTTTGCTCACGGTTGGTGGAGGATAGCGACCTGCCGCTGCTTGTGGCACCGGCGTCCCGCCGGTGCTCTGCCGCTGCTCCAGGTCGAGGCCCCATCGCGGTGTGTACTGAACGACCGCGGAGGGAAGCAACCACAGAGGCCACTGAGCCCACAGTGATCGGATGAGGCAGGGAACTTGGGGCGGAGACTACCGAGCCGTGCCGCACTCGGGGCAGACCGCATCGGGTGCGAGGCCCGCGCGGTCGTAGCCGCACGAGGTACACAGTCCGGGCCGAGCGCGTCGTCGATCGTGCCACCAGAGCCACACCGTCGGCGCCGCAACAAGCAGGAAAGGAATCCACAGGGGAATACGGATGAAGAGGAAATGCCGCGGCTCCCACACCCAGCCTTGCATGCGCCAAGCCGGACGCCACAGAATCATCGGCATAGACCTCCCCGCATCCCACTCCACGCCCTTCCCGCGAAATACGGGTCGCGTGTCTGGATCAGCATGGTCCACGATGAGAATGCATCCGGCAACGATGCCGACGTTAGACCAGTTCATTGACGCTGTGCTCCGGTTCTCTCGTCGCCCGAATCCCCACCAGATGCTCGTCACCCAGGTCGCTGTGATAAACAGACAGAGCGAGAGCCCGATCCACTTGGCAATGCGCCGGACTCGGGGGCGGGTCTTCACGTGAGCATCCAACCACCCTGACTCGTTGTTCCATCCGTCACGAGCCGAAGAGCGTCCGTTCGTCTGGTGACGATTTCGACTTGCGGCCGCGCGACTCATGTGGCTTGTCGGGCGCGGGCGAGGGCGCTGTCGCACCGTCCACGACCGAGCCGAATGCCCCGTCCACGACGCGCGTCCGCACGTGCTCGCCGGGCCGGGCATCCACGATCGAACGGACGATCGAGCCGTCTTCGCGCGTCGTCACGGAGAAGCCGCGTTTGAGCACCGTGGCGGGGCCGACGGCGTTCAACTGGCGATCGAGGACGGCGGTGCGTTCGGCCGCGCGTTGAACGGTTGCAGCAATGGCCGACTGAAGCTCCGTCGCGAACGGCTCGGTGTCCGCCTGTGCCAGGCGCGCCCGCATTGCGGCGGCGAACCGATCGCGTGCGGCGTCGAGCATCGCCTGCCGCCGGGCGTACTCGGCCGCGGGGCGGTGGCGTTCGAGGCGGGCCGCCGCGGCTTCTAACCTGCGGGCGCGCGACTGGATGATCGCCGGGCCGACCGTGTTCGCGTGGCGAACCTCCGCGTCGAGCCGTGCGCGGCGATCACGTGCCACGCGGATCAGTGCCGAGCGAAGGAACGAGCCCGTGGCGGCGAGCTGCTCCAGCAGAGCCGGCGCGTCGGGCGTGAGCCGCATCGCGGCCTGGGTGGGCGTGGCGCACCGCTCGTCGGCGACCAGTTCGGCGATGGTCACGTCCGACTCGTGCCCGATCGCGGCGACAACAGGGAGTGGACAGTTGACAATCGCCTCGGCGACCACCCGTTCGTTGAAGGTCCAGAGGTCTTCGCGCGAGCCGCCGCCGCGCGTGACAAGCACCACGTCGACGCCGAGGCGCTGGTGGTTCCGTCCGAGCCATCCGAGCGCCTGCGCAACCTGGGCGGCCGCGCCCTCGCCCTGCACGGATACGTCCACGAGCGCAACCTCTACGGCCGGGCAGCGGCGGCGCATGGTGTCCAGCACGTCGGTGATGGCCGCGCCCGTGCGGCTCGTAACCACGGCGACTCGGCGCGGGAAGCGCGGCACGGGCCGTTTGCGGGCCGGATCGAACCAGCCGAGTCTGCGGAGCTCGTCGCACAGGGCCTTGAACGCCGCGTCGAGCGCACCCTGCCCGACCGGTTCGATCCGCGTGACGATGAACGACGTGCGCCCGCCCTTGGCCCAGTAGTCGGGCTTGCCTGTGACGACGACCTGTTGCCCGTCGCTCGGTGTGAACCCGCCGCCCGCGAGAGCGGCGCGGACCAGGTTTGTGAACATCACGCAGGAAACAACGGCGTCCGCATCCTTAAGGGAGAAATACCAGTGCGAACCGGGCTTGAAGCCGCTGACCTCCCCCACCACGCGCACGGCGGCGGGGAAGCCGGCGCCGATCGCGTCGGTGAGACGCTCGGCGAGCTGCGAGACGGTGAGCGTTCCGCCCGAACCCGCCGCGTCGGATCGGGGAGTCTCCGCCTTCACGGGAGTCGCGGGCTGGGCCATCTTCGCGGGGTCGAACGGGAGGCGCATCGGTGGTCATTATGGCAGGAGACCGTTCCGCGCGCCCGGATCGGGTTCCGGGCGATACGCTCTGGCCGTACCCGCGTGTTGACTTCGGCAGCGGAGAGCATTCATGGATCGCGAGTTTGACGGGCTGGGCGTCGTGGTGACGGGGGGTACCGGGGCGCTCGGTTCGGCCGTCGTGGCCCGACTGCTCGCGGGCGGGGCACGCTGCGTCGTGCCGGTGTTCAAGGCCGACGAGCTGCGGCGGTTCCCGTTCGCGGCCGACCCGCGCGTCAGGGTCTTCGAGGGGATCGACCTGTGCGATGAGCCCGCGGTCGAGCGGTTCTATGAGCAGGCCGCGGCGTTCGCGCCGCTGTGGGCGTCGCTGCACGTCGCGGGCGGGTTCGCGATTGGCCCGGCGGCGGGCGTGAGCAAAGCCGAGTTCATGCTGATGATGCAGTCCAACGCGCTGACGTGCTTCCTGTGCTCCCGCGAGGCCGTCAAACGGATGCGGCTGCGCGTCGGCTCGTCCCCTGCACCGGCCGGAGGGCGGATCGTCAACGTCGCGGCGCGACCCGGGGTGATCCCTGAACTCGGCGCGGGGATGGTGGCGTACACCGCGAGCAAGGCGGCCGTGGCCGCGATCACCCAGTCTCTCGCGGCCGAGGTCGTCGCGGACGGGATTCTCGTAAACGCCGTTGTTCCCTCGATCATGGACACGCACGCCAACCGCAAGGCGATGCCCGACGCGGACCACGCCAAGTGGCCCAAGGTCGAGGACGTCGCGGCGACGATCTGCTTCCTGGCGTCGCCGCGGAACAGCGTGACCCGAGGGGCGCTGGTGCCGGTCTACGGCAAGAGCTGACACACCCGGCGTACTCTTCGCCATGGCCAACATCCTCGTGGTCGGCCCGCACCCGGATGACCAGGAACTCGGCATGGGCGGCACGATCGCGCTCCTGGCCGACCAGGGGCACCGCGTGCTCCTGCTGGACGTGACCGACGGCGAACCGACGCCCTTCGGCGATCCGGGCACCCGGGCGACGGAGTCCGCGGCCGCGGCGGCGGCGCTTTCGGCGCTGAACAACCCCGTGCGGCGCTGCCAGCTCGGGCTGCGGAACCGGTTCGTGGAGCACACCATCGAGAACCGGCACAAGGTCGCGGGCGCGATCCGGGCGTGGCAGGCCCAGGTGGTCTTCGTCCCCTACTTCGAGGATGCCCACCCGGACCACCTGGCCGTCACGCGGATCGTCGAGGACGCCCGGTTCGACGCGAAACTGACGAAGGTCGAGATGCCGACGCCCGCGGGCCTGAACCCGGGCCCGCCGCTCTACCCGCGGTGGCTGTTCTCCTACTACGCGACCCACCTGCGGATCACGCCCGCGCCGAGCTTCGTGGTGGACGTCAGCACGACGATCGACCGCAAGTCGGCCGCGGTCGCCGCGTACCGGTCGCAGTTCGAGCTGAACCCGAAGAACCGGGGCGTGCCCGAGTGGCTCAAGGCCGAGGCGGCGTACTTCGGCTCCCGGATCGGGACGGCCGCCGGCGAGCCGTTCTTCGCCCGCGAGCCGCTGGGCCTGATGAGCTTTGATAGTCTCCCGATCTGAGGAACAGATACGCAGAGGTCGCGGAGATCACGCGGAGGCCGCGGAGCAGGGCTTCGGGGCGAAGGGCAACGCGCGAGGCACCCGCCGGTGCGTCCTCCTTGCCTTTCTCCGCGCACTCCGCGTGATCTGAGCGACCTCTGCGTACTCTTCCGCGCGGCCGAGAACTCACCTTGAACCCCACCGCCGAACTCCTCCAGCCCGAGGTCCTCGAACTGATCCAGCAGGGTCGCTTCGAGGAGCTGCGCGAAGCGCTCCACCTCGTCCCGCCGGCGGACGTGGCGGACATCCTCGCGGCCCTGGACCCCAAGCAGGCGGCCGTCGGGTTCCGGTTCCTGCAGCGCGACGACGCCGGCGAGGTGTTCTCGTACCTCGAACCCGAGAAACAGGAACAGCTCATCAAGGAACTCGGGGCCGAGGCCTCGGTCGGCATCATCGAGGCGATGTCGGCCGACGACCGCGCCCGGCTCATTGACGAGCTGCCCGGCGGCGTGGCCCAGCGGATCGTCGCGTCGCTCTCGCCCAAGACCCGCGGTATCACGCAGGCGATCCTAGGGTACAAGCCGGGCACGGTCGGGCGGCTGATGACGCCGGACTACGTCGCGGTGCGTCCGCACTGGACCATCGCCGAGGCGCTCGACCACATCCGCAAGCACGGACGGGACGCCGAAACCGTCAACGTCATCTACGTGGTGGACAACGACGGGCGGCTGATCGACGACATGCGCCTGCGGCAACTGCTCTTCGCCGACCCCGCGCAATCGGTCGAGTCGATCATGACGCGGTCGTTCTATTCCCTGCGCGCCGACGAGCCCCAGGAGACGGCCGTCGCCGCGATGAACCGCTACGACCGGATCGCGCTGCCGGTGGTGGACACGCGCGGCGTGCTCGTGGGCATCGTCACGGCGGACGACGTAGCCGACATCGCGCAAGCCGAGGCCACGGAGGACATCCAGAAGCTCGGCGGCGTCGGCGCCCTGCAGCAGCCGTACATCGAAACGGGCCACCTGGAAATGTTCCGCAAGCGCGGGGTCTGGCTCAGCGCCCTGTTCGTCGGGCAGACCGTGACGATCATCGTCCTGGGCGCATTCCAGAATCACATCGAACGCGCGGTCGAGCTCGCCCTCTTCATGCCCCTGGTGATCTCCTGCGGCGGCAACTCGGGCTCGCAGGCCGCCACCCTCGTCACCCGCGCGATCGCGCTCGGCGAGGTCACCGGCAAGGACTGGCTGCGGATCATCGGACGCGAGGCCGTCACCGCATCCTTGCTCGCGGGCACGCTCGGGCTTATGGGGCTGCTGTGCGTGGAGTTCTTCACGAACCTCATCGGGCATCCCACGACCGCACATCCGATGATGCTCGGCGTGACGATCGGCGCGTCGATCGTCGGCGTCGTCCTCTGGGGCACGATGCTCGGGTCGCTGCTGCCGCTTGCGCTCAGGCGGTTGAGCATCGACCCCGCTACGGCGTCGAGCCCCATGGTGGCGACACTGATGGACGCCTCCGGGACGCTGATCTACCTGGGCGTGGCGATCCTGGTGCTGACCGGCACGATCCTCTGACGGGCGTGCCGCTGGTTCACGCGGGCCGGGCCGCCAGGCGCGCGCTCGCGGCACGACGGCGCATCGCCATCGGCTGTTCGGCCTCCGCGAACCCCTCGCCGAAGCGGAACAGGCGGAAGCTGTTGCCGAGCACGAAGACCTCGCCCGCGAAGTGGTACAGGGCGGCCGCGGGCACCGCGAGTTTGCCGGTCGCCGCGAGCACGAGCCCGATGAGCACGATCAGGATCGACGCGGCGATGTTCTGGGCGATGATGACCCGCGTCCGGCGGGCCAGCTCAACGAGGAACGGCACGCGGTTGAGGTCGTCGGTCATGAGCGCCACGCCCGCGGAGTTGGCCGCGATGTGCGACCCGCTCAGGCCCATGGCCACGCCGACGTCCGCCGCGGCCAGCGACGGCCCGTCGTTGATCCCGTCGCCCACCATCATCACGCGGTAGCCCGCCTTGACCATCTCGCGGATCTGCTGGTGCTTCTCTTCGGGGAGGCACTCGGCCTCGATCGCGTCGACGCCCACCGCGACGCCGACGCGCTTGGCGACGCTCAGGCGATCACCGGTGAAGATCGCCACGTGGCGAACGCCGAAATCTCGCAGGCGCTGGACGACCCCCTTGGTGTTGGGGCGGATCTTGTCCTCCAGGGCCACGACGCCCAGGTACTTCCCGTCGCGCATGACGTGGACGCCGGTCATGCCCTCGATCTTCCGCTCCGCCTCTTCGATCTCGGCCTTCGCCGCGGGATTGAGCTCGATGAGCCACTTGGCGCGCCCGACGCACAGCACGCCCATGCCGGTCTTCGCCCGCACGCCGCGCCCGTGGATTTCCTCGTAGTCGGTGGAACCGTCCGGCTCGATGCGTGCCGCCCGGGCCGTGACCATGATGGAGAGGGCCAGCGGGTGGTTGGAGTGCTGCTCGCCGTTGGCCGCGGCCTTGAGCAGCTCCGCGCCCTCGACGCCGCCCGCGGGGGCCAGGCGCGTCACCTCGAACTTGCCCGTGGTGATCGTGCCGGTCTTGTCCATGACGACCGCGTCGACATTGCCCGCGGCCTCGAGGTAGTCGGTGCGCTTGATCAGGATGCCGAGGCGCGCGGCGGCGGCGAACGCCGCGACCATCGCCGTCGGGCTCGCCAGCAGGAGCGCGGCGGGGCAGGTGACGACGAGGACCGTGACGGCGCGGAGCGTGGCCGCGTCGCGCACCGCCTGGTCGGGGCTCTTGCTGTTGATGAACCACACGACGGCCGCCACCGACAGCGCGATCGGCACGAAGAACTCCGCGACCTGCTCGATGAGCAGCTGGCGCGGCGTGCGGGTGGACTCGGCCTCGCGGATGAGCTGGCGGACCTTGCCGATGGTGGTGTCCTCACCGACCTGCGTCACCGTCAGGTCGATCCCGCCCGTCAGGTTGGTCGTGCCCGCGTACACCGGGTCGCCCTGCTGAACCTCGACCGGCACGGCCTCGCCCGTCAGCGACGCCTGGTTGATGCTCGACCGCCCGGTGACGATGCGCCCGTCCACGGGCAGGTTCTCGCCGGGACGGACGCGCACGACCTGGCCGACCAGCACGCGCGCCGCGGCGACCTCCGTCTCGACTCCGTTCTCCACGACGCGCGCGATGTCCGGGGTCAGGCCGATGAGCTCTTCGATGGCCCGCTGGGCCCCGCCGGCGGTGCGGCTGACGATCTGGTCTGCGATGAGCAGGATGAACGCCAGCCAGCCCGCCGTCGTGTACTCCCCGCTCGCGATCGCGGCGAGGATCGCGATCGCGACGAGGGTCGAGGACGACGGACGCAGGCGCCGCAGTTCCTGCGCCGCCGTCTGGAACAGCCGCCAGCTCAGCACGATCGCCCCGAGAATGGCCGGGAACACCACCACCTGCGGGTCCGCCAGGTCGAACCATTTGCCGAGCGTGGAGATCAGCACGAGGATCCCGCCGACCAGCGCCATGACGATGAACGACTCGCTCTTGGCCTCGCCGTGCGAGCAGGCGACCATGTACGAGTCGTCGGCGTGCTTGTGCCCGTGATCGTGGGCGTGCGGGTGGTCGTGATCGTGGGCTTCGGGCTGGGCCGTCGTAGCCATTCGGGTACTCCGGGAGAGAACCGGGACGAGAATCCGGCGCGAGGCCGGCTCGGGCGGGCGTTGTAGGCCGCCAACCCCTCATGCGGACCGCGGACGGCGGCCCCGGCGACAAGGAACGTACTGTAGCGGGACCGACCCCGCGTCGTTCGCCCCTGCGACTCGTGGGTACGTCGGCCGAGCGGGCCCGGTTCGGTGGCCCCTCGCGATGAGATTCGAGCGCAGCAACCCATGGCCCGTCAGCCCAGGAAACCCGCACCGAAGCCCGCGAACCAGGGCGGCAGCCCGTCGGAGAGCAACCGCCCCGCCGTCGCGATCCTCGGCACCGGACAGATGGGCCTGGTCTGCGCGGCGATGCTCGCCGCGGGCGATCGCGGGTCGGGCGCCGGCGACCCGACGACGACGCCGAAGCCGACGCCGCCCCTTGAGCGCCCGCGCAAGCCGCGCCCCGCCACCCTGTATGACGTCGTTCTGTGGGGCCACGACCCGGAGGAGTCGGGCGAGTTGTCGCAGACGCGCCGCAGCCCGCGGCTGCCGGACTTCCGCCTGCCGGATGCCGTGCGCGTCAGCATCGACGATGCGCGGGCGCTGGAGCGGGCGACCTTGATCGTGTCGGCCATCCCCGTCCAGTTCATCCGCGAGACGTGGCTGCGGCTGCGCGAGCACGTGCGCCCGGACGCGGCCGTCGTCTCGGTCGCCAAGGGCATCGAAAACGAGACGCTGCTGCGCCCCACGCAGGTGCTCGGGGATGTCCTTGGCGACGACCAGGACCGCGCCCCGCGGCGCCTGGGCGTGCTCTCCGGTCCGACCATCGCGGGCGAGCTGGCCCGGTGCCTGCCGGCGACGATGATCGCGGCCAGCGACGACGCGGCGTTCGCACGCGAGGTGCAGCGGCTCTTCTCGTCGAGCTGGCTGCGCGTCTACACGAACGCGGACGTCCTGGGGGTCGAGGTCGCGGGCGCAACCAAGAACGTCGTCGCCATCGCCGCGGGGATCCTTGACGGGCTCGCGGCCGGGGCGAACGCCAAATCGGCGCTGCTCGCCCGCGGCCTCGTGGAGATCACCCGGCTGGGCGTCGCGATGGGCGCGTCGCGCGAGACCTTCTTCGGCCTGGCCGGCGTCGGGGACCTGGCCACGTCGTGCTTCAGCCCGGAGGGGCGCAACCGGTCGTGCGGCGAGGCGCTGGGGCGCGGCGAGAAGCTCGAGGCCTACCTGAAGCGCACGCGATCGGTGGTCGAGGGCGTGCCCACGGCGCGCTCGGTCGTGGACCTCGCCCGCAAGTTCCGCGTGGACATGCCGATCGCCCAGGCCGTCCACGCCGTGCTCTTCGAGGGGCTCGACCCGCTGGCGGCGATCACGGGGCTGATGTCCCGCGAACTCAAGAGCGAGCGGGTGGGGTGATCCGACTCGGGCTCCCGCGCCGAGCACACGCTGAACCCCTCTAGACGGCATCCGGTGTCGTGGTAGGCTGCCCTCCGTCCGAGCAAGGAGGGATTGCGCATGAAGCTGATGCGTGGTGTTTCCGCGGTGGTGGCAGTACAACTCGCTTCGGCCGCGGCATGGGCCCAGGGCCAGCTGTACGGCATCAGGTCCAACGGCGACGTGCTGACGATCGACCGGGCGGCGGGCGCAGCGGCGTTCGTGGGCAACAGCGGGTTCGGCTGCAACGCGGCGTCGCACGACGGGGCGGGCGCGATCCTGACGATGGACTCGCCGTTCCAGATCGTGACGGTGAACGCGGCGACGGGCGCGGGCGCGGTGCTGGCGACGCTGAGCAACGCGGGGGTCGTCGGGTATGGGCCGCGCGGGCTGGCCGTGGATTCGACCGGCGCGATCTGGGTGGCGATGAGCCAGGCGGCGACGACGGGGATCGACATCCTCGCGCGGGTAAACGTGAGCGCCGGCGGGTACACGCTGGTCGGGCCGACCGGCGTGACGGATATCCAAGGCCTGGCGTTCGACGCGAACGACAATCTCTTCGCGCTGGGGATCCAGAGCGGCGGGCGGCTGTTGAGCGTGAACAAGACCACCGGGGCCGCGACGGTCATCGGCGGGGGCGCGTTCGGCGGCGACGACCAGGCGATCGAGTTCGACGACGCCGGGGCGCTCTTCGCGGCGCGCGACAACCTGCTGGGGGTGAACGCCGCAACCGGGGCCGCGACGGTGATCGGGGCCCTGGGGTTCACGGATGTCCGCGGGCTGGCGTTCATCCCGGAGAGCGGGTGCTACCCGGACTGCAACACGAGCGGCAACCTCACGGTCGCGGATTTCGGGTGCTTCCAGGGCAAGTACGTGCTGGGCGACCTGTACGCCGACTGCAACCAGAGTGGGACGCTGACAGTTGCAGACTTCGGGTGCTTCCAAGGGCAGTATGTCATCGGGTGCCCGTGATCGCGCGACCGGGGTGCGAGGTGGTTACGTCCTCCCAATCGTCAGCGGCGCGGGGTGCGCTCGCTGTTCCACCAGGCCCGCGGCGATCTTCTCCCAACCGCTGCCTACGGCCCCGATCGGGTCCGGCGGCGTGATCTGCACACGTTTCTCGCCGAGTTTCACCGCACCGCTGCGGACCCTGTCCTGGAACGCGACGCACTCGGCGAGAAGCCGGTCGAGGATCTCGGGCTCGGGCACGTTGGCGACGCGCTCGCCCTGAACGTAGATGATCCCGCGGCGGTCGCCGGCGAAGACGGCCACGTCGGCGCCCTCGGCCTCGCCCGGCCCGTTCACGACGCATCCCATGACCGCGACCTTCATGGGCACGGTGATCTTCTCGGCGAGGACGCGGCGCACGTCCTGCACGAGCGACATGAGGTCGACCTGGATGCGCCCGCAGGTCGGGCAGGCGATCAGGTCGGCGCCGGCCCGCTCGCGCAGTCCCAGCACGCGGAGCACCTCCAGGCCGTCCTCGACTTCGTGGACGTGGTCGCTGGCGTAGCTGATGCGGATGGTGTCGCCGACGCCGTTGGCAAGGAGCGTGCCGAGGGCGACGACGGAGCGGATCGCGCCGGTCTCGCGCGGGCCGGCGTGCGTGACGCCCAGATGGAGCGGGTAGTCGAAGCGCTTGGCGATCTCGGTGTAGGCGTCGATGGTGAGGGCGGCGTCCATGGACTTCGCGCTGATGACGATGTCGCGGAAGTCGCGCTCGTGGAAGATGTCGAGGTACTCCTCGAGCTTGGCGATCATGATGGCGAGCAGGTAGCCGTGCGCGCGGTCGCTGAAGACCGCGCCCAGTTCCTTCATCCGCTTCTGCTTGTCGCGGCGCTCGATGATCGAGCCCTCGTTGACGCCGACGCGGATGGGGATACCGCGGGCCTTGCAGGCGTCGATGACGGCGTTCACCTGCCCGCGGTCGCTGATGTTGCCGGGGTTGAGGCGGATCTTGTGGACACCGGCCTCGACGGCCTCTAGGGCGCGCTCGAAGTGGAAGTGAACATCCGCGACGATCGGCACGCGTGTGGCCGCGAGGATGTCCTTGAGCGCCTCGGTGTCCTTCTTCTCGGGCACGGCCACGCGCACGATGTCCGCGCCGGCCGCGTGGAGGCGGTTGACCTCGGCGGCGCAGGCGGTCACGTCGTGTGTCGCGCTCACCGTCATCGTCTGGACGGTGACGGGCGCCCCGCCCCCGATCCGGACGATCCCGGTGCGGGTGTCGCCCAGGGAAACCTGACGGGTCGGTCGGCGCGCCGTGGTCATAGCTGATCTTAACCCCCCAAAGCGACGCCCCCCGCTATCCGATACGTCGGGTAGGACCGGGAAGCCAGGGGATCGCCATGCCCGACCAACACGCCCGCGTGTCCACGCAGCCCGCCGTCGCCACGCCGGAACGCCCGTCGGCCCCCTTGCCGGGGTCGGCCGCGCCCGGCGGAGCCGAACGGCGGAAGAACCCGCGCGTCCAGCTGCCGCGGGGGTTCATGGCCCTTATCGGACTGCCGGAGCTCGGCGGCGCGCCCTTCGCGGTCAGCCCTCGCGACATGTCGCGCACCGGGCTCGGGTTCTACCACTCCAGCGAGTTGCGTCCGGGCCTCGCCTGCACCGTGACGCTGCGGGCGCTCAACGGCGAACTGGTGATGACGCACGGGCGGATCGTCCGCAACCGACCGATGGCCGGGCGGCTCTTCGACGTCGGCGTCCACTTCGACCGCGAACTGGACGTCATGCGATTCGTCGAAGCACCGGCCGCCACCCCGACCGAAGCCGCCCCGCGGGACGCCGGGCAGGCCCGGGCACGGATCGCACAGCTCGCCACGTCGATGCAGCGGATGGCCGAGGGCTCGGCCCCGCTGGACGACCTGTTCACGAAGGTCGAGGAGATGGTGCGGATCTGTGAATCCGCGCGCCCGCCCGCCGAAGACGGCCCGATCGGCGCGTGACGCCTAGAACCTGGGTCGGTGAGCCCGGGCGGTGATCCCGGCGAGCAGGCCGGCGCGCCGCGCGTGCCCGGGTTCGCCGGGCGCGATCCCGTCCACTTCCGGCGTGCGCCAGACGAGCATGACGAGCCCGGCGGCGGCCAGGGCCGCGCCCAGGACGCCCACGGCGGCCGCGGTCCCGGCTCCCAGGTCGTCGATCGCTCCGGCGGCCAGGCTGCCCAGGGGCATGGCACCGAAGACCGCGACGTTGCAGACGGCGAGCACCCTCCCGCGCATCCGATCGTCCACGAGCACCTGCATCGCCGCGAACGACGAGTTGAGCGACCAGAGCCAGAAGACGCCGCAGAAGAACACGGCGGCGAGGGCGCCCTCGAGCGTGCGGGCGAGGCAGAACACCACGATCGACGCGCCCGCGCACGCGATCGCCAGCGGAATGAAGTGGTGCTTGGGGTACCACTTCGGGATGAACTTCAGGAGCGCCACGCCGGCGACCGCGCCGACACCCATGACCGCCAGGAGCAGCCCGAACGCCGCCTCGCGCGCCTCGAGTCCGTTGAGCCCGCGCGAAAGCCGGCGGTACACCCACCCGTCCGTCGGGTACACGCTGCGGACAAACAGCGGCATGAGCCGCACCAGCGGGGCCGCCAGGGCGGCGAACACGACCATGCCGATGAAGACCGCGCGGGGTCCGGGCCGGTGGAACACGAACGACACCGCCTCGCGGGTGCGCTGCCACGCGTTGCCGGGTGCGGGCGGCGGCGCGGGCGCGTCCGGCGTGCCCGCGATGGCCACGATCACGCCCAGGAAACTGACCGCGTTGATCGCGAAGAGCACGGTCGGCCCGAAGAGCGCCATGAGCGCCCCCGCGAGCGCCGGGCCGATGACGCGGGCGAGGTTGAACTGCAACCCGTTGAGGTGGATCGCGGAGGTGAGCTCGTCGCGCGGCACGAGCCGCGGCGTCTGCACCTGCCACGCGGGCACGTTGAATGCCATCGTGACGCCGTTGAGGGCGCCGAACGCGAGGAGCACCATCGGGTGGGTGAGGCCGAAGTGCGCGCTGAACGCCAGGCCCGCGGCGATGAGCATGAGCAGGGTCTGCGTGATCAGGATCAGCCGCTTGCGGTTGACCCGGTCCGCCACCAGCCCGCCCCACACGCCGAGCACGAGCATCGGCGCGAGCTGCGCGGCGGCGAGCCACGCCATCATCATCGCCGATGCGGCCTGGTCGGCCATGAGCCACTGGACCCCGACGATCTCCATCCACCCGCCGACGCTGGAGATGAGCGCCCCGATCCAGACGTTGCGGTAGTGGCGGTGACGCAGAACGCCCAGCGGGCCGCGCCGGGGCGGGCCGGCGTGCGGTTGGGGCTCTGCGCCGCTGCTGAAGACCTGCTCGGCGGCGTCGGGCGGCAGTGATGCATCGGTCGGACCGCCGTTGACCGGGGGTGCGCCGGGCGCGCCGCCGGGGGATGCGGGCGCTTCGTCGGCGGGCTCGGGCTCGGAGATGAGCGTGGGCGGGTGCGACGGCGTCGGCACGGCGGGTCCAGGCGGCCGGCGGCTCCGCGAGGAGGGATGAAGCCGGCGGGGAAGAGTCTACGCCCGCCGGTGTACCGCCCGGGAGCGGGCGGGTTGCGTCGCGGCCCGTGCGTCGCACCGCCCGCACTGCCAACAATGCCCCGCGATGACGGAGGGCCACCGGATGACGTTCCTGCGATGGGTGCTCGGTGCGGGCGCGGCGGCGGCGCTGGTGGTGGCCGGTGGGTGCGCCGGCGAACCGTTCAGCGAGCTGGCGCGCCGGTCGCCGAGCGAGATGACGCTGCCGCTCGCCGGGGCGTACGACGTCACGATCCAGGCGCCGTTCTCCGGAGCGCTCACCGCGCGGTTCTACGCGCGACCGAACGGTCCCGAGGCGAAGGAGCCGGGGTTCGACGCCCGGACGCGCGAAGGCGTCGCGTGGGACCTCATCGGCGGGATCGCCGGCGTGTTCGGGCCCATCTTCGTGCCCTCCCTCTTCCCGGACGGTGTCATCCTTCAGTGGAGCAGCACGCTCCCGACCGACACGGAGCCGGGAGCGGGAACGACCGGTGTCCCGGGGCTGGAGTCCATGCGGGCACGCACGCGGATCGCGGCCGCCGACCGCCCCGTCGAGGTCGTGTCGCGCGACGGCAGGCGCATGGGGCTCATGACCGTGCTGCCCGCGACGGAGGGCCCGCCGGGCGGGACCGACTACCCGCGCCTCGCGGAATCCATCGAGAGTTCGGTGCGAGCCCGGCTCTTTGATCCGGCGCTCGCCGACTCCGCGGGCGTGCGCGCCTACACCCGGCGGATGCACGCCGTGGCCCGGCTCGCACGCGACGACGTGGAGTTTGTGTTCGGCGCGGTGCTCGCCGCCCGGGCGCACCTGAAGATCACGATGCCGATCATGTGGCGTCGGGGCGACCCGGCCCTGTCCTCCGTCTTCGACGCCTGGACCGAACGCGAACGGGCCACCGTGCGCCTCGACCCGATCGAGGGCGAGACCGGCGCCCGTGCATCCGTGGCCGTCGTGAAGGTCGACGCGTTCATGGACGCGGCCGACGTCGACGACATCATGCGAAGGGTCGTCGCGGCCGATCCCGCGGCGCTCGTGCTGGACCTGCGCGTTACGCCCGGGGTCACCCTGTCGTCGCTGCGCGTCCTCTCGTGGCTCATCGACCGGCCCCTCGACGCGGGCACCCTCGTCGGGCCCGCGCGACGCGATGCGGTGCTGCGGGGCTCCGCGGCCGGCGTGAGTGAGTTCCGGCTGCGATCGGCCGAATCAGTCGCCGAGCTGGAGGGCCTGCTGGCGCGGGATGGTGCGGCCCGGGTGATCGTCGAGCCCGCGCCGGCTCGCTACGCCGGGCCGGTGTACGCGGGCGTGTCGCGGCGGACGTCGGCGTCGAGCGAGCCGCTGGTGTGGTTGCTCAAGTCCTCCGGGCGCGCCACGATCATCGGACGGACGACGGCGGGCAAGCCCACGGTCTCGGCACCGATCGACATCGGGCAGGGCTGGCTGCTGTGGCTCGCGGCGTACGACTACGTGCCGCCCGAGGGGCCCGCGGCCCGGTTCAACGGGAAAGGGATCGAGCCCGACATTCCGTCGCGCGACGCCGTGACCGAGGCCCGGCGGCGTGCCGCGGCGGCCACACCGTGAACCGCACCATCAGCATCCGAGGACGTAGGCGGACTGGAACGCGCCGAAATCCGCGACGGACAGCACCCCGTCGCCGTTGAGGTCCGCGAGCGGATCGCCGAGGACATAGAGCGTCTGGAACGTCCCGAAGTCGGCGACCGTGTTGAAGCCGTCGAAGTTCAGGTCCGCCCGAAGGCACGGATCGATCGCGCCGCGCTTGAGCATCTGGGTCCACACGTCGGCCTGGCGCTGGTTGCCGCGCTGGCAGAAATGCTCCGGGTCGGCGCGAAGGCCATCCGCCAGTTGCTCCGGATACGTGCCCAGCAGCGGGTGATCGGTGGAGGCGAGGCCGACGGCGTGGTGGGCGGACGCATTCGCGAGGATGTACTCACCCCAGGGGTCCTCACCGGTGAGCAGCGTTCCCCCGCCATGCACCATCTCGCCGGCCCATACGATCTCCGCGCCGGGCAGCCCCGCTCGGATGAGGGCCGTGTAGTCGGCCATGGTTGAGGGCTCCGACCACTGCTGCGCCGGAGCCTGGATCCAGACATCCGCCTGGGTTGCCGCCATCCACGCGGCGTTGCTCCCCGGGAACGAGAGGTTGATCTGGGCCGCGTAGCCGTTGCCGCCCCAGCCGGCGGTGCCGAAGACGAACCCCGGGGTGTTGGGCCGCCAGGCGTTGTACGCGAACACCACCACGCCACCGCCGGCGAGTCCCGCGGTGAGTTCGATCCCGCGGAAGAGCTCCGGGTCCGTCGGCTCGAGCGCCGGCCACTCGTAGCTGACCCGCTCGAAGAACCACGGTCCGAAGCGGAGCGTGGACCCGACCGCGGGAGGAGAGAAAAGCGAATGCTGGAACGAGACGCGCGTCCCGCCGGCGAACAGCGCCACCTGCGTGACGACGGAGAAGGACCCGGCCCCGGCGCCGCCGGAGATGAAGCAGCCCATGCCGGGCGTGATCTGGCCGGTGAGGTCGCCCGCGAGGATGACCTGGAGCGTGCTGAACCCGGAATCCGCGCTGGTCAGGGTGCGCGTGAACACCGTGGTGTCGAGATCGATGGTCGCCGGCGGGCCCAGGTTGCCCCAGTGGTTCTGGGCGCCGGCCTTGTCGGGGCGCCAGGTGACCGCGCTGGAGCCGGGGAACCGCAGCACCATGGCCTCGATGACGAGGGGTTGGTCGATGACGACCCGCGAACCGGGTTCCGGCTTGCACCGCAGGGAATAGAACGCCTCGGGGCGGAGGAGCAGCCCGCATCCGGGCCCGCGGCTCGTCCCGACCTCCGAGCCGGTCCAGAAGCGTGAGAAATCCGAAGCGGGCTCGGCCGCCGAGAGCGCGATGATCGTGCCCGGGTCGCTCTGGCGCGGCGAACCCAACCTGGTATCAAAGCCGAACCAAGGGCCGCCGCCGGAACTGAGGATCGCGGGCCGCAGCAGCACGCCGGAGACGCGGGCGCGGTTTCGCTCGATGAACCCGCTGGCGTAGTTGCCCGGGAAATCGCCGCTGTAGTCGTGCCAGCCGATGGCGCGGCTGTTGGCGCTCGTCATCACCCGGATGGTTTCACGCGGGCCGGTGATGAGTTGTCGAGCTTTGCGGGCGATCGCCGGGACCGGGTCCACGGAGGTGCCCAGTTCCGGCAGGTCACGGACGAAGAATCCCGCGTACGCCCCGTCGTGGTGCGAGGCGTACACGAAGCCGGCCGCGGACGTGATCGGGCGCGCTACACGCAGGGACGTCGGGAGGAACGCCGCCGCCCGGTCGTACACGTGGTAGTTGAAGGTCGTGACGCCCTTGCCCACGACGGCGGCCCGGTCGTTCACCGAGCCGGTGAAGCCCCACGGCTTGGTGGTCATCGCGTGGTTGACCATCCACGCGACTCCCGCGTCGCCGTTCATCAGTCCGCCCGTGGCGAGCGTGTGCGCGTCGTACGCGCTCCAGAAACGACGCGAAGCGAAGACTCCTTGAGCGTCCTGGGCCGTGACCGCGTGCGTGCGCACGACGATCGGACCGTACGCCCCGACGAGGCCGGGGATGACACCCGCTTCGGCTCCCACGGCGATGTCGCCGGCGACCGGGCCCAGGTCCGCGCCCGCAAATGCCGGCGACGCCGCGGAGCCGAACCACGAGGCCTTCGACGCCTGGTACACGTGGAGCTCGAGCGTGCCCGTGCTCCGACGCCACGAGGCGACGAGCAGGGCCCACTCGCCCGGCACGAGCGCCACGGAGGCATCGGCGTTGAGGCTCGTCGGAGCAGCGCCGGCGCTATGCACGGTCGCGCGCACCAGTGATGGACCCAATACCCGGAGATCGAAGACGCCCGGAACCCGGAACACCGAGCGCGGCGCGGGCTCGATCGTGGTCGCGCACACCCACGCGAACACGCTGAAATCCGTCGTCCTCATGGCCGGTGGGACCATGGCGGCCGGAACCCGCAGCGAGGCGTCACTCGAGCCGGTCGTGATGATCGCGCGGGCATCCCCCGACAGCACCACGGCCCAGACGACCAGCACAACCGCGAAGGCACCGCGTGTGAACAGCATCGAATCTCCGACCGGCAGGCGCCGTTGCGCGGGGGCACACCGCACCGGTTCCCCCGGCGCAGACTTTCAGGCTACCGCAGGTTTACAGGAACGCCACCTCGTGCGCGAAGCGAGCATCGAAAGCCCTTACATAATCCTGCCATCGATGGGTGCTTTTTGAGTTTCAGGACTTGCCGGACCCGAGAACTCGTGTCACAATAGCGCCGTCTTGTCTCTCTCTCCTCCTATGACCTGGCTGCGGGCGGAAACATCTGCGGCCGGGTTTCCAAGGTAAATCTCACCGGGCGTAGGGACACGAGCGAGCGGCACCGAACGCGGTGCCGTGTTTGTTTATCAGGTGGCGGTCCTCAGTGGGTGTCGGCGTGTGGACCCTGCCCACCGCGGCCCGCGCGGTCATCCGCCTGATTCAACCCGGGCAGTCGCCGGCACGTCCGACGCCACGGCCCAGCAGGCCACCGATCGCCCCTGACTCACCGCGACCAGCGGCGGCCTCTCCGCTCGGCAGCGGTCCATCACCAGCGGGCAGCGGTTCGCGAACGCGCACCCCTTCGGCGGCGTCAACGGGCTGGGCACGGCGCCCTTGAGCACGGTGAGCGGCCGGCGATCATCGGGGTCGTCGATCGGGTTCGCACCGAGCAGCGCCCGCGTGTAGGGGTGACGCGCGTGCGCGTGCAGGTCCTGGCACGGCAGTTCCTCAACCACGAAACCGAGGTACATGACAAGCACGCGATCACAGAAGTGCTCGATCACTTTCAGATCGTGGGAGATGAACAGCAGCGTGAGCCCGAACTCGGCCTTGAGGTCCATCATCAGGTTCAGCACCTGCGCCTGGATCGACACGTCGAGCGCGGAGACCGGCTCGTCGGCGACGACGAACTCGGGGCGCAGGGCGAGGGCCCGGGCGATCCCGATCCGCTGGCGTTGGCCGCCGCTGAACTCGTGGGGGAACTTGCCGGCCGCGTCCGGGCGCAGGCCCACGCGCGCGATCATCGCGTCGGCGTAGGCGTCGATCTCGGCGGGCGGGACGACGGCGTGGAAGCGGATCGCCTCGCGGAGCGCGCCCTTGACCGTCAGGCGCGGGTTCAGCGACGAGTAAGGGTCCTGGAAGATGATCTGCATCCGCCGGCGGATGGGCATGATCTCGGCGTGGCCCAGCCCGGTGATCGGTCGACCGTCGAACTCAATCTCGCCCGAGGTCGGCTCGATGAGGCGGATCATAAGCTTGCCGAGCGTGGACTTGCCGCAGCCGGATTCCCCGACGACGCCGACAATCTCGCCGCGCGCGATCTCGAGCGACACGCCGTTGACCGCGTGAACGTGGCCCTGGACCGTGTTGAAGACGCCGCCGCGGACGGGGAAGTGCTTGATGAGCCCGCGCGCGGAGACGAGCGGGGCGGCGTCCGCGGCGGCCGGCGAGAGGACCTGAGGGGCGGGCGCGGTCACGCGCGGCCTCCCGTGTTGGCGGGCGCTGGCGCGCCGCGGGCCGCGTCGAGCGGGAAGTGGCAGCGTCGTTCGCGGCCGTCCGGATCCGTGACGAACTGGGGCTCGGTGCTCACGCAGAGGTCCTGACGGTGCGTGCAGCGTTCGTAGAACCGGCAGCCCTTGGGCAGTTCGTACAGGCTGGGGACCATGCCGTCGATCGTGGCGAGGCGAACGCCCTTCTTCTTTCCGCCGGCCCTGGGAATCGAGTCGAGCAGCGCCCGCGTGTACGGGTGGCGCGGACGATGGAAGATGTCGCGGACCGGGGCGGCTTCGATCGCACGCCCGGCGTACATCACCATCACGCGGTCGCAGAACTGCGCCACGACGCCGAGGTTGTGAGTGATGAGGATGATCGCGGTCCCGAGCCGACGCTTCAGCTCGGCCATGAGGTCGAGGATCTGCGCCTGCACGGTCACGTCCAGCGCGGTCGTCGGCTCGTCGGCGATGAGGATGTCCGGCTCGCAGCACAGCGCGATCGCGATCATCACGCGCTGACGCATCCCGCCCGAGAGCTGGTGTGGGTAGTCGTCGATCCGCTGCTCGGGCGCCGGGATGTCCACGAGCCGGAGCATCTCGATCGCCCGCGCCCGGCGTTCGGCGCGCGCCAGCGTGGTGTGGTAGTTGAGCGCCTCCTCGATCTGCCAGCCGACGCGGAACACCGGGTTCAGGCTCGTCATCGGCTCCTGGAAGATCATCGCGATGCGGGCGCCGCGGACATCACGCATCGTCCTGGTGTCCGCGGTCGCGAGGTTCACCGGCGGACCGGGCTTGCGCGGGCTGGTGAACAGCACTTCGCTGCCCGGCTTGATGAACGAGGTGCGCTCGGGCAGCAGCCGCATGATCGACTTGCCGGTCACGGTCTTGCCGCACCCGGACTCCCCCACGATCGCCAGTGTCTCGCCCGCGGCCAGATCGAACGACAGGTCGTCCACGGCCGTGACGACGCCCAGGTCCGTGCGGAAGCACGTGGACAGGCGTCGGACCGAGAGGATGGGTGGGCCGTTCCGTTCCAACACGTGCTCCGCCTGTCCGTCTCCTCTGCTCACCCCACGTGCTTCGGATCGAACGCATCCTGCAGCGCATCGGACACGATGTTGAACGCCAGCACGAGTCCGAACATGAGCACCGTCGCGGTCCCGATCTGCCAGAAGTACCCGTTGATGACCTCCTGCGTAGATTCCTGGATCATCCGGCCCCACGACGGGCCGACCTTCACGCCGAGATTCAGGAACGACAGGATCACCTCGAACTTGATCGCCGCGATGAAGAGCAGCGAGAAGTTGACGAAGACCAGGTGCATGCAGTTGGGGACGACGTGCCGGAGCATGATGTAGACCCGGGAGAACCCGATAGCCGTCGCCGCCTGCACGTACTCAAGCTCCTTGAGCTTCATCGTCTCCCCGCGGATGACGCGGCACGAGCCGATCCAGAACGTCATGCACATGGCTGTGTATACCGGGATGAGGCTCAGATACGGGCGCGTCACGTCGTCGAAGATGCTCCCCGCGAACATGAACACGAGCACGGCGAGCAGCACCAGGTCCGGGATCGACGAGAGCGTGGAGTAGAGCCAGACCACGACGTGGTCTACCCATCCGCCGAGGAACCCGGCGGCCGCGCCGATGAGCGAACCGATCACGACAGAGACGAACGCAACGACGAGGCCGACCTGGATGGCGACCTTGATGGAGTACAGCCCCCGGATCATGATCGATCGCCCCTGGCGGTCGGTACCCAGCGACGTGCGGAGCGCGTACATGGACCGGTCGAACCCGCTCATCGGAGCGAAGAGCGACTCGATCGTGTGTTCGAGTTCCGCGATCGTGGGCAGAAACGCCGGGTCCTTGTCGAGATCCTCGGAGGCGTTCAGCTCGCGGTAAATATCGTTGGCGATGCGGAGGATGGCCTGGGTTTCTTCGAGCGGGCGGTCGGCGACGCGCTTCTCGCCGAAGGCCATGCGGGCGAGGTTGGCGCGCTTGTCGTCGTCGCTCCGTCGCGCGGGCAGGGCCTTGCGGAACTCGTCGAGCCAGAACTTGCACGCACGGACGCGGCGCTCAGGGGTCGCCCGCTCGAGGAACCCCGGCAGGGTGAAGGGCGCGATGACCGCCTCGGCCTTGTCGAGCGTCACGGCCCCGAGCACGGGGTGCTTCGACGAGTCGTACCACCCGGTCTTCGCCCCCAACATCGCGCCCGCGTCGCACGCGAGCACCCACAGGCCGAACGCCGCGTAGACGAGGATCACGCTCAGCGCGAGCACGGCCTGGCGGTTGCGGAAGAACTTCCTCCAGGCCCGGGTTCGTCGCAGGCGGGCGATCATGAGAGCCTCACCCTCGGATCGACCAGCGCGTAGAGCACGTCGGTCAGGATGTTGGTGAGGATGAACACGCCCGCGATCACGGCGGTGAACGTCTGGATGATCGGGAAGTCCTTGTTGGTGATCGCGTCCAGGAGCATCTTGCCCATGCCGGGGATGCGGAACTGGTACTCCATCACGAACGAACCCGCGATGAGGAACGGGATCGTGATCATGACGCGCGTGATGATCGGGATCATCGCGTTCTTGAGCATGTGGACGAAGATGATGCGACGGGTGGTCGCGCCCTTGGCGAGCGCGGTGGTGATGTAGTCGCGGGTGGTCTCTTCGACCATGACCGCGCGGTAGAACCGCGCGTCGTACCCCATCAGCACCACGACACCGATCAGCACGGGCAGCAGGCAGTGGTGCGCCCACGTCTGAAGCGACACGGACGCCGGATACGGGATCGAGAGCCCCGCGACGGACCACCACCCCCACGACACCCACGGCTCATAGCCGCCGGTGGCGAAGAACGAGACGCCGGTGCGCGTGGTGAGCCAGTACGCCCCGAAGTACTGCCCCAGCACGATGAACACGACGACGCTGATGCTCATGCCGAGGACAACGTAGAACATCAGGGCGCGGTCGATGAACCGCCCGCGGTAGTAGGCCGAGACCAGCCCCACCACCAGCGAGACGAGCGTCGCGAGGGCGAGTTCCGGCAGCGTGATCGAGAGCGTGGGGCCCACGGCCTCGGCGAGTTTGGTTCCGACGTTCTGCCCCTCGTACTGCCACGAGTAGTACGGACGCTGGGCCGACCCGAAGTTGAAGGTGGCGATGCGCCCGACAAACTGGAAGTACTGGGCGTAGAACGGCCGGTCCAGGCCCATGTTCGTGCGCTTCAGGTCGATCTGCTCCTGGGTCGCGTTCTTGCCCAGGTAGGCGCCGACCGGGTCGTTGACCCGGAGCGCGGCCATCATGACCAGGATGATCCCCAGATAGACGGGGATGCTGTAGAGCAGGCGTCTGAGGACGTAGGGCCACATCGTTCAGCGCTTCGCCTCGTCCACGTCCACGTACTTGTACCAGTTGTGAAAGTCCTCGGTCGGCTTGAAGTTCCGCAGCCACGGGTTCACGACGTAGTACCGGATGCGCCCCATGGAGCCGATGAACGGCGCGTCCTCGATGAGCATGTCGCGCATCCGCTCGTAGATCGCGGTGCGCTCCGGACCCGGGGCCATCGTGCGGATCTTCTCGTAGAGCGCGTCGTACTCGGGCCGGTCGTAGTTGTAGTGGTTCGCCCCCGGCGCCTTGTTGCGGCTGTAGAACAGGGCGAGGTTGTTCTCCGCGTCCGGGTAGTCGCTGCCCCATGCGAAGGAGAAGAACTGGGCCTTCTTGTCGTTGACGGCCTCGATCAGCTCGGAAAAGTCCACAAGCCGGGCGTTGAGCTTCACGCCGATCGCCTCCAGGAACTGCTGCTCGCGGTCGGTCTGCTCTTTCTGGTTCCCGCCCCGCGACGTGTAGTAGTCGAGCGGCGGAAGGCCCGCGCCCCCGGGGTAGCCGGCCTCGGCGAGCAACCGGCGGGCCTCATCGATGTCCGGCCCGCGGTAGCTGCGCTCGGCCACGCCGTCCGCCGGGTATCCATCCAGCCCCGGCGGGATCGGGCCGTCGTAGACGGTCACGGTGCCGTTGTAGAACGACTCGTTCATGAACTCCAGGTCGTACGCGAGGCTCAGCGCCTGCCGCAGCTTGCGCGGCTTCTCGCCGTAGCCGCCCACAACGGGGTCCTCCATGTTGAACCCGCGGAAGATGAAGTCGAGCAGCGTATCCGCGTGATCGACAACTCCCCGGGCCGCGTATTCCGGACGCAGCTTGCGGGTGCGCACCACGAACGCCTTCTCAAAGTACTCCGGCGGCACCTGCGTGAAGTCGAGCTTGCCCGACTCGAAATCCAGCCACATCGGCGGGTCGTAGACGTAGAACGTCACTTCGACCCGGTCCACCAGCGGGAGGCGTCGCCCGGCCGCGGTGTCGAAGCCCAGTTGCCGGTCGCGCGCCGCCGCCTTCGCATCCAGCGGCAGTTCCGACCGGTAGACGCACTCGTGATAGTTCGGGTTGCGCCGGTAGATGATCGAGATCCCCTGCTTCCAGTCGCCCTCCGCAACCTTGAACGGACCCGTCCCGACCGGGTGGATCGAGAATGTCGCGCCGTACTTCTCCACGGCCTCGCGCGGCACGATCGCCGTCTGAAACTGCGTGAGCACGTACATGAAGCGGAAGATCGGTTCCTTGAGCACGACCTCGAACTCGCGATCGCTCAGTTTGCGGAACCCCGCGACGGGAGCCGCGTAGTCGAACGCCTTCCCGGCATCGACCGCGGCCTTCTGCGCGGCCTTGAACTCGTCGAAACCCACGATCGTGTTCTCAACCAGCCACCAGTTTTCGTACTCATACAGCGGGTCGGCCAGTCGCTTCCAGGAATAGAACACGTCGTCCGTCATCAGTTCGCGCCCTTTGCCGCCGGGGAAGCAGGGGTCGTCGTGGAACTTGACGCCGGGTTTGAGCGTGAACTTCCAGGTGCGTGTGCCGTCGGGGTTGTCGGTCGGGCGCGGCATCTCGGTCAGGAGAAGCGGCTCAAGCTCCAGCGGGCGCTTGAGGTACTTCCACTGCAGCAGCGTCTCGTAGACCTGGGCGCACGCCTGGTTGTCGTACTGCGTCGAGCCCTTCACCGGGTCGAGGTTCTTGGCTCCGTCGGTGCGGACGGGGATGCGGATGACCTTCTCCGCTTTCGCCTGCGCGAGCGCGGGTGTCGCGCCCGCGACGGCCGCCACGGACGCGAACAACACGAGCACGGCATGGACGGCGGCGCGGCGGACGGCTGGCCTCATCGGCGAACTCCTTCCGATCGTTCGGAGCGCGTCCCCACGCCCTTGATGCTATCGGCCGCTGAGGGCACCCTCCATCGGCACGGCGTGCAAGCACCCGGTAATCTGCGGCGGACGTTGCCGTTGCGACCGCCCACCCCTCGAAGCCGCAGCCTTCGGAGTCCCGGATGATCCCCCGGCCGTTCTCGTGCCCGGCCCTCGCCTCCACCGGAGGGTTTGACGCGCTGGACTGGGGCGTGTTCGCCGGATACTTCGCGCTGCTGATCGGCGCGGGGGTCTGGTTCGCGCGCCGCCGCGTGACGAGCGATCGGGACTACTTCCTCGCGGGGCGGACGATGCCCGCGTGGGCGGTTGCTGTTTCCCTGCTGGGCACGGCTCAGTCCGGGGCCACGTTCATCGGCGGACCCCAGTTCTCCTTCGCCAGCGACTACTCGTACCTGATCACGTTCGCGGGCGGGCTGCTGGCGGCCGCGCTTGTCGCGGCGTTTTTCATCCCGGCCTACTTCCGCCACGGAGTGTGGACCCCGTATGAACTCCTGGAGCGCCGGTTCGGGCGGCCGGCGCGGGTTGCGGCGAGCGTCACGTATCTCGTGGGGCGTGTGTTCTCCAACGGCTCGCGCGTGTTCATCGGATCTCTGGCCGTCTCGTGGGTCGTCTTCGGCGATGCGAACGCCGGACACATGTTCCTCGCCATTGGCGTGCTGACCATCGCGAGCATCCTGTACGCCCTGGCGGGCGGTATTCGCAGCGCGATCTGGATCGACGCCGCGCAGTGCGCGATCTACCTCGGTGCGGCGGTGGTGGCCATCGCCTATCTGCTCTCCGTGATCCCCGTCGGCCTCCCGCAGGTTGTCGCGACTCTGATGGATCCCGGGCCGGATCAGGCCTCGAAGCTGACGGTCGTTCACACCGGGCTCGAGTGGCACAGCAAGTACACGGTGTGGACCGCGGCGACAGGGTTCTGCCTGCTCTTCATCGCGGTGTACGGGATCGACCAGGACTTCGTGCAACGGACACTCACGTGCCGGTCCGCTGCCCAGGCGGGACGTTCGGTGATGCTCGGCGTGCTCTTCCAGATCCCCGCGACGCTGCTGTTCCTCGCGATCGGCTCGCTGCTCTGGGTCTATTACCAGCGGCCGGACCTGATGGGCGCGGCGCACCGCTACAACGACGACCACACGATCTTCCTGGAGTTCATCCTGACGCGCGTCCCGCACGGGCTGGCGGGACTGATGATCGCCGGGGTCTTCGCGGCCGGGCTTTCGACGGTCAACGCGATGTCGTCCACGTTCGTCAACGACGGGTACAAGCACCTGTTCCCGGGACGGAGCGAACGGCACTACCTGAGCGTCGGACGCCGGGGGGTGGTCGCGTTCGGCCTTCTGCTCGGCCTGTTCGCGGCGGTGTGCGTGTTCTGGTACGACCCGAGCGACCGCACGCTGCTCGACTTCGTCCTCGACGTGATGTCGTTCGCGTACGCCGGGCTGCTTGGCGTGTTCTTCACCGCCTTGTTCACGCGCCGCGGAAACAGCGCCAGCGCGATCGCGGCACTGCTGTCGGGGTTTCTGGTCGTCACGATCCTCCAACCGGGAGTCTGGACGCGGTTGTCGGGGGAACCGCTCGGGCTTGCGTTCCCCTGGCAGCTCGTGCTCGGGACGATGGTCGCGACGGCGGTGTGCTGCGCGGGCAACCCGCGCGCGAGCAGCCCGGCGGAGGGCGCGCCGTGAGCACCCGCCTCGTCGCCGGGTGCATGACGGGCACGAGCCTCGACGGGCTCGACGCGGCGCTGGTGCGGATCGAGGGGCGGGGACTGGCGATGTCCGCGCGGTTCGTTCGCGGGATCACGAGGCCCCTGGGGGACCTGGCCGGGCCGCTGCGCCGACTGGCCGAGCAGGAACCGATGTCCGCTGGCGCGATCGCGGCGCTCGCCCGCGACTTCGCGCTGCTGCACGCCGACGCGCTGCGAAAGCTCGTCGGACCCGACCGCGTCGACCTCGTCGCCGTCCACGGCCAGACAGTGTTCCACGCACCCCCCGTGAGCTGGCAACTGATGAACGCCGGGCCGATCGCGCGGGCGCTCGGCGTGCCGGTGGTCTCCGACCTCCGCGCGGCCGACCTGGCCGCGGGCGGGCAGGGCGCGCCGATCACTCCGCTGGCCGACTGGATCTTGCTGCGGCACGCGGGTGAGGCCCGGGCCGTCGCGAACCTCGGCGGGTTCTGCAACATCACGCGCCTGCCGGCCGGCGGCGACGCGTCGGCCGTCACCGGGCAGGACGTGTGCGCGTGCAACCACCTGTTGGACACGGTGGCCCGGACGCTCTTCAACACACCCTTCGACGCCGATGGAGCGCGCGCGAGCGCCGGGTCGGTGCATGGCGAAGCCGTCGGGGACCTCGACCGCGTGCTGCGCGGGGCCGGACGCCCGGGGCGATCCCTCGGCACCGGTGATGAAGCCGCGGAGTGGGTTGCGTGCTGGCGGGCTCGCATTCGAGCCGACGACCTGGCCGCGACGGCGTGCGGGGCGATTGCCCGGGCGATCGCCGACGCGGCGTCGGATGTCGATCGCCTCCTTCTCGCGGGCGGCGGCGCGAAGAACCGGGCGCTGGCGCGGGCGATCGCTTCCGCCTGCCCGGCCGCTGTCGAGCCCCTCGACACCCACGGCCTGCCGGGCGCCTACCGGGAGGCCGCGTGCATGGGCGTGCTCGGCGCCCTCTGTCAGGATCGTGTTCCGATCACGCTGCCCGCGGTGACCGGCGTCGCCGCCCCCGCTCCGATGGCGGGTTCCTGGACGTACCCTTAGCCGAGCACCATGATCCCCGATCGCTCCCACCTCCTGACCGAGCAGCGCAACCCGAGGTCGATGAAGCTGCACACGCTCTCCGTCCGCGAGTGCGTGGACCTGATCAACGCCGAGGACCAGCGGGCGGTGAAGGCGGTCGCCGCGGCCGGCGACGCGGTCGCCGAGTTCATCGAAGCGACCCTGCCCCGCTTCGAGCTCGGGGGGCGGCTGATCTACATCGGCGCGGGCACATCCGGGCGGCTGGGCGTGATGGACGCGGCCGAGGCGCCCCCGACCTTCCAGGTCGAGGCGAGCCGCATCGTGGGCGTGATCGCGGGCGGGGACGCCGCTCTGCGGAAGTCGAGCGAAGGGCTGGAGGACGACCCGCGCGGAGCCGTCGAGGAGCTCAACGCGCTGCACGTCACGCCGCGCGACACCGTGCTGGGGATAGCCGCGGGCGGGACGACGCCGTATGTCCTGGGCGCGCTGGAGCACGTGAAACGCTCGGCGATGGATGCCCCCGGCGCCACCGGCGGGCGCGACGAGCCGACCACCGGTGTCGAACGGCGCTGGTCCCCGCTCACCGGCCTGCTCGTCTGCGCACCGATCGACCCCCCGTCGTTCGTCGATCACCTCATCGTCGTCGAGACGGGGGCGGAGGTGCTGACGGGCTCGACGCGGATGAAGGCGGGCACCGCCACCAAGCTCGTGCTGAACGCGATCACGACGACCGTCATGGTCCGGTCGGGGCGGGTCTACGAGAACCTGATGGTGGACGTGCGCGCCACGAACAACAAACTGCGCGACCGGGCGGCCCGGATCGTCGGCGCGTTGACGGGGCTGGCGCGCGAGGCGGCGTTTGGGCTGATCGACCGCGCGGGCGGGTCGGTCAAATCGGCGGTGGTGATGCACAAGACCGGGCTGCCCCGGGCCGCGGCCGACGCCCTGATTGCGCGATCGCACGGGCGGCTGGACGTGGCCCTGGGCGAGACGCCGGAGCCGGCGCCGACGAAACGCGGGAGGGTGCGATGAGTCGACCCAATGGTCGCTCCGTGCGGGCCTGGTTCGTCGCCGTGATCGCCGCCGCTCTGGCCGCTACCGTCCTCGGCGGGTGCGCCGCGATGTCGCGTCCGACACGCCCGGCGGCCATCAGCCACGTGGTGTTCGTCAAGCTCAAGAACGCGGCGGAGGCGCCCGCGCTGATCGCCGATTCCGACCGGCTCCTGCCCGCGATACCGGGCGTGGTGTCCTACGCCTGCGGGCGGCACCTGGACACGGGGCGCACGAACATCGACGGGAACTACGACGTGGGGTTGTACGTCGGATTCGACGACGAGGCCGGGTATCGGACGTACGTCGATCACCCGAACCATGTCCAACTCGTCAACACGTGGCGATCAAAGTGGGAATGGATCCGTATCCATGACGTGAGAGATTCGACTCCCTGAGGCCACGCCGCGTTTCTTCGGCACGACACCCATGAATCCAAATCTGTTCGTATCGGTTCTTGTCGTCGGCGCTCCCTGCTCGGCCGCGTTCGCGCAGCCGACGCCCGACACTCCCCCACCGCCGCCCGCGGTCGCCACGCCCGTTGAGGTTCAGCCCTCCGGCCCGGTCGCCGAGTCGATCTGGCCCGGGATCGTCCGCTGGTATCCGAGCGCGGCGGCGAAGGCCGCGGCACCCCTCTCGCTGATCGTGCAGATCCCTTCGCACCGCTACGGCCCGGCGCCGGACGGCCATCGCGTGAAACCGGTCTATGGCGAGGCGGACGGGAGGATCACGGCGCACATCGACATCGTGCCGGGCACGTCGCTCTATGGCTGCGGCGGCGTGGGCGGGCCCCTCCCGTTGAACGGGCGCACGTTTGTCACGAACACGGGGTTCATGCCCTGGGTCGTCGCGCTCCGCCCGGATGGCACGGCCTTCGGCGTGATGGCGGACACGACGTGGCGCGTCGAAGTCGACCTGACCGACGGGATCACGATGCGCGCGGACGGACCGGCGCTGCCGATCATCGTCGTGGACGCCGAGGCGCCGCTCGCCCCCACGACCGCCGTCTCGCAGATCGCCGGGTGGCAGGAGATTCCGCCGCGGTGGGTGTTCGGGCCTCAGGTCGCCGCGCGGCTCGACGCCGATCCTCCAGAAGTGCTGGCAGCGGCTCTGGCTTGGCGCGACCGAGGGTTCATCATCGACTCGGCCTTGACCGGCGTCGTCTATCTCGATGAGCTTTCCGCCGGTCCGGACAACGCGTACTGGAAGTCGCTTCGCGAGATGAGCGAAGCCTTGCGGGCGCGCGGCGTGCGATCGGGCCTGGCTGTTCTCTCGGCGGCGGGCGTCGGACAGTTTCACGACGACGGCGCTGCCGCCGGGCATTGGCTGCTGACCGGCGACGGGGCCCCTTGGCTTGGTGCGATCCCGGGGGGAACGGGCAGCGCACCCGATGTGTCCCGCGACGCCACTCGGGCCTGGCTCGGCGACCTGATGCGCGGCCCGATGGCGCCCTTTGACTGGTGGCTCCTCGCGGGACTAGGCGCCGACGCGCCCGACAACGCGGGGCTCTCCCCCGACGCCGACCTTGGCGGAGCCGCCCCATTCGCGAAGTTCCGTTCAATCTACGGCTCGCTGCTCGCGCGTACCGCCAAGGACGCCATGAAAGCCGCGCACCCGGACCAGCGACCGTTCGTCGAGACGGGCGCCCCGTCGCTGGTCTCACAGCGGCAGGCGCACTACTTCGTCGGCGCCCCGGGCGGCACGCCCGACGTCGGCGCGGCAATCCCGACCATTCTCAACGCCTCGCTCTCGGGTCAGGTGCTGATCGGCGTGGAGGTTCCCGGAATCCCGCGCCAAGAGGATGGTGCGGTGCTGGCACGCAACCTCGCCATCGCCTCCCTGATGCCGCTGATGCGGATCGGCCCGACCGTCGGCGAAGGGTCCACGATCGAACCCTGGGCCTTCTCCCCCGAGGTCGAGAAGACCTGCCGCGAAGCCCTGGAGCGGCGTTCGCGTCTCATCCCGTATCTCTACACCGCGGCCCTGGACGCCTACCGCTACGGCCTACCCATGGTTCGCCCGGTCTTCTCGGCGGACCCGATAAACCCGAAGCTGCGGGATGTCTCCGACGCCTTCATCCTCGGCAACGACGTGCTCGTGCGCCTGACGTGGCCGCTGGCCGAGCCCGCGCCGGAAACGGCGTTGCCCGGGTGGCGGAAGTTCTCGTTCGGTGAGACCAGCGCGATGCTGCCGGAACTCTCCCTGCGTCCCGGCGCGATCCTGCCCGTCGGCCCGGTGAACCAGCACGACGGCGAGAAGCCGCTCGACCCGCTGACGCTGATCGTGAACCCGGCCGCGGACGGAACGGCATTCGGGACGCTCTTCGAAGACGACGGCGACGGGTACCTCTATCAGCAGAACCAGTGCCGCATGGCGTACTACACGGCCGAAACAGTGGACGGCGAACTGAAGCTGAAGATGATGCGGCTCGACGGCGCGATGGGGATGGCGAAGCGCAAACTCCTCGTCCGCATCCTGCTGCCGGACGGCACCGAAGCCGCCGCGGACTGGTGGGACGGGCTGGAGCTGAAGATCAAACTGCCGTAGCGGCAACGTCCGCGCGGGCGCGGCCGTGAATGCCCGGGCCCTATCATCGCGCGGGCACCTCGATGCGGATCATCCTCACCAATCCCCGGGGTTTCTGCGCCGGCGTGCGTATGGCGATCGACGTTGTGGACCGCGTCGTGGACCTGTACCGCGAAGCCGACCACCGGGACGGGCCGGCCGAACGGTCGGACGCCCAGCCGGTGTATGTCTACCACGAGATCGTCCACAACAAGCATGTCGTGGGCCGATTCCGCGGGCGCGGCGTCGTGTTCGTGGACGACCTCCACGGCGTCCCCGAGGGTGCAACCGTCGTTTTTTCCGCGCACGGCGTGAGCCCTGTGGTGCGGGCCTACGCCGAGCGCCGCGGCCTCACCGCGATCGACGCGACCTGCCCGCTCGTCACCAAGGTCCACAGCGAAGCGATCCGCTACGCCCGGCAGGGGTACCAGATCCTGCTCGTCGGACACCCCGACCACCAGGAAGTGATCGGGACGCGCGGCGAGGCGCCGGACGCGATCCAGGTTGTCGAATCGCCCGGCGACATCCCACGGCTGACTATCCGGGACCCGGCGCACCTCGTCTACCTCACCCAGACGACGCTCTCCACGGACGACGCCGAGGTCATCATCGATGCGCTCCGGCGGGCCTTCCCGCTCATCAAGAGCCCCCCGTCGAGCGACATCTGCTACGCCACCACCAACCGCCAGCACGCGGTGCGCAGCGTCGCACCGGAGTGTGACGTGGTCCTGGTCGTGGGTTCGAAGAACTCATCAAACTCCGTGCGGTTGACCGAGATCGCCCGGAACGTCGGCACCCCGGCGCACCTGCTCGACGACGCGAGCGAGCTGCGCGACGACTGGTTCCGCGCGGGTCCGGGCGCGGCCCGGCGGCCCGACGCGGGCGGGCCGGTTCGCGCCGACTCCAACGACCTGACCGTTCTGCTGACGGCCGGCGCATCGGCCCCCGAGGACCTGGTGGCCGCGATCTGCCGCGAACTGCTGGCACGCTACGGCGGAACGATCGAGACCCGCGACATCTTCGATGAGGACGTGGACTTCGCCCACCCCGCCGCGCTGCGCCGGATGATGACGGACCGCGGTCTCGACCCCGGCGACCGCGGTGTCCACCTCGGCAAGCCGACGGTGACGCGGGAGCTCTACGGGGCGGTGCCGCTGACGATCAGCGCGTCGCACGCCGGCGAGGCCTGATGCGTCGCGCCCGGGCCGCGGACTCCGCCAACGGCGTGGACGCGCTCCCCTCCGTCTCGCCCTCTCTCCCCCTTCACGGGCACCCCAGCACGAACTTCCCCTGGTAGCACCCGAAGTCCGCGACCGAGAACGACGTGTCGCCGGTGCAGTCGGCGTACGCATCCCCCAGCACGTAACGACCCTGGAAGCAGCCGAAGTCGGCCACGGTCAGCCCGCCGTCCGCGTTGCAGTCCGGGTAGCAGTCCTCCAGCACGTACACCCGAGGCGTCTCATCGCAGACATACACCACGCCGTCGCCGTCGATGGTCACGCCCTCGGCGTTCCCGCTGATCCCCGCGAAGCTGAACTGGCTCAGCAACGCGCCCGCCCGCGAAACCTCCATCAACCGCGAGGACTCCTGGCTGTAGATCAGCAGGTTGTCCTGGTCGGGCGTCCCCGCCAGCGAGGGAACGACGGAGAGCACCTGGATGTCCGAAAGATCGAGCGCCGCCAGGCCCGTCGGGTTGAAGAGGTTTCCCACCGCGCCGATCCCGGCGAAGAAGTCGAGGTCCGCCTCGATCACCGCCTGCGGCGTCTTCTCTTTGACGAAGAAGTACAGGTCCGTCGCGGGCTCGTAGCAGACCCCCTCCAGACCCACGTTCCCCACCGTCTCCCCGATCGACACCACCGCCTGCGCCGCCCGGTCGATCGACCCTCCGGCGGTGTACGTGATGAAGTACGCGTCCTGGAGCCGCTCTTCGACGAGCACGAAGTGCGGCCCGCCGACGTACGTCAGGCCTTCGGTGTCGTCGAACCCCGTCATCGCCATCGTGCTGACGTGAACGCCGGCAGGGGTCACCTCGACGATCGCGTCTCCCTCGTCGCCCATGATAAAGAGGTTGCCCGTGGTGCGGTTGAAGGTGATCGCGGAGGCCTCGGCGGCCGCGATCGGGGGCAAGTCGAACTGCCCGGTGAGGCGGTAGCGTCCGAGGTCGAACGAGCGGACCTGCCCGTGGGCGGCGGCGGCGGCGGCGAGGGAGAGAACGATCGCGCGGATGAGCATGGATGGCCTCCGTGGTTGGACGGGGGTGGGCGGGCGTGTTCAGCGGCGACGGCGGAGGAGCAGGATGCCGGCGGGCGCGAGAAGCGCCAAGGCCCCCGGCGCGGGAACTGCGGCACTGAACGATACATCGTCGATGCCGAGGCCGTCGTCCTGGCCCGAGATGTCCTCGATGCGCCAGCGAATCGCCAGGTCGGTGCCCGCGGCCCAATTGAGGTTGAAGATCGTCGCGGTCAGGTTCGCCTGGTTGGCGGGGTCGTTGCCGTTGAGCGCGACGTCGGTCGGGCTGGCCTGCGTGTTGGGCGAGGTGAAGTTCAGGCCTGCGAAGCCCGTGACGGCAAACTCGATGGACGAGGTGAGCCCCCAGCCGAAGAACAGGTTGTTGGGCGTGGGAACGTTGCCGCGGCGCCACTGCTCGCCCGTGAACGTGATCGTCATCTCCTGGAGTGTCTGGCCCGTCGTGTTCGTGAACACCGCCCCGAAGCTGGAGATCTGGTTGCTCGTGGGGAGCGCACCCAAGGCCCGCTCGCCCGAACCGGTAGTGCCGAAGGAGATCACGCCGCGCCCGGCGGACCCCGCGAGGCTGCCGTCGTGGGCCTTGAACTCGGTGTCGAGGCTCGAGCCCGCGAAGTTCGCCCCGTACCAGCCGGGGACTCCGGTCGCACCCAGCACACCCTCGATCGCGTGCGGCCCGCGCCCGGGGATGGTCACCGCGCCGGTTGTGCCCAGCCCGTTGAAGTTCTGTGCGTACGTTCCGCCGGCATACAGGATCGGCTGCGCGCCGGCGAGGACGGCGGGAACGAACAGCGCGACGGCGCACGACAAGCACTTCATGGTCTCTCTCCTCCGTCGTCGGCTCCGGAGCCACGCGCCGCCGAAGTGCGGCACGCCCGGGCCCGCGACGGCCGGAAAGGTAGCGGCGGCTCTGTCGGCGCCGGGTCAACGCGGCGCAAAGGTGTTGTGAGAGATCGATCCCGGGGCGCTCAGCCGAACATCCGGAGCTGCTCGCTCTCGTGGACGATGTCGGTGATCGGGTGGTCGATGTCGATGCGGTAGTCGCCGGTGTAGCACGCGGTGCAGTAGGCGTCGGGCGCCCGGTCCATGCACGAGAGCATCCCCTCGAGCGACAGGTAGTGCAGCGAATCCACGCCCAGGAATCGGCGCACGTCCTCGATGGATTTGTCGTGGGCGATGAGCTGAGAACGCTCGGCGAAATCCACGCCGAAGTAGCACGGGTGACGGATGGGCGGGCAGGAGATGCGCAGGTGGATCTCCTTGGCGCCCGAGGCACGGATCTGGTCCATCTTCGCTTTGGTTGTCGTGCCGCGGACGATGGAATCGTCCACAACGACAAGCCGGCGGCCGCGCACGATATCGGTAATCACGTTGAGTTTGAGACGCACGGCGGCGTTGCGTTCCGCCTGGCTGGGCTTGATGAACGTCCGACCGACGTACCGGTTGGGGACGATCCCCTCGCGGTACTGGATGCCGCTGGCGCGGGCATAGCCGTTGGCCGCGGAGCGCCCCGAGTCGGGCATGGGCATCACGTAGTCGGCGTCGACCGGGGCCTCGCGGGCGAGGCGCTCGCCGAGCCGCTCGCGGACCTCCTGCACGTTCTGGCCGAAGACGTTGCTGGCCGGGCTGGCGAAGTAGACGTGCTCGAAGACGCAGTGGGCGGGGCGCTCGGCGGGCTCGGCGAACCGCCGGCTGCTCACGCCCGAGTCATCGAGCGTGACGATCTCGCCCGGCTCAACCTCGCGGACGAACGCCGCGCCGATGACGTCCAGGGCGACGGTCTCGCTGGCGACCACGGGCTCGCCCCCCGGCATCATCCCCAGGACGAGCGGGCGCCACCCCCACGGGTCGCGGGCGGCCTCGATCCGGCCCGGGAAGAGCAGGACCAGGCTGAACGCGCCCTGAAGCCGGCGGAGCGTCGCGGCCAGGGGATCGGGCGTGCGCTGCTGTAACGGCGATGCCAGCAGGTGGATGATGACCTCGGTGTCGCTGGTCGTGTGAAAGAGGTGCCCGGACTCCTCGAACCGCAGGCGAAGAGCGTCGGCGTTCACCAGATTGCCGTTGTGGGCTACGGCAACCTGCCCGGCGATGTATTGCTCGACGAGCGGCTGCGCGTTGCACGCGAGCGAGCCGCCCGCGGTGGAGTACCGGTTGTGACCGATGACGCCGCGACCGCGCCCTCGCGACGCGGCGTCGGAACCGTCGTGACGCCCCGGCGCGCCGTTCGAGCCGGCCGCGCTCTCGAACCACGAGCCATTGCCGTACCACGATTCGAGTTGGCGGATGGTGCGGTGATCGAAGACCTCGGGGACCAGCCCCATGCCCACGTGCCCGAAGAGGCGGGCGCCGTCGCTGACCGCCACTCCGGCGGACTCCTGCCCGCGATGCTGCTGGGCGTAGAGCCCCAGATAGCCGAGCCGCACAGCGTCGGTGTGCCCCCAGATGCCCAGCACGCCGCATTTTTCCTTGGGCGCGTGCGGACCCCGATCGGGGACCAGCACCGGGAGCGGGATCGGGTGCTTCATCGTGCACGAGAGTTTAGCGCTGCTGAAGCGCGCGTGCGTCGCGCGCGGCGAACGGTGGTGCGCGCCAATGATCCCGACACACCCGCTTGACTTCGCCCACGGCCCTCCCTGGAATACCGCCTGATTGCCCGGATCCACCCCGGACCGCAGCCGCGGCCACCCGGCGGATCGTCGGCCTTGTCGGCCGACACCCCTCGCTCCCTCGCGGGCGCAAGGCGGACGGAAGGACCTCTCGCCCCGCAAGGACCCGTTCAAGCATGGCACGGTACATCGGCCCCAAGGTCAGGCTGTCGCGTCGCGTCGGTGTTCCCATCGCCGACATCCCCAAGCACACCGCCAACGAGCGCATCCGCACCCCCGCGGGCCAGCACGGGTTCCGCGGGCGGCGCCTGCGGGACTACGGCGTCCGCCTCAACGAGAAACAGAAGGTCAGGTTCCACTACTGCGTGCTCGAGAAGCAGTTCCGCCGGTACATCGCCGAGGCCGCCCGCCGCCCCGGGAACACCGGCGCGGTGCTCATGCAGATCCTCGAGCAGCGCCTGGACAACGTGGTCCGGCGTTCGGGCCTGGCCCGGACGATCTGGGCCGCGCGCCAGATGGTCGCGCACGGGCACGTGTTCGTGAATGGCCGCAAGACCGACCGTCCCAGCTACGAGGTGGACGTGGGAGACGCGATCACGTTCAAGCCCAAGGCGCAGAAGCTCGCCCGCGACGCGATGGAGTCGCTGGCCGGGCACGAGGTGCCCGGGTGGCTCGAGCTCAACCCTTCCGAGCTGACGCTCAAGGTGCTGGCGACGCCCGCGATGGACCAGATCCCGTTTGACGTGAACCCGAACCTGATCGTCGAGTTTTACCGGTAGAGTGGACAGCGGCTGGCGGCCTGCGGCGATCAGCTCTCAGCCGGGCGGAGTGGCCCCGCGGAGCCAAGCCGTTCCGCCCGGCCGATCGCTGACGGCTGACCCACATGCTTAAGGCGCTCCGCAAGTACAACAAGTGGATCCTGGTGATCGGCGGCATCCTCCTGATGCTGGCCTTCCTGGTCCAGCCGGCGATCAACCAGCTCAGCGGCGACCCCAACGCGCGCCCGTGGGCAAAGCTGGACGGGCGGACGCTCCGCGCCCGCGACTCCCATCGCGCGCAGCGCGAAATCCAGGCCGTCGAACAGCTCACCTTCGGCCTGTTCCCCGGCGGAGTGGGCGTCGTTGACCGGGACGTGCGCCACTGGGTGTTGCTCGCCCACGAGGCGAGCGAGGGGGGTTTCACGGGCGAGGCCGGGGACGGCGCGGAGTTCCTGCCCACGCTGCTCGCCGGCATCCAGATGGACCAGCGGTTCGGGAACTGGCGCGGCCTGGCCGAGAGTTTTCCCTCGGTCATGACGGTCTACAACCAAGCGGTCGAGCAGTTCGCGGAGGCTGTTCCGCGGATGATCGCCCAGGCCTCGCGCGAGCACGGATTGTCGGAGTCAGAGATCCACGCGGCCCTGAGCCGCCTGCGCGGGATCATCCGGATGCAGGAGGCGTACCTGGAGGCCGCACGGGTTTCTGATCGGCGTGCGGCCCTCACCGGGCGGCGGACGCGCGACGCCGCATGGGTGGACTATGCGTTCATCCCCGCGTCGGTGGGCATCGAAGCCGTGCCCGATCCCGACGAGGCGACGCTCGCCGCCCACGTCGAGAAGTTCAAGGCGACCAAACCCGGCGAGGGCGAGTTCGGCGTGGGGTATCTGCTGCCCGAGCGCGTCCGGCTCGAGTGGCTCACGCTCGACGCCGAAGCGATCGAGGCCGCGATCAACCCCGACCCCGTCGCGGTGAACAAGCGGTACCTCCAGGACAACAAGCAGAAGTACAAGGGCGACTTCGCCGCGGAGCGGGCCGGTGTGGTGCGCGACATGAAGGCGGAGCGCGTCGCGGAGGTCATGCAGGAGGCCCACCGCGCCATCCAGGCCGAGGTGCTCAAGGTCACGCGCCGGCTGGAACCCGACGGGCGGTTCAAGAAGCTCCCGGCGGACTGGGCCGCCCAGCGCCCCCGCTTCGAGCCCGTCGCCGCCGTCGTCGTCGAGCAGGTCAAAAAGGCTTTGGGCGTGACCATCCCGCTGCCGACGGTGACCGTTCGTGCGGCCGATTGGGTCACCCGCACCGACGCCGCATCGCTCGACGGGATCGGGTTCAGCGCGATGCAGTCGGGGACGCTCCGCCGCCCATTCGTGGAGGTGGTCTTCGGCGTCCGCGAGCTCCGCCCGCCCGGCGCGGCCGACACGGAGTCCACCCTCGCGGTACAGACGGGCGTGCCGATCGTGGAGGCGCACTTCCAGGGGCCCGACGGCGACCGGTTCTATGTCACCGTGCTGGACGCGCGCCGTGAATCAGCGCCCGATTCGCTCGACGAGATCCGCGCCACGGCGATTAGCGACTACAAGCGCATCAGAGCTTTCGAGGGTCTGGCCGCTCGTGCGGATGAGTTCCGGTCGCTGGCGGTCGCCGAGGGGGTCCGGAAGGTCGTCGATCTCGTGCAGCCGCCCGAGGCCAAGCCGCGCGAGTTCACACCCGACCTGGGCGAGGTGGACGCGACCAACTCCGACGCCGGCAAGCCCGCCCCGGCCCTGCGGACACGGGTCTCGGTCACACGCGAGCAGATGACCGCTGCGGCGTCGGACCTGGGCGACGTGGACGTGCAGGAGGTCCGCGATGCGATCCTCGGCGCGGCCGCCGCGCTCGACCCCCTCGCGCCGCCCGGCCACTTCGACCCCGCGACCGCGACAGTCACCGTCCCGGTGCCCAGGAAGTTGGGCGTCGTGGTGGCGCGGATCACCGCCCTCTCCCCGCTGACCCGCGAGGCGTACCAGCAGTCGGACCCGACGCTCGAGTCGGAAACGCGCGGCCGTGAACTGATGAGCGAAGCGGACCGCCGCGTGCCGCGCGACTATCCCTTCAGCCTCACGCGGCTTCTGGAGCGCCACACCTGGATCTCCGACGAGCCCGAGGAGGACGAGAAGGCGCCGGGCAACGAACCCGTGCCCCCCTCCGGCAACGGCTGAAACACGTCGTGCCGCCATCCGCCGGTCGCGCTACACGCGCTGCCGGGCCCATCCTCCGTGCGCGAACCGCGCCACGAAGAGCACGCCGCGGATCACGATCTCGATACACAGCCCGATCCAGAGCCCGCGCAGGCCCCAATCCCACGGCGACGGGTTCTCGAAGACCGCACCCGGCCCGCCCCCCAGCCACGCGGGCCGCGGGATGTCGGCCCCCGAGAGGATGTACGCCAGGGGAAGCCGCAGCACGTACGTGCATATCCACGTGACGTACATGACCACCTTGACATCGCCCGCGCCCCGCATCGCCTGGCGCAGCACGATGCCGATCCCGAAGGGAATCTGCACGAGCCCGGTGATGAAGAGGAGTTCCGGCGTGACCGCCAGGTGCGTCGGCTGCGACGAGAGCATCCCCACAAGCGTGTGCGGGAAGAGCATGAAGACAACGCCGATCATCCCCATGACCGCGCCGGCGACAAGCGTGCAGGCGAGGATCGCCCGCCGGGCCATCCGCGGGCTGCCCGCGCCCAGGTACTGCCCGGCGAGCGTCGCCGCGGCGATCGCGATGGCGAACCCGGGCTGGAAGCTGAACGCCTCGATGCGGATCGCCACGGTGTGCGCCCCGACCATGCCCGCGCCGACCCACGAGACGATGAGCACGACGAGGAAGTTCCCCGCCCACATCCCCAGCGTCTCAAGAAAGTTCGGGAACCCGATGCGGAGCATCCGCCTCATCGTGTGCATGTGCGGCCGCAGGCGCCGCCGCAGCAGCCGCACGCCCGCCAGCCCGCGCGCCAGCACGCCGAGGATGAGCACCGCCCCGACCGCGTGGCCCAGCATCGTGCCGATCGCGATCCCGGTCACGCCGAGATCGAAGCCGAAGGGGTTGTGCAGGATCGTCCGCGTGACCGTCTGCCCGCCCGCCACCACCGTGGTCTTGAAGTCCACCCCCGCGAGACTCCAGCTCGCGCCCATGTTGACCAGGTTCACCACGATCATCACCCGCATGGGCAGGAACGTGCTTCCCGCGCCGCGCACGCACGCGATCCCCGCGTACAGCAGGGCCATGAACGGGACGTCGAACGCCATGATCCCCATGTAACGCCGGAAGGCATCGATCGACCCCGGGTCGTCGAACAGCAGGCCCCCGAGCGCTCCCGACGTGAGGAACAGGACCCCGCCGAGCCCGACGCCCGCCGCGAGAGCCAGAAGCATCGTCTGCCCCACCGCCGCGTTCGCCACGGCCAGCCGCCCCGCGCCCACCGACCGGCTGATGAGGGCCGTCGCGCCGACGTCGAGAGCCATGATGACCAGCCCGAGGAACCACAGGCAGTACGCGGCCATCCCGATCGCGTCGGCCGCGGGTTCGCTGATCCCCGCCGCCAGCACCGTGTCCGTGAGCCCGACCAGCGTGTTCAGCAGCGAATCCACCAGCACGGGCCACGCGAGCACCCAGATCGCCCGGTTCATCGTGAGCCCCGCCAGGCGCCCCGACTTCAGCCGGCCGTCCGGCGTCACGCCGAGCTCGCCGCGCCCCGCGGCGCCGGCCCGGCGCGCGGGCGGGGCGAGGGCCACCGCCTCCTCGGACGGGTCGAGCGAGCCCGGGTCGAGGCTGGGCGGGACGGGAGGGCGTGAGTCGGGCGGCGGCGATGCGCGGTCGGCGGACACGGGGCGGATGGTAGGGAGCGCTCGGGCGCGCCCGAATGAGAACTAGCCGCCCGGCCGGCGGTTCCACCGCTTGAAGAACGCGCCGAGGATGTTGTCCGCGCCGCGCTGCGGCCACGGGAACCGCTGCCCCCCGGGGAGCAGCGACGCCGCGAACGCACGCGCGAGTCGCGCGGTCGTGCGGATTCCCTCGACGAGCGAGGCGCGCGGCTTGAGCGCGTTGGGGCGGAGCGCGAGCACCGTCACGTCGTCGTGCGGCGGCTCGGCGCCCGAGGACTGCACCGCGTCGAGGAGGTTCGTGATGAGCCGGCGCGGGTCGGTGGGGTCGAGCTTCGACGCAATCGCCAACAATCCGGCCTGCCCGATCATCCGGCCCGCGGCGTCCTTGGCCTCGATCAGCGAGTCGGTGTACACCAGCACAAGGTCGCCGGGCTCGAGCCGCACGCCGATCTGGTCGTACCGCGTCGGCTCGGCGATCCCCAGGGGGATGTTCGCAAGCCCCTCGGCCCGATTCGCCTCGGAGTTCTCCAGGAACGACCAGGCACGCCGGCGGGCGCGGTACCAGAGCGGGCGCGGGTGCCCCGCGTTGCACAGCGTGAGATAGTCGGTCGGCACCCAGTACGTGGCGATGACGGCCGTGGCGAACCCGCCCGCGACGCCCCCGTCCGCGTCCGAGAGCGCAGCGAACTCGCGGTTAAGCCCGCCCACGAACCGACCCATGTCGACGTAGTTGACGTAGCGGCGCATGAGGTCGCGCAGCCCCGTGGCCACCCGGGCCACCGACTGGCCGTGCCCGCTCACGTCCGCGACGAGCAGCCGCGTGATCCGCCCCGAGGCGCAGCTGGAGACATAGTGAATGTCACCGCCGGCCGCCTCGCCCTTGTACGGTCGGCTGTAGACCCACGCGTCGAGCCCGGGCATGACCACGCCGTTGTCCACGGCCTGGTTGCCGCCCCAGACTTCGAGGCACTGCATGGTGTGCTGTGCGGCGGCGGGCATGGGTTGACTGTATGGGGAGCGGCGCGCCACCGGACGTCCGGCCGGCGACCGCAACGCTCACCGGCATCGACATACCGCCCGGATGGGATGCAGCCGAGTCACCGGAGATTCAATCACCCACGAGCCGAACGCGGGACTCATGCGAGAAGCCGGTCGAGCAACTCGCTGATCCCCTGCCCGCGCGTGGCGATCGTCTCGATGACGGGTCGGCGGCCGGCCACGTCCTTCAGGTCGCGCACCAACTCGTGCTCGCCCGGGTGATCGGCCTTGTTGCAGACGAACACGTCGGCGATCTCGAGGATGCCGGCTTTGTCCATCTGCACGGCGTCGCCCATCCCCGGCGTGAGGACCACGGCGGTGCGGTCCACGAAGCGGCGAATCTTCGTCTCGTTCTGCCCAGCGCCGACGGTTTCAACGAAGAGCAGGTCGTAGCTTGGCACCGGCGGGCCGCCGGTGCCGCCACCGCCGCCAGCCCCACCGATCAACTCGATGATCTCCGGCAGCCCGTGGTAGTCCTCGCCGCTGATGGCCAGGCTTCGGTAGTACACGGCCTCGTCGAGGCTGTTGAAGTCCACGCGGAGCCGGTCGCCGAGCAAGGCCCCGCCCGTGATGGGAGACATCGGGTCGAACGCGACGACGGCGCAGCGGCCGAGCTCAGGCGCGCTCTTCGCGCGGCGCGTGTACTCACCGACGAGCTGCGCCACGAGCGTGGACTTGCCCGCGCCCGGCGATCCGGTGATGCCGATGACGCGGCGCGGGCGCCGGCGCACCGCGTCCGGGCGAACAGGCCGCCCCTCGTGGACAAGCGTGATGTCCCGCGCCAGCTGCGCGGGCGCCCCACCCGCGCCCGGTGGCACGGGCCTCCGACCCGTGCGATCCGCGCCGTTCACGACGGGCAGACGGGGTTTCACAGTTCCCCGCACGGCGTCCACGATGTCCATCAGCCCGGTCCCGGTGTTGAAGCACCGCGCGATGCCCCCGGCCAGCAGCGCGGGGATGTCGTCCTGCGGCAGGATCCCGCCCATGTGGATGGGCAGGTCCGGGCGGCCCAGGTCGGCCAGCGCCGCGACCAGCTTCGGCCCCAGCACCTGGTGCGAGTTGGACATCATGCTCGCCGCGAGCACGTCGCAGTCCTCATCGCGCGCCGAGATCGCCAGGCTCCGCGGCGTCTGCCAGAGCCCCGAGTAGATCACGTGAACGCCCGAATCGCGCAGCGCCCGCGCAATGACCTTCACGCCGCGGTCGTGACCGTCCAGGCCCATCTTCCCCAGCAGCACGCGGGGGCGATGGTCCAGGTCCGCGCAGCGGTCCTTCTTCTCGAACTCGGTCGTCGGAACGTTGAGCGCGCGGTGCATGGAGGAGCAAATATATGCCGCGAACCGCGATCAGCGCCGGCGCGCGCCGCCCGCTTTCGCGGGCTTCGCGCCCTTCGCGGCCGGCCGCCGGCGACGGACCGACGCGACGAACGGAGTCACCGTTTTCACGTCCATGCGCGCGCCGGCCGAACGGAGCTGGTCGAGCTGACGCCGCCCGATCCTGGCCCGCAGCGTGACCGTGCCGTCCGTGTACGTCCGGTCCAGCACCTCCGCGCGATTCTCGACCGTGTGGACCGTCCGGCTGTCCGCCAGCGGGATGGTGATATCCAGCTCCTCGATCGTGCCGCGCACGGCCTCGCGCACGCGCTCGGTGATCGCGGCGAACCCTTCGCGGTGGTACGCCGCCCCGCCCGCGTCCGGCCTCCCCGTGGTCACGCGCGGCCGAAGCGCCGAGATCGGCACCGCCCCCGGCACCTTCTGCCGCCAGGCGAGCAGTTCGCGGTTGTCCGCGAGCCGATCCGCCTTGTTCAGCAGCAGGACGCGCTCGGGCCGCGTCCACGTCCGTCCCTCGCGCGCCTCGAGCGACTCCACCTGCTCGAACAGGTTGTCGAGCGTCTCGTTGACGGTCTCGTACTGGAGCTCGGCCGCCGTGTCCGCCACGTCGAGGACGATCAGCAGCACGTCCGCGTGCGTGGCCTCTTCCAGCGTGGCCCGGAACGACGCAATCAGGTTGTGCGGCAGGTCGCGGACGAACCCGACGGTGTCCGAGAGCATGACGGAGAGCCCGCCCCCCAGGTCCCACGTCCGCGTACGCGAGACCAGCGTGGCGAAAACCCGATCGTCGGCATACGCCCCGCCGGTTGTGAGCGCGTTGAAGAGCGTGCTCTTGCCCGCGTTGGTGTAGCCGACGATGCCGACGGTGAAATGGTCGAGCTTGCGCTCGCGGACCTCGCGGGCCTTGCGGGCCTGGATCTCCTTGAGCTGCCGCTGAAGATGCACGCGCCGCGTCTGGACCAGCCGCCGGTCGATCTCGAGCTGCTGTTCGCCCGGCCCGCGCGTCCCGATCCCGCCGATCCCGCCGCGCCCGACGATGCGCTCCAGGTGGTCCCACATCGCCCGCAGCCGCGGGTACGTGTACTCGAGCTGGGCGATCTCCACCTGCAGCTGCGCCTCGTGCGTCGTGGCACGGCTCGCGAAGATGTCGAGGATCAGCTCCGAGCGGTCGATGACCTTCCGCCCCGTCACCTCCTCGATCGTCGCGATCTGCTTGGGCGCCAGCTCGTGGTCGAAGACAATGGTGGTGGCGTCGAGCGCCTCGGCGAGCCCCTTCAGCTCGTTCACCTTGCCCTTGCCCATGTACGTCCCGGAGACCGGGCGGTCGAGAAACTGCTCCAGCTCGCCGACGACGTTCCCCCCCGCCTGCCCGACCAGGGCCCGCAGCTCCCCGAACGGGTCGTGCTTGTCGTAGCGCGAATCCGGCAGGCGCACGGCGGCCAGCACCACCCGCTCGGCGATGACGTTGATGGACTCGCGTTCGACGGGTTTGGGCACGGGCGAACTGTAGGGACCGCCCGCGACTACGATCCTCGCGGCACTGTTCGGCGCGGGAACGCCTCAAGGGAGTGACGCCGTGAAACCCAGGGTGACGTGGTCGCAGAAGGCGCTGATCGTGATCCTCGGAACCGCGGTCGTCGGCTCGACCATCGCGGTCGCGCGGCGGGACTACTCGTTCTTCGATCCGCTCGTGGCCGTCAAGGCCGTCGTCAGCCAGCGGTACGTGGACGTGCCAGACGAGGCGGCCATGCAGCTCGGGGCCATCAACGGGATGCTCGAGGTCCTCAACGACCCGTACACCGAGTACGTTCCGCCGGCCGCGACCCGCGAGTTCAACAAGGACCTGACCGGCGACTTCGTGGGCATCGGCGTGAGTATCGTCACGCGCGACGGGTGGCTCACGGTCGTCACGCCGCTCGAGGACACGCCGGCCTTCCGCGCCGGGATCATGCCCGACGACCGCATCGTCGAGATCAACGGGAAGTCCACGCAGGGACTGACGGGCGATGAGTGCGTCGCGCTGCTCACCGGCGAGCCGGGCACCGACGTGGGCATCGTCGTCGAGCGCGGCGCGGAGCGGATGCCGATCACCATCACCCGCGAGCGGATCATCGCCCGCACCGTCAAGGGCTTCCACTGGGAGAAGGCCGGCCCGTCGGGCACCTGGAAGTACCTCATCGACCCCGCCCGTAAGATCGCCTACGTGCGCCTGACCCAGTTCACGCCCACCAGCGCGGGCGAGTTCGCCGAGGCGCTCACGGCCATCGGCGCGGACCGCGGCGAGATCAAAGGGCTCGTCTTCGACCTGCGGTTCAACCCCGGCGGCGTGCTCGGCGACGCCATCGAGATCGCGGACCTCTTCCTCAAGGAAGGCGTGATCGTCTCCACCAAGGGTCGCGCCGTCCCGGAGGAGATTTCGCGCGCGGTCGAGCCGGGCACGCTGCCCGACTTTCCGATCGCCGTCCTCGTCAACGGGGCGAGCGCCTCGGCCAGCGAGATCGTGTCGGGCGCGCTCGCCGAGAACAACCGAGCCATCGTCGTCGGCACGCGCACGTTCGGCAAGGGGCTTGTGCAGGCCGTCGTCCCGATCCCCCAATCGCGCGGCGCGCAGCTCAAGATCACCGAGCAACGGTACTACCTGCCCTCCGGGCGGAGCCTCAACCGCGGCGATGATTCCACCGAGTGGGGCGTGGACCCGACCGACGGGTTCTATGTGCCCATGACCGACGAGCAACTCGTCGAGCTCGTCCGGGCCCGCCGCCAGGAGGAGCAGCTCGGGCGCACCGCCACCGCCGCGGACCAGGCCCGCTGGTCGGACCCCGAGTGGATCGTGGACTATCTCAAAGACCCGCAGCTCGCCGCGGCGATCAAGGCCGTCCAGGCCAGGATCGACACCGGGGCGTGGACGCCGACCGGTCAGTCGACGGCCCAAGGCGGCGCGATCGCGGGCGATGAACTTCGGCGCCTTCGGCTCGCGCGCGAGCGGTTCCTGCGCGACCTCGCCCGGCTCGAGCGGCGCGTCGAGGCCCTGGAGACCAACGCCGTTGCCGGTGCCGAGCCCGCCGTCAAGGACTTCTGGGATGACGCGATCGACCTGGCGGGCGGCCGGCTCCAGGTGCTCGATAAGGACGGCAAGCCCGTGGCCACGCTGAAGATCACGGGCAACAACCTGGAACGGTGGCTCATCGACGCGGACGTGGAAAAAGACTGAGCCGGTGGCCGGGCGAGCGGTTGAGGAGGCGGCTCGCCACGCCCGTCCGATCTGGGCCGCACCGCGCTCACGCCATCGCCTCGTAACCTCCCCACCTCTTCACCCCGCCATGCTCCTCCTCGGCCTCGAAACCTCCTGCGACGAGACGGCCGCGGCGGTGGTCGAGAACGCCCGGATCGTCCGATCCAGCGTCATCGCGTCGCAGGACGAGCTGCACGCCGAGTACGCGGGTGTCGTGCCGGAGATCGCCAGCCGGGCCCACGCCGAGCGCATCCTGCCCGTCGTCCGCCGGGCCATCGCCGACGCGGGCATCAGGCTCGCCGAACTCGACGCCGTCGCCGTCGGGCACCGACCCGGGCTTATCGGCTCGCTGCTCGTGGGCGTCTCCGCCGCGAAGGCCCTGGCCTGGTCGCTCGGCGTGCCGCTGCTCGGCGTGGACCATGTTCACTCCCATCTGTACGCGGGATGGCTTGAGGACAACGCACAGGGCACAGGACACAGGGCACAGAAAGCGGGACCGACGGCGGAACAACCGCCTGTCGCGAATCGTCAGTCACCGGAGGACTCGTATCCGGCGCTGGGCCTCGTCGTCAGCGGCGGGCACACGACGCTGTACTCGTGCGCCACGCCGATCGAGCTTCAGCGCCTCGGTGGCACCATCGACGACGCGCTCGGCGAGGCGTTCGACAAGGCCGCGACAATCCTGGGCCTGCCGTATCCCGGCGGCCCGAACCTCGACCGGCTCGCACGCACTCACGGCGCCGACAACCGGACCCATGACTTCCCGGTCAGCCGACTCGCGCCCGATTCCCTCGACTTCTCGTTCTCCGGTCTCAAAACATCGCTGCTCTACGCGGTGCGCGGCAGGCCGCTGCCCGGCGGGAAGTTCGAGCGCGACCACACCTGGCTCAATGCCGCCTCGCGTGCCGACTTCGCCGCTTCGTTCCAGCGCGCCGCCGTGGACGCCGTCATCCTCAAACTCGGGCGTGCCGCGGAGCGTGGTTCGGCGGACGGGGGGCGTTACCGCACGCTCGTCGTCGGCGGGGGGGTGACGGCCAACAGCCTGCTGCGAACACGACTCACCGAGTTCGCGCGAGCCCAAGACCTGGCTCTGCGGCTCCCGGCGCTGCGCTACTGCGTGGACAACGCCGCGATGATCGCCGGCCTCGCCCATCACCTGCTCTCCGCCGGGCGGACGAGCGGACTGGACCTCGAAGCCGTCCCCACCACCGCATGTTGAGACTCGCGTGCATCACGCTGGCGGTTGCGGCGCTCGCCTGGGCGAACGCGGGGTGTCGGTCGGACCGGCCGGATGTCGCGTCGCAGCGGCCGATGCGCCTGTCGCTTTCACGCTATCGCCCGATCGAGCTCGCCGCGTTCACGGTCCACATCCACCCGGACGCGGAACGCGACACGCTGCGATACCGGCGCGTTCGTGCCGCGCTGCTCGGCGACCTGGAGGCGATCGCCGCTCGGATTCCCGCGCCGGCGCTCGCCGTGCTCCGCGAGTCGGCGATCGTCGTCACGCCCGAATCGGCCCCGCGACCCGGGTTCAGCGGTCGCGGCATGTGCTTCCACGAGTCCGCGGCCTGGCTGACCGAGAACGGCTTCGACGCGGCCCGCGAGGGCGCCGTCGAGGTCTGCGACATGGACGACTACCTGCTCTGGCGCGCGGAGCAGCCCATGATGACGTTCCACGAACTGGCCCACGCCTTCCACTGGCGGCTCGGGTTCGATCGGCGGGACGTGACCGCGGCCCACGCCGCCGCGCGCGACGCGGGGCTCTACCGCGGCGTCGCTTACGCGCTCGCCGCCGACGGCGAAACACGCGACGCCTACGCGCTCGTGAATCACAAGGAGTACTTCGCCGAGCTGTCCGAGGCGTGCTTCGGGCGCAACGATTATTTCCCCTTCACGCGCGACGACCTGCGCGTGTACGACCCGACAGGGCTCGGCGTCGTCGAGCGGTTGTGGAACCTCTCCGCCGACGGCATCGCGCGCGACCGGCGTGTTGCGATCCCGACCCGGGAACGATGACCATGCACCCCGCCCGCCTCGACGAGGACGCCCTGCTCCGCCATTGCGAGATCGGCAAGGGCCGATCGTCGGGTCCTGGCGGGCAGCACCGCAACAAGGTCGAGACGCTGGTCATCCTCACGCACCGGCCCACCGGCATCCGGGCCCACGCGGGTGAACGGCGCTCCGCCGAGCAGAACCGTCTGGTCGCGATCCACCGCCTGCGCCTGGCGCTCGCCGTGAGCGTCCGCCAGCCCGTGCCGATCGGCGACCAGCGATCGGAACTCTGGCGATCCCGCTGCCGCGGCGGACGAGTCGCATGCAACCCCGAGCACCGCGACTACGCCGCGCTCCTCGCCGAAGCCCTCGACATGATCGAATCCTGCGGCCTGGACCCGAAGGCGTCCGCGGCGCGACTCGACTGCACCGCGAGCCAGCTCATCAAGCTGGTGAAAGACCACCCGCCCGCGTTCTCGTGGTGGAACTCGCGCCGCCGCGAACGCGGCGAGCACGACCTGAAGTAACGCTCAATCTCCGTGCCGCTCACGCAGCTTCGGGCTCAGCCGCACCATCAGGTGGATCCGCTCGAACTCGTCCACCCAATCCTGCACTGTGGCCGCGACCTCGTCCGCGGGCACATCCGCGCCGGGCAGCGGGCAGAACGGCCCGAGTTGCCTCGCGGCGATCGCGCGGTAACGGGACAGCGTGCGGTCGCCGAGCAGCCCGCACAGGTCGAAGTCCTCGTTCAGGAACAGCACCGTCGGCACACGCAGCCCTCCGCAGAGCATCACACGCTCCGACAAATCCTTGTGCTCGTCGCGGTCGAGGAGACGCAGGCAGATGATCCGCTCGCCCGGCTCGGCCGGATCATCCATCGACGCCCGAGCGATGTGGTCGAGCATCGGGCACTGCTGCACGCAGTCCCCGCACCAGGTGCCGCTGAGCACCAGCACGTTCATCCGGCGTTCAAACGACGCGATCAACGCCCGCTGGGGCGGCGTGAGCCGGACCACTCCGTGAAACCGCTTCCAGCTCTCCTGCTGCGCGGCCGATCCCGTGGCGACATACGCCTCGAAGGACCGAGCGTTGCCGAACTTCGTCTTGAGAACTTCAGGGGTCAGCACGACCGGCTACTTCCGGCCCTGGGACCGGGCGACGATCTGGAGCAGCGCCAGCAGGACGATCGCGCCGACCGTGGCCGTGACCAGCGAGCCGAGGAGCGTGTTCGCCTGCAGCCCCAGCAGCCCGAAGGTAAACCCGCCGCCGATCGCGCCGATCACGCCCACGATTATGTTGCCCACGAGACCAAAGCCGCCGCCCTTGAAGAGCTGCCCCGCCAGCCAACCCGCGCACAATCCGATCAGCAGAAACCAGACAAACTCCATGGTGTGCTCCATCAGTGAATCGGTCGCAGTGTACCCGGCGGCCGCACAATCCGCTCGAACGGCGGCGCCCCTGCATGTCGCCGCGGGCGACACCGCGATAGACTGGTTCCGAACGAGTTGTGTATGAGAATCCAGCTTCGATGGTCGGTGATCCCGTTCGTTCTGGCGGCGGCATGGGCGATCGCGGCCCGGGCGGACGTCACGTATCCGGCGCGGATCGGGCCGCGTGAGTTCATCGCCGATACCGCCAGCCTAATCACGCCCGACGACGAGGCACGGGGTCGCGCGCGGTGCGGCAGGTTGCTGGATGAACACGGCATCCCTCTCGTCGTGGTCACGATCGACTCATTGGCGGACTACGGCGCCGCCGGATGGCCGATCGAGCGGTACGCGATGAATCTGTTTGGAGAATGGGGCATCGGCGAGGGCGACCGGAGCGCCGGCGTGCTGCTGCTGGTGTCGAAAGGCGATCGTAAGGTGCGGATCGAGCTGGGTTCCGGCTGGAGCCGTGAACGCGACGCCGTCGCGGCGTCGATCGTGGCCGACACGATCGTCCCCGAGTTCAAGGCCGGGCGGTTTTCCGAAGGCCTCGCACGCGGCGTCGAAGCACTGGCGGATCGGCTGAGCGGCGCTCCCGGCGTCGACACTCGAACCCCCGTGACCCCGGATCGGTCCGCCCCGCGCACGGCGCCCGGTCCGACGACGCGGGCCGACCCCTCCTCCAGCGAGCGCTCATCTCCGGGCGGCGCGCTCAACGCGCTCGGCCCGTTCACGTGCATCATCGTTACGGTCGTCCTTGTGATCGTGTTTGTTGCGCTCGGGAGGAGCGGAGGCTCCGCCGGCGGGAGGGGCATCGGATCCTTCGGCGCCGGGGCCGGGGGCTTTCTCACGGGCATGCTCGCGGGTCACTTGCTCGATGGACGCCGTTCCGGTGGCGGGGGCTTTTTTTCAGGCGGAAGCTCCGGAGGCGGATTCGGAGGGTTCTCGCGCGGCGGCGGCGGGTCTTTCGGCGGCGGGTTCTCCGGTGGCGGCGGCGCTACAGGATCGTGGTAGGTGCGGTCGGTCATGAGACGTGCTTCGACATTCCTGAACTCTGAGCAACGCGCCATGGTCGAACGGGCCGTTGCCGATGCCGAGACGCGTACGTCCGCGGAACTCGTTGTGGTTGTCACCACGCGATCCGGGCGCTACGACCGGGCCGAGGATCTGTTCGGTCTCGTGCTGGCGCTCGCCGCGGTCACCGCCGCGTGGGCGGTCTGGCAGGATCTCGCGCCCGATACTCGGGATTGGACCGGGGGACAAACGCTCACCTTCGGCCTGGTACCCCTCCTGGGCCTGTTTGTGGCCTGGGCGTTCGTGGGAGCGACGCTCGCTACACGGTTCCCGATCCTCGCGCGGCCGTTCATCCCGCGTTCGCAGTTCGACGCCGAGGTTCGTCGTGGCGGGTTCGAGGCCTTCCACCTGTTCCGCGTCGGGCGCACCGCGGGGCGCACGGGGATTCTCATCTACATCTCGTTGCTCGAACGGACGGCGCTGGTCGTAGGCGACGACACGATCAACGCCACGCTGGCGCCGTCGACCTGGGATGCAGCGTGCCGCACGATCGTCCGGGGAATCCGGGCCGGAAAGCCCGAGCAGGGCCTCGCGGAGGCGGTCGTTCTGTGCGGACGGGCCCTTGCCGAATCGTTCCCCGTGCGTCCGGGTGATACGGACGTGCTCCCGAACACCGTCCACCTCGTCGACTGAGTCGCGCCGTACACTGGCGGCGTGCCCGACCCCCGCGACACGCCGGCGATGCGCCAGTTCGCCTGCTTCAAGCAGCGGCACCCGGACTGCGTCCTGCTCTTCCGCGTCGGCGATTTCTACGAGACGTTCGACGACGACGCGGTCACGGTCAGCAAGGCCCTGGGCCTCACGCTCACCAAGCGGACCGAGGGCGTCCCCATGGCGGGCGTGCCGTACCACCAGCTCGAGTCGTACCTCCGCCGCCTGATCCGCCTCGGGTTCCGCGTCGCGGTCTGCGACCAGGTCCAGGACCCGCGCGAGGTCAAGAGCGGGCAGATCGTCGCCCGTGCCGTCACACGAGTCATCACGCCCGGAACGCTCGTGGACGACGGGCTCCTCGACGCCGGGTCGTCCAACAAGCTCGCCGCTGTCGTGATGAACGACAGGCCCGGGGGCGTTCCGCCTCGCGGGGGCGGTAAGAGCAGGCGATCCCCCAACGCTGGATCAGGCCCGGGGCCCACACCAGCCGAGAACGCCGCGGTCAGCGTCGCCGTCGTCGAAGCCTCAACGGGCGCATTCACGATCTTCGACTGCCCCCTCCCGGCGCTCGGCGACGAACTGGCGAGCCGAGGCGTTCACGAGTTGCTGCACTCGGACGCCCCGGAGGAACCGCTCGCGTCCGCTCTCAGGACTCTGCCCATCGCCAGGACGCCGCGGCCGGGCTGGCATTTCCGCCACGCCGAGGCGATCGAGGCCGTCACAGGGCAGTTCAAGGTCAAGACTCTCGCGGGCTTCGGCCTCGGCGACGACGACCCGTCGATCCCGCCCGCGGGCGCCGTGATCCGGTACTTGCAGGAGACCCAGGCCGCATGTGAGGACGATCCGCAGATCGTCGGGGTCCACGGCACGGCCAACCAAGGCTCGAGCAAGCATCCGGTGATGAGCGCGCGCCGCCCCACGCTGGCCCACCTGCTCCCGCCGCGCCGCGAAGACCCCGGCGGCGTCTGCACTCTCGACTCGGTCAGCCTGCGGGCGTTAGAGGTCGAGCGGACGATCCGCGGCGGGGCGGGCCCCGGCACGCCGACCGGCAGCCCGATCGAGGGATCGCTGCTGGGCGTGTTCACGGGGCCGGGCGGCCAAGGCGGGTGCCGCACCGCCATGGGTCGCAGACTGGTCCGCGAGTGGCTCTGCCGCCCGCTGGCGAAACTCGACGCGATCGCGGACCGGCACGCGGGCGTCGCCGTGCTGGTCGAGGATCGCCGCACCGCGGAAGCGCTGGGCGGATCGCTCGACAGGGTGCAGGATATCGCGCGGATCGCAGGGCGGGTGGCCCTGGGCCGGGCCACCCCGCGCGACCTCGTGGCGCTCGGCGCTTCGCTCGGGCGGATTGACCGGATCGCGGGCGTCATTGACGGCGCGCCCGCGTTCGCATCGCGCCTCTCGACCATCCGTGTGCTGCACGCTGACCTGGAGCCGATCGCGCGCGACATCGCGACGCGGTGCGTCGAGGCCCCGCCCCCCCACCTCCGCGAGGGCGGGCTCTTCCGCGACGGCATCGACGCGACGCTCGACGAATCACGCTTGCTGCAGCGCGACGCGACGGCGTGGCTCACCGCGTACCAGGCGCGGCTCATCAGCGAGCACGGGCTGCCGAGCCTGAAGGTCGGCTTCAACAGCATCTTCGGGTACTACATCGAGCTTCCGTCCGCCCAGTCGAAACGGGCCCCGGCCGAGTTTTCCCGCAAGCAGACGCTGACCAAGGCGGAGCGGTATACCACGCCCGAGCTCAAGACCTTCGAGACGAAGGTCACGACCGCCCAGGAGCGGGCGATCGACCGCGAACGCCAGCTCTTCGACGAGCTTGCCGGCGGCGCGGCCGCCGTGATCCCTGCGATCTCCGCCTTCGCCCGGATCGTCGCCGAGCTCGACGTGCTGCTGTGCTTCGCGGACAAGGCCGTGCGGAGCGGCTGGACGCGACCGGAGATGACCGACGAACCCGTCCTCGTCGTCGCGGGCGGGCGGCACCCGGTGCTGGAGGAAACGCTGGGCGACCGGTTCGTCCCGAACGACGCGGCGCTGGGAAGAGACGAAGAGACGGAGGGACAGCGAGACCCTGACCCCGCAAGCGACCGAGTTCAGTCGGCGACACCGGACGACGTGTCACCGTCTCACCGCCTCACCGTCTCACCGTCTCTCGCGCTCATCACCGGCCCCAACATGGCCGGCAAATCGACCTTCATCCGCCAGACCGCGCTGATCGTGCTCCTCGCCCATGCTGGCGCGTTCGTACCCGCCGAGCGGGCGACGATCGGCCTGACCGACCGCATCTTCACGCGCGTCGGGGCCGACGACGCCCTGCACGCCGGGCAGTCCACGTTCCTCGTCGAGATGGTCGAGACGGCCAACATTCTCAACCACGCCACGGGCCGCTCGCTGGTCATCCTCGACGAGATCGGGCGCGGCACCAGCACCCTCGACGGGCTCTCCCTCGCGTGGGCGATCGCCGAGCGGCTCGCGGGCGAAGGGGACCGCCCCGGGCCCCGCACGCTCTTCGCCACCCACTACCACGAGCTGACCGAACTCGAAGAGCGTCTGCCCGGTCGCGTGCGGAACCTGCACGTCTCCGTGCGCGAATGGGGCGAGCAGATCGTCTTCCTCCACCGCATCCTCCCCGGGCGCACCGACCGGAGCTACGGCATCCACGTCGCCAAGCTCGCGGGCCTGCCCGAGAGCGTCGTCGCCCGCGCCCGCGAGGTGCTCGAATCCCTCGCCGTGCATCACGGCCCGGCCGCGTCGCGCGAGCGCACGAAGGCCGTGCCGTCCGCGCCGCCCCCGAACGGTCAGCTCGGCCTGTTCACGGAGTTCGTCCCCCACCCTGCGGTGGACGAACTGCGCGAGATCAAGCTCGACGCGCTCTCGCCCATGCAGGCGTTCGATGCGCTGCGACGGCTCAAGGGCATGACCGAGGCCGCCGACGCGTGAACGCGCCGCCGCGCGCGGCGACAACGCCGCGACCCCCGGTTACGATCTGCCCATGCCGGACCCGTCGGTCACGATGCACGCCCTGACGCTCGCGCAGGCCGCCGCGCACGAGGGCACGCTCGCCCGTGACCTCGTCGTGATCCTCGCCACCGCCGGGCTGACCGCCCTCCTGCTCAACCGCCTGCGGTTGCCGACGATGCCGGGTTTTCTGATCGCGGGCGCCGTCATCGGCCCGCACGCCTTCGGGTTCATCGCCGACACGGGCAACGTGGAGTCCGTCTCCCAGCTCTCGACGATGCTGCTCATGTTCACCATCGGGCTGCAGCTCGACCTCTCGCGCGTCCGCAGCGGATTCTTCTCGATCGTCGGGTGCGCCGCCCTCGCGACGCTGGTGATGACCGGCATCGGCTGGCTCCTGGCGTACCCCTTCGTCGGGCGCTGGCCGTCGGCGCTGGTGGTCGCGATGGGCATGTCCGTCGCCGCCACCGCCGCCCCGCTCCGCATGCTGGAGACGCGCCGCGAGCTCCACGCGCCGCACGGTCGCCTGGCCTTCGGTATCACCCTGTTCCAGGACCTGCTCGCCGTCGCGATGCTGGCGACGCTCCCGGCGATCGCCCACTGGGGAGGCGTCGCCCCGGGCGACGCCGGAACGCGACGCACGATGGGCGAGCTCGCCGTCGGCTCGGCCAAGGCCATCGGCGGCATCGCGGCGCTCATCATCGCCGGCCGCGTCATCCTGCCCCGCATCCTGCTCGAATCGACCCGTGTCGGCGGCGAAGTCCTCATCGTCGTGTCGGCGTCCGTCGCGCTCGGTGCGGCTGTCTTCACGGCGTACCTGGGCTTCAGCCCCGAACTCGGCGCGTTCCTCGCGGGGTTCCTGCTCGCCAGCACCCCGTTCCGCTATCAGATCGCCGGGCAGCTCCTGCCCATGCGCGACCTGTTCCTGGCGGTGTTCTTCACCGCGATCGGCCTGGCCCTGCCCGTCTCGAAGGTCGCCGAAGGCTGGTGGATCGTGCTGCTCGGACTGGTCGGGCTGGGTGCGGTCAAGGTCGTCGGCATCACCGCGTCGGCGTGGGCGATGGGATCGTCGGCCCGCGTCGCGTTCCTGGCCGCGACCACACTCGCCGCCGCGGGCGAGTTCACCCTCGTGGTCATCGCCCAGGCCTCGGGGCGGTCGCTGCTGACACCCGACGAAACCGGCTACGCCATCGCCGTCGTCGGGCTTTCCATCATCTCCGCGCCGTTGCTCGTGCGCCTGGGTCACGCCGCGGGGCCGAGGCTGGACCGGGTTCCGAACGTGCCGTGGGTCCGCCGCATGGCGCTCGGCGGCGCCGCGGACGCGGCGCCCGAGGCCCCCGCACGGGTGCCGCCCGATCCGGCTGATGCGCTGGGCGCGGCGCCCGGCGGCCGCGCGTCGCACGCCATTGTCGCGGGGTTCGGCCCGGTCGGGCGGGCCGTCGCCGACGCCCTGGAGCGTCGCGGCGTCGCCCTCACCATCATTGAGCTCAACCCCAAGACGATCCAGCGCCAGGCAGGGCTCGGCAGGCGCATGGTCTACGGCGACGCCTCGAACCCGGAGGTCCTCGAATCGGCGGGGCTCGGCTCCGCGGACGCGGTGATCCTGACCATGCCCGACGAGGAGGCGACCATCCAGGCCTGCCGCGTCGTACGGACACTGCGCCCGGATATTTTCATCGCGGCCCGCGCGAACGTACTCAGCAAGGCCCTCCAAGCCATGCAGCTCGGCGCCGACCACGTGGTCGTCGAGGAGATGGCGGCGGCCGAGGCCATGGCCGCCCAGGTCCTGGCGAAGCTCCGCCAGCGCGCGTCCGGCGAAGACCTGGGCCCGAAGCTGTACGAGTTCCCGCCGATCGGCAGGGTCTGACGTGCGGCGCGCCCGCGCGCGTCATTACCGCCCGGCGGTCCGAACCCGCTTCCGGCCCCGCTACTGGTCCTTGATCAGTTTCAGTTCGTCCCGCAGGATCGCGGCGAGTTCGTAGTTCTCGCGCTCGAGGGCGTCGGCCAGGCGGGCCTTGAGCTCCGACGTTTGGCTCACGGGCAGCTTGGGCACCAGCGCTTCGCGCATCCCCCGGAGCATCTGGACCTCGCTGGACTGCTCAAAGCCCTCCGGCTCGTCCTGGTCGGCGAAGTGCCGGCGCAGCGCCTCGAGCCCCTCGTCGATCGCGTGGATGGCCGCCTTCGGCTCGTTGTCCTTGATCGCCTGCCCCGCCATCGCCCGCGCCCGCATCATGGTGATGTACGCCCTGAACTGCTCCAGCAGCGTGCGGTCGGCCTCGGTGGCCGCGTGCTGGGCACACAGGTCCAGAACCCGCAGGTTCCGGGTCGTGTCCCGAACGACGCCCTCGAAGTCCTCCAGCACCAGCAGCGCCATGTACCGGTGGTAGTACTGCACCGCCTCGTCGCGGAGCGCCTGGCACTCCTCGGGCGTCAGCGCAATCTTCTTGTTCTCGGTCCGGGCCTCGTCGATCCGGGCCTCGTGGAACTCCAGGAGGCTGTCGAACCCCTCCGGGCGGACGCCGTCCGGTCGGCCGTCGGCGTACATCTGAAGGATGCCCAGATCGAGGCGTATCTGGATGCGGGGCTCCCCATCCTGCCCTTCTATGAGCCGAACGTTGAGCTTCCCGGGCTCAAAGGGCCATTCGTCAAGCAGGCGGGTGAGATCGGGCCCCATGGCGATAAATGCCCTCGCACTCCCGGTTTCCAACCCTTATACTATACGCCGATTTTGGAGGCTAGGCCGCACGCGCGACGGCTCCGAGAACCCGGACGCGCGGGCGGCACACGCCGGGCAGTCGGCGCGACCGACTGACGGGTCGCGGGCATGGAAGTCCCGCGTCGCCTCATCGCGTCAAGGACAGCGCGGCCGTCGTCGATGAAACACCGAACGCCCGGAGAGCGAACGGTGTTGTGGCCCGCTCCGCGGGCGCAGGGGAGAAGCAGGGCGTCCGCCGGGGAGAGGTGGTCGGCATGGGCAGCGCGATTCGTTCCGGAGGCTCGGGCGAAGTACAGTCCGATCTCCAGCTCTACCTGCGCGAGATCAACGGCACCGCGCTGTTGACCGCCGAGGACGAGCGCGTCCTGGGCTGGGCCATCATCAACGACAACTGCCCCAAGGCGCGCGAGCGGATGATCCGCGCCAACCTGCGGCTGGTCGTCGCCATCGCCAAGAACTACGCCAACCGCGGCCTGCCCCTCACCGACCTGATCGAGGAGGGCAACATCGGGCTCATGCGCGCCGTCGAGGGCTTCGACCCCGCGCAGGGCGCCCGCTTCAGCACCTACGCCTCCTGGTGGATCAAGCAGGCCATCAAGCGGGCCCTGATCAACGCCACCCAGCCGATCCACGTCCCGGCGTACATGGTCGAGCTCATCGCCAAGTGGAAGGAAGCCTCGCGCCGGCTCGAGGCCGCCTTGGGCGCCCCGCCGACGATGCAGCAGCTCGCCGAGGCGATGAACCTCCCGGTGCGGAAGATCCGCATCATCAAGCGCGCGGTCAAGGCCTTCCACTCGGCTTCCCACGGCGTGACGGACAACGACGGAGAGCTGATGAGCCTGGGCGAGCTGATCGCCGACGCCAAGACCGCCCCACCCAACGACTCGATGCTCCGCGACGACGAGCTGGGCACGCTCAAGCAGCTCCTCGAGTCGATCGACGAGCGCGAAGCCGAGATCCTCAAGCTGCGGTTCGGGCTCGACGGGCAGGAGCCCCTCACCCTCAAGCAGATCGCCGACGAGGTCGGGATCAGCCGCGAGCGCGTCCGCCAGATCGTGGACGAGGCCCTCACCAAGCTCAACGCCCAGATCAGCGACGAGCGCCCCAGCCGGTTCTTCAAGGAGAACCTGACCCGCCGGGGCGAGCCGCTCTCCCTGGCGCGCAGCCGCACCGCGGCCGCCCGCAGGCACTACCGCCAGCGGGCCGCGGGCTGATCCCGCCTGATCTCTCGGAGCCGGGGCTGTTCCGCCCCGGTTGATCGCGTCTGACCCCCGAAGGGCCGCCCCCGGGTGGCCGCTCGCAACGCACCCCAGATCGGCATGACACGGCAGCCCTCGTGGACGCCGGGGCGGTGGTGCTTGTAGTATGAACCCCGGGTCCCCCTTCACGCGGAGCACAGACTTGATGCGCCGATCCTTTTCTCCACGCCGTGCCTTGATCACGCTGTCCTTCACGGGCGCGACCTTCATCGGTGCGCCGGCCGACGCCCAGGACACCGTCGTGAACGAGGTCAACGCCCAATACGCCCGCGTCCCCGCGCCCAAGCGCAGCGATCGCGTACTGCTCCCGCTGGTCGCGAAGATGGACGCCCCCCCCGCTTCGGTGGCCCGGGTGGAGCAGGCGATGCTCCTTCCGGCCGGAGCCGCCGCGTGGTCCGCCGCGGAAGCCTGGGCCCTGGCCCCGAACCAGAAAGCCGTGCTCGTCGCGCTCGATCAGGTCACCAACGAGGAAGACCCGGCCGAGGCCATGGTCTTCGCGCAGCCGTACGGCGCCGAGGCCGTCGGCGCGACGAGCGAGGGCGTCACCCTCATCCGCGCCGAGTTGTACACCGAGCTGGGCGATCCCCCGATGCTCGCGGGCGCCAAGTTCCAGTACCTCGCCGGCCTGGAGCGCGTCGCCTGCCTGGTTCACGTCGAAGCCACACGCCTCGCCGCGGCCGGCGACCCCGGCGCGGCGATCGACGGGCTCGCGGACTGGGTGTTCTTCGGGCGCGAGATGACCGATCGGGCGTTCTTCAAGGAAGCACGCTGGGGGTACGCGACCATGATCGCTACCCTCGATCGCGTCCGCGACATCGCCTACACCGACTTCCGCGCCGGCGGTCGCAAGCTGAGCCCGGACCGCATCGGCGCCACCCTCCAGCGCCTGCGTGAGGACGGGTACCTGCGCGTCGACCGCCTGGTCTTCCCGATGGGGGACCGTGCCGCGACCCAGCAGGTCATCGACCGCGTGTTCATCGCGCGCGGGACCGCCGACCCCGCCACGTTCGCCCCGACCATGGCACGCCTGGCGAGCACGGACCGCCCGCTGCGCCTGTTCAGCGAATCGGCCAAGTGGGAGGCCGCGGGCGCGATCACCGCCGGATGGTTCGACCAGCACGAGATGGCGAAGAAGATCACGGACGAGTGGCGGGCGCGCTGGGACCTGCGCCCGTTCGACCCGTTGCTGTCGCTCCAGACCGAGTACGAGAAGATGGGGCGCGCCAGCTACGCCGCGATCAGCGCGGTGCTGCCGGACGCCGGAACCCTGCTCAACGACCGTGAAGTGCTCAAGGCGCAGCTCGTCGGGACGCGTTGCGCCCTGGGCCTGGTCGCGTTCTACTACGGCGCGGGGAACTTCCCGCTCGACCTGGCCGCCATCCGCCCGCGCTTCGTCCGCACCCTCGGCGGCGACCCGTTCAGTTCCGCCGGGCGCGACCGCGGCGGCGAACCCCCGTTGCAGTTCTTCGTCCCCATCCGCGACACCAAGGACCGCTTCGGCGCCCGGGAGACGCCCCGGCCCCACGAAGTCCGCGTCATCACGCCCGGCGGCGAGGGCAACTTCCTCACGCGCGTCGGCGACGATCAGTTCGTCCTCTACTCCGTCGGGCCCAACGGCCGCAAGGAGTGGGCCGAGAACGTCACGGCCGCGCCGGTGAAGAACTCGATCGGCGACCTGCTGCTCTGGCCGCCGGTGATCTCGCTCCACCGCGAGGAACTGCGCGCGACGGGCAAGCTGCGCTGACAGGGCCGTGAGCATGACGACGTTCCTGCTCAAGACCGAGCCCTCGGTGTTCTCGTACGACGACCTCGCGCGGCTCGGGAACACCCTCTGGGACGGCGTGACGAACAACGCGGCGCTCGCGCACATCCGCTCCGCGCGCCGCGGCGACGAGGCGTTCATCTACCACACGGGCGACGAGAAGCGAATCGTCGGGCTCGCCCGCATTCTGAGCGACCCGGTCGAGGACCCGAAGAATCCGGGTCGGAACGCGAAGGGCGAGCCGAAGTTCGCCGTCTTCGGGCTCGAGGCCGTCAGGAAGGCCCCCTCGCCGGTCACGCTCACCCAGATCAGGAAGGACCGCAGGTTCGCCGCCTTCGCACTGGTGAAGCAGCCCCGGCTCAGTGTGATGCCCGTGCCGCCTGAGCTGGACGCGGCGCTGCGCGCGATGACGGGGCTCTGAGCGCGGCACCTTCCCGGGCCCTTATTCCCCGGTTGGCGCGGCCGACCGGGGCAAGACGCTCGGCACGATCACCCGTGCCGGCGCGGCGCTCCGCGCGACTCGCGCGACCGCGGCCGCGTCAAACTCCGGCGGCTCGCAGCGGTCGTTGAAGTATTCGAGGACCCAGCCGAGCCTCCCCGAGCGGTAGAGCCGGGTGAACTCGGCGACCGCTTCGGGCCAGTACGCCGTGCCGGAACCCGACCGCAGCTCGTCGATCGCCCGCTCGGCCGCGGCCGGGCCCACGTCCGCGCGGTACGGGCGCAGGCTCGTCATCGCGTCGAACGAGTCGACGACGGAGAAGAACCGCGCCCACGCCGGGATCGACGCGCCCGACAGCGCGTCGGGATACCCCCGCCCGTCCGGCCGCTCGTGGTGGTGGCGGACCAGCTCGAGCATCACCGGGTCGCCCTCGCCCATGCGGACGAGCCGCGCGTGCCCGAGGTCGGCGTGCGTCCGCATCACGGCGCGCTCCGGGTCCGTCAGCGGTCCCGGCTTGGTGAGGACGCCGTCGGGGATGTCGATCTTGCCCATGTCGTGCAGGGCCGCGGCGAAGGTCAGGCGCTCGATCATCGCGTGGTCCACGCCGGCTTCCTCGGCGAGGGCGCGGGTGTAGAGGACGACGCGCCACGTGTGGGCCGCGGTGCTGGCGTCCTTGAGCTCGATGGCCTTCACCAGGGCTTGGATGATGAGCGGGTCCATGGCGCTTCCGCGGACGACCATACCACGGGAGACGTGCGGAGTCTCCGTGCGCCCGCGATTCCCGCCGCCGCGCGGTCTACCTTAGCGGGCGCACCTTGATGTTGCGGTACCACACGTCGTCGCCGTGGTCTTGGAACACCAGGTGCCCCGAAGTCTCGCGCCCGAACCGCGTCCACGGCTCGAACTTCGTCCCCTTGAGCATCGCCGACCACCCGGGCTCGCCCAGCGAGTACTCCACGACCCTGAACCCGTTGGCCCAGTGCTCGACGCGCCCGCCCCTGGCGATGATCCGCACGGAGTTCCATTCGCCCGCCGGGCGGATCACGTCGTGTTCGCACGAGACGAGTCCGTAGAGCGCCGCGGCCGACGTCTTCGGGTTCTTGCCGTCGGCGTGCGCCGCGTTGTCCAGCACCTGCATCTCCGGCCCGGTGAAGTACGGCGGGCCGTCGGTCTCCTGGACGCGGTAGAAGATGCCGCTGTTCCCACCCGGCGCGACCTTCCACTCGCACGCGAACTCAAAGTCCGCATACTGCTCGCGGGTGATGATGTCGCCCCCGCCCTGGCCCGCGACGTGGCGCAGCGCCCCCGCGCCGTCCGACGCCTCGACGGCCCAGCCCTTGCCCGGCATCGCGGGCAGCTTGTAGCCGCGGAACCGGTCCGTGGAGGCACCGTCGAACAGCAGCGCCCACCCCGCGGCCTTCTCCTCCTCGGTCAGCGTGTTGTGGGCCCGCGTATCGCGCCACGAATCGCCGGGCGTCACGGCGCCCGTCGCGGCCCACTCCGCGCCCCGCGCGAGCAGAACACGGAACTGCGGGTCGCTGATCGATCGCTTCTGTTCCTGCCCCCCGGTCCAGACGTGACCGAGCGGCGTGTGGAACACCCGGCCCTTGCCGTAGTCCATGGTCAGGGCCATCGGCTCGTCCTTGCCGGTGCCCCCGGACTCCGTGCTCGAGAGCGCCCGCGCCAGCAACCGGAACTTCGCATCGCGCGGGTTACGCAGGTTGTGGTACAGCTCGTCGGGGTGCCGCACCATGTCGGGCAGCCCGTTCGTCACGGGGTGCGCCCGGTCGGTGTACGTCACATCGAACTCGTGGAACCTGCCGTGGCCGGTCTGACCGTCGGTCCACATCAGCCCGCACATCCGCTCGTAGTCCTCCCACCCCGCGAACGCGTTGTTCGCTGCGTGGAGGATGACGACGCCCGCGCCGCCGCGCACCGCGTTGAGAAAGTTCGTCTCCGCGGGCTCGCCCCAGCGCGGTCCGTTGTAGTCCAGGACGAAGAGTGCGTAGCGCGCGACGTTCGCCGGGTCGCCGAGCGCCGCGGCGGCGTCGTCCGCGATGTCCACCGCGAACCGACCCGTCCCCGCGAGCGTCTCCGCGTGCACCCGGCTCGTGTAGCGCCAGTTGTGGTTGTTCTGGCCGGTGACGATCATCGCGCGGAGCGGTTCGGCGCCCGCCGCCCCGGGTCCGAAGATGGGCGCGACGATCGCGCCCGCAACCATCACGCTCTTGAACCTGGTCATCGGCTCGCACTCCTCAAGGCGGTCTAGGTCGTCGCCGGCTTCGCGCGATCCACCCGCAACGTCACCGCCGGCACGGGCGCGTCCGTCCATCCCACGGCGCGGAGAGCGACCGACCACCGCGCGCGGGCCGCCGCCCCGCGCTCGCCCCCGCCCGACCACCACCAGCACGTCGAAACCGGCAGGTCCATGTCCAGCGCGAGCTCGGCGACCTGCTCATCGGTGAAGTCCGCGTACGGCACGTCCACGCCGATCGGCGCTCCCGCCCCGCCCACGCCGTCGATCGCCGCGAGCCGCGCGACCAGCAACCCGCGGTCCACCGCTCGCGCGACGGTGTCGAGGTCCAGCCTCTCACCCGCGTGGATCGGCCAGATCACCGTCCCGAGGCCCGCACCCCGCGCCACGGACACGGCGTCCAGCAGCAACCTCGACTCACGCGGCCCGTCGAGGCCGAAGTCGCCGCCCCGACCCGCAACTATCGCGGGCTCCTCAACCGACTCCACGACCGCGAGGCCGAACAGCTCGGCGTGCCGCAGGGCGGCCTCGCGCGCCCCGGCGGCGACGAAGGGCGGCACCCACACCGCCGACCCGGAGCGCCGAACGGAACCCTCGGCCAACTCCGGCGACCCGACGAAGTCGTCAGCCCGAGCTGCGGCCGCGCTCGCCAGAAGCCCGGTCATGTCGCCGTCGGCGATCACGAGATTTGGCCTCACCGCGCCCATGCGGACCATGCTACCAGACCCAGCACAACCGCTGGTCTCATAACACCGTCCAAACGCGATCGATCTGGGGAGGAAGTCGACCCAGCTTCACTCGGGTCCCGCTCGGGATCGTGTTTCTACTCCGAATCCCCCCCGTTGGTGTGGCAACGGCCACAGGCGGTGGCATGTTGGAGGTGGAGGCTCGAAAGGCTGGGTTGAAAGATGAGGCGAACCCTCACCGGGGCCGTTACGGCTCCAATGGCGCTTCTGCTTGCCTGCACCGCCCACGCCGGTCAGGTCGTCTGGCAACGGACGAACGACTGGACGCCGGGCGTCGTTCAGGGCAGCACCACTAACAACCCGGGCCCCGCCCACGGAATCCCCGCGGTCTGGAAGTACGAGTGGACGCAGGGCGGGCCGCTCGGATCGTCGAACCCGTGGTACGCGCAGCCCCGCACCACGTCGAAGTGGGACCAGCTCTGGTGGCAGACCGGCACGGGGGCCTGGACATCTGACGATGACTCCGGTCCTCCGATCATGCAAGACCGGATCATCCACAACCTCCACACCTCCACCTACGACTCCGTTCCCGTCGTCTCCTGGATTAACCCCATGGGCGACGGGACTCAGGTCAACGTCAGCGGTTCGTTGCGCCTCCGCTGGTCGGGCGGGCAGGGTCTCGGGTTCCCCGTCGATGTGGACGTGGTCGTGGGTGTCCAGGACGCGTTCACGGGAATCGTCACGCCGCTGCTGTCCGGGACGTTCAGCAAGCCTTCGGGCGTCCCGTCGATCAACGAGGAACTGCTGATCTCCGTGGACGGCAAGGGCTCGGTGACCCTCGACGCCGGTGACATGATCATTGTCACGCACCGGGCGCGCGAGGCGTTCGGCCCGATCGGCATGTGGGCCACTGTGTTCGACGACGTGTCGATCACGCTCGTCCCGGCACCCGGCGCCGCGGCCCTCTTCGGGCTGGCCGGCCTGATCGCGGGGACGCGTCGCCGCCGCTGAACGACATCCCCCGCGGGTGAACGGCGCAAGGCCGCCCCGCGTCACCGGTTGTTTTCTATCCACCCGAGCCCCGGCCGCGTTTGTGGCCGGGGCTTGTCTTTGATCGCGGCATCCCTTGTCGTCCTGCGCTTCGCTCAGCGGGCCAGCGCCTTGGCATAGAACGCCGCGACATCCGCCTTGAGCTTCGCCAGGTCGGGCATGCGGATGTACATCATGTGCCCGGACTCGTAGTACGAGCGCGTGACGTTGCCGCTCACCGCCGGGTCGAGGCCCAGGTGCGTCACGGTGTAGTCGCTGGCGTAGTACGGCGTGGCGAAGTCGTAGTACCCGCTGGCGAAGTGGACGAAGAGGTCGCGGTTGCGGTGCATCGCCGAGCGAAGCCGCGACGCCACGTTGGCGTACCGGTTCTCCGCCGAGTCGTAGTTCCACGGCTGCACGCGCCCGGTGAGGATCTCGTACCACAGGTCGTTCTCGTACTTCAGATCCGCGCGGACGTACTGGTTGAACGCGGCCGTGTAGGGGCCCTGGATCGCCGAGTAGCTCGGGTCGTACTCGGCGCCGGAGCCGATCCCGGTCGCGTCGATGCCGGTGTAGCGGCTGTCGAGGCGGCCGACGGTCCGCGGCGGGTTCTGGTCGCGGAGCAGTTCCTTGCAGAAGACGGAGTTGTTGATCCGCAGGTTCGCCAGCGTGCAAAAGCGCACCGAGAGTCCCGTGTAGCGCGAGAGCTTCGCCGCCACCGCAGCCCGCTCACCGTCGGTCAGCGCGTCGCCCTTTGCCAGCGCGAGCAGGTACTCCCCCGACGCGAACGCCTCGGCCTCGCGCAGCGTCCCCTGAAGATCGCCCTGCAGCTCCGGCGCAAGCCGCCGGTGGTACCACGCCGTGGCGGTGTAGGTCGGCAGGTAGAGCCAGTACGGTGTGTCGTTCCCGTCGTCGAAGCGGACGGTCTGGAAGTTGTGCACCGTGGAGATGAACACGATGCCGTTGAGGAACATCCCGTGCGTTTCCTGCAGGTAGCTGGCTAGCCCCGCCGCCCGCGTCGTGCCGTAGCTCTCGCCGGAAAGGAACTTCGCCGATGCCCACCGCTCGTGCTTCGTTGTGTAGAGCCGGATGAAATCGCCGACGGCCTGAATGTCCTCCTCGATCCCCTGGAACTGACGCGCCGACTCGCCCTCGACCGGGCGCGAATAGCCCGTGCCGACAGGATCGATGAACACGAGGTCGGACAGGTCCAGCCATGAGTGCTCGTTTTCGACCACGCGGTACGGCGGGCGCGGGACCGCGGGCTCGTCGGGGCGCCCCTCGCCGTCCGTCATCGGTACCCGGCGCGGGCCGATCGCCCCCATGTGCAGCCACACCGAGGACGAGCCGGGACCCCCGTTGAAGCAGTACGTCACGGGCCGCTTCGCGGGCTCGACCCCATCGCCGGTCCGCGTGTATGCGATGTAGAACACGTTGGCCTTAGGCTTGCCCTCGTAGCTCGGCAGCACGAGATAGCCCGCCGTCGCGTCGTAGGTGATCGCTTCACCGCTGATCGTCACCTGGTGCTGGGTCGTGACGGGCTCGTCGGACTTCTCGTCCTTCTTGTCCGCCTTGGCCTTCTCGTCCTTCGCCCCGGCCGCGGGCTGCTCCGCGGCCGGCGCGGCCGACGCCTCGGCCCCCCTCCCGCGACGCCCACCCCGCTCCGTGCCGGTGTCCTGCGCAGCGGCGGACGAGCCCACCCCACAGTTCAGCAGCACGACGCACAACACGAATCCGAGCCCGCGCATGGGTATCTCCGGGGTTCCGCGGCCGCGATGGTATCGAAAACCGCTGACGGGCGGCGAGCCGACCGGCCGCACGGATGCTCGGCGACCGACGACGAAAGCAACGTCTCGACCTCGGCGCGGACGACCACCCCCGCTACCCTCTCCGGCGTCCCGTCCACCCGGCCTGTCAATGTGGTGCGTGCTCCCGCGTTCCCATGCCCGAATCCTCAGGCCAATCCGAACTCACCGCCGCAGCGGGGGCGCTCGCCCGCGCCCGCCGCGTCGCCGTACTGACCGGCGCCGGCGTCTCGGCCGAAAGCGGCCTGCGGACGTTCCGCGGCGCCACCGCCGCGGACCTTCCGGCGGACATGCAGGCCCTGTGGAAGGAGTTCGACCCGATGCGACTCGCCACGCCAGAGGCATTCGACGCCGACCCGGCGATGGTGACGCGCTGGTACGACTGGCGGCGGTTGGGGTGCCTGGCCGCGGAGCCGAACCCGGGGCACCGGGCGCTGGCGACACTGGAAGGCCGGCTCGGCGGCGCATCCGGGTCGTTTCACCTGCTCACGCAGAACGTCGACCGGTTGCATCAGAAGGCCGGCAGCCGCAACGTCGTCGAGCTTCACGGCTCGATCATCGAGTGGCGCTGCGTCCGCACGGGGCGTGCGTTCCTGCCCCCACCCGAACCGTTCGAATCGTTCCCGCCGCCGTCCCCGCACGCCGCGGGAGCGGTCCTCCGACCCAACGTCGTCTGGTTCGGCGAGGCGCTGCCCGAGGCCGCCCTCGCGGCGGCGTACGCGGCCGCGGAGTCCTGCGACCTGTTCATGTCCGTGGGCACCTCGTCGGTCGTTTATCCCGCGGCAGGCTTTCTCGATGTGGCTTCGGCGAACGGTGCGGTGACGATCGAGGTGAACCGCGAGCCGACGCCGATCTCCGAGCGCGTCGACCACTGCCTGCTGGGCCGATCGGGCGAAGTGCTCCCCGCGCTTCTGCGTGCCGCGTTCGACGCCGACGCGCGATGAGCACCGACTCTGCCGAACGGAATCACAGCTTCCGAAGACGTTCGCCCAATGCCCGCCTGTCCGCGCTCTCGCCGCACAAGTGGACGCGCATCCCCATTGCCGCCGCCATCGCCGCCTTCGCGGCCAAGGCACGATCGGCGGTCTCGGCATCCGGCGCGTAGACCACCTGGATGTGGTTCGCCTGGTGCCGGGCCATCATCTGGTCGCGGTCGATGCCGTAGAGCACCGCGTGCATGATCGGCCACTGAGAAGTTGTCGACCGCCACCGGCGCTCGGTCTCCTCGCGCGGCAAGCTGATCGCCCGGCAGCGCCCGATGTCCATGCACAGTGCCCCCCCCCCGCCGCGCCCCTTCGACCCGTCCACGAAAACGCGGGACCAGACCACCTCACCGGGCTTGCTCACGCCTTTGATCGTGCCCCCGCCGAGGCGGAAGTACATCGCCGGCTGCCGCTCGCTGGTCGCGCCGGCGTAAGAGCCCTCGAAGTGCGACGGCGGCACAGCCCCCGAAATCTCGAAGACCCAGACGTATTGCCGTCCGGCGGCATGGACCTCCGGTCCCTTCCCCTTCTGCGGCTTCGCACCTTCTTTCGCCAGTTCACCCTCCCACCAATCCCCCCACCGCAGGTCGTGCAGCGTGTTGTCGCCTTCGAGCCCCATCGCACGCCACACGCGCTCGGTGATCAGCCCGTCCAGGCCCGCGCACTCGTCCACCTCGTTGAAGTGCGTGATCGGGCGGCCCGGGCGGATCGGCGCGCCCCCGGGCGACGCCGCCACCGGCGGGCGATCGGAGCAGTTCAGCAGGCCCTCGGCCAAGTCGCTCGCCGGGCACAGGTCCTTGAGGCCTTGCTGGTACTGGATCCCGATCGCGTCGCAGCCGAACTCCTCCGCGAGCCGCGCCGCCGCGACGTACATCTTGAGTTGCCGGCGGATCTGTGCGTCCGTCAGTTCGGTCGCCTCGTCGCGCCCGGTCTGGAACTTCATCCCTTTGGAATCGAGCCACCGACGAGCCTCATCGGCCTCGGCGTCGCTCACCCGCGACATCGCGTAGTAGAGCGCCGACTGGCTGAGCCGCTCCTTGTACGCCCCGCACGCGTGCAGCAGATGGTCGGGGATGATCGCGTTAAACATCCCCATGCACCCCTCGTCGAACACGCCCAGGATCGCCGGTCGTCGCGCCAGCTCCGCGGCCAGGGCCTCGCCGAGCTTCCGCTCCTTCTTCGGCAGGTCGCGCGGGTCGAGCCGTTGCACTTGCGACGTGTCGTGCTTGATCCGTCCGCTTTCGAGCCACCGACGGAGTTTCTTACGGAACGGCTTGGCCGCGAAGTCCTCGCCCCAGAGCAGCGAGTACTCGACGCCGGCCTTGGTGAGCGACCCGCGCAGGTTCAGCGCGCCGACCAGCCCGGGCCACTGCCCCGACCAGTTCGCCAGGATCAGAATCGGCCCGCGGTGCCGCTCCAGGCCGTGAAGCACGTGGTGCGAGTACTGCCACACCGCCTCGGCTACGACCAGAGGGGCGTCCGGATGAACCCCCGCGAACACATCACGCCCCTGCGCCTGCGACGCGATGAACCCGTGGGCGGCACCCGGTCGGCAGGTGTCGGCTCGGACTAGCCTCCAGCCCAAGTCCCTGAACGCCGCCCCCGTCGCGGCCTCAAGCTCCTGCTGGGCAGGCCAGCACGCGACGTTCGCGGATTCGCGTAAGTCGCCGGAAGCCACGAGCACGGCGGTCCGCTTCGCGACGGGCTTGACCTTGTCCACCTCGGGCAGACTGTACTTCGCCATCTCTTCTCCCTCCGCGAATCATCGCGCGCCTCGGCAGCGCTCAGGACGCCGCGGCACCCTTCAGCAGCCGCAGCGGCGAATCGGCCCGGGCCAGATCGTCCGCGAGCCGACGATAGACGGGGTACAACCGTTTATACGCGGACCGCCACGCGGCCTCGGGTTCGACAACGCGGGGCGGCGGCAGCGCGCTGCGCGAGCCGGCCATGCACGCCACGGCCTCCGCGGTGTCGTCGTACCCGCCGCTCGACGCCCCGGCGGCGCGGGCCGCGATCACCGCTGCTCCCTGGGCCGACCCGTGCGCCGCGGAGTGGACTGCCACGGGCGCACCCAGCACCGAGGCCACGATCCGCGTGAAGAGCGGGTTGCGCGTCGCCAGGCCCCCGGTCGCAACGAACCGTTCGACGGGCACACCGCCGTCGCGGAGCGTGTCCACGATCCACCGCAGGCCGAACGCCGACGCTTCCAACACCGCGCGATACAACTGCTCGGGACGAGTCTCGAGCGTCAGCCCGACGAGCCCGCCCGCGAGCGAGCCGTCCATCAGCGGCGTGCGGCAGCCGTTGAACCAGTCCAGAGCAAGCACGCCGCCCGCCCCGGCCGGCACATCAGATGCCAGCCGGTCGAGATTCGTGAAGTCAGCCTGCCCCGTGAGCCGGCGCACCAGGTCGAACGCGTCGCCCATCGCCGCCTGGCCGGTCTCGTACCCGAAGAGACCCGGCAGGATGCCGTCCTTCACCACACCCGCGACGCCCGGCACGAGCCTCTCACGCTCGCACAGCAGCATGTGGCACCCGCTCGTGCCCATGACCATGACGAGCGTGCCGGGCTCCGCCACGCCCGCCCCAGGCACGCCCGCGTGCGCATCGATGATCGCGGCGGAGACCGCGACGCCGGGGCGCAAGCCCATGCGCTCCGCCGCGACGGCGCACAGACCGCCCGCCGGATGACCCGGCGCCAGAAACCGCCCCGGGAGCTTGTTCGCGGCCGCGTCGGCGAGCGCGGAATGGAGCGCCGCAAAAAACTCGCGCGACGGAAACCCGCCGTCCGCCGACCACAATCCCTTGTAGCCCGCCTGGCAGGTCGACCTGGACAGTTCCGCGGCACCAACCGCCCCGCCCATCGCGGGCGAGCCCACGAGCTGCCAGACCAGCCAGTCGCCGGCTTCCAGCCAGACTTCGGCGGCCGCCGCCGCGGACGGTGATCGCTCCACGACTTCGAGCATCTTGGGGAAGAACCACTCCAGGCCGACGAGCCCGCCGTACCGCGCGAGCCAGGGTTCGCGGCGTTCTCGTGCAAGCCGGTTGAGCCGGTCGGTCTGCTCGAGCGCCCCGTGATGCTTCCACAGCTTGGGCCACGCGTGGGGGTCGCGCGAGACGCCGGTGTGCAGGTTCCGCCGCAGCGCGTCGGGGCCCAGGCACAGCGGCGTGCCGTCGGCGCGGCACGGGAGCATTGTGCAGCTCGTGAAATCGACCCCGATGCCCGCGAGGCGTCTTGGCTCCACCTTGCCGTCGTTCAGCGCCCGGCGCGTCGCCTGCGCTCCCGAGTCGACCCAGTCAAGCGGGTGCTGGAGCGCGAACGCCGGGGGCAGCGGCACGTCGAAGAACTCCCGCGCGCCCGGGGTTCCGGGCAGAATCTGCCCGTGCCGGTACGGCGCGACGTTCTGCCCGACCGTCCGACCCGCGCGATCGACCACCACCGCACGCACGGACTCGGTGCCGAAATCCAGGCCGAGGAATAGCGCGTCGACCGACATCGCTTCGATTCATACCACGCCGGGCGTATCGCCGCCAGCGGCGTGCTTCTCGCGATCTCGCTGCGTGGCCTCCCGTCGGGCCAGTGCCGCAGTGACGCGGTTGTACAGCACCGCGACCCCCAGCATGAGCAGGCCCAGCCCCAGGAAGCTCGCCACACGCCCCTCGAGTTCCACGCGGGCCAAGTCCACCACGAGCGCCTTGCCGACCGCCGTCGCCAGGAGCGCCAGCCCGACACGCCGGATCAATGCTCCCCGGGCGAGGAATCCAACCACCACGAGCCCCATCCCACAGAGCCCCCACCAGATGGAAACCGCTGCTTGGCGGGCGGTGTCGTCGGTGGTGAGCCGCGCCGCCCACCGGGCCAGTTCTGACGTCGTCGCTGCAAATAGCGTGACCAGGCACGCCAACGCGGCGAACCGCACCCACTTCGCGTTCGTCCCCGGCGCGCGGGCGACGCGTCGGAGCCACCAGGCGTGCGCCGCGAGTGTCGCCGCCAACGCTACGCCGATCCAGAACGGGCTCGAGAACAGCACCAGCACCGCACCAGCGCGTTCCCAGTCGCGGGCGGGATAGGGCGGGTCGGCGATCATCCACGCCAACGCAGCCGCGAGCACGCCGCCCAGGCCGATTCGATCCAGCAGAAGGCGGTTGTCCAGGCGGCCTACCGAGGCGATGGTCAGCGATAGCACCATCCACGCGAGGGCCACAGCTCGAGGTTCCGCCCGTTCGTGGAGCAGCGCGCCGAACGCAAGCGCCGCGCCCAGAGCGCCCGTCCCGGCCGCGACGGCGCTCCAGCCGACATCCGCGTGGGGGCGCAGCACGAGGAATGCACCCCCGAACCAGGCGAGGGATACGCAGGCCATGAACAACGCCCAGCGCGTCAGATAGAGCCCGGCGACCGCCTCTCCAGCGACGGTCGGACCGCCCGACCACGAGTCGTGCGCGATGAGCCGCACCGTGACGATGCCGAGCACGACGAGCCCGTACACGTGCAGCCCGCGCGCCCGGATCCACGACCCCGCCGCCACCGCGGCCGCCCCGAGCCCGATCCACGCGACGATCTCGGTCGAACCGGAGAAACCCAGCGCGATCGCGCCGATCAGCAGCGCCCCCGATTCGAGCATCAGGGCCGCGCCCAGTCGCTGCGCATCGGTCTCGGGCGGCTCACGCAGGACCCGCCGCGGGCCCGCGACCAACAGCGCCCAGAGGCACGCCGCGACGAATCCCACCCCCGCACGCCGTCCAATCCGGCCCCGCCTCCGATTGGCGCAGCACAATCGTCGCGGCCGACGCCGCCCACGCCGTTGTGCTGATGCTCACGGCGTACCCGCGCGAGGGCCCCCACCGCGGCATGAACGCCCGGAAGGGCCAGACGTCGCCGGAGAGTCTCCCGCGCTCGGCGGTCCAGATGAGTTCCGCGTGCACGAGGGCCCAGACGCCGCTCACAAACCCCAAGGCGATGACGTGGTGCTCGACTCCCGTGCCCAGCGCCCACGCCCCGCCCAGAAAGAGAGTTCCCCACCACGCGACCGCCCGCACCGCCACGAAGCCCCCGCCAGCGAGCCCGCTCACCACGAGCCCCGCCGTCAGCAGAGCGGTCAGGTAGGTCGGGAGTACGAGCGGGTGGGGGTTCGGCGCGCTCACGAGCAGCGGCGTCGCGTACCCACCGAGCAGCGACAGCACGGTCACCGCCGCCTCACGCGAGCGCGTCCCCAACACGATGCCCAGCGCGGCGTTTGCCGCCAGGAGTGCGAAGCCCGCCGCGGGGCCGAGCAGGCCGAACACGCCGTACGCCGCGTACGCGGACGCGTACATCGAGCCCAGACCCGCGGCGCACAGCGCCGCGGGGACGAACGTGAGCAGTTGGGGCCCGGCGCGCGTGCGCGGGCGGAGCAGTTCTCCCGCGATGATCAACGCCGCGCCGAATCCCGCCCCCGCGAGGCACTTGATCGCATCGGGGATCAGGTCGAACCAGTGATTGCGGCGCGCGAGCTCAAAAAACAGAGCCACGCCCACCACCACGACCACCGCGCCGATCGCGGCGTACCAGTGTCCGCCGATGCGACGCTCCGCTTCCCACGCGGCATCGATGCTGGGCGGAGGGATCGGAGCCCTCCCGGGAATCTCAAGGGGCGCGGCGGTCGGCCCTGGGGCGGCCTGCACGTCCGGCCCAGGCGGCCCCCTCGGCGGCGCCGCGTGTTGGGCCGCGCGCGCGGCGATCGAGGGAATGTCACGCCGCAGGATGAGTTCTTCAAGGCGTGCGACGCGCGCCGACAGATCAGAAATCCGTCGGTCCTTCGTGTCGTCGGACTCGGACATGGCTCGGCCCCGGTGCTCTGCAATATGCTAGTATTTACTAGCTTATCTATCCAACCCGGCCTGGCCGCCCAAGGTAACTCGGAACACCTCCACGTGTTCGGCGCCCTCGGGCCGCAATACGCTGCGCACCAGCCGAACGCGTTCCACGTTGAACGGGCCGGCGTGGATCGCGGCATCCACCTGCGGCGCCTTCGCCGCACGCGTGAATCGGCACAGCGTCATGTGCGGCAGGAACCGGTCGCCGGTCTTCGGGCGCGGCGTGCGGGCCAGTCGCGACGCGAGCCGGCGCTGGAGTTCCAAGAGCCCCGGCGGGGCATCGGTGACGCCCGCAACGAGCCGGGGAGGGCCGCGCTCCGGAAGCGTCACGAGCCGCGCGGGCGTGAGCATGAACGGTTCGAGCCCGGCCGCCGACCGCTCCACCGACTCTTGAACCTCAGCCAACTCGCGCTCGTCCGTGTCGCCGATGAACTGGACCGTCATGTGAAGTTGATCGGGCTTCGTGGCCCGATGGGTCGCGACGGGCGGCAGGTCGAGCCGCTCCAGCGCGCGGACGAGTTCGCGAGCCGCCTCGGCCGTCGGATACACCGCCACGAACAGCCGAAGCACGCCCATCGGTGTTCACCGCAGCCGCGACAGACCCAGGAATCCGATCGGCCACTCCGTCCGCCCCGCGCACGCCAGATCCGCCAGCACCTCACCGATCACCGGCGCGAACTTGAACCCGTGCCCGCTGAACCCGCACGCGAGCGCAACGCGCTCGTGCTTCGGGTGCCGGTCGATAATGAAGTGGGAGTCCGGCGAGTTGGTGTACAGGCACACGCCGATCGAAACGACGGGCCCCGCGGCTTCGGGCGAAAGGCACTCCAGCGCGCCGAGGAAGTCCCGTTCGTCGCCCGGTCGCGCGCGGCGGTCCATCGAATCCGGGTCGAACGGCTCGCCCCGCGCGTGGCGGGCGATCTTGAGCCCCGGGCTCGTCGGCATCATCGGGAACCCGTAGTAGAGCGACCCGTCGGGGTTCTCGAGCGCCCAGCACGGGAATCGTCCCTCGGTGAAGCTGTCGGGCACGCGCGGCTGCACCCACCCCTGCACCTGGCGCGTGACCGCCAGCGGCACGCCCAGATCCGTCATCAGCCTCGAGGACCACGCCCCGCCGCAGAACACGAGCCGGTCGGCACGGTACTCGTCCTTGGCGGTTCGCACCACGCAACCGGACGGCTCCACCCGCCACGACTCCACGGGCTCGTGGCCGTGAATCTCCGCACCCAGTCGCATGGCCTGATCGGCTATGACCCCTACCGAGGCCTCGGGCACGACGAAACCGGCGCGGGGCTCGAACACACCGAGGAACCCCGGTGGCGGGCGGAACTGCGGGAACCTCCGCTCGAGGGCCGCGCGGTCGAGGGCCTCGTGCGCTAACCCGTGCGTCCGGGCCGACTCCAGCGAGCCGCGGATGAGTGCCCGGTCGGCCCGCCCCAGGTACAGAGCCCCGGTCTCGTGGAACAACCGCACGCCCGCGTCGCGCTCCAGCGCCTTCCACCCCTCGTACGCCCGCTTCAGCAGCGGCACATAGTCCGGGTGTTCGTAGTACGACATCCGGAACATCCGCGAGTGCCCGTGGTGAGAGCCGAGCGTGTGCGGCACGCCGAACTGCTCCAATCCCAGCACGCGGACGCCCCGCCGCGCCAGCTCCAGGCACGCGGCGGCCCCCATCGTGCCGACCCCGATCACGATCACGTCGTGCATGAGCACAGGGTACGTTGCTGCGATGGACGCCGGTGTTGCCGCCGCGCCTGGCCGCGGCGATCACCGCACGCGACGGATGATGCTGATCGGCTTGAGCGCGGGCTTCGGCGTCGGCGGAACGGGCTTGGGAGCGTTGATCCTCTCGATCAACTCCTTGAGAAACGCCCGGATGCCCTCGTGCCCCCGGTCGAGCGTGACGCCCAGCGACCGCGCGGCATCCTTCGAGAACACGTTCTCGGGCTCCTCCGGGCTGGAGAAGTCGATGTCGCCATTGACCCGCAGGATGTCCGCCGCCCACTGGCCCCAGTCCGCCCATCGCGCGTAGCAGTCCGCCAGGTTGTACGCCTTCCCGGCCACGTCCGCGTTACCGACCATCGCGGCGACCGCCTCGGCCACGTCATCGACGTGGACCCATTTTCCGCCGCCCGCGCGCCGGATCGGCTTGCCGGCCTTCAGGGCCGCGATGACCTCGTACCCGAGCGATTTCTCGATCTTCGGATCGATCCCGTACACGCCGCTGGGGCGCAGCGCCGACGTGTTCCGCCCGCCCCCGAGGTGCTCGGCCCACAGGTGGGCCTCGACCGCGGCCTTGTACGCGCCGTACGGCGTGTTCGGCCGCAGCGGGTGATCCTCGTCGATCACGCCCTGCCAGCGCGGGCGCATGTCGTGGTGCACCGAGATCGAGCTCATGAAGATGAACTGCCGCGGCGCCGATTCACGCAGGAACCGGATCGACCCGGACAGGTTCGTGTGCAGGTGGCGGTCGAAGGCGTCGAGCGCACCCTTGCGGAGCGGGGTCCAGTCGACGCTGTTGTGGATCACGCAGTCGGCGCCCTTGAGCAGCTCGGGCCAGACCGACCCGTCGTGCTGGTCCCCCACCACGAACGTCTTCACAAACGGCTTGACGTGGTCGGTGCGGCTCTTGCGGCGGATGAGGCCGGTGACGAAGTGCCCCTGCTCATAGAGCCTCCGCGCGATCGCGGTGCCGAGAAAGCCGGAGACTCCGGTGAGGGCCACAATCATGCGTACAGCGTACCGGGCGCGGGGGTCAGTAGTTGGGCGTCGGGGCCCGGAACGCCGCCAGGTCGATCGAGCGGAAGTACGCGATCGTCCGGTTCAGGCCCTCCCGCAAGGGCACTGTTGGCTCCCACCCGAGCCGCTGGCGGGCCAGGGTGATGTCCGGTTGGCGCTGGGTCGGGTCGTCCACGAGCGCCGGCCGGGTGACGATCCGCGACTTCGAGCCGGTGAGTTCCAGAACCTGCTCGGCAAGCCGCCGGATCGTGAACTCCCCGGGATTGCCGATGTTCACCGGCCCCACGAAGTCGTCCGGGCCGTTCATCATCCGGATCATCCCCTCGATCAGGTCATCCACGTAGCAGAACGAGCGCGTCTGCGACCCGTCGCCGAAGAGCGTGAGGTCCTCGCCGCCCAACGCCTGGCGGATGAAGTTCGACACCACCCGCCCGTCAAACGGGTGCATCCGCGGGCCGTAGGTGTTGAAGATCCTCACCACGCGTATGTTCAGCTTGTTCGAGCGGCGGTAGTCGAAGAACAGCGTCTCGGCCGCCCGCTTCCCCTCGTCGTAGCACGCCCGCGGGCCGATCGGGTTCACGCTCCCCTTGTAGCTCTCGGGCTGGGGATGCACCTCCGGGTCGCCGTACACCTCGCTCGTGCTCGCCTGGAGCACCTTCGCCCGGCAGCGCTTCGCCATGCCGAGCATGTTGATCGCCCCCATCACGCTCGTCTTCATCGTCTTGATGGGGTTGAACTGGTAGTGCCCCGGTGCGGCCGGGCAGGCGAGGTTGTAGATCTCGTCCACCTCCAGCCAGAGGGCGTGCGTGACGTCGTGGCGGATGAACTCGAAGTTCGGCTTCGGGAGCAGGTGCGCGATCGTCGTCTTCTGGCTTGTGAAAAGATTGTCCACGCAGATCACGTCGTGCCCCTGCGCGACGAGCCGGTCGCACAGATGCGAGCCGAGGAAGCCCGCGCCGCCGGTCACGAGGATGCGTTTGATGCTCGGCATGCGCCCAAGAGTATCGCCGGACGCGGCTCAGCGCGCTGATGGGCCGGGCGCTGCCCGAAGGTGCCGGGCGTACTCCGCAATCCCGTCCGCGGGCTTCCACCGGGGCCGCCAGCCCAGCCCCGCCACCGTCGCGGACATGTCGGCGCAGGTGTAGTCCTGGTAGAAAGCCCGGATCGCGGACGGCATGTCGAAGTACTCCGTCGGCCGGTCGGTTGGGGAGACGCCCAACGGCCCCCGGAGCGCCGCGATGACCTGGTTGAACGACGTCGAGACGCCCGAGCCCAGGTTGTAGACCCCGGGCGCCGGATCACGCCGATCGCCCAACCCCGCGGCGGTCAAGGTGCAGTCCACCACGTCGTCGATGTAGACCTGGTCCCGCGTCTGGGAGCCGTCGGCAAAGACACGGGGCGCCCTGCCCTCCAGCATCTGCCGCGCCAGCTGGTACGCCATCGACGCCATCTTCCCCTTGGCCGCTTCACCGGGCCCGAAGACGTTGAAATAGCGCAACCCGACAACCCACGGCGCCGGCTCGCCGCGGCTGGTCCGCTCGCCCGCGATCCGCCGGTGCTCGACCTCCATCAGCCACTTGCTGAAGCCGTAGACGTTGCTCGCCCGCCCCGCCGCGTCGAGCGGGAACGGCACGCGGTCGCGTGCCTGCGCCGGCGAACCGTACGTCGCCGCGCTCGACGCGTACACCAGAGGCACTCCCGCGCGCACGCACTCGCGGAGGACCCCCCGGAAGCCCTCGGCGTTCTCGCGGACCATCTCGCGTTCATCGGCGAGGGTGGTGTCCGTGATCGCCGCCTCGTGGAACACCGCGTCGGGCACCAGACGGGTCACCAGCCCGTCCCAGTCGATCTCGCCCGCCGACTCGGGGATCACGTCGCCGTCGAACGAACCCACGCCCCGGCGATCGCACGCCTCGACGAGGTTGGCGAACGTTCCGGTACGGAATGTATCGACGACGACGACGCGCGGCCTGGGCTCGCGTGCCAGGAGCGCCGCCACGAGATTGGAGCCGACAAACCCCGCTCCCCCGGTCACGATGTAGGTCGGCGCCTGCGGCACGGCCCCTCCGCTCGCGTCACCGCTTCACGATCGGCTGGCGCGCCGGGCCCTCGGGCGGCCTGGGCCCCCCGCCGGCCGCCTTCTCGGCGCGCCGCGACCACGCCATCGGCGCGCCCACCGCCACCGACGAGAACGTCCCGATGATCACGCCCAGCCCCAGCGCGTACGCGAACGATCGCACGCCCTCGCCGCCCACAAGGTAGAGCACGATCGTGGACAGGATCGTGGTCGTGCCGGTCATGATCGTGCGGCTCAGCGTCTGGTTGATCGACTGGTTCACGATGTCGCGGGTGACATACGGCAGCTTGCCGCGGTTCTCGCGGATGCGGTCGAGCACAACGATCTTGTCGTTGATCGAGTACCCCAGGATCGTCAGCAGCGCCGCCACCACGGTCAGGTCGAGCTTGAACGGCTGGAGCCCGATCGCCGCCGCCACGGTCTCGTCGAAGTCGTACACCAGCTCCGCCGCCGCGATCAGCCCCACCGCCGTCACGCAGTCCATGAGCGTCGGCACGATCGCCGCGAGCGAGAACCGGATGGAGCCGAACCGCACCCAGATGAAGACGATGATGATCACCGCACTGAGGACGATCGAGCCGACGGCCTGGGCGGCGAAGGTGGCCGCGATCGCCGCGCTGAACGTCTGGGCGCTCAGGAACGTGGTCGGGCGCGTCAGCGCGTCCAGCGTCAGCGCCCACTCCATGTCGCGCAGCTCCGCGCCCCACCGCACTTCATCCGTGAAGTAGCTCAGGTCCGGGTCCACGACGAGGATCGCGGCCGTCTGCACCGCCTGGTCCGTCCCCGCGAGGGCGATCACCTGGCGCGGCCGCCCGATGGTGCCCTGGAAGTCCGGCTGCCCGCGGACCTGGTCGAGGCGCTCGCGCAGCGACGCGAGGCTCGGCGGAGGGTTGAGGTTCTCCAGCAGGATCGCCACCCCGCCCACGTACCGGGTCACGTCGTCGCGGTACTCCGGGCGGTCGATGTTCTCGCCGAGCGTGCCGCCGATGATCGGGTAGGTCGGCGCCTCCTGCGGCCGGGCGGCACGGTCGAACGTGAGCTGCGGCTGGGTGCCGAGCTGCCCCTCGAACGCCCGCCCGATCGCCTCCTGCATCGCCCGGGCGTCCGTCACCAAGGACTTGATGCGGAACGTGTCGGACGTCACGCCGTCCGACCGCGGCTTGACCACGATGACCTCCGCCGTGCGCAGCTCGCGCAGGACGGGGTTGTCCCCGGCGGCCTGGGCGACCTTGTCGGCGACGTCCTGGCGCTTCACGTACATCGGCGCTCCGCCGGCGTCGCGGAGCTTGATGGCGATCTCCGTCCCGCCGACAAACTCGGTGTCCAGCATCGACGACCCGCGCACCACGATCATCCCGACCCCGAGCGCGACCAGCAGCGCGAACACCCCGAACAGCACGGGCCGGAGCCGCAGCCAGTCCACGTTCAGCGTCAGGGCGCGCTGCACGCCCGGCACGGCCATGGGCAGCATCGTGGTCCGCCGCCACCGCACCTTCTCGACGAGCAGGTCGAAGATCAGCCGTGTGACGAACAGCTGCGTGAACAGCGTCGTGCCCACGCCGATGCTCATCGTGAGCGCGAAGCCCCTGATCTCGGCCGTGCCCACGAAGTACAGCACCGTGCACACGATCAGGTGGGTCATGTTGCCGTCCACGATCGCCGACAGCGCCCGGCTGTACCCCAGGCGGACCGCCGTCCGCAGGTCGGCGCCGCGCGATATCTCCTCGCGCATGCGCTCGTAGATCAGCACGTTCGCGTCCACCGCCATGGCGAAGGCGAGGATGACGCCCGCGATCCCGGGCAGCGTGAACGCCGCCCCGATCAGCCCCATGATCCCGATCAGAAGCACGCAGTTGAACAGCAGCGCGACCACCGCGATCAGCCCGCACGCGAAGTAGTACCCCACCATGAACACGGCGCAGATGCCGAAGGAGATCATGCCCGCCCGCAGGCCGTCCCGCAGGCGGTCGATCCCGAACTCCGGCGCGAGCTGCACCTCGCTGATCGGCTCCTGCGAGAGCTTCGCGTGCAGCGAGCCCGCCTTGAGCGTGCGGATCAGGTACTGGAGCTCTTCGGGGGGGAAGCGCCCGCTGATCTGCCCGTTCCCGCCGATCCGCCCCTGGAGCACCGGGGCCGTGTACACCTGGTCGTCCAGCAGGATCGCCATCCGCTTGCCCAGGTGCGTCCCGGTCAGGCGGCCCATGAGTTGCCCGCCCCGCGCGTCCATCTGGAAGTTCACGCACGGGCGGCCCAGCTGATCCGAGCCCTGCATCGCGTTCGTGCAACGCCAGTCCCCCTCGGCGCGCGTCAGCCGGCTCTCCGCGGTCGTCCACGCGAGCATCCAGTACTCGGCGTCGTACTCCTCGACGACGTAGCTGCGCGCCGAGAAGTAACCGACCGGGTCGGCCAGCAGGTCCCGCAACTGCGCCGCGTCGTCGTACTCGTTCTCGATCCGGTTGATCTTGAACCACCGCACCTGCTCGTGCCGCGCGTTGCGCGGGCCGCGCTCCCGGAGCTGCCGCCGCATATCGGCCTCGTCCTGGAACGTGGCGGGGTCCACCGTGATGCGGAAGTCGAGAACGCCCGCGCCCGCCAGCAGCCGCTTCAGGTCCGCCGGGTCGTCCAGCGAGCGCCGTTCGCTCAGGTACGCCCGGTGCAGCCCGTCGATCGCGTCGATCGCTCGGGCCGCGTCGGCGTGCTGCTCCTTGAGGCGCGTGATCGCCTGGTCGCGCGGGCTGGGCATCACCTCGGTCTGGCCTGTTGCGGAGTCGTACAGCGACCGCCCGCGTCGCGGCCGCTCCATCGCCCGGCGCACATCCTCGGGGGCCACCGCCGACTTGAGCACGCGATCCCGCACGCCCTCGTACGCCAGCTCCAGCGGCGCGACCTTCGCCGCCTGCTCGTCGACCAGCCTGGTCAGTTCGTCGATCCGCGCCGCCTCGGCCCCCGCCGTCCGGGCCGTCTCGAGGTCCGTCACGGCCTGCCGGTACGTCGCCTCCGCCGCCCGGGCCGCGTCGTAGGCCGCGGCCATCTCGCCCAGCAGCGCCCGGCGCTGGGGGTCTCCAGCGCCCAGCCGCTCAAGATCAGCATCGCGGGCCGGCCCTTCCAGGCGCATCGCACGCTCGATCGACGCGGCGTCCACCGCGGTGTGCCCCAGCGCCTCGATCGCGTCCAGGAACGCCTGCTTGAGCTTCTTGACCCGGTCGTTGGGCAGCGGCAGCGAGATCTCGATGCGGTCGCGTCCCTGCCGTACCATCGCGATGTCGGCGGTGCCGTCGGGGTCGACGCGGATCTTGAGCACCTCGATGATCGCGGGGATCACCTGGTCCGGGTTCTCGCCCGGCGCCATCTGAACCGTGTAGACCAGGCTCACCCCGCCGCTGAGGTCCTTGCCCAGCCGCAGGTTCTTCTCGGGCGGATAGAGCGACAGCACCGCCACAACGAGCACGGCGACAACGATGATCGAGTTCCGGAGCAGTCGGGACATGCGTGGGTCGATCCGTGTGGTGGAAGGGGGATGCTAGGCGTTCGGCACGTGATCAGACCCGGACCGGGGCCGCGGGCTTGGCCTCGACAACCTCGGGCTTCGCGCCCGGCTTCTCGTCGGGCTTGTCGCGCGAGCCCCGGAGCACCTGCTGCACGGACGAGCGCGTCAGCCGAAGGCGCGAGTTCGTGGATTCGTCCGTCCGTAGCACGATCTCGTCGTCGTGAAGCTCGACGATCGTCCCGATCACGCCCCCGACCGTGAGCACCTTGTCGTTCTTCACCAAGCCCGCCAGCAGCGCGGCCCGCCGGCGCTTGTCCTTGCGCCCGGTCATCGTCGTCAGCAGGATGAACATCAGCACGACGAACAGGATGAGCATGATCGGGTCGAAGCCGCCCGCGGAGGGGCGCGTCTGCGGCCCGGGCCCGGGCACGACTCCGCCCGCCGGCTGTCCCGTCGTCCCGCTCGGAGCGCCGGGCGTCTCTGAAGAGAGCGCCGGACCCGGCGGCGGCGCCGAACCCGTCCCGGCCTGCGCCAGACCCGCCTGCGCCAACCACGACCCCTGCCCGTCCGCCGTCCAGTCAATCGTCATGAGTGTGATCCGCCGGCGCCCCCGCGGACGCCCCTTCGACCTCGTCTCGCGGCACGTCCGGAGACGCCCGGGGCCACCGCGCCAAGAACCCACGCCAGTCGTCGTCCCGGACCGTCCGGCGGACGTCCGACATCAGACGCTGGAAGTACCGAAGGTTATGCAGGCTCACGAGGATCGGCCCCAGCATTTCTTCGGCCTGAAACAGGTGCCGCAGGTACCCCCGGCTGAACGGCCCCGGCGGTCCGTCGCCAGCGGGCCGGCACGCGGCGCAGTCGCAGTCGTCCTCGATCGGCCCGGGGTCCTCAGCGAACTTCGCGTTCCGCAGGCGCAGCGGGCCGGCGCGCGTGAACGCGTTGGCGTTCCGCCCGTTGCGCGTCGGCAGCACGCAGTCGAACATGTCCACCCCCGCGCGGATCGCCGCGACCAGATCACGCTCGTACCCCACGCCCATCAGGTACCGCGGCTTGCCCTCCGGCAGGAGCGGGGCCGTGAACGCCGTCACCCGCGCGATCTCGTCGGGCGACTCCCCTACGGCCACACCGCCGATCGCGTACCCCGGCAGGTCCACCCCGCACACGCCCTCAACCGAACGCCGCCTGAGGTCGAAGTCGGTTCCGCCCTGCACAATGCCGAAGAGGGCCTGATCGTCCGGACGACCGTGCGCCCGCGCGCACCGTTCCAGCCAGCGCACCGTCCTCTCGTTCGCGACCCGCAGCCGGTCCGCATGGGCGCCAGCGCCGGGGCGTTCCACGCCGTCTCCACCTGCCGCCGGCGGGCAATCGTCGAACGCCATGATGATGTCGGCGCCGAGCGTGTTCTGGACCTCGATCGCCCGCTCCGGCGTCAACCGGACAACGCTCCCGTCAACGATCGACCGGAACGTGACGCCGTCGTCGTCCACGGCGTTGATATCGGCCATGGAAAACGCCTGGAACCCGCCGGAATCCGTGAGCATCGGCCCGGGCCAGCCGGTGAACCGATGCAGCCCGCCGAGCCGCTCGACCGCCTCCGGCCCCGGGCGCAGCAGCAGGTGGTAGGTGTTGCCGAGGATAATCTGGGCGCCCGTCTGCGCCACCAGGTGCGGCAGCAGCCCCCTCACCGTTCCGCGCGTGCCGACCGGCATGAACGCCGGCGTGTCGAACGAGCCGTGCGCCGTCGTGACCCGGCCCACGCGGGCCTTCGTGCTCGCCGATCGCGCGAGAACCTCGAAGCGCAGGGCCCCGCCCATCTAGGCCGGCCCCCCGGAGCCCGGCCCGCCCTGCAGCCGCAGCCGCTCCGCGTGCCGGTGCAGGTACTCCCGCTCCGCCCCCGTCAGGCTGCCCAGCCCTGAGTCCGAGACCTTCGCGAGGATGCGGTCGATCTCGCCGTCGTCGGCCGAAGCTCCGCGGGACCCGCCCCCGCGCGCGCCGCCCCGATCGCCCCCGAACACCTCAAAGAAATCGCGCAGGAGGTGCGAGTTGCGGATGAAGAAAAACCCGGCGATCGCTCCGCCGACGTGGGCCGCGTCGCCCCCGGCGTTCTTGCCGCCCACCAGCAGGTTCACCAGCGCGATCCCGACGTACCCGTACGCCATGACCCACAGCCGCATCGGGATCGGCGGAATCGGGATGACGACGACCGCGCTCGGCGCGATGAACGCCGCGGCCATGATGACGCCGAACACGCCGGCCGACGCCCCGATCAGGGGCGTGTAGATGTCGTTGATGAGCACACCCGGCAGGCTCAGGTGCGCGACGTTGCCGAGGAAGTTCAGCAGGAGGTACCCCACGGCGCCGAACACGCCGCACACCAGGTAAAACGCCGCGTACCGCTTGAACCCGAGGTACTGCTCGACCATCCCGCCGAAGACCCAGAGCCCGAACAGGTTGAAGAAAAGATGCCACTCATCGACGTGCAGGAACTGGAAGGTGATAAACCGCCAGACTTCCAGCCCGAAGACGACGCGCCTCGAAGGGTCAACGCCCATGAATCCGCGCCCGGTCGAGAAATGCCCCAACGCCTGCGGCAGCGGCATCGCGAAGACTTCGAGCCGCCCGATCTCGGGACCGACCTGCACGCCGGCAGGCCCCTGTAGGGTCGCGTGGATGGGGTAGTAGAAACGCCTCGCGGCCGGATCGGAAAGCACCCGCGAGCGCACCACCACCGCCGAGTCCCGCGCCGCCTGCGGAGCCTGCTCACGGAACGTCAGGGAACCGTCCACCATCACGAGGTTCGCGCCGAGCCACCAGTTGTTCAGCACGAACACCGCGACATTGATGACGATCAGCCAGGTGTTGAACGAGACGACCCGCAGACCGCCGAGGCCGCTGCGCGACCGCGGGCCCATCCGGTAGTAGTCGCGGTCCTGGATGCCCATGCGAGGATCGGTGTTGGCGTACCGTTCGGCGTTCGGGGACGCCGATGCTATGCGTTCCGTGTGGGCCCGCGCCGCGCGTCACCCCCGCCGCCGCTTCTCCGTCGTCCGCCGCAGCCACGACCGCTCGCGCCAGGACAGGCTGCCCATGCCGCTGCGCGCGATCTTCGCGAGGATCGCGTCGAGCCGCTCCTGCTCGGCCTGCTCCTGCTTACGGCGTTTCTCGGCCGATCGTTCGTCGGACGGCTCGTCGGCGGGCATCCCCTGAAACCCGCGTGAGAAGTCGTACCCCGCCATCGCCGGGTCTTCGACGGTGGCCGCGAGCCGGCGCTTCTCCATCCACGAGGTTGCGCCGCAGAAGATGGCGATCCCGAAGAGCAACGTCTCACCCGACACCATCGCGAAGATGAGCACGATACCCGCCATCGCCATGCCGACCGTGGCGGCGATGCTCGTCGCTCGGTGGTAGCCCATCTTCCGCCACAGCAGTTCCTGCAGCACACGGCCCGCGTCCATGGGATACATCGGCAGGAGCATGTTGAACGCGAGCAGAGCCAGGTTGGTCAGGTAGGCGGACCAGAGCGCAAAGAGCCAGAACGGCTGCAACCCGTTCGAGAGGTGCACGCCCATCCAGGCCTGGCCGGGCGCGAACGGATTGAACAACACAGCATCCCATCCGGCCAGCGCCACAAGGGGAAGCCCCAGCGCCGGCACCAGCACCACGTTCACCGCGGGTCCACCCAACGTCGTGATGAGACTCGGGAACCACTGGTGGGGTGGGATGCAGTACGCCAGCCCACCGAGCGGCCACATCAGGATGCGGTCCGCCGTGCCCCCCACCCAACGGCAGGCGAGGCAGTGCCCGTACTCGTGGAACAGCACGAGTGCGAACAGCGTTCCCATGGTGGTTGCGGTCAGTTCCAACCCCCAGCGGCCGCGGGAGAGGGACATGATGAGTTCCACCGCGATGTACACGGCGTAGATGAGACTCAGCCGGACCCTGATCCCCCACGCCGTGTACAGCGGCAGGGACCAGTCCAACGGGTTCTCCCCATCGCCGAAGATGCGGCGCAGCACGTCCCGCCCGCGCCCCCCACCGTCATCCTCGTAGCGTCGATCGGACCAGCCCACGTCGGCCTCCGTGCGGGATTGTTGGTCCGTCAGCCCGAATGAACGCCCGCGCCGCTCACAGAATCCCGTTCCGCACCGCCATCAGCAGCGTCAGCATCGACTTCGCGTCCGTCATCTCGCCCGAATCGACCATCGCCAGCGCCTCTGCGACCGGCCGCGGATGCACCGTCAGCCGCTCATCCGCTTCCAACCGTTGCCCGACGTGCGTGAGCCCCGTCGCCACGAACGCGTGCATCAGTTCATCGGTCAGCCCCGGCGTGGTATGAAACCGGGCGAGCGGCGTCAGGGTTGCGGCGCGGTACCCCGTTTCCTCCTCCAGTTCGCGCGGGGCGCACTCCTCGGGCTTCTCCATCGGCTCCAGGGTGCCCGCCGGCAACTCCCACAGCGTCCGCCCGACCGCGATCCGCTCGTTGCGGATGAGCACGACCTGCCGCCCGCCGCCCGGCTCTTCCAGGATCGGCAGGATCACCACCGCCCCGGGATGCCGCACCACTTCGCGCTTGATCGGCGTCCCGCCCGGGCCGGGGATCGTGACCAACTCCAGGTCGAACTTCACGCCGCGATGGATGGTCTCGCGCTGCGCGCCGCCGGCAGGTCGGTTCATCGGCTTGCTCTCACCGCGTCCACGTCGCCGACCCGTACACCGCCGAGTCGCCCAGTTCCTCCGCGATGCGGATGAGCTGGTTGTACTTCGCGTTGCGGTCGCTGCGGCACGGCGCCCCGGTCTTGATCTGCCCGCAGTTCGTCGCCACCGCCAGGTCCGCGATCGTCGCGTCCTCGGTCTCACCCGACCGGTGCGACATGACAGCCGCGTACCGGTTCCGCATCGCCAGGCCCACCGCGTCGAACGTTTCGCTCAGCGTCCCGATCTGATTGACCTTCACGAGGATCGCGTTGGCGCACCCCTCATCCAGGCCGCGCTGCAGGAACTTCGGGTTGGTCACGAACAGGTCGTCGCCCACGAGCTGCACGTCCTTGCCGATCCGCGTCGTCAACTGCCTCCACCCCGCCCAGTCGTTCTCCGCCAGCCCGTCCTCAATCGACCGGATGGGATAGTTGCGGCACCACGTCTCCCACAGCCCGATCAGGTCGTTGCTGGACAGCACTTCCTTCGTGGACTTAAACAGGCAGTACCCCTGCTTGCCGAGCCTCGCGGCCTCGTTCCACAGCTCGCTCGTCGCCGGGTCGAGCGCGACGAACACCTGCTCGCCCCAGGTGTACCCGGCCTTCGTGACCGCCTGCTCCATGACCTGCAACGCCTCTTCGGCGGACTTCAGGTCCGGCGCGAATCCGCCCTCATCCCCTACGGCTGTCGAGAGCCCCTTGTCGTGCAGTACTTTCTTCAAGCTGTGGTAGACCTCCACGCCCGCGCGCAGCCCGTCGGCGAAGGTCTCGAAGCCCCACGGCTGGATCATGAACTCCTGGAAGTCCACGTTGTTGTCGGCGTGTTTCCCACCGTTGAGGATGTTGAACATCGGCACGGGCAGCACCTTCGCCGACGCGCCGCCCAGGTAGCGGTACAGCGGCAGCCCCACGGCCGTCGCGGCGGCCTTCGCCACCGCGATCGACACGCCGAGGATGGCGTTGGCACCCAGCTTCCCCTTGTTCGGAGTGCCGTCGATCTGGCGGAGGATCGAGTCGATCGCTTCCTGCTCGCGGGCGTCGAGCCCTTCGAGCTCCGGCCCGATCGTGTCCTCGACGTTGCGGCACGCCGTCAGCACGCCCTTGCCCTGGTAGACACCCTTGTCGCCGTCGCGCAGCTCCACCGCCTCGTGCTCACCCGTGGACGCCCCGGACGGCACGGCCGCCCGCCCGGAGGCCCCGCCGGCCAGTTCCACCTCGACCTCGAGTGTCGGGTTGCCCCGCGAATCGAGCACCTGACGGGCCTTCACGTTGGCGATCTCGAACGGCATAGGTCCCCACTTTCACGCGGCCGCCGGGCCGGGCCCGATGATACTCGGGGCCGCCGGGATGGTCCCGTCCTGAACGAAAGCTGAATCCGATGGTGCCGGCGCCGCGTACCTAGTATGGGATTCACCTCGGGCCTTCCCCACTCCGGGATGGCGGGAGCGACGATGCCGACGACGCCGCAGGGTTTCGCCAAAAGGGTGGACCGCCTTCGTGCGGACCTCGTGGACCAGGGCCGACGGGTCCAGGAACTTCTGGAGTCGGCCTTCGACGCCGTGTTCAAGCGTGACGAGGGCGCCGCCGACCGCGTGATCGCCGCCGACGACCTCATCGACCGCGTGGACGTGGACATCGAACGGGCCGCCGTGCAACTGCTCACCGACGCGACGCGCGAGGGGGCGAACCTCGAGCCCCGGCAGCTCCGCGACGTCCTCATGATGGTCAAGATCAACAACGAGCTGGAGCGGGCCGCCGACGCCGCGTGCTCCATCGCGGAGCGCGTGGACAACTTCCTCGCCATCCAGGGCGCCATCCCCGAGACCTTCCGCGTCATGGCCAACAGCGTCGTCGGGCTGGTCCGCGACGTGAACCGCGCGTTCGAGCGGGCCGACGGCGGGCTGGCGAGGGTCGTCCTCCAGAGCGAGGACTGCGTCGAGGCTTTCAAGGCCGCGATCCTCCGTGATTGCGAGGAGCGGCTCGTCGCGCGGACCATGCCCGTGGACTTCGCGTTCGCGCTCCACGAGATCGCGTCCCAGTGCGAGCGCGTGGCGGACTACTGCTCCAATATCGCCGAGCAGGTGATCTACGCCGCGACCGGGGCGGTCGTCCGCCACCAGCAGGGGCACTGGGTCGAGGTGCCGCGGGTCGCGTCGTAACGCCGCCATCTCGGGGGCTCAACGCCGCGAAGCGCCGGACCATCGCGGTCCGGGGCGCCGGCCTCGCGGGGTTCACAACGGAAGTGGGCAGGACTGGACTTGAACCAGCCCA
>JBJXFE010000018.1:0-5713 GCA_046153875.1 Phycisphaerales bacterium
ACCGGCTTGGCGCGGAACGGTTGCAGCAAGTTCCGAGAAGGTTGCGCTGAACCGGCGACTCGCGCAACGGTCCGGGGGTGGGCGCACTAGCCGGACATGATTGTCCGATTTGGCGGGCGGCACGCTCTGGCGCCCCGGGGGACCGCCCGGCGTGACCGTCCACCCCTCGCGCCCGCTTCGCCGGGGCGGGTCCCTTTATCTCTTTCTGCTACGGAGACCCCAGGTTCGGCTCGGAGAGCCGACCTACCCAACTTGGTCCCTTGGTCCCTCGATCCCTTGATCCCTTCGTCCCTTCGTCCCTTCGTCCTTTCCTTCCTACGGGCACCCCAGCACGTACTTCCCCTGGAAGCACCCGTAGTCGGCGACCGTGAGCGTGCCGCTCGCGTTGCAGTCCGCGTAGGGATCGCCCAGCACGTACTTGGACTGGAAGCACCCGAAGTCCGCGACCGTCAGCGAGCCGCTCGCGTTGCAGTCGGGGTAACAGGAATCGCAGCCCCAGCGGGCCCATCGGCGGCTGCTCAGGGCGCCGGCGCCCAGGAAGTCACCCCCCACGATCAACTTTCCGTTGTGGTGCGTCAACGCCCGGACGTCGTCGGTCGTTCCCGTGGAAGCGGCGCCCCATTGCGTGCCGTCCCAACGGGCGAAATAAAAAGCCTGGTTCCCGCCCGCGGTGATGAAGGCCCCGCCGACGTACAGGTCGCCGGCGTACGACGCCGCCGCGTACACGTGCGACCCCAGCCCGCTCCCGAGCGGCTCCCAGACGGTGCCGTTCCAGCGTGCAACGCGATTGACGCTCACACCCACAATCTGCGACGCGTTGCCGCCCGCGATCAACCATCCGTCGTGGACACACAGAGCGCGCAGGCCGATGCCGCCGCGCGCGAAGGTGATGCCGGTTCCGAGGTTCTGCCAGTTCTGACCGTTCCAGCGCGCGACGCTGCTCGCGGGGACTCCGCCCGCGAAGTCAAAGTACCCTGACGCGACCAGTTCGCCGTTGTAAACCGTCAGGGCCTCGATCGCTCGGAGCTCGGCCACCCCGCCGCTCATGCCGGTGTGCAACGCGCTCCACGTCGTGCCGTTCCACCGCGCGATGAGATTTGCGGGAGCCCCCCCGGCGGTCGTGAACTTGCCTCCCGCGATCAAGTGGCCGTCGTAGACGTGGAGAGCATTCACCGGGCCGTTGACGCCGGTTCCGAGCGGGTGCCAGGCGGTTCCATCCCAACGCGCAATGCGTTGTATGGCGCTCCCTCCCGCCGAGCCGAAACTGCCGCCGGCGATGAGACCCCCGGCAAACGAACACAGCGCGCCCACGGGCCTCGTGGTGTCCGGCAGGATTCCCGGGCCCAGTCCGGCGCCGAGGGGATGCCAGTTCGATCCGTCCCAGCGGGCGACGCGGTTAACATTGGCGGATGACGCGGTCGCCGTGAAGCTGCCCCCCGCGTAGAGCGCCCCATTGTGTTCCGTCAGCGCATGGACGGCGCCGTTGTTGAAATCATCGGTGACCGGCAGAAAATCCGGCTCGCATTGCCCCCGAACCGCTGTCGCGCACATCGCGACAAGCCCGGCAACGACCGCGCCGCCCCGTCGTGTTCGTTCGTCTCTCATGACGCACCTCCCGCGCTCCGGGCTCCGGCCCATGGCCAGTCGCCAGTCGGTCGTTGCTGGTTGCCAGTTGCCTCTACGGGCACCCCGTCACATACGAGTTCTGGAAGCACCCGAAGTCCGCGACCGTGAACGAGCCGTCGTGGTTGCAGTCCGCGTACGCATCGCCCAGCACGTACTTGCCCTGGAAGCAGCCGAAGTCGCCCACGGTCAGCGTCCCGGACGTGTTGCAGTCCGCGTAGCACCCGCCGTCGATCGTGAAGTTCGTGTCGCTGTCGTCGGCGCCCGTGTTCCCCGCGGCGTCGCGGGCCACCACACGGACGCGGGCCGTGGTCGTCCCGATGTTCGGCACGATCCACGGCTGCACCCGGTCGTTGGGAGTCTGTGACGCGATCACGTACGGGAACGTCGCCCCGCCGTCCACCGACAGCCGCAGGTCCACGTTCTGCACGCTCTCGTCGTCGTCGCTCACCCACGTGATGTCCACGGTGCCGCCGGGCGTGAGCGTCTCGCCGCCCTGCGGCGACGTGAGGTACGCCGTGGGCGCGAGCCCGCCGAACCCGCCCGGGGGTCCGATGAACTTCGGGACGTGCATCACGATGCAATGCACCGCCCCCGCGGCCGTGATGATGTTCTGGCAGGGGATCGACTGGGCCACCTTGCCCGAGCCGTCGAGCGCCGTCTGGATCGTCGCCAGCGCGCTCGCGTTGAACGGCGCCACCGTCGCCTGCGTGTACGACGGCACCATCACCAGGTTGTTGACCATCACCAGGTTGGTGAAGGTGTAGTGCACGCCCGAGATGCTGAACGCCGGCACGCGGTAGACCGTGTACCCCAGCCCGGCCATCGTCACCGCCGCGTTGTCGCAGATCACGTCCTGCACCGACCCCGGGTTGTTCGGCCAGTCGCTGACGAGGACGCGGCTGTCGCCCACGATCTGCATCCACATGTCGATGTGCCCGGTCAGGTCCACGGCACAGGGGAAGCGGTCGAAGAGCGTCGTGCCGACGTTCCAGTAGTTCTGCCACACGCCCCGGATCTGCGCGTCGTTGTAGACCCACGTCACCCAGGGCTGCGCGTTGAACGGGCTGCACACCGTCGTCACGGGCGCGATGTTCTCCTGGCTGACGAGGCGGGTGGCGAACCCCCGCGACAGCGCGTCGAGGTGGTAGTTCCCACCGCCGTGGTTGAGCTGCGCCTCATAGATCGCCCGGTTCTTCGCCGTCGCGAAGACCCACGGCAGCAGGTTGTCGTTCTCACGCGGCCGGTTGTACCGGTGGTCGAGCACCACGCGGACGTTCCCGCCCTGGTACGCGTGGCGGGGGCCGTAGTCGCGGCACCAGATGCCGTCGAGCGTCGCCGGGATGAACTCGATCAACGACATGTTCGCGCCCGCGCTGGTGAGCGCGGCCTGGATCGTCGCGAGCGGCGAGACGTTCGCCTGGTACGCCATGAAAATCTTGCCGTGCTCGCCCGTCGTCACGCGCACCGCCATGTCCACGAGGATCGCGTTCCACTGGGCCGCGCCGCGATAGGAAAACTGCAGGCCCTCGGTCGGCTCGTACTCCGCGACCGAGCGGAGCGGGCCGATCGGCGCCGGTGTCGGGGCGTCCGCGGCCCCCGGCACGCCGCCGCGCGCCAGGTAGTTCAGGTGCTCGTGCGGGAGCGCATAGTGCGGCAGCGCGCCCTCGAGCTGCCACTGATACTGCTGCGCCGGCGCGGACGAAGCCAGGAACGCCGCCCCGCACACCGCGATCAAGCCCGTGATGGTTCTCGGCCGCATCGTTGACCCTTTCGGAACCCTCACGCGGTATGGCGCGGGGCTCTACAACGATACCCGATGTCACGGGATTGACCAACCCCGCGTGAAGTCCGCCCGGAAGCCCCAAAAAAGCCCGGAACATCGGGGTTCCGGGCGAGGTGCGTGCAACCCGGGAGCGGGTGAATGCCCGGGCGCGGCCGCCCGTGCCGACCGCGGCCGCCCGTGCCGACCGCGGTCACTTCTTCCGGGTGTACTCGATCTCCACCACCTTGAACGGCTCGCCGTAGAGCACCTCGTGGATCTCGAAGAAGTGTTTGTCCGGCCCGGCGACGCGCGTCACATACTTCACCATCTTCCCCATCTCGCCGGTCATCGGCTCGTCCATGGCGCCGAACATAGTCATCGTCGAACCGTCCGGGCTCAGGCTCCCCGAGCCGGTGAGGACGCCGGTGTTCATGCTGTCGGTCCACACAAACGTGTAGAGCTTGCGGTTGTTGTCGAAGCCCGTGAGCCCCAGGCCGTTCATCGGCGTGTTCATCATCGTGCCGTCAGGCTTGGGGAGCTGCATGGTGCCGGTGGACTCCTGCTTGAGGAACCGCCCGCCGTGGATCATCGTGAGCGTCGCGTTGCCCTTGGATTCCGACGCCGGCGCGCCGGGGCCAAAGAACAGCCGCATCGTCGTGTCCCACTCGCCCACGAACTGCTCGAGGTACGTGTGCTTCTCGTTGGGCTTGGTGGTCTTGAGCCAGTTGTCCATCGCGGCCTGCATCGCCGCGGGGTCCATGCCTTCGGGCTGCGCCGGGCCCTCGGGCTGCGCCGGGCCTTCGGGCTTGCGCTCGGCACTGTGCCCCGCCCCCGCGGCCACAACGACCGCCGCGGCCGCGAGCGCCGCCAGAGAGTGCGTCACGATCGAACGGTTGAGCTTCATGGTGCCTCCGGAAAAAGTCCTGAGTCTTGTGTTCAGGGTCCTGGGTCCAGCTGTTTCTCGCCAGTTGCCAGTTGCTCATTGCCAGTTGCTGATGGCGACTGATTATGACACTCCGTGGCGCGCAGGGTACAGCGACGGGCGGACAGCCCGTAGACTGATCCCCATGCCCCGCGCACGAACCGGCGTGACGTCGCTGCGTGACATCCCTAACATCGGGCCCGCGATGGAGGGCGACCTCCATCGGCTCGGCGTCACGAGCCCCGCGCAGCTCGCCGGGCGCGACCCGCTCGCGCTCTACGACTGCCTCTGCGCGCTCGACGGCGCCCGCCACGACCCGTGCGTGATCGACGCGTTCATGGCCGCGGTGAACTACATGGAGGGCGGGCGATCCACGCCGTGGTGGAAGTTCACGCCCCGGCGCAAGGCGATGCTGGCGAAGCTCGGGCGGTGACGAGGTGGACGGGCGCACGCCCGCGCTCGGCGGGGAACTCGCCAACGCCGCCCGCTCCGCGGCACGCCGGAGCCGCGTTCCTCGTGATCGCGTGTGCGGCGTCATGCCATCACCTGTTCACTCTTCCCGCACTCCGGACACACCGCGCCGGGGGGCAGACCCGCGAGGGAGTAACCGCACGCCGCGCACAGGCCCGGTTCTGCCCGACGCCGATCGCGGTACCACAGCCACGCCGCCGGCACCGCGAGCATGAGCAACGGGATCCACAGCGGAAGAGCCCGTTCGTAGTACCGGACCGGGACCACCGGAGGCCCATCTATGAGCAGGCCTCTGTCAAGGGGTTGTCCACCAGCGCCGTCCCGCGGCCCGGCTGCACACCTTTGAACGGTTCGCCGAAGAGGTCCAGCAGATTGGGCCACGCGAGGTACGACGCGCTCGCGTCGTGCCCGCCGATGGCGTAGCGCAGCTCACGGGCGATGCGTGACGCTTCGTACTTGGGCGTGTTCTTGGCCGTTTTGGGCGACAGGCTTTCGAGCAACATCCGGCGCTTGTCGTTGGAGAGTCCCCAGAGTTCCCGATAGTTCACCGTGGCGGTCGCGCCCTTGGACCGGTCGGCCTTGCTCCGCACAAAGGTCGCGATGGCGGTGCCGGGCTCGATGCCGATGGGCTGCTGGTCCGTCGTGAACATCGATTGGTCGGGCTTGCCGTCGGGCGTGCGCTTGCCGGTGCGGAAGCGGTCGCCGTTGCAGTTGTCAATCCAGATGGAGTCGAACGTCGCGAGCAGGCGTTCACGCATCTGGACGTGCGACAAGCCGTCGAGCCATCCAAAGTTGGAGATGTAGCACACTAGAGCCTATCCCAGAACCTGTTTGAGCAGGAGGAGGGTGCAGCCGAGGTGCAGGAAGCCCTGGAACATCGCGGTGGACTTCTCGTAGCGGATGCACAGGCGGCGGAAGTTCTGGATCCACGA
>JBJXFE010000028.1:0-5396 GCA_046153875.1 Phycisphaerales bacterium
AAGAGCTTGTGAACGTTTCGGGCGTTGCCTCACGGGTGCTTCGTTGTCGGAGCGGCGTCCTCGGGCTCCTGTGTCTTCGGGGTCCTACAGCGGCGGCATCGGCCGGCCCACCAGGGCTCCGGCGAAGTGCATCAGGTTGTAGACGATCGCGCCCAGCAGCACCACCGCCGTGACCTTCTTTACGCCCCGCACCAGCACGCGGTCCATCGCCCGGCACGCCTTGAGTTCCGCGTGGGGCGTCTCGGCCACCCCGGATCGTTTCCGCATCAACGCTTTGGCCTCCTCCGTCTGCATCCGCTCCCGCCACGCACGCACGCCAGGCCCGTCCCCGGGCTGGTGCGCGACACACTCCACGCCGCCGGGATTGAGCGGCAGCGGCATGATGCGTTGAACCCCGGCCGCGGCCTCACGCTCCACCGTCTCCTTCCGCAGATAGCCCGCGTCGGTGACGTGAACCCCAACCTTGACGCCGGTGCGACGCTCCACCTCCGGACGCATCGCCTCGCTCATTCCGTTGTCCACGCCGGCCTGGAGCACCTGCACGCCCACGATCGCGCGGCTCGCCGCGTCGGTGGCCAGTTGCACGTTGTACGCCGCGTCGCGGCCTCCCCCGCGGGTCTTCATCACGCGCGCGTCGGGGTCGGTCGTGCTGGCCCGGGGCTGGGCGACCTTGCCCGGCCCCTTCTTGGCCACGGCCCGCTCCTTGACCACCTTGAGTTCTCGCATCGCTTCCAACGCCCTCTCCACCCGCTCCTCCCGCTCCCGGGCCGCGCGCTCCCGGGCCCCGCGGACCCGGGCGCTGAGGGCCTGATCGCCCGACTGAGCCTTCACGGCGGCCACGTGCGCCGCCGCCTCGGCGCGCAGCACTTCGAGCGTGCCCTCACGCCGGAACGACGCGCTCCCGGCGTGGGCACGCACCTTGGTCCCGTCCTGGAAGATCGTCGAGCCGTCCACCACGCCGGCCTTGACCAGCGACGCGATCATGTCGCTCAGCAGCGTGTCGAGGCAGGCCCCCGAGCCGGCGCGGAAATCGCTGAGCGTGTGGTGGTTCACCCCCACGCGCCCGCACAGCCAGCGGTACGCCACGTGCTCCCCGCACAGCCGCGCCAACTCCCGCGCGCTGCCCACCCCGTCCAGGCAGGCATAGAGCCACAGCGCCAGGAGCAGCCGCGGCGCGATCGCCGGCGCCCCGGGGCGGTCGCCGCGCGACCCGACCGAGCCTTCCAACCCCGACACGTCGGCACGCTCGACGAAGGCCCACACCAGACGGGCGCGGTGCTCGGGCGCGAGCTGCGCATCGAGGCACGCGTCCTCCAGCACGTGCTGATGACGCTCGGGACGGAGAAGACGCGGGCGGCCGGCGAAGTTCTTCATGCCCACACCATGCGCGCCCTCAACGAAACGGTTGCAGTTCGCCGTTCAATTCGTTCACAGGCTCCCAAGGGTTCGTGTGGGATGTCCCGCACGGAATGCGCGACGTTCAGCAAGTCCTCTCGGGCGACTACCGCCTCAACCTGGCCGGGTGGACGTTGACGGCCGTGTACGGCGTCTCAGCCGACGGCGAGACGATCGCAGGTGACGGGATCAACCCGTGCGGCCAGATCGAGGCGTGGGTCGCGCACCTGGGCGCGTCGCCCGCGTGCTACCCCGACTGCACCGCCGACTCCGCGCTCACTGTCGCCGACTTCGGGTGCTTCCAGACTCGGTTCGTGCTGGCAGATCGGTACGCCGATTGCAATGGGGACTGCACCCTGTCCGTCGCCGACTTCGGGTGCTTCCAAACGGCGTTCGTGCTGGGGTGTCCGTAGCAAGACGGCGGGCGGAGCAATGGCGCAGCGATTCACCGGAACAACCCGCTTGACGATTGGCGTGCTCTGCGCGCTTGGGTCCGGCGTGCTCGCTTCGCCAGTCGGGTGGAACTCACGGGATGGACGCCCGACGGTCGGCCTGACTGGACGAGCCCGGAACTGATGCGATCGGAGCCGAGCCGTGTGCAGTGGGATCAGAGGGGTGGGAGTGCGGCGGCGTGATTGAAACGGCGGGAAGGGTTACCGACGACTCAGGACTGGGTGCTCTCGCGCTACGTCCGCGGTGAACTCTCGTAGCTTGTGTTGGAAGGGCTCGTAGAGCATGGCGGTGCCCGGCGACGATCCAAGTTTGCTGTCCCAAGTGTTCGAGGCGATTGCTCGCGCGATGACGGTAGCGCGGCTCACAAAGCCCTCTAGCGTCTCACGGACGAGCAACCTCCCCGTCGCGGACAGGCAACGGCTTACCGCTTCGGCGTGTCTCTCGGTTGCCCGCCGGTAGTCATCCGTGAACCATTGGGCAGGCGTGACTTTCTGCGCCGCCAGATTCCCGATCGAGTGCGCAAGATGGCAACTGACATTGAGCGTGGTGAGCGCTTCTTCGCACGCCGCGACCCAGTCGCCATAGGCCGAGCGCAGCGCCTCGACCCGAGCAGCCTTGCGTTCCCGTGTGTGCTGCGCACGCGAAGCCACGATCCCAATGACGGCCCCGACAATCAGTGTGAGTAGCGGTTCGGTCGCCGCGTACAGCTTCAGAAAATCGTCCATGCCGCGAGTCTACCGCGTGCATGAACCGCCGGATGGTGGTGCGGTGTCGGCTCCCGACGGCGGGACCGACGACTCCCCGGGCCGGACCGTTACTGCGACGCCGGGCTCGGTTGGAAACTGCGCCGTCGTCCCGTCGGGCCATTCGATGCGCACGCTACCAACAGGCGCATCGGGCGTCGGGGACACCATCAATGGATGACGAACCCGGATGAAGCCGAATCCCGGCGTCGATTCAATCGCACCCGTGATCCAATCTTCGCTCACGTCAACCGTCCACCCGGGGGCCACGTCCGTCCGGTGATGCACCCAGAAACTGAGCCCGCTTATCTCACTGACGTTTTCGGGCGCGAGCGCCACGGCCCGAACGAGCCCCCGCAACACGCCGAGCGAAATCACCAAATGACCCCCGGGCGGGAACGTCAACAACCAGCCCGGTGCCGCGGACACACCGAACCCCCCCGGCATCGTGGCGTCGTGAACGAGTCCGTCGCGGACGATCCCCGCGAGTATTTCGGCCAAATCCTGTTTGCGCCCGTCGGGAAACTCTCGTCTGAGGATGTGAAAGTAACCGTCCGTGATGGTTCGCATTTCGTCGCGTAGGAAGTCGCGTAGCACGTCGAACTCGCGCGGCTTGCGGTTCTGTCTAGGGCGGCGTTTCGTGGCTGTCCCCACGGCTGCAATCAGCGTGATCGCAAGCGCGCCGGTGTAGCGACCGGCGTTGATGAGCGCCGCCGCGTCCTGTAGTCGGTCGCGCACAGACATGAGCAAAGGGTAGCTCACGCCCGGATCACGCCCGCGAATCGTCGCAACTCGCGCCCGCCGACGGGGCAACTCACCGTCGCCGACTTCGGCTGCTTCCAGAGCAAGTGCGTCCTCGGGTGTCCCTGACAGGTCGGGCCGTCGCCGCAGCGCGGCCACAAACTGCGCGAACAGCCCGAGGCCTATCCGGTCGCGTAGGGCCTTGCTCGGCGTTCCGAGCCCGCAGCAGACTTCGCGGCTCGTGTGGCGGGGGCACTGTCTGCACCCCGACCATCCGAGGTCGTTTCCTCGTCAGCATCATCCTCGAAGCCGGGCACTGTGTCGAAGAAACTCCGGCCCCATGCTCGCGTGACGGCACTGATCGCATCCTTCGATAGCTCGGACTCAAGCGGCCCGGGGAAGCCCTTGGTCACGTTCTCGCAAAGCGCGACGACTGCCGTACCAAAGTCGCGCCCGTGCTCTACCGCCCGTATCAGCGAATCGAACTGGCAGACCGCTAGCACAATGTAGGGCAGCGGCGTGATCCCCTCGGCGCTCAGGAGCTTGGCCACTCGGTTGCGAAACAGCACACCGTTCACCGTGGGAATCTCGCCGTAGGTGACGACAACGCCGTAGCTCTCCCGCGCCGGTAGGCCCAAGGTGGCCCACTTGCCTTCCCTGATCGCCGCGGCGTGCAGGGTCAACTGCCGCACCGCGTCCACGAGTCGCTCCACGAGCGCGTCGGTGTCGGTGGGCTCGCCGAGCATGAGGAGTCGCAGCTTCGGCGTGAGCGCCTTGCACTCGATCAGCGCGAGCGGTCCACTCCCGACGAAGGCGTGGTCGGCGTTTCGTGATGGCGGTCTGTCTCGGACGGCCTTGGGGAGGTTCGCCTCGGACCAGACGCGCTCCCGTCCACAGGCCCCGGCCGCGAGTGTTCCCACGAGATTCGCTAGGCGATGCCCAAATGCACGGGTGAAGTCTTCGCCGTCGCTGCCGAGGAGGTCGTAGTACATCCCGAGCGTTGTGCGGATGAACACCAACTGCCGGTCGATCGCCAAGTACCGCCCGTCGCCGAGGTCGATCAGCGGTCGCCGTCTGAGCACGTTGAATCGGTAGAGTTCGTACCGAGGATCGGCGACGTGCTGCCGCGATTCCTCCTTGAATCCGGCTTGGGTGCAAGCCGTCAGTTCGACGAACCGCAGCCAGCTCTCCTTCACGCCCGCGCCCACGACTCCGGCCGCGGCGGCCATGACGACTGCGGTGCAGGCCGTACCGGCCAGTTTCACACTACCGCTGGTTGCGCCACGGACGGCGGCGGCAACGATCCCGGCGCGCATGAATACCAGTGGGTCCATCTCCAAAGCCTCCTGCAACCGAGCGGGAATGTCCATCTTCTCGTCGGGAGTGGCGGGCATCGCTTGAGTGAACAGCGCGACCGTGAGGCCGAACACCTGGAGCGGCATCGGAAACTGATTCTGTTGCAGCCCGACGTACCGGATGAGCGTGCCCGTGGGGTCCGATTGCTTCCAACCAGGATCGAGCATCGCGGGATCATGATCTAGAAGTTCCCACAGCAAGGCAAACAGCCGCTTGAAGTCCCCCGTTCCGATGCGCCGGTTGCTCTGTCCGAGGCTCCTCAGGAGAACCTGACGCGCGGCCAGATGCACGAAAAACGGGGAGCACGGCAACCGAATCTCATCCACGAGGTTCCGAACGACGGGATCGCACTCGTCACCCCTCCACGCCATGAGGACGTGGTTGCAGAACAGCAACGCGCTCTCAACGTCGATCGGGCGGAGCAACTCACCTAGCTCGTGATAGTGGCGCTTCGCGTTGAAGGGACGTGGTGGCATCGCGGGAACCTGGGGCCTTGACGACGTGGGCGAGAAGCCGAGGCGAACGCGAGGAACGATTGCTCACTATTGCCGGGTGACGGAGGTGGAGGGGCCACCGGATACAGTCTAGAGCCTATCCCGAAACCGTTGTCGAGCTGGCGCGTATGACTCTGCACGATGCTGAGACTCACGGACGAGCAGTTGGATTGGCTGGTGGAGCGTGTGCCTGATGCGCCGGTGAGCCCGCTGG
>JBJXFE010000038.1:0-2624 GCA_046153875.1 Phycisphaerales bacterium
CGGGTCTGCAAAGCGCCGATCGCGAAGAAGTTGCCTCCGAGGTACAAGCCCGGCGGGTATCCCTTCAGAGCGTGCGGCCGCGCGCTCAGCGCGTAGACAAAGGCGAACGGCTCGGGGATGCCGCTGCCCAACGCGCTCCAGCGCCACCCGTCGTAGCGGGCGATCTTGTGGGCAGGGACGCCCCCGAGCTGCGCGAACACGCCGCCCGCGTACAGGCACTCGGGCATCGGCCCCGGCCCGTCCTCGTCGAACGCGGTCAGCGCGAAGACGCTCGCCCCGTCGTTCCCGATCGGGCATGACCACGTCGGCTGGCACTGGGCCCCCGCGGTCGATGCAAGGCCCATCACGACAGCGAGGGGCGCGCCGAAGGCCGCGCGCCCGCCGATCAATCCCGCGCCGGCGCGGGTGACGCGCCGGCGCGAGCCAAGGACATTGATGAGCGTCGCCTTCATGGCGTGTGCTCCTTCGGGCCCGCGAGGGCCCGTCAAGGTTCTGTCACGGGACCGAGTACCGGATCGTCAGCCCGTCCTGCCCCGTCACGGTCTGGTACGTCGTGCCCACGATGAAGATGTCGGGGCCCGAGGCGGCGTCGGTCGTCGTGAGCCTGGCCGCCGAGTCCACGCCGAGGCCCGCGGGGTTCTGGTAGACCTTCGGCCAACCGGTGACGACGCCGCACGTCGTGGACGGCGGGGCGTACTGGAACCGGATCGCCAGCGTGCCGAAGCGTCCCGTCAGCGTCTGGACGCACGACCCCGCGATCCAGATGTTGCCGGGGGGGTCCGTGGCCACGTCGTTCCCCTGCGATTCGAGCCCGTTCTGGTTGGAGAACCGGTGGTCGCAGAGTTGCTGCCCGAGGTCCGCGTTGTACAGGATCGTGCCCGCTTCGTACCCGGCGCCGTGGCGGGCCTTGCCCGTCACCCACAGGTACGACGGGTGCGCGGGCGGGAGGGCGGAGCCCGGCGCGAACTCGACGGCCGCCGCGTAGTCGTCCGAGCCGTACGCGCCGCCCGGCCCGCTCCAGTAGCGCACCGCCGGCGACCACTGCGCCACCGCCTGGCCGCACGACCCCGTCGCCCCCGCGCTCGTGTACGCCACCGTGGCGTAGTCCACGTTCGTCGGTGCGCCCGAGCTCGCCGCCGCGCCCGAACCACCGGAGGCGCTGAAGGCCCCCGACGCGCCGCCGCCCCCGGTCAGCGAGCTGGGATCTGGGATGACCGACCACCCCGTGGTGTAGACCGCGCTCAGGGTCTGCCATTCGCCGCCCGCGATCCCCGTCGCCACGTCGTCGAGCCCCGCGGCGTCGTGGCGGGCGCTCCACCGCGGCGCCCGCGCCGCGTTGCACATCGCGTCGGGGTCGTACCCCAGCGTGATGAAGTCGAGGCCCGTGCCTCCGCCGTTGGACGGGCCGTTGTACGACGTCCCCGCGACGTAGCACCACCACCCGCCCCCGCTCTCGCCCTGCGGGACTTCGTAGAGCAGCGTCAGGCCCACCGCCGTGTCGCTCCCGTTGGCGTTCGGGTTGTTGTACGCGCGCACGCCGTGGGCGTGCCCGCCGATGTCGCTGCCGGGCCACGACGAGGAGAGCGTCCCGTCCGCGTCGTACTTGATCGTCACGATGTCGTAGTTCTTGCTGACGCCCCCCGTGAATCCCTCGGACGAGCCCGTGACGTAGACGCGCCCCTCGGGGTCGATCGCGACGCCGCGCGCCTGGTCGTTCCCGTTGGTGATGTTCGCGTTGTCGAAGCGACGGACGCCGTCGCCGAAGTTGTTCGGCAGCGGGAGGTTGGCCCACGGCACAAATGTCGGCGTGCCAGGATTGGGATCGAGGTTCTTGTCGTATTTGATCGTGATGTAGTTCCGCCCGTTGCCGCCGGCGTCGGACTCCCCGGTCACGATCACGTCGCCCGTGACCGCGTGGATCGTGATCGCCGCGGCCTTGTGGGTCCCGGTGACAGTGCCACCCGTCGGGTCTGGGAAGAACGCGGGGGGATGGAACGCGGCCGGGTTGTCCACCTCGTACCGGTAGGTGGCGAAGACCGTCGCCCCCGTCGCCTGGTTCACGGTCAGGGAGCCGCAGACGTACACGTAGCGCTTGAAGGGCGACTGCGTGTCCTGCCAGTACACGACGCCCGTCTGCTCGTCCAGCGCGTTGACCCCGGCGTAAAACTCCTGCTTGACCCACTGCTGAGTCTGCCCGGCCGCGACGAACGCCCATCCCAGGATGGTCGCGGCGCTCGCCATGGTCTTACACCCGACCCCCCCCCCGAACGGCTCCGCCGGTGTGCTCCCGGCGCGAACGCGCCGATGACCGGCCAGAACCGCCCCGGAGGGACCCGTCCGCCGTCATCCGCTTCTTCATCTCCGAGTACATCGCAACCTCTTTCTCCCCCCGTGGCGAGGGGAACTTCGGCCCGCCAAGCCCGGGGAAGAGGCACACACCCGCGGCCCGGCCTGAACCCAGTATGCCGGGGATCGCCCCGGCTGTCCAGAAGAATCTACCGGCTTGGCGCGGAACGGTTGCAGCAAGTTCCGAGAAGGTTGCGCTGAACCGGCGACTCGCGCAACGGTCCGGGGGTGGGCGCACTAGCCGGACATGATTGTCCGATTTGGCGGGCGGCACGCTC
>JBJXFE010000051.1:0-50410 GCA_046153875.1 Phycisphaerales bacterium
GCCGCGCCGAGGTGGACATCACCGACATCCCGATCTCGACCATCGCCGACCAATACATGGCGTACCTGTCGGGCATCGACCGGATCGACATCGACCTGGCCGGCGAGTTCCTGGTCATGGCCGCGACGCTCATGGAGATCAAGTCGCGGATGCTTGTGCCTCCGTCGGTCGACGCGGAAGGGGTGGACGGCGAGAGCGACGCCATGGCCGGAACGGGGAGCGGACGCTCCTTGGACCCTCGTGCCGATCTGGTGCGGCAGCTTCTGGAGTACAAGCGGTTCCGCGACGCGGCCGATGCCATGGAGTCCCGCCGGCTGGAGTGGGCCCGGCGCTTCCCCGCGCGGCGCGCCGGCATCGACGACGCTGCGCTCCGCGCCGCGGTCGAGGCCCAGGCCGACGAGACCGACCTGGAAGACCTGGACCTGATGGACCTGGTTCGCGCGCACGCGAGGATCGTGACGACCGTCAACCTCGACCGCCTGGGCGACCACACGGTCGTCTACGACGACACGCCGATCGAGCTGCACGCCGAGGACATCGTGGACCGACTTCGACGCGACGACCCGGGGAAGAACGGCGTGGGGCTTTCCGCCATCTTCGCGGGGCGCACGCGCCCCCAGATGATCGGGCTGTTCATGGCTGTGCTGGAGCTGGTGCGCAACCGGCGCGTCGCCGTCAGTCAGGACCCGGGCGAACCCGGCGCGCCGGGGACGATCCGCATCTCGCTCCGTTCCGACGACGTCGCGTCCACGCCCGGGCCGACGCGCCACGCGTGACCGGGCTGCGGCGCGCCGAGCCAGCCCATGAAAGAGCCCCGGCCTTTGAAGGCCGGGGCTCCGGTCAAACCATCACTCGCGCACCCATCACGGTCCCGTGTAGATCTCGACCCCGCGGAAGTCGATCCCGATGTTGAAGCCGCGGGTCCAGCGGTAATACCCGTAGGGCATCGGTTCAGTGACCGCCCCGTTGTGCGTCGGCGGCTCCCACACGTCCGGCTGGTAGATGAAGCTGGTCGCGGCGTTCATCGCCGTCGGGTTGTTGGGCTGCCAGCCCCGGTTGGCGTCGGCCGTGAGCCGCACGCTGCATGAGTTGTCCATGAAGGACATGCACACGCGGGCCTGCGGGTAGCCAAAGAACGACTGAACCTTGCCGAAATGCCGCGCGTGCTGATCGTGCATGTGGACCTTCTGCGACGGATAGGCGGTGTCGGCGAGCTTGTTCTTTCCGAGCACCAGCTGCGCCGCATTCGGAATCGTGTAGGTGTTGTGCGCGTTGCCCACCTGCTGAAGCCGCGCGCCCACCCGTGACATGTCATAGCTCGACGTCGTCACCTGGAAGCTCGAGCTGTACGGCCAGCGCCGACCGGCGTTGGTCCCGGGCGCGGCCGCACCTGTCGGCGCCGGTTGGAACAGGCCCTGGTCGAACCCGCGCGGGTCGGTCTGCCAGAGCAGTCGGTTCTGATCCCCCGTCGAGACCACAAGCCGGTCCGGGAGCATCTGGCCCAGGTAGTCCTGCAGCACGAGGTGCGAGTACATCACGTGAGGAATCCAGTTGGGGATCGGCTCGATGTCCGTGCGATCGGCGCGCTTCCGCAGGATCTCCACGGCCTGCGCCGCCGCGGCCTGCACATCGCTGCCCGCGGCCTGCGCGTTGAGCGGCGCGTAGTCGCTCTGGTTGTACCCCTTGCGCCACGTGAACGAGAACAGCTTGTCCTGGTAGTCCGCCGCGTAGCTGTTCGTCGCCGTGCTCAACTGCTTGAGCTTTGACAAGTCGATGGCGACCCTTGCCGCTCGGCGCGCCTCGCCCAGCGCCGGCAGCAGGATGCCGATGAGCAGCGCGATGATCGCGATGACCACCAGCAACTCGATGAGCGTGAACCCGGCACGCGCGGGCGCACCCCGACCACGGAAACAATGACGGCGCCTCATGGGACGCCTCCTTTCCCGCCGCAGAACGCGGCGATTGACGCGCCGGCTTCAGGGCGAACGCCCGAAGAACCCCGGCGACTCCGGAATGATATCGGTTCCGGCGATCGCGCCAAGAGGAAAAACGTCAGGATTCCGGGTGCGTGCACCCACGGCATCCCGTGGCCGGGGCCGGTCGGAATCCGCGGCTCCCGGGCGGGCGAACCTACTTCAGGGACGCGGTGAACGCCGCGAGCCGCCCCATACCCTCGCGGATCTGGTCCTGCGAGCAGGCGTAGGACAGCCGGATGTGGTTCGCCCCGCACCCGCCGAACTCTTCGCCGGGCACGACCGCCAGGCGAGCCTCCTCCAGCAACGCATCAGCGAAATCCAAGGAAGTCCGCAGCGTCTTCCCTCCCAGCGTGCGTTTCCCGAAGAACGCCGAAACGTCGGGGAACAAGTAGAACGCTCCCGTCGGCGTCCGCGTCCGCAGACCGGGGATCGCCTTCGCGAGCCCGTGGATGAGCGTCGCCCGCCGCGCGAACTCCGCCCGCATCGTCTCGCTCGCGGCCCCGCACTCCTTCAGAGCCGCACGGATCGCCGGGTAGATGAACGCCGGCAGGCAGCTCGTCATCTGCCCCTGCAGTCCGTCGATCGCCTTGGCCAGCGACCGTCCGAACTCGCCGGACGCGGCCGCGAACCCCACGCGCCAGCCGGTCATCGCGTACGCCTTCGACAGCCCATTGATCGTGATCGTGCGACCGGCCACGCCGGGCAGCGACCCGATCGACAGGTGCTCAATCCCCCCGAACACGATCTTCTCGTAGATCTCGTCCACGACGATGACCAGGTCGGGCGCGACCGACCCCGCGGCCTCGGCGATGACCGCCGCGAGCGCCCGCAGCTCTGACGGCGTGTACATCGTCCCGCACGGGTTGCTCGGCGTATTCAGCAGGAGCATCCGGGAGCGCGCCGTGATCGCGCCCCGGAGCTGGGCCGGCGTAATCTTGAAATCCGCCTCCGGCGTGGTCGGGAGCTCGACCACTCTCCCGCCGGCAAGCATCGCAATGGGCGCGTAGCTCACCCACGACGGCACCGGGAGTAAGACTTCGTTCGCAACGTCGGCGCTGGGCCCTGTGCCCTGTCCGCCCTCGTCATCCAGCAGCGCCTGCGCCACCAGGAACAGCGAGTGCTTGGCGCCCACCGAGATCGACACGTGGTCGCCCGTCACGTCCGGCAGGCGGTTCTCCCGCGTGAACTTCTCGGCCACCACCGCCCGCGTCTCGCCGTCCCCCATCGTGGGGACGTAGTGCGTCTGCCCCGCATTGATCGCGTCGATCGCGGCCCGCCGCGCCGGTTCGGGCGTGTCGAAGTCCGGCTCGCCGAGGGACATCCCCAGCACGTCGATCCCGCGCTGACGCAGCGCCTTGGCCTTGGCCGCCACCGCGAATGTCGCGGGGGGCTTGATCGAGGCCGCGCGGCGTGACAGGCGGGGCGTCCCGGACATGACCACAGGATACTCGGCCCGGTCGGGCCGATCCCCGCGATACGCCTCCCGGCGATCGGGAGCGTTGATCCGGGCCGGTCGGTCGTGCTACCATTGCCCCCGTCGGACGAACCCGCTCCGAACAGTATGAAGGGCCGGAAGACCGCATGAGCATCCCCCTCGAGCGCCGCAACGAGATCAAGACCCAGCACCGCCGCCACGAGACGGACTCCGGATCGCCGGAGGTCCAGGTGGCCATGATTACCGAGCGCGTCAACGTGCTGAGCGACCACCTCAAGGGCCACGTGAAGGATTTCCACAGCCGCCGCGGGCTGGTCCTGATGGTGAACCGGCGCAACCGCCTTCTCTCGTACCTCGCCCGCACCGAGCCCGATCGCTATCAGAGCCTGATCGGGAAACTCGGCCTGAGGAAGTGATCGTTTCCGGGCCCGTGCGCGTCAGCGCGCGGGCCCGGGTTGTTTTCAGCGGTCCGCTCCCGCCCGGCGGCAGTGGACACGCGGCAGTGGGCACCGCGTCGCTCCGCGACGGGTTCCGCTCTGCCCCGTGTCTTCTGCCACTGGGGCGCCCATCGGGGGTACGAGGGCAGCCCGCGACACAACGGCCCATCTGTTCCGACCGGCGTGCATCCCTTCATCCGGGCGCGCGGGTCGGCCGGGCCTTTCCAGCGGCGGAAGGAATCAGAACATGTCGGAAGGCTACGTGAAGCTCCAGCGTGAGATCGGCGGCCGAACCCTCACGCTCGAGACCGGGAAGATCGCCAAACTCTGCAACGGGGCCGTCATGGCCACCTACGCCGAGAGCACCGTGCTCGCCACCGTCGTGCGCGCCGCCCCGCGCGAAGGGCTCGATTTCTTCCCCCTCACCGTGGACTACCGCGAGAAGACCTCGGCCGCGGGGAAGTTCCCCGGCGGCTTCCGCAAGCGCGAGGGGGCACCGAACGAAAAAGAAATCCTCACCATGCGGATGATCGACCGACCGATCCGCCCGCTGTTCCCCGACGGGTTCATCGACGAGGTCCAGGTCCAGTGCTTCGTCATGAGCCACGACGGCGAGAACGACACCGACGTGCTCTCCGCGACCGCGGCGTCCGCGGCGCTGTCGATCAGCGACGCACCCTTCGAGGGGCCGACCGCCACCGTCCGCGTCGGACGTATCCACACCGATGACGGGCCCCGCTTCGTGCTCTTCCCGACCGTCACGCAGATGGACTACTCCGACCTCGACCTTGTCCTCGCCGGCCACAGGGACGGTGTCAACATGATCGAGGTCGGGGCCGCCGAGGCCGGCGAGGACGTGGTCATCGAAGCGATTCGCTTCGGTCACGACGCGATACTTGAGATCATCGCCATGATCAACGAACTGGTCGCCAGGGCGGGTCGGCCCAAGATCATGGGCGACCTCACCCTTCCCACGCCGGAGATCACCGAGGCCGTGCGGAAGGTCGCCGAGAAGCCGCTGACGGAGGCCCGGCGCATCAAGAGCAAGAACGACCGCGGGAACAAGGTCGAGGAGCTCCGCGACGCCATCCTCGACATGCACTTCGCGCTCAACTCCACCGCGACCTACAAGGAGTACGCCGACTCCGTCAAGCGCCGCGCCCTGGCCAAGGAGGCCTTCCGCCGGCTCGAGGAGAAGGTGACCCGCCGCCTCATCGTCGAGAACGGCGTCCGCGCCGACGGGCGAGCCGCCCGCGTCATCCGCCCGATCGAGTGCGCGGTCGGCGTCTTCGCCCGCACCCACGGCTCCGCCTTTTTCCAGCGCGGCGAGACCCAGTCGCTCGTCTCCTGCACGCTCGGCACCGGCAAGGACGAGCAGATCGTCGACGGGCTCATCCCGGAATACTCCAAGAAGTTCACCCTGCACTACAACTTCCCGCCGTTCGCGACCGGCGAGGCCAAGCGCATCACCGGCCCCGGCCGCCGCGAGATCGGGCACGGCGCCCTGGCCGAACGCTCGCTCATGGGCATCCTCCCGAGCCCGGAGGAGTTCCCCTACACCATCCGCGTCGTCAGCGACATCACCGAGTCCAACGGCTCATCGTCCATGGCCTCGGTCTGCGGCGGGTGCTTGGCCCTGATGGACGCGGGCGTCCCCATCAAGGGCACCTGCGCGGGGATCTCCATCGGCCGTTTCACCGACGACGACGGCGGGCGCGAGCTCTTCGTCACCGACATCATCGGCGAGGAGGACTTCTTCGGCGATATGGACTTTAAGGTCTCCGGCACCCGCGAGGGGATCACCGGCATCCAGCTCGACCTGAAAGTCCGCGGGCTCAACGTCGCCCAGATCGGGCCGATCCTGGCCCAGGCCCGCGAAGGCCGGCTCCACATCATCGACATCATGGAGCAGACGCTCGCCGCCCCGCGCCCGGAGATCGCCCCGCACGCGCCCCGCCTCGTCACGCTCAAGATCGACCCCGAGAAGATCGGCAAGCTCATCGGGCCGGGCGGCAAGACCATCCGCTCCCTCCAGGAGAAGTGGCAGGTCACCATCGACGTCGAGGACGACGGCTCCGTCATGGTCGCGGCGGCGAACGGACCGAACCTCGAGGGGGCCAAGGCCGAGATCGAGGCGCTCTGCGAGGAGATCAAGGTCGGGACCGTCTACAACGGGCGCGTCGTCAGCACCAAGGACTTCGGCGCCTTCATCGAGATCGCCCCGGGGACCGACGGCATGTGCCACATCTCCGAGCTCGCCGAGGGCTACGTCAAGAACGTGGGCGATGTGGTGAAGATCGGTGATGCGGTCAAGGTCAAGGTCATCCTCATCGACGACCAGGGCCGCATCAAGCTCAGCCGAAAGGCCGCACTGTCGCCCGAGGAGGCCGCGGCGGAGGCGGAGGCGCGCGGCGCCGCGGGCGCGGCCGCGGGCAGCGGCCCGGACCAGGGTGGGCACGGTGGTGGGGGCGGACAGTACGGTGGTGGGGGGGGGGATCGGGGTCCCCGGCGAGGGGGGGGCGGGGGTCGCGGCGGCGATCGTGGCGGGCGGCGCTGAGGCAGCCCAACGCGTCCCGCGGCAGCGCCGTTACCCGCATAAGCCCCTGACTGATAAGGGTTTGGGGTGCCCTGCGCCCGCGACGTGCCCTCCGGTTGAATCGGACATCACTTTCTGATAATCTGGGCACTTAGGGTCTGTTCATGGACGGCGGGGCGCCGCTCGCACGGGGGGTCGTGCGCGTACAGCGCCGGTGAGCGACATCGGCAGGAGGCCGACGAAGGGCTGCGCCATGAGCGAGCAAGCGGGGGACCAGATCGCGGGGGGACACGGCAAGGTCAAGTGGTTTGATCCCCGCAAGGGCTTCGGGTTTCTCGAGGGGCCGGACGGTCAGGACATCTTCGTCCACTTCAGCGTCATCCAGGGCGAGGGCTTCCGCGTGCTCAAGGACGGCGCTCCGGTCGTCTATGACGCGCTCCGCGGCGACAAGGGATGGAAGGCGACGCGGGTGGCCCTCGACGTATCGCCCGACGTCACCGTGGTTCCCAAGCGGGGATACACGCGCTCGCCGCGACGCTGACGCTTAGCATCCGCCGAATGTCCGCCACATCCATCCAGACGCGGGGGCGTCGCACGGCGCCGCGGGCGGTGCCCGGGTGACCGCGCTCTCCGGCCTGCTGCTGGGCTTCGCGCTCGGTGCCCTGGCGGCGCTCGGTTCCGCCTGGTGGGTCATCCGGCGCCACGTCCGCAGGGTGCGTGCCGCCGAACGCCGCGCCCGCGCGGCCGAACGCATGGCCGAGATCGGCGCGATGACCGGCGGGCTCGCCCACGAGATCAAGAACCCCCTGTCGACCATCGGGCTCAACGCGCAGCTCCTGGCCGAGGGCGTCGACGAGCTGGCCATCGCACCCGAGGACCGCGGGCGGCTCTCGCGCCGCGTCGCCGCCCTGCGCCGCGAGGTCGATCGCCTCCGCGGCATCCTCACCGATTTCCTCCAGTTCGCCGGGCACATCCGCTTGGACCCGAAGCCCGCGGACCTGAACGCCGTGGTCGAGGAGTTGGTCGACTTCTTCCTTCCACAGGCCGAGAAACAGGGGGTTCGGCTCAGACCGGACCTCTCGCCCGGGCCGCTGGTCGCGCCGCTCGACGCCCCGCAGTTCAAGCAGGCGGTCCTCAACCTGATGCTCAACGCCGTCCAGGCGATGAGCGAACCCGCGGCCGCGCCCGCCGACGCCCCCGGCGCCGCGGCCCGGTCGGATGCCGCGCCGCGCGCCAAAGAGCTCATCCTCAGGACCACGCCTGGCGCCGGCCCCGACGGTCGCCCCGCGGCCGTCCTTCATGTCATCGACACCGGGTCAGGCATCCCGCCCGAGACGCTCGCCCGCCTCTTTGAGCCGTATTTCACCACGAAGTCGGGTGGCACCGGGCTGGGGCTCCCCACCGCTCGCCGCCTCGTCGAAGCCCACGGCGGCACGATCGACGTGCGGTCCGAACCCGGGCGCGGCACAGATTTCGTCGTGACCGTGCCGATGGCGCCCGTGGCGCCGAGCGCGCCGTGACGCCGTGTAATCGGCGCTGCTTCAGCGCCGATCGATCGGCACGTACGCGGCCCCGTGCGGGCCGACGTAGTTCGCCTTGGGGCGGAAGAGCCGGTTGTCCGAGAGCTGCTCGATGACGTGCCCGGCCCAGCCCGCGATGCGTGACATCGCGAACATCGGCGTGAACAGGTCCAGTTTCAGCCCGATGCAGTGGTACGTCGTCGCGGAGTAGAAATCAACGTTGGGGTAGATCCCCTTGGTCGCCACCTCGCGTTTCATGATCTCCTCGATCTTCGCCGACTTCTCGAAGAGCGCATGGTTGCCCGTGTCCGTCGCGAGCTGCCTGGCCAGCGTCTTGAGGAACGTGGCCCGCGGGTCGTAGGCCTTGTAGACCCGGTGCCCGAAACCCATGATCCGCTCCTTGCGGGCGAGCTTGCCGGTGACATACGGCTCGACCGCGTCGAGGCTCGGGATCTCCCCGAGCATCTCCATCACCTCCTCGTTGGCCCCCCCGTGCAGCGGACCGCGCAGGCTCCCGACCGCCGCCGTGATCGCCGAGTACATGTCGCTGAGCGTGGACGCGACGACGCGGGCGGTGAACGTCGAGTTGTTCAGCCCGTGGTCCGCGTGCAGGATCATGCAGACGTCGAACGCCTTCGACATCGTCGGAGTCGGCAACTGCCCGTTGAGCATCCAGAGGAAGTTCTGGGCGAACGACAGGTCGGCCCGCGGCTCCACCAGCGGGAGCCCGCGCCGGTAGCGGTCGAACCAAGCCACGATCGCGGGCGCCTGGGCCAGGATGTTCAGTGCTTTCTCGCGGGCGCTGGGCAGATCCACCGCGTTCGGGTCCGCGTCGTGCATCGCCAGCCCGGAGATCGCTGTGCGCAGCACGTGCATCGGCTGGGCGTCCTTGGGCAGGGCGAGCAGCCGCTCCTTCATGCCCGCGGGCGGCGTGTACCGCGACCGGAGCTGCTTCGAGAACGTGTCGAGCTCGCCCCGCGTCGGCAGCCGCGTGTTCCAGAGCAGGAACACGGTCTCCTCGAAGGTCGAGTTGCGGGCGAGGTCGTCGATGGCGATGCCGACGTACTCCAGGACGCCCTTCTCGCCGTCGATGAACGACATCTTCGTTTCGGCGGCGACGACACCCTCGAGGCCTCTGGCGAACTGGCTCATGCGATCCACGCTCCCGGCACGCTCAACCCGCCGCGCACACCGGCGCCGATCGCTCGATCGACCGCCGCGGCCTGTCCCGCGTGCTCCGCTCCCCCGGGTGAGGGCGGAACTATAGAGGCGAAGCTTGGACGCCGCAATCGCCGCGGAGTCCCCATCCGCCGTCGCGGTCCGGACCGCCCCGGGGATCAAGGGGAAGTACCATCCCCCCGTGATCATCCCCTTGGGAACCGACCGACCCCTGCGCCGGCCCACGCTGGTCAACCACGCCCTGATCGCGGCCAACGTGGCCGTGTTTCTGGGCCAGGTCTTCGTCGAACGGTTCGCGCCCGACCGTGCCGGGGAGATCTTCGCCGAGCTGACTCTTGATCCCAGGAACGTCCTGCCGTGGACCCTGCTTACCCACGCGTTTCTCCACGGCGGGGCCCTTCACCTGCTCGGCAACATGGTCTTCCTGTGGTCGTTCGGGGCGAACGTCGAGGACCGCTTCGGACGCATCGGGTACACGGTGTTCTACCTCCTCGGCGCGCTGGCGGCGGGCGGGCTGCACGCGCTCTTTGATCCGCATCCCGTCGTCGGCGCCTCCGGCGCCATCGCCGCCGTGACCGGCGCCTACCTCGTCCTCTTCCCCCACACCATCATCCGATGCTTCGTCTGGTTCTTCCTCATCGGCGTCTACGGCATCCCGGCGTTGTGGTTCATCGGAGGGCAGATCGCGTACAACGTGCTGATGCAGGGCTCGGGGTTCACCGGGAACGTGGCGGTACTCGCCCACCTGGGGGGCTACGGCTTCGGCATCGCGGTCGCGCTCGCGCTCCTGGCGACGCGCATCCTGCCGCGCGAGCCCTACGACCTTTTCACCCTCTCGCGCCAGGCCGCCCGCCGCCGCCAGTTCCGCGAGATCGCGTACCAGCGCGACCGGACCGCCCGCGAGGGGATCAACCCCGACCTGGCCCGCGTCAAGCTCGATCCTCAGAAATCCGACGCGATCGCGACCGCGCGGGCGGCGGTTGCTTCGGCGGTGTCCTCGGGCGACCCTTCCGCCGCCGCCGCCGCATACCGCCGTCTGCTGGAAGACAGCGGCGTCGGCGCCGCGCTGCTCAACCGTCGCGCCCAGTACGACCTGGCCAACTACCTTTTCCAGTCCGGCGACCACCAGACCGCTGCCACCGCCTACGACCTGTTCCTCAAGGGTTACCCGACCGACTCCGAGCTGCCGACCGTGCGACTGATGCTCGGGCTTATCAATGCGCGGTACCTCAACGACCCGATCCGCGCCAAGCAGGAGATCAATGCCGCCATGGCGGGCCTGCCGGAGGGCGACAATCTCGCCCTCGCGCGCGAGCTGCTCGCCGAACTGGGCTAAGGTCAGCCGATGCCCGCCGGACCTCCACCAGCACAGCCGACGCGGACCCGGATCAAGGTCTGCGGCATCCGTACCGCCGACGCGGCCCTCGCGGCCACCGACGCCGGGGCCGACGCGATCGGGTTCCTCTTCGTCACATCGTCGCCTCGGTTCATCGAGCCCGAGGATGCCGCCGCCATCATGCTCGGCCTGCCGCCCTTCACAGCGACGGTCGGCGTGTTCATGAACGCCTCCGCGAACGCCTTCACGGACATCGAAGAAGCCTGCCCGACCTCCCACACGCAGTTGCACGGGTCCGAGGACGAGGACCTGGTCAGCCAGTGCGGGCCCGCGATCAAGGCCGTGCGGTACGCGCGCGACACCATCGAACGCGACCTGGCCCGCTGGGACCGGTGCAACGACGTGGAGGCGATCCTGATCGACGGCCCCGCGCCCGGGCAGGGGGTTCCCTTCGAGTGGTCCGATCTGGCACCCTTCGTGCGGGGGCTCGCCAAGCCCGTGTTTCTCGCGGGCGGCCTGACCCCGGACAACGTCGCCGCGGCCATCCGCGTCGTCCGACCGTACGCCGTCGACGTGTCCAGCGGCGTCGAATCGTCGCGCGGCGTGAAGGACGCCGCACTGATCCGCGCCTTCTGCGACGCCGTGCGTGCCGCGGATCGGGGTTGAATCACGATGCGGCGCGAACGACCTCGTCCGCCGCGACCTCGATCGTCATCGCGCCCGTCTCGATCACGTCATCGGCGATCTCCCGGAACAGCGGGTCGCGCTGGGCGAGAACAGCATCGATCTCCGCCAGCGGGTCCGCCCCGGTGAGGCTCGGGCGGGTTGAGAGATCACTGGCCGCGAGCCGTGCCCGCAGCGTCGGCGCGTCGGCTTCCAGATAGACAACCCGCGAGCGGCCCGCCTCGCGTTCCCGCCGGAGCAGGTCGGCCGCGCCCGGCGCTGTCGGCGTCCCGCCTCCCAGCGCGATCACCCGCCCGTCGCCCGCCATCGCCGCCGCGAGCGCCGCGGCTTCGGCCCGCCGGAACGCTTTCTCGCCGTGTTTCGTCCACGCCTCCGCGACGCGCGCGGCGCCCAGCGACAGCGCCGTCGCGTCGTCCAGATCAACAAACGGCCGTGCCAGGCGCTCGGCCACCAGGCGACCCACGGTCGTCTTGCCCGAGCCCCGCAGGCCGATGAGCACGATATTCAAGGCGGACACTCAGGCCCGGCTCTGGTACTCGCCGTTGGCCGTGTTGATCCGGATTTTCTCGCCCACCGCGATGAACTCCGGCACGCGGGTCTTGAATCCGGTCTCCAGCGTCGCTTCTTTCAGCCGATTGGTCGCGGTCGCGCCCTTGATGCCCGGCGGCGTGTCCTTGACGACCAGGTCCACCGTCGGCGGTACTTCGAGCGTCACGGGGTTGCCGTCCGAGCACAGCACCACGCAGTGCATGTTCGGGATCATGTACATCAGCGCGTCGCCGAGCACGTCGACCGGGACCACGATCTGGTCGTAGGTCTCCGAGTCCATGAACGTCGCCCCCGACGAGTCGCTGTAGAGGTACTCCATCTGCCGGCGATCCAGCTCGGCCACCTCGACGTCGTCGGCGGGGTTGAAACGCCGTGAGAGCGTCTTGTTCGCCACCACGTCCTTGTAGGTCAACTGGACGAACGCGCGGAGGTTCCCCGGCGTGCGGTGCTCGTTAAGCGTGACGACGCAGAGCTTGCCGTCGATTCTCACGCCGAGCCCGGGTCGAAGATCGATCGCTTTCATGGTTCGGTCTCTGTGTGTATGCGCACTGCGGGGGGCCGACATCGTAGCCGCCGAACCGTGCGGTTTCGCCGCGAACGAGCCCGACATATGATGGTTGTGAGTCACGACGACCACCACGAGCACGGAGGCACGCCCATGAACGTCACCCGGCGCGAGTTCGTCACGACGGCCCTGGCTGCCGCGGGCGGAGCCGCGCTGGGCCGCGGCGCGTTCGCCGCGTGGCGCCCCGCGACGCGGGCCGAAACGTACTTCGACTGGAAGAAGGCCGCCGACGGCGTCCACGTCGCCTTCGGCGAAGGCGGCAACACCATGGTCGTCCTCGCCGCCGACGCCGCGCTCCTCGTGGACTGCAAGAACGCGCCCTTCGGCCAGGCGCTGCGCCGCGAGGCGACGGGGCTGGGTGCCAAGCTTTCGCTGGTCGTCAACACGCACCACCACGCCGACCACACGGGCGGCAACACCGCCTTCACGAACGACCTGATCGTCACGGCCCATGAGAAAGCCCGCCCCCGCGTCCTGGCGCAGACCGAGCGCTACCTGGGCATGATCAAGAATGGTGTGGCGACCGTGGCGAAGTCCACGTCGCCCGCGGCGCCGCAGGTTCTCGAGGACGCCAAGGCTCTCGCCGAACGCGTCGCGTCGATCCGTCCCGAGGACTTCGCCCCGACCCGCACCGTCGGCGATCACGAGGAGCTCGAAGTCGGCGGCGTCACCATCGCCACGCACCACTTCGGGCCCGGGCACACCGACAACGATCTGGCCGTCCACCTGCCGAAGCTCAACGTCATTCACGCCGGCGACCTCCTCTTCCACCGCATGTACCCCTTCTGGGACGCGGACGGCGGCGTCAGCGGCCCGGGCTGGATCAAATCCCTCGAGGGGGTCCGCGACCTGTGCAACGCCACGACCGTCGTCGTGCCGGGGCACGGCGAGTTGACCGATCGCGCGGGGGTCCAGGCCGCCATCGACGTTCACCAGAAGATCCGCGACCTGGCGGCGGCCGCCGTTGAGGCGAAAGTCCCCCGCGAGGAGTTCATCAAGACCAACCTCGTGGAGTTCGCGGAGTTCGGGCGGACGATGGCCAAGCCGCGCGTCTTCGGCGGCTGGTACGATCACGCAAGCCGCTCCGGCGGTTGACGCCCACTCCGGGCGGGGCCGCCGACCCATCATGGGAGGGCCGGCCATGTCGAACAGCGACGCTCTCGAGCCTTGGCGCATCGCGGCGACGTCCTTCCCGGGGCACGATGCGCCCCCGGAGGCCCGGCTCCGGTTCATGATCGGCTACGCGATCCTCGCCCCCAGCGGGCACAACGCGCAGCCGTGGCTCTTCCGGATCGCCGGCGACCATCTGGAGTTGCTGGCCGATCGCACGCGGGCGCTCCCCGTGGTTGATCCGCACGACCGGGCGCTGACGATCGCGTGCGGGTCGGCGCTGTTCAACCTCCGCGTCGCGGCCCGTCACTTCGGCTACCAGGTCGGCGTGGAGCTCCTCCCCGACCCCGCGCGCCACGACCTGCTCGCCCGCGTCGCCCTCGGCGAACGCAAGACCTCGAACCACGCCGAGAACACGCTCTTCGTCGCCATCCCGAACCGCCGCACCAGCCGCGTCCCCTTCGAGCGCACGACCGTGGACAAGAAAGTGATCGAACGGCTCGAAGCCGGCGCGGCCGCGGAGGGCGCGTGGTTCCGCGTCGTCAAGGAACGGCACGACCGCCACACCGTCGCGGACCTGATCGCCGACGGGGACCGCATGCAGTTCGCCGACAAGCGCTTCCGGCGCGAGCTGGCGTCGTGGCTCCACTCCAACCGCAGCCACACCCACGACGGCATGCCCGGGTACGCCCTGGGGCACGGCGACCTCGTTTCGATGATCGAGCCCCTGGTCATCCGCACCTTTGACGTGGGCAAGGGCGTGGGGGCGAAGGACCGCGACCTCGCGGAGCACTCGCCCGTACTGGCGGTAATCAGCACGTCCGGTGACGGCCCGGCGGACTGGCTTCGCGCCGGGCAGGCCCTGGAGCACGTCCTGCTCGAGGCCACCGCGGCGGGGCTCACGGCGTCGTTCCTCAACCAACCCATCGAGGTCGAGACCCTCCGGCCGCGCCTGGCAAAGCTCGTGGAACGCGCGGGCGACGCCTCGCTCGGTTTCCCGCAGGTGCTGCTCCGCATGGGGCGCGCCCCGGAGGTGAAGCCCATGCCGCGCCGGGCGGTGAGCGAGGTCGTGCGGAACTGAGACGCCGCGCGGTACGATTCCGGCATGACGCGGGTCATCGTCGTCCACTGGAACAAGCCCGAGGGCGACGACCGCGCCAAACGCCTGCGTGCCGCCGGTTACGAAGTCGCCGTGCTCCACGAGGCGAGCGGGGGGAAGCAGGCCCGCGCCTGGCGCGCCAATCCGCCCGATGCCTTCGTGATCGACCTGGCGCGCCTGCCGTCGCACGGGCGGGCCGTGGCCGGGTTCATCCGCGACACGAAGGCCACGCGCCCCAAGCCGATCGTGTTCGTCGGGGGCGAGGGTGAACCGCTGGCGAAGACGAAGAGACTCTTCCCCGACGCCGCGTACAGCACGTGGGGGCGGATCAAGGGGGACCTGAAGCACGCGCTCGCCCGCCCGCCGGCCGAGCCCGTCCGGCCCGGCGTGATGGGCGGGTACTCCGGCACGCCCCTGCCGAAAAAACTCGGCATCAAGCCCGACTCGGCCGTCGCGCTCCTGGGCGCACCGGACGGATTCGGTACGACCCTCGGCACGCTGCCCGAGGGCGTCCGCGTTCTGACTCAGCCACGGGGAAGAGCGCGCACCGTCGTGCTCTTCGTCATGTCCAGCGCCGACCTGGCGAAGCGGTTCCCCGCGGCCCTCAAGGCGATGGACGATCCCGGGGCGCTCTGGATCGCCTGGCCCAAGAAAGCAAGCGGCGTCCCGTGCGACATGGGCGAGCAGGACATCCGGGATTTCGGCCTGGCGCGCGGCCTGGTGGACTACAAGATCTGCGCGATCGACCACACGTGGTCCGGCCTGTGTTTCGCGCGCCGGCGCGCGACGTGATCTACCGCCGCCCGATCCACCCACGCCGCCAGAACGCCCACAGCATCCCCAGCGCGATCACGATCATCACCCCCCACACCGCGACATAGCCGTACCGCCACCCGAGCTCGGGCATGTTCAGCGCCCGCCCTTCGCGCTCGAAGTTCATCCCGTACACACCGACGATGAACGTGAGCGGGATGAAGATCGTCGCGATGACCGTCAGCACCTTCATCACCTCGTTCATCCGGTTGCTCAGGCTCGTCAGGTGGACCTCCATCAGCGCCGACCCGATCTCGCGGTACGCCTCGATCAGGTCGATGATCTGCCCGGCGTGGTCGTAGCAGTCGCGCAGGAACAGCCGTGCCTCCGACCCGATCAGCGGCGTCTGATCGCGCACAAGCTGGTTCAGCGCGTCGCGCAGCGGCCAGATCGCCCGCCGGATGGTCAGCAGGTCGCGCCGGATGCGGTGCAGGTCGGCCAGCAGCGCGGGCCCGGGCCGCTCCAGCGACGCTTCCTCCAGAACGTCCAGCCGCTCGCCCAGCGCCTCAAGGACGGGGAAATACGCGTCGATGGCCGCGTCGATGATCGTGTACGCCAGGTAGTCCGGGCCCAGAGAACGGATCCGCCCGCTCGACGTGCGGATACGGTGCCGCACCGCGTCGAAGCTGTCGCCCGGGTGCGATTCCTCCTGGAACGTCATCACGGAGTTGCGCCCCAGCACGAGGCTGATCTGTTCCGTGTCCAGCGCCGTGGGCGCCCCCGCCGGCGCCGTGCCGCCCGGCGGCCCGGTTGTGACGCCTCCGGTGGGCACGCGCAGCACGATGAACAGGTACGTCCCGTAGTCCTCTACCTTGGGTCGCTGCAGCGTGTGGGCCACGTCCGCCAGCGCCAACGGGTGCAGCCCGATCAGCCGCGCCGCCTCCGTCAGGGTCGGCTCGTGACCCACGCCGTCCACGTCCACCCACGTCACGGGCAGCGATCCGAGGCAACGTGCCGCCTCGGTCAGTGTTCCCCGCCCCGCGCGGGGCTCCTCGAAGCTGTCCGGCCCGTACCCGAGCACGCGCACCTCGGGCGGAGCCGCACCGGGGTCCGCCGCGAGCGTTCCGGGCGGCGAGCCCGGTGGCGGACGACGGGACTTGCGCGCCTTGGCGGCACGCCTTGTTCGCGACGATCGTGGCACAGTGGTTTCCCTCGAGCGCGCGAGCAGGATAGCGGATCATCCCCCGAGTATGGGTGGGCCGCGGGTGAGGGGTGGGGAGGTGATAGAGTGCCCGCATGAGACTCTCGTTCTACGGCGCGGCCGGAGAAGTCACCGGCTCGTGCTACCTCGTCGAGACGGACCGCGCCCGCGTGCTCATCGACTTCGGGCTCCACCAGGGGGACCAGAACGCCGAGCGGCGCAACCGCCGCCTGCCCCCGATCGACCCCGCGCGGCTCGACGCCGTGATCCTCACGCACGCGCACCTGGACCACTCGGGGCGGTTGCCCCTGCTGACCCGCGACGAGGCCGCGGGTTTCAACGCTCCGATCCACGCCACGCCCGCCACGATCGAGCTGACCGGCATCCTCCTGCGCGACGCGGCCCACATCCAGGAGAACGACGCCGAGCGCGAGAACCGCTACCGCGTGCGCGAGCGCAAGCCGCCGGTCACACCGCTCTACACCGCCGACGACGCCGAGCGCGTCCTGCGCATGCTGCGGGCGCTGCCCTACAACCAGCCCCGCGAGGTCGCACCGGGCATCACCTGCCGCTTCACCGAGGCCGGGCACATCCTCGGCTCCGCCAGCGTCGAGCTCACCGTCCGCGAGCGCGAGCGGCACGTCGTCATCGCGTTCTCGGGGGACATCGGCCCGCGGGGTTCGCCGCTGCTGCGCGACCCCGAGCCCGTGCCACACGCCGACGTGGTCGTGCTCGAATCCACCTACGGCGACCGGGACCACCGCGGTTACGACGCGAGCCTCCAGGAGTTCGCCCGGGTGCTCGACGGAGCCCGGGCCGCGGCCGCGAGCAAGGTGCTCATCCCCTCGTTCGCCGTCGGGCGCACGCAGATGCTCATCTACGAGATCGGGCGGATGCGAGCGCACGACGGCGGGTCACGCGGATCGGCCAACGGTCCCGCGTCCGCGCTCCCCGGCGTCTACGTGGACAGCCCTATGGCGATCGAGGCCACGGACCTGTACCGCCGCCACCTCGACCTGTTCGACGAGGAGACCCGCGCGATCATCGCGTCCGGCGAAACGCCCCTGGCCTTCCCCGGGCTGCGCTTCACGCACACCCGCGAGCAGTCCGCGGCCCTCAACACGCTCGGCGGCGGAGCGGTCGTCATCGCCGCCTCGGGCATGTGCACCGGCGGGCGCATCCTCCACCACCTGCGCCACGGCCTGGGCAGACCGGAGACGTGCGTGCTCTTCGTCGGCTTTCAGGCGAAGGGCACGCTCGGCCGACGGCTGGTCGATCGCGAGCCGGTCGTCCGCGTGCTCGGCGAGCCGATCGAGGTGAAGGCGAGCATCCACACGATCTGCGGGTTCTCGGCGCACACGGGCCAGTCGGGCCTGATCGAGTGGGCCGCGGCCGTGAAGCCCGTGTCGAACGGCTCGGGTGCATGCGGCGGAGCGAGTGGGGGGGCGAGCGGGGGCGCAAGTGGGGGGGCGAAGCAGCGCGTCTTCCTCACGCACGGCGAAGATACGCCGCGGGCGGTGCTCCGCGACCGGCTGCGGAAGGAACTCGGCTCTGAGCCGTCGCTGCCGAACTGGGGCGAACACGTCGAGCTGTGACGGGATTCACGCGAGCCGGCGCTTCGCCTCGGCGAGAGCCGCCGCGACAGTCTTCGGCCCCGTGCCGCCCGGCACCTCGCGCCGATTCAGCCCTGCCTCGATCGTGAGGCTTGCGAAGACATCCGGGCCGATGCGGTCGGAGAATCGCCGCAGATCGTCGAGCGCCAGGCCTTCCAGCGGCTTGGACGCTCCGATCGCGTGCCGCACGATCCGCCCGACGATCTCGTGCGCATCGCGGAACGCCACGCCCTTACCCACGAGGTAGTCCGCCAGCTCCGTCGCGTTGGAGTACCCGCCCGCGGCGGCCGCGCGGCAGCGGGCCCGGTCCACCGTCATCCCGTCCAGCACCCGCGGCACGATCCGCAGGCACAGCGAGAGCGAGTCCATCGCGTCGAAGAGCGGCTCCTTGTCCTCCTGCAAATCCTTGTTGTACGCCAGCGGCAGGGCCTTGACGGTGACCACCAGCGCCGTGTGGGCCCCGATGATCCGCCCGCACTTGCCGCGCATCAACTCCAGCGCGTCCGGGTTCTTCTTCTGCGGCATGAGCGACGACCCGCTCGTCACCGAGTCGTCGAGCCCGACGAACCCGAACTCGCCGGTGGACCAGACGATCAGCTCCTCGGCCATCCGCGACAGGTGCACCGCGCACAGCGCGGCCGCGGCCAGCGTCTCGATCACGAAGTCGCGGTCGGCGACGGCGTCGAGGCTGTTGAACGTGAAGGAATCGAACCCCAGGTCCTTCGCGAGGGCGGCGCGGTCGATCGGGTACGTCGTCCCCGCGAGCGCGGCCGACCCGAGCGGGCAGACGTTGACGCGGCGCCGCGCGTCGCGCAGCCGTGCCGCGTCGCGTTCGAGCATTTCAACGTACGCCAGCGCCCAGTGGGCGAGCAGGACGGGCTGGGCCCGCTGGAGGTGGGTGTACCCGGGGACGACGGTCCCTCCCCCTTCCATCTCGCGCTCGGCCAGCCGCACGAGCGCCCCCCCGGCCGCCTTGATCTCGGCGAGCCGCGTGTCGATCGCCCCGCGGGTCCACAGCCGCAGGTCGGTGGCGACCTGGTCGTTGCGGCTGCGGCCGGTGTGGAGCTTCTTGCCGAGGTCTCCGACCGCCTTGACCAGTTCCGCCTCGACCCAGGAGTGGATGTCCTCGTGGGCGGATTTAACGGGCGCGTCGGGCTGCTCCTCGATGAGCTTGGCGAGATCGTTGAGCGCGCTCGTCAGCCGCTTCAACTCGTCGGCGGTGATGACGCCCGCGCGTTGGATCGCTCTGGCCCACGCGATGGACCCGGCGATGTCTTGTGGTGCGAGCCGGTAGTCGAACCCCAGCGAGTCGTTGATCTCGCGGAAGAGGGGATCTGCGGCTTTGTCGAATCGTCCACCCCAGAGGGCCATGGGGTGAGGGTAGCCGACGAGCCCGAAGCGCGAGCGAGGGTTTCACCCGGAGTACGCAGGGGTCGCGGAGTCTCGCGGAGGGGGATGCGTGGCACGGGCTTCGCGGCGTGGGGGGGGCGCGACGCCCGTGGATGATTCCGTGACGGCCAGTCGTCGGGAGCATCTCGTTCGCCGTGCCTATCCTCGCTGTGCCTACAGTGGTTGAACGATGGTCGCGAGGAGTGCTTGTAACGCGCCGGCCCCTTCAACCGATGGCGGTGCGCCGGCGGGCTTTCCGGCCGCGCGACGCTACGCCGATCGTGTGCCGCGGCACGTACTTCGCATCGCTCGGGTCTCCGCCTTGATTCTGGCGGGGCTGGTGTTGGGCCGCGGTCTCGATGTGGTCTGCGGTGACAACTGGGCCAGCATTGTCGCCCACGAGGCGTACCGGAGCGGGCAGCTGAGCGGGCCGGAGCTGCGTCGCCTCATCGATGACGTCGGTCTGAAGTCGGTCGTGAACCTGCGGGGCGCCAACCCCACATCCTGGTACCGGAGCGAGACGGCGGCGTGCCGGGCGGCCGGCGTGCGGCACTACGACGTTGCGATGTCCGCGCGCGAGCTGCCCGAACCCGAGGTCGCTCTCGGTCTGCTTTCGATTCTCCGCGAAGCGCCGCGCCCGCTGCTGGTGCATTGCAGGAACGGCGCCGACCGGGCCGGCCTGGCGGCCGCGATCTATCTGATTCAGGACGAGGGGCTCGGCGTCGAAGAGGCTGAAGCGGCGGGGCTGAGCACCTGGCGCGGGCACGTGCCGTTCGGGCCGACGGGCGAGCTCGGCCGGTTCCTCGGCCTGTACCGGACCCACGGGTCGGGCAAGAGCCTGGAGCAATGGACGCGCGAGGACTACCCGCGGATCTTCCGGCACGAGTGGTGCCCGGCGCGGTCGTGAGGCCGCGAACCGGGGACGGGAGAAGGCGATGAGTGCGAAGGCCATCCAGGGACCGGCGGGCCAGGCGCTGCTGCGCCTCGAGCACCCGTGGCTGTTCCGGCTCGGTCAGTGGACGCGCCGCGTGCGCACCGAGGTGCTCGTCGTCGGTGTCGCGATCGGCGTGATCGAGGGGATCGTCGAGCGCGAGCGGCCGCTCGACCTGTTCGAGTGGGAGTGGCGGCTGCTCCTCGCGGGCGTGCTGCTGGCCGCGGGGTGCGTGCTCCGCATCGCCGCCATCGGCTGTATCCGCAAGAACGACGAACTCGAGACGCGGGGGGTCTACTCGATCTGCAGGCACCCGCTCTACCTCGGGACCATCCTGGCGTACGCCGCGTTCTGTGTCCTGCTGGACGATGCGGAGTTCTATTGGTTCGGCGCGGCGTACTTCGCCCTGTTCTACACCCCGACGATCCTCTGGGAAGAGGCGTCGCTGCGCCGGCAGTACGGCGAGGACTTCGCGGCGTACGCGCGGCACACGCCGGCCCTGCTGCCGCTCGGCAGGTTCGTGCCGGGCCGGTTCGCGTGGAGTGTCGCCAAGCGTCGCGGCGCCGTGGCCATGCTGGTGGGAGTCGCGCTGTCCCTGATCAGCGTGCAGGCGATGGCCCGGTTGTTTCGGCCGGGCGTGTGGGGCGGCAACGACCCGCCCGACTCCGCGATCGGGCGAGTTGACCGGTAGCGTGGTCGGGGCTGCGGCATACAGCTCAGCCTGCCTGCCGTGGCTGGGCGTGGATGAACGCGGGGGACCGCCGCCCCCCTCCACGCGGTCAACTTGTACAATCACTCCGCCGCCGTGCCGTGGCGCCCCCCACGCGGGCGAGCCTGAGACGTTCGATTCGGCCCGCGACCTGATCGAGCCCCGCGCAGGTGCGGCACGGCGACGGAAGGAATCTGTCCCTCGGCGGGCCACGGGCTACCGGCGCTGTGTACCCGCCGCGGCGGGCGGTTGCCCGTGGTCGAAGCACGGGCGTCGCACAAAGGGGCGAAGCCCGTGCCACGTACCAGTGCGACCCGCCGCGTCCTCACACTAGGTCTGAAACGAGCGCCTCCTATTCCGGGACTTGGCGCATGCGCGGTCGCGCGGGGTCGACCGCATGGTTGCGGTGTGCGCACGGATGAGCGTGATGAACCGCCTCAGCCGCCAGGCATCTTGGCGCGGCATTCACGATCGGGCGGGCTTTGCGTATTGCAACGGGGTGGCGCGCCCGGTATCCTCGGCGCACTCCATGGAGGGAACACGCGATGATGACGATCAAGGGATGGTCGCTTGCAGCGCTGCTTGTCTGCGGCGCGCCGCCCGCGTCGCTCGCCGCGCGCCCGCCCCCCGACATCCAGTTCAACACGATCGGCGCGCCCGGGAACGCCGCGTATCCGCTCAAGAGCCCGCCGGGGTACGTCAGCGTCCAGGGGCGGGGTCGGGTGGACTACGAGTACCGGATCGGCAAGTACGAGGTGACGACCGCGCAGTGGATGGAGTTCGTCAACACCTACACGGTCCTCGGCGGGCAGTGGCAGTTCTTCGCCGACCCGGTGCGCTGGGGCGCCGTGCCCGACCCGGCCTACTCAGGGCCGGGGATCAAATACAAACTCAACCCCTCGCTGACCAACGCGGGGATGGTGGGCGTCTACGGCATTTCCTGGCGCGAGTCGGCGATGTTCGCCAACTGGCTCCACAACGAAAAGGCCTCGGGCACGTGGGCGATCGAGAACGGCGCGTACGACACATCCACGTTCACCACCAACCCCAACGGCACGTTCAACGACCAGTTGACGCACAACCCGGGCGCGAAGTACTGGATCCCCACGTTCGACGAGCACATAAAGGCGGCCCACTACGACCCCAACCGCTACGGGCCGGGCCAGGGTGGGTACTGGATGTTCTCGCACGGGTCCGACGAGCCCGCGATCGGCGGTCCGCCGGGAATCGGACAGGCCAACACGGGATTCATCCTGCCCGCCTTCGGGAACTACTACATCCCGCTGGGCTCGTACCCGGAGACCCAGTCGCCATGGGGCCTGCTCGACACCGCCGGCGCCAGCAGCGAGCACACGGAGTTCTGGTGGTTCCCGAACGGACCGTACGTGGAGCGCGGTGCTCGCGGATCATCGACGGGCGGGGGGGCGGACCCTTCGGATCGCATCTATTGGGTTAATGCCAATAGCCCGCAGTTCGGATACTCGGGGATTGGGCTTCGGATTGCCGCGGCGATCCCATCCCCCGGTTCACTCGCTCTGCTGGCAATGTCTTGGACCTTGTTCGGCATCCGCAAACGGAGGAGAGCACCATGAAGCGCAGCTCAATCGGACCCATCGTCATCACGACCGCGGGGTCGCTCGCGTTCTGCGCTGGCCTCGCCGACGCGCAGTGCACGAACCTGGTCCACATTCAGGAATGGCACAGTGCCGGGTGCGCGTCGGCGTGCGCTCCGGCGCCGTGCCTCCAGTGCAACATCGCCCCTTTTCTGGCGCAGGTGGTCGTCGAGTCATGCTCCACGCGCATCAACATCTTCGCCGACGGGCTCTCCACGAGCATCCACGCCGGAAACATCGACATCAACAACACCGCGGGGAACAACCCCAACCCGCTCGAGGTGTTCATCGGCCAGGGGTCTTTCCCGTATTCGACGTCGCAGGCCCAGGTGGTCATTGGCAATGTCGGCAGACTCCGGGCCGTTGATCCGGACACCCGAATCAACACGTATCTCGCGGGGCACATCGGTGGGAACTTCACCAGCACCGTGGGCGCTTCGCTGGTCGGCCGGGTCTACCGATTGGACGTTGATGGGGCGCTGGGTGGCCTTCTAATGGATGAGTCGCCTGGGACTAATTATCCCCGGATTATCGCCGGGTCCACCGTCGCGGGCACCAGCATCACCTGTACAACAGGGACCGTGCATCTCGTGCAGGTCACCGGCGATGTGCTCGGGAACATCGCAGCGCCTGGTGGCGGGATCATCGACGTGCTCGCGGGGAATCTCCGAGGCAACGTGACCGCCGACGATTTCATCGGCAACATCGACGCCACGGGCGCCATCGCGACGAGCGGCGGCACCGCCGTCACCATCCAGACTAGCGGAAACGATGCCCCCATCGGGTTCATTAGGGGAACGAGCATCAACGCCAACATCACCGCCGGGCCGTCGAACGATCGCGGGGTCGTGGAATGGGTCAAGACGACGTCCGGCAACCTCACAGGCGCGATCGTCGCCCAGAGCCTGGCCGACCCCGCAGCCGGCGTGCCCGTGGTGGACGTGGCCGGTAGCCTCGCGGCGTCCATCACAGTCGGCAGTGGAGGTCTCCAGGGCCAGATCATCATCAACGGCGGCAACTCGGGCGGTTCATGGACCGGAACCGTCACGATCGGCTCGACCACGCTCAGCGGGCCGTACTACAGCAACACCGCGTCCTCCCTCGGCGGCGGCGCCGTCGGCCTCGCCCCGTTCCACCTGCACGACGAGGATTGCACGCCCCCGAACGGATACTCCGGCGCGCCGCCGGGCGACAACAAGCTGCGCCTGCGCTGGTACGGCCCGCTCTCGTGGTCGAGCGGCGACCCGGTCACCGTCGAGTACCGCGTCCACCCCTCGCAGAACTGGACCGACATCACCGGCGACTTCACGTTCGAGATCAACCCGAGCAACCCCCGCGAACTCGTGCTGACGCCGGACACCCCGTGGGACCTCGACGCCATCATCTACCGGGTGATCCCGACCTCGAACCTCAAGTGCGCCGGCGTGACGGGCGCGCCGGCGGTGTACAACCTCGACACGTACATCGTCGACATCGACTTCTGACCCGGGGGGTCCGATGGATCGGTGGATCCGAAATGCCCGGGTGACCCGGGTGCCCCTGGTTGAACCCGAGGAGGCTCACCCTATGACCGCGCGCACGGACAGCTTCGGCCACGCGCTCCGGTAGCGTGCGGCCATGGCATCGAGGGACGACGAGATCAGCTTCACCTGGCCCACGGCGGCCATGAAGTTCACGTCGCCGTGCCAGCGGGACTACGAGTACAAGTTCCGCGTGCCATGGCGCCCGCGCTGGAAGCCCTAGGCCCAGCGTCCCCTGTGGCCCGGCCTCCATCGCCGGTCCGCCACGCCCCCCCCCACGCGGGCGGGGTTGGGGCGGGCTGGGGTGATTCGGCGTCATCGGGCGGGTTGCCATTCCGCCGCCCGCTGTGGGGGGTGGGCGGAAGGGCCGGAGATAATTCTATTGGCTGCCCGTGGGTCGGCGGTCCCCGGTGTGGGGGGGCGGCGGTCGTTGTCGTCATACGGTCAGGGGTTGCCGTCGCGTGGGTAAGGGTTGCCGCCGCGTCTTCAGCCTGTGACGGCGTTCCGGCAGGAGTTGCCGTCGTGCCGTCTGCTCGTCCCGCCGTGCCGTCAAGAGCTGCCGTCCTGCCGTCAACCACCGCCGCCGCCTCGGCAACGGGCGACCCGACCACGCGCGCGCGCACGGTCGCGCGCCGACCGCTTGTCCAGGTGTCAAGGCCCGCACGCCTTCACGTCAATCACCGCGTTAAGTCGCTCCGCCGGGCCGCACGGCTCAATCGGCGCCGCCCGCCTCCCGATACACACGCCCGACTTCGCGGACCGAGCGTCGGCCCGCGGCGAAGATCGGGCAGGCACGGGCGAGACGCCCATGCCACCAGCAGGGGCGGGGGGGCGGGGAGAGAGCAAGGAGACCGCACATGGCGACGCTTCCGGAAGGCCGCAAGGCACGTGTCGAGTACTTCGAGCAGCACCTTCCCGTCTGGCAGGACAACGCGGGGGCCGTCGGCCTCACCGTCGCCCAGCTCACCTCGCTGAGCACCTTCATCACCGCCGCCCGAACCACCCTCAACGCCGCCGAGGCCGCACGCAGCACGTCCAAGTCCGCCACCGTCGCGTTCTATAACGCCGAAGAGCCCATGACCGACCTCGGCGCCGACCTCATCAAGACCATCCGCGCCTTCGCCGAGACCACCAACAACCCCAACGTCTACGCGACGGCCCAGATCCCGCCGCCCGCCGCCCCCACGCCCACCCCGCCCCCCGAGCAGCCCGACGACCTCTCGGGGCTGATCGATCCCTTCGGCGTCATCACGCTCGCGTGGAAGGCCGTGCCCAAGGGGCCGACCTCCGGCGTGTTCTTCTTCGTCGAGCGGAAGATCGGCGCGGGCACCTGGACGCCCATCGGCGCGACCCAGGAGAGCACCTTCGCCGACCCCGCCGCCGGGCAGCAGGCCGCCGCCGCCACCGTGGCGTACCGCGTCCAGGCACGCCGCGGCGCCGAGGCCAGCGCGTGGTCCGACCCGCTCAACGTCAGCTTCGGCGGCGGACAGGACGGGATCGCGGGGTTCATCGGCGATGAAGGCGGAGAGGGGCTCGCCGAGGCGGCGTAGGAAGAAAACTCAAAGCAGCACAGCAGCAAAGCTCAAATCAGCGGAGCTGGGGCGGCACACCGGCGGAAGCTGATCGCGGGCAAGACCGGCGGCCGGGGGTGTGTGCTAAAACGCTCCCAGCCGCTTTTCATTTGAGCGTTGAGCTTTGCTGCTTTGAGCTTTTTCCGCTTCCGCACTCCGGGCACGCCGCGCCGGGGGTCAGACCCGCGAGGTCGTACCCGCACGCCGCGCAGCAGCCGGGGGAGGCTCGGCGATCGAGGCGCCAGAGCCAAACGCCCGGTACCGCGGTCAGCACGAGAGGAAGCCAGAGCGGAAGAGTGAGCCCGAAGCCGCGTGAGTCGATCGCGAAGCGCGGGAGCGGGCGCGGGGGGATGAAGTCCCATCTGCTCTTGCGCCTGAAGCTAGTTCTCGCCGGAGCATACGCCTTCTCGATGCCCCCCCAAGCGTTGAAGACGCCGCATTCGAGGTGCAGCGTGTACTTTCGCGGCCGGGTATCGAAGCGGCAGAGGATCTCGTAGCGCGCGCTCGTGACCCAGGCCGCCGCGATCAGCAGCGAGACGGAGAGCCCCGCCCACTTCGCCGCCCGCCGCACTCGCCCGCGTCGCTTCATGACTGCATCAAGATACGCGATCCTCGGCTCTTGCCGTCATCCCGCCTTCGCGGTCTTCGGAACTTCGCGTTACCCCCCCTAGCCCCTCCGCGAACCCAGCGCCCTCCGCGTTCGTTCCCATGCCGCGCGACGAGGCGGGGTAGAACACAGGCGAGACGCCTGTGCCACGAGAATGGGTAGGGGGTCCGCTCACCCCCCCGCGCTCCCCTCGCCCCCCGGTAGCGTCATCGTCCACGGATCGAGGTACTCGTCGATCGACGCCCGCGTGATCGGTTTCCCGTTGACGTCCTTCGTCCCCACCAACGTTTCATGGGCAAGCTGTCGAACAGTCTTGCCCTTGCTAAAGGCGTCCTTCGCGAGGGCCGCGGACTTGTCGTAGCCGATCACCGGCACCAGGCTCGTGCACATCGCCAGCGAGCCCTCGATGAGCTCCTTGCAGCGCTTCTCGTCGGGCACGAGACCCCGGAGGAGGTTGTCCGTGAAGACCGTCATCGCGCGTGAAAGCAGGTGGATCGAGTCCAGCAGGTTCGCGGCCATCATCGGCATGGCGACGTTCAGGTCCAGCAGCGAGCCCACGCCCCCCAGCCCGCCGATCGTCACCGCGTGGTCGTTGCCGATCACCTGGGCGCACACCATGATCAGCGACTCGCAGATCACCGGGTTCACCTTCCCCGGCATGATCGACGAGCCCGGCTGCACCGCGGGCAGGATCAGCTCACCCAGGCCGCAGCGCGGGCCCATGCCCATGAGCCGGATGTCCCCCGCGATCTTGCTGAGGCTCACCGCGATGGTGCGCAGGTGCGCGGAGGTTTCAACAACCGCGTCCTTCGCGTGCTGGGCCTCGAAGTGGTTAACAGCCTCGCGGAAGTGGACGCCCGTCGCCCGCATGAGTTCGGCCGCGACCATGGCGCCGAACTGCTCGTGGGCGTTGATCCCCGTGCCCACGGCCGTGCCGCCGATCGGCAGCTCCGAGAGCGCGTGCAGGGCGCGGTGGAGCCGCTCCTCGGCGTGGTGGAGCTGCGAGGCGTAGCCGCCGAACTCCTGCCCCAGGCGGATCGGCGTCGCGTCCATCAGGTGCGTCCGCCCGATCTTCACGAGCTTGTCCCAGGCCGCGGCCTTCGCGTCCAGCTCCGTCGCCATGAGCTTTAACGCGGGCAACAGTTCCCCATGAATGGCCGTCGCGGCCGCCACGTGCATCGCGGTGGGGAACGTGTCGTTCGACGACTGCCCCATGTTCACGTGGTCGTTGGGGTGGACACCCCCCGACTTGATCCACGCGGGGTCCTTCGATCGGCCGATCGGCTGGTGCCGACGCACGCAGACGAGGTTGGCGATCACCTCGTTGGCGTTCATATTCGTGGACGTGCCCGAGCCGGTCTGGAAGATGTCGATCGGGAAGTGTTTAAACAGCCCGCCGAGGGCCGGCAGGCCGTCGCTGATCTCGTGGCACGCCTCGGTGATCGCGCGGAAGCGGTCGTCGTCGAGCCGACCCAGGCGGTGGTTCACCGTCGCGGCCGCGGCCTTGATGAGGGCGTAGGCCTTGATGATCCCCTCGGGCACGGGCCGCCCGCTGACGGGGAAGTTTAACACGGCGCGTTGCGTGGACGCGCCATACAGGGCCGAAGCGGGCACGGCCATCTCGCCCATCGAGTCCTTCTCGATCCGCGTGGCCTCGGCCGGAGGGGGGGCGGCGGGGCGGCTGGCGGGGGGCGCCGCCGCGGGGCGGGAGGTGGGCTTACCGCCCGGTTTCTTGGACTTGGTGCTGGGCGTGGGCACGGGGAACTCCCGGTTCGCGGGCGGGTCGAACACTCCGACCCGGTCGCGCGGCATTGTACGGACGGGGGCAGAGGGGCCGGAAGAGCGCCCGACGCACGCCGCCGCGGCCCTATCGTCATAGGGCCGGTGACTTCGGGGGGGGCGGCGGGGCGGGGCGGCCCGCCCGAGCGGGATAGGGCTCTCGGTACAGACCTCGTGGCGAACAGGAGCGGATTCATGCGGTCGGCACCGATGATCGGAACCTTCGCGGCCGCCCTGGCGGCGACCCTGCTCTCCCCGGCGGCCTCGGCCCAGAACCAGCCCGCCAACCCGCCGTTCCCCGCCGGCACGATCCTTGAGCGGTACGACCCGCACGAGTGGACCCTCGAAGCCACCGTCAACGTCCGGGCGTGGCAGACCACCGACCCGAGCACCAAGCTCCCGGTCATCGAGAAGTTTGAGATCGACACCGCCGCGATCGTCTTCCCGCTGATCCAGCAGACCGCCGGGCACGCCGCCAAGGACCCCGCCGAGAGCGAGCTGCGCGTCAACGACGTCGTGATCCCCACCTCGTACGAGTTCATGAGCGGCTACCACTCGGGGACGCGCCTGGGCAAGTGGCGGTTGATGGACTGGAGCGGCGATGAAGTCCAGCTCAAGGTGAAGATCGCCACCACCTGCTTCAAGACGCGCTTCAACGAGGCCGCCGCCGAGGCGATCGACTGGCCCAAGGGCGACTGGCCGCCCGAGGCCGCCTCCACGTTCGATCCGCAGTTCTACGTCAACATCGGCCCCCCCGACAAGGGCTACGACATGGAGCCGATCCGCGAACTGGTCAAGCTCTGGACCAACGGCAAGGACCCCAAGTCCATCAAGCCCGTGACGCTGGCCAAGTACTTCGCCGGCGAGGTGTGGGAGCTCGCGCAGCCCTCGGGCAACGGCCTGGGTTTCAACCGCCTCGGGCAGCTCGAGGGGATCGACCTGCAGGGCGCTCCCGTGACGGCCCGGCGCCGGCGCGGCAGCGAGTTCGACATCGTGTGCCTCCTGGCCGCCGTGTACCGCGAGGCCGGCCTGCCCGCCCGCACCGTGATCGGGCTGGACATCGGCGAGCGGGAGGACCTCAACCGCCGCACAATTTTCGAGAGCAAGGGGTCGCCCAAGCTGCGGGCATGGGTGGAGTTCGCCCTCTACGACGAGTCGAGGGGGCAGGTTCAGTGGGTCCCCGTGGACGTCGTCCGCATGCGCAAGAACACGTCGCGCCCGCCCGCCCTGGACAAGCCATGGCCGTACTTCGGAACGCACGACGAGCTGGACTGCATCATCCCGTTCGCGTTTCAGTTCCATCCGCCGACGACGGTGCGGGCGTACGGCTCACCGGGCTTCTGGGGCTGGATGGTCACCCCGAAACCGCCCGAGCGGGCCGTGCAGGCGCTGACCTTCCGTGCCCAGTTCACGCCCAGGACAAGCGGGCAGAACCCGCCGGGGAGGCGCTGAGCCACGGATGGACCGAGCGCCCGCGCCGAGTCCCCCCCTGCGGGTCCGTGCCGAGTCGCCCCCCTGCGGGCTCCGCCCTATCGTCGCGCCGTTCTGCCGCCGAGGCGGGTTCCTTGATCCCCTGATCCCTCGGTCCCTCGGTCCCTCGGTCCCTCGGTCCATTCACCCTACGGGCACCCGAGCACGTACTTGCCCTGGAAGCACCCGAAGTCGGCGACGGTGAGGGTTCCGCTGGCGTTGCAGTCGGCGTAGAGGTCGGCGATCACATACTTGCCTTGGAAACACCCGAAGTCGGCGACCGTGAGGTGGCCGCTGCCGTTGCAGTCCGGGTAGCACGAGCCGACGGCCGGAAGCCCGGTCACGATCCAGCCGCGCTGCTCGGTGCCGATGAGGCCGTAGCCGACGATCGCCGTGCCGTCGGCGCTGATGGCCCTGGCTTCATTGAGCGTCCAGCCGGCGAGGCTCACGCCCAGCGTGGGAAGGTGCGTGTTGAGGTCCACAAGGCCCAGGGGCGACGTCCAGAGGAACGCGCGCTGACCCAACGGGGTCGCGCCCGAACCTACGACGGCCGAGCCGTCGCCGCTCACGCCGCGGGCTTCCGTGGTCGTCCCGCCCGGGAATGGGCCGAGGTTGACCATTCCCCCGGCGCTGGTCCAGCGGAACGCGCGGGTGCCGAACGTGGTGCCGCCCTTGCCGACAACGACCGAGCCGTCCGTGTTCACGCCGTAGGCCGTTGATCCGTACGCGGTCGGCACCCCGGTAATCGTTCCCAGGCTGACCATTCCCGCGGCCGCGGTCCACCGGAACGCGAGCCAGGCGCCGCTCGCGGTGTTGCTCTCTCCCACGATCACGGCGCCGTTGCCGCTCACGCCGGTGGCCCCGGAGTGACCGCCCCCGGGGAGTGTGCCCAGGTTCTCCATTCCCATCAGGGACGAGGTCCATCGGAACGCGCGGCTGCCAAGCGAGGAACTGCTGCCCCCGACGACGACCGAGCCGTCGCTGCTCACGCCCGACGCGGACGACCCGATCCCGCCGGAGAGCGCACCGAGGCTGATCAAGCCAGACCCGCTGGTCCACAGAAACGCGGTTTCACTCGACCCGACGACGACCAGCCCGTCGGCGCTGATGCCGCTGGCGCCGCCGTAGATCCCGCCCAGCGTGCCCAGGTTCGTCATGCCCCCCGCGCTGGTCCAACGGAACGGACGGGAGCCACCGGGCATCGGGACGAACTCGCTGGTCCCGACGACGTACGTGCCGTCGCTGTTCACGCCCGAGGCCGACGACGATCCCATGAGCGAACCGAGATCGGTGATGGTCGGCTGAGCGACGGCCGTGGCCGCGGTAGCCAGCCCCGCGGCCGCGATCAAGAGGGGACGCCGGGCGCGTCCGGTTGTGGGGATGGCGGCCAGGAGGGCGTTGATCCGGTGAGAGCGATGCTTCATGGGAATCTCCGTGTACGAGGTGCGTCTATGAGGTACTCGCACCTCACCGCATTTCCTTACACTGGAGGGGACGGAATTCGCGGGGTTCACCCCCAGGCGGTCGCCGTCGGAGCATCGCGGTGGATGCGACTCGTTCAACGCTCCTGGTGCGGCTCCGCGACCCCGGGGATCAGCAGGCATGGCGGGCGTTTGACGACCTGTATCGGGCCATGCTCGTGGGATACGCCCGGGCCCGCGGGCTGGCCCAGGCGGACGCCGAGGACGTGGCACAGCAGTGCGCCCAGGCCGTGCTCGAGCAGATCGCGAACTACACGCACGCCGGGAGTTTCAAGCGCTGGCTGCGGGCCATCGCCGAGCACAAGATCGTTGACCTGGCCCGCCGCCAGCGCGAAGTCCGCCTGCCGACCGGCCAGTGGCAGGCCCAACCCGATCAGACGCCCGGGGTTGACGAGGTGTGGGAGCGGCACTGGTCGGTCGCCCACCTGCGATACTGCGCTGAGGTGGTCCGCGCCGATGTCGCCGAGTCCACCTACGCTGCGTTCGTCGGTGCCGCGCTGGAGGGCAAGCCCGCGGAGGCCGTGGGTGCCGGGCTGGGCATGTCCGCCAATCAGGTGTACGTCTCCAGGCACCGCGTGCTCGAGAAGATCCGCGCCAAGATGCTGGAACTGACGGGCGAGGACCATACCGGGGCTTCGGCGTGACCGCCTGCCCGGCCATGGAGCAGTGGGGGGCGTTCGTCGCCGGCGCGGCGGAGGATCGGGTCGCGATGGAGCGGCACGCCGCGCAATGTTCCGGGTGCGCCCGGTTGCTCGCTGGGCTGCGCCGCGACGAACTCCTGCTGGGCGACCTCCGGGCCGCGCTGGCCGGTCAGCCCGCGGCGGCGGCGCCCGCGTCGCTGACCGGTCGTCGCCTCGACGGCTACCTCATCGTGGGGTTGCTGGGGAGCGGCGGCATGGCCACGGTCTACGAGGCCCAGCAGGACCACCCGCGCCGCACGGTCGCCCTCAAAGTCCTGGCGCGCGGCCTTGCTTCGGCCGCGTCGCGGGCGCGCTTCCGCCAGGAGGCGGAGATCCTCGCGCGACTCCATCACCACGGGATCGCGCAGGTCTACGCCGCGGGCACCGACGGGCAGGACGCGCGCCCGTACTTTGCGATGGAACTGCTCCGGGGCAAGACGCTGCTGGAGCACGCCGCGGGGCTGGACCGGCGTGCCCGGCTCGATCTGCTCGCCCGCGTGTGCGACGCGGTGCAGTACGCCCACGAGCACGGTGTGATACACCGCGACCTGAAGCCGTCGAACATCATGGTGGACGAGCACGGCCAGCCCAAGGTGCTGGACTTCGGCGTCGCGCGAGCGCTCGAGACCGATCCGGCGCTCGCGCAGACCGAGCCCGGCCACTTGGTGGGCACGCTCGCGTACATGAGCCCCGAACAGGCCGCCGGGGACGCGGCCGACGCGCGCGCGGACGTGTACGCCCTGGGCGTGATCCTCTACGAGTTGCTCGCCGGGCGCCTCCCGCTGGACCTCTCGTCGGGGTCGGCGCTCGCGGCCCTGCGCCTGGTCCAGGAACTGGAGCCGCGCCGCCTGGGCTCGCTCGATCGGTCCTTGCGCGGAGACCTCGATGTCATTGCCGCCGCCGCGATGGCGAAGGACGCGCAGCGCCGCTACGGCTCCGCGGCCGCGCTCGCCGCCGATCTGCGCCGGTACCTGGACGGCGTGCCGATCGCCGCCCGTTCCCCGAGCACGCTCTACCACCTCCGGCTGTTCACGCGGCGCAATCGGCTCCTGGTCGCCTCCTCCGCGGCGGTCTTCGTCGCCCTCGCGGCCGGGCTGGCGGGGACGACGTACGGCCTGGTGCGCGCCGAGCGCCGGCGCGCCACCGCCGAGTCCGTCAGCGGCCTGCTGGAGTCGGCCCTGCGCGCCGCCAACCCGCACGAGGTGAAGGGCGCGGGATACACCGTCCGGCAACTGCTCGACGATCTCTCCCGCGGCCTCAGCGAGCGGCTCGCCGGCCAGCCGGAAGTGGAGGCTCGGGTCCGCTCGACCATCGGCAACGCCTACCGCCTGCTGGGCGACTACCCGCGCGCCCGGGAGAGCCTGGAGGCCGCGCTCAACCTCCGCAAGTCCCTGCACGGCCCGGAGCACCCGCTGGTCGCCGCGGGCCTGTGCGACCTGGCGTGGGTCCGTCACGACCAGGCCGACTACACGGGCGCGGAGCAACTCTTCCGCGACGCGCTGGCCATGAGCCGCCGCCTGCTCGGCCCGCGCCACACGCGGGTCGCGGCCGCTCTCCACGGCCTGTCCGACGTGCAACGCCACGAGGCCGAGTTTGACGAGGCGCAGCAGCACGCGGACCAGGCCCTCGCCCTGCGCCGCGACCTGCTGGGCCCCAGCCACCCGGATACCGCCGAGAGCCTGATCAACCTCTCGAAACTCGCGCGAGACCGCGGCGACGAGGCAACCTCCGAGCGTTTCCTCGGCGAGGCGATGGCGATCTGGGAGGGCGCGTACGGGGCCGAGCACCCGCGCCTGGTGGACGGCCTCAACGACGGCGCCTGGCTGCAATACCAGCGCCGCGACATGGGCGCGGCCAGGGCCACGCTGGCCCGCGCCCTGGACATGGGGCGCCGCCTGCTGGGCCCCGCGCACCCGGATGTCGGCAACACGCTGTACGAACTCGGGCTGGTCGAGCAAGCCACGGGCGACGCCGCGGGCGCGGAGACGCACCTGCGCGAGGCGCTGGCCATCTACCGAGCGGCCCACGGCGACGACCATCCCTCGGTCTGGACGGCGCTGGACGCGATCGCGCAGCTCCTGATCCGCGTGCGCAGCGACTACGCCGGTGCCGAGCCGCTGATTCGCGAGGCCCTGGACGGGCGCACCCGGCTGTTCGGAGAGAACGCCGGTGAGACCGCGCTGAGCGTCGCCACGCTGGCCCGTCTCTACCGCAGCTCCGGGAAGCTGGATGAGGCCGAGCGGACGCTGCACCGGGCGCTGGCCGCCCTCCGCGCCGCGTACGGGGCGGACCACACCTACGTCGCCATCTCCGAGCACGAACGGGGCCTGGTGGGCGAGGGCCGCGGGGAGCCGGGGCAGGCCGAGGCGTCCTTCCGCGAGGCGCTTCGCATCAACACGCTGGCGCTGGGGAACGCGCACGCCGACACGCTCTTTGTCGCGGCGTCGCTGGCGCGATCCCTTAATGCCCAGAGCCGGTTCGCAGACGCCCGGGCCGCACTCGCTCCGTTCATCGAGGCCGCGCGGGGAGCGCCGCGCACCTGGCGCCTGGGAACCGCGCTGGAGCAGTACGCCGCGGCTCAGATCGGGCTGGGGCGCGTGGCGGAGGCGGAGGGTGTGCTGGCGGAGGCCGAGGGCGTGCTCGCGGCCACCGTAGGCCCCAACCACGCCCGGACCCTCGCCGTGCTGGAGCGGCGTGCGGCGCTTTACGAGTCGCGGGGTGAACCGGACAAGGCGGCCGCGCTGCGCGATGAGATCAAGGCCCGATCGCGGTAGGAGCAGGCCGGACCCGGGCCTACGGGCAGCCGATCACGTACTTGCCCTGGAAGCAGCCGAAGTCGGCGACGGTGAGGGTTCCGCTGGCGTTGCAGTCGGCGTAGAGGTCGCCGAGCACGTACTTGCCCTGGAAGCATCCGAAGTCGGCGACCGTGAGGTTGCCGCTGTTGTTGCAGTCGGGGTAGCACGGTGGCGGGCCCGACGGAGAGCCCCAGAATCCGCCGCGAACTTCGTAGGGAGCGCCGGCCATCCCACCCGCGTCCGGCTGGCCGATCGTGCCGGTCACCGTGAACCCGCCGCCGGTCGAGACCCCGCCGCCGCCGTCGTAGGTGTTCCACGTCAGGTCGAGGCCGGGCCCCATCTGGGCCGCGGCGTTCGAGGCGCCCAGCAGGATCGGCACAAGGATCATCATCGCAAGGCGTTTCATGCGTCGCTCCTCGGAGAGGTGATGCGGACGGTGGGTGCAAGGGGCCTCGCCCGCCGTCAGGCGGGCCAGCCCTGGAGTGTTTATTGATTCCCCGCAATCGGGCGGGTCGCCGGCGGAGCCGCACGCTCCACGCCGATCATCGCGCGGTCCGCGGGCTGACCGTGCTCCTCGGGCGTCAGGTACCGGCCGCGCTCCGCGCCGGTCTTGTCCTGCTCAACCAGGAGCGGGTGGGCGGCCGCCCACGCGTCTTTGCGCACGCCCGTCACGACCCACGAGACCTTCATGCCCGGCATGCCGCCGGCGACAACGAACGCATTGTTTGCGACCTCCTGGGCGACGTACAGAGTCGGTGCCGGTGCGCCGACGGCCGTCAACTGATACGAGAAGTCCTCGTTCAGCGCCTCGAACCACCCGGGCAGGATGATCGTCGCGGTGCCAGTCCCGCCCAGCACGACGTTGCCGCGGTACATGTTGATCATCTGGTCCGACTCGACGCACGCGTGCACCAGGAACTTGTTCTCGGGGTCCTGGGGGTGGTCGATCTTGAAGAGCTTGAGGAGGGCGTCGATCGAGATCCCCGAGATATGGCCCTCGACGCGCAGCGTGGATGTCGGGCTGGTGTTGCCGATCCCGAGGTTCCCGCCCATGATCGCCATCCGCGTCCCCACGTTGGCCCGCAGGCCCCCGTCCACGTCGTTGTGGACGGAGACGTTGTAGAAGTTGTCCTGGAACCGGATCGCGGCGTCGGTCGTGAAGGGTCCCGGGCCGTTCAGTCTGACCGCATCCACGACCCCCGAAACGACGTGCAGCGGGGAGGTGGGGGAGGTGGTGCCGATGCCGGTGTTGCCGCCCATCAGCGCCAAGCGCGTGCCGGTGTTGATCAGCAGCGCCCCGTCGACATCGTTGTGCATCGAGACGTTATAGAACGTGTCCTGGAAGCGCAGGCGCGCGTCTGTGGTGAAACTCCCGGGGCCCTGAAGCCACAGGGTGTCGGTCACGCCGGAGACGATGTTCAGCGGGGCGTTGGGTGTGGTCGTGCCGATGCCGACCGCCCCGCCCATGAGCGCGAGTCTTCCGCCCAAGCTGCCATTGGTGTTCACGATCAGGCCGCCGTCGACGTCATTGTGAAGGTAGACGTTGCCGACATTGTCTTCGAATCGGAGCTTCGCGTCCGACCCGAACGGCCCCGGCCCGGTCAGGCGCGCTGTGTCGGACACCGCCGAGTTCACGTGGAAGATGTCAAAGGGGCTGTTGGTCCCGACACCAACACCACCGGCGTTGTAAAACGTGGTCGACCCGGCGAGTTGCCAGGGAGACGCTCCGATCGGACCCTGCGACCCAGTCGCTCCTGTGGCGCCGGTCGCACCCGTTGCGCCGGTTGCCCCTGTGGCCCCCGGAACGCCCTGGATGCCCTGGGCGCCGGTGGCCCCGGTAGCACCCGTCGGGCCGGGGACGCCTTGGATGCCCTGAGGGCCCGGGACACCTTGGATTCCCTGCGGACCCTGGTTGCCCGTGAGCGCGAAGAGCGCGACGGGCGCGGCCGTGATTCGCTGGCGCGGCGTCAGTGTGACGAACGCGCCCACCCCCGCCGGGCTGCGAACGTCGATCTCCAGCCAGCGGGCGTCGTTACCAAAGGCCCCAGCCCCGAAATCCAGCGGCACCGTGAACCGCCCGTTCGCCGCAGCGGTGTTGTTCAGCCCGACTTGGCCGCCGACCTGGACGCCCACGAGCGGGTCGGTGTACAGCCGGAACCGCAGGTCGACGTTGCCGGTCACCGGGGTGCCCGACTGGCGTAGCTCGCCTTGGTAAGTTACGGTGGTTCCCACGGGCGTTTGGGCGTTCGCGGCGCACGCGAGCCCCGAGACCGCCGCCAGAATCGCCGCCATCGTTCGCATACTCTGTTTCACGTGGTGCCTCCGTTGTACGGGCGGTCGGGGTCAGGGCGCGCACGGATAACTTGTCCACGGACGATTGCTCTCCCGGGCCGCCGTGAGATAATCGAGCTTGTGGCCGCACTACCGCTAACCACCGATCCGCCGTCTCATGACGCGACATCCGGGGCTTCCGGCGGACACGGATTCTCACCGGATCCTGGCTCACCGCCTTCGGCCGCGGCTACGGCGAAGGTCGGCCGGGGCGATCCCGACGTCACCGCGGCACTTTCGGACCTCGCGGCCGGGCGGCCCGGCGCCGATGAACGGGTCATGCCGATGATCTACGCCCGCCTGCGGGTCCTGGCGGACCGCCACCTCTCCGACGAACGCCCGGGCCACACGCTCCAGCCCACGGCCCTCGTCCACGAGGCGTATCTCAAACTCGTCGATCAGCGCGTCGCCCGCTGGGAGAGCCGGGCCCAGTTCTTCGCCTTCGCGGCCCACGCGATGCGCCGGATTCTGCTCGACCACGCGAAGGCGCGCGGACGGGTGAAACGCGGCGGCGGCCAGCGCCGGGTCAGCCTCGACGGCGTGGACACGCCGACCCCTTCGGGAGTACCCGACCTGGACCTGATCGCGCTCGACGAGGCGCTGGGGCAACTGGCGCGCCACGACGGCGTGGCGGCCCGGGTGGTCGAGATGCGCTTCTTCGCGGGAATGGAGGTCGAGGCCATCGCCTCGGTGCTGGGCGTGACCGATCGAACGGTACGCCGTCACTGGGTGTACGCCAAGGCGTGGCTGGGGCGCGCCATGAACCAAGGTCGAGGCCCGGAGGGCGTCGCGTGACAACCCCGGTCCCTCCATTCCGCACCGAACGCGTCAAAGAGATCCTGGACTTGGCGCTCGAGCGGCCGGCGCACGAACGCGACGCCTTTGTCGCCGGGATGTGCGGCGACGATGACGCGCTCCGGGTGGAAGTGCTCTCGCTGCTCCGCTCGTTGGATTCGGTCGGCGCCATCCTCGAGCCGGGCGCGCCCGCCCCCGCCGCGCCCCCCGAGCCTCTCACCGGGCTGCGGTTCGGCCCCTACCGCGTTGCCGAACGGGTGGGCGAGGGCGGGATGGGCGTCGTGTACCGGGCGGAGGACACCCGGCTCGGGCGGGTGGTCGCGGTCAAGGCCCTGCCCGCGCACCTGGCCGCGGACCCGCACCGGCGCGCCCGCTTTGAGCACGAGGCCCGGCTGCTGGCCGCCATGAGCCATCCCAACATCGAAGCGATCTACGGCGTCGAGGATACACCGCGCGGCCCCGTGATGGTCCTCGAGTTTGTCGCCGGAGAATCGCTCGCCCGCCGGCTGGCGCGCGGTGCGCTGCCCATCGACGATGCCACCGCGGCGGCGCGCCACATCCTGCGCGCCCTTGAGGCTTCCCACGCCGCGGGGATCACCCACCGCGACCTCAAACCGGCCAACATCCACGTGTTGCCCGACGGCGGGCTGAAGGTGCTTGACTTCGGGATCGCCACGCTGGGTCTGGTCCCGGTGATCGGCGCTTCCCCCTCGACGCCGAACGGGTCGCCGGTCTTTGTAACGTCGTCGATGGGGCTCCTCGGCACCGCGTCGTACATGAGCCCCGAGCAGGCGCGCGGCAAGCCTGTCGATCGGCGCGCCGACCTGTGGGCTTTCGGGTGCGTGTTCTTCGAGATGCTCACCGGCCGGCGCGCCTTCGAGGGTGAGACGCTCTCCGACACGCTCGCGGCCGTGCTGCGCGCCGAGCCGGACTGGTCGCGGCTTCCCGCACACACGCCCGCACCGGCGCGGGCGCTGATCCGGCGTTGCCTGGAGAAGGACCCCGACCTTCGGCGACGCGACGCGGGGGATGCGCGCCTGGAACTGGAGCGCGCGCCCGCCGACGCCGAACACCCCGGGCTGCGGCCGAACCGTGCACGCCGGGCTGTTGCGCCCGCGTTCGTGGCGGGGGCGGCCGTTGTGTCCCTCGCGGCGTGGGTGACCTGGCCCCGCGCCGTGGCGCCGCCCGCGCGACCCGTGCGTTTCGAACTGCGCACCGCTCCCGATGCGCCCGTGAACGCGTCGTCGAGCGGGTCGCTCGCCGTCTCCCCGGACGGCTCCACGCTGGTGTACACCGGCGGGTACGAGGACAACCGCAGGCTCCTCGCGCGTCAGCTTGATTCGTTCGAGTGGATCGAGCTCGCCGGCACGGAGAACAGCGTGGCGCCGTTCTTCAGCCCCGACGGCGCGTGGATCGGCTTCGCCTCCGGCTCGCGGATCATGCGGGTCCCCACCGGCGGGGGTGGGGCGGAAGTCATCTGCGACGGGCAGTTGAGTTTCACCGGCGCCGCGTGGGCCGAGAACGGGTCCCTCGTGCTCGCCGGTTCCGGCGGCGGCATCGACATCCTCCCGCCGGGAGGAGAGCGTCGCGCTCTCACGCGTCCGGACTTGCCGACCAGCCACCTGCACCTGCACCCCAGCTGCGTGCCGGGCAGCGACGCCGTGCTGTTCACCGACTGCGACTACTCGACCTCGTCCTTTACCGGACGGATCGAGGCGGTCCGCATCGCCTCGGGCGAAAGGCACACGGTCTTCGAGGCGGCGTGCTGGCCGCAGGTTGTCGCGCGCGGCGACGCGGGACACGGTGCGCGCGGCTCGGACCGTGACGCCCTGCTGGTGTTCTGGCAGGCGGGCCGGATCCTGGCCGCTCCCTTCGATCGCGCCACGCTCCGCGTCACTGGTCGGGCCGAGGTCGTCGCCACGGCGCCGACCCGCCTCGAATCGAGCCCGATGCCGCGCTACGCCGTATCCGCCGGCGTGCCCGGCGTTCTTGTGTACCTCCCCGGCAACGTGACGCACGACTTCGGGCGGCTCGCGTGGTTCGACCCCGACGGCAGCACGCGGGTCATCACGGCATCGGCCCAAGGGATGGACACACCGCGACTCTCACCGGACGGCGGACGCATCGCCTACATCGACTCGTCCGTGGGTGTGGGCGACCTCTGGGTTCACGATGTGGGGCGCGGGACCACGATCCGGCTCACCAAGACGCGCGACGCCCAGCACCCGCTGTGGACGCCCGACGGCCGGCAGATCCTGGTCGCGGCCCGGATGGGCTCGGGAGACAGCGCGATCTGGCGCGTGGACGCCGACGCGGCGCGCCCACCCGAAAAGCTCTGGGGACCGATCGATGCCTATCCGTCGTCGATCACCCCGGACGGCGCCACCATCCTGCTCACGATGTACTTCCGCGACACGAGCGGGAAGGACATCGCCCTGCTCGACGCGGCATCTCCCGCCCAGCCGCGCAACCTCTTCACCACATCCGAAGAGCGGATCTGGCCGCGGCTCGCGCCCGATGGAGCGATGCTCGCGTACACGTCGATGGAAACCGGCACGTTCGAGGTCTACCTCCACGCCTATCCGAGCCTGGCGGGCAAGACCCGTGTCTCGACCGGCGGCGGATATCGCCCCACCTGGTCCCCGGACGGGCGGCTGCTGTACTACCAGTGGCTCAACCGGATCATGTGCGTGGAAGTCGAGGCCACGAACCCGCCGCGGGTTTCCGCGCCGCGCGTCGTGCACGACCACGCTCCCGATCTGCGGTTCGACGTGGCGCGTGACGGTCGCATCCTGCTCCCGCACCCTACGGGGGACTGGGGCCCCCAGGACCGGATCAACGTGATCTCGGGCTGGGCCGGACCGGCGGGTGATCCGGTGCCGTGAGCGTGCCGGCCGCCGTCACGGTTCCCACCCCGGCGTCGGCAGGAACGTGTAGTCGGGGGTCGTGTTCACGACGCCCGCGGGCACCGGCACGCGGACGCGCACGTGCAGGTCGAGGTAGAGCAGGTTCGCCTCGACCTTGTTGCTCTGATACCAGCGCATCCCGCGGTCGCCGCCCTGCTGGTAGTTGTAGATCGGGTGCGTGCCGATCACCCACGTCTTGCTGGCGTCGTGGACGTACGGCGTGCGCCCGCCCGCGAGCGGGACGAGCGTCCACGCTTGTTCGCCGTCGAGCGCATGGTCGTTGAGCGTGTAGCTCGAGCCGATGAGGTCGTACATGGACTCGGCGCGCTCAAACGGCGGCGGCACGCCGGTGCTCTCCGCGCCGCGATCGGCCGGGGAGCGGAACACGTCCATCGGGACGACCCCCGGCTCCGCGTCCGCCGGCACCCCGCGGTCGTCCACGTAGCGGTTCAGCGGGCGTCGCTCGGCCCCGAACTCGTCGATCCCGTAGAACGGGAGCTGCCCTTTCTTGCCGCCGAAGAGCGCGCCGATCGGGGCCTTCGCGCCGGGGGCCACCGGGTACAGCACCTGCGGCAGGGTGCGCTCGAAGTCGTTGAGGTAGACGCCCAGCGCGACGCCGAGCTGCTGCAGACGCCCGCCGCAGGCGGTCGCCCTGGCCTGCGTCCGCGCCCCGGCCAGCGCCGGCACGAGCACCCCGATCAGCAGCGCGATCACCGCGATGACGACCAGCAATTCGATCAGGGTGAACGCCCGGCGCACCACGCCGGGAGCGTAGCGAAGGGCGTGCGCCCGTGCAACGCAGCCGTCAGCGCTTCTTCACCGTGCCCCGTGGCGACCCCGCCGCCGGGGTGCGCCCCGATGCCGCCCGGGCGGGTTGCGGCCCGGGCACCATCCCGTTTTCCGGTGTCTCGCGCTCGCCCGTCACGGGGTTGGAGAAGTGGCTCTCCTGGATCGGCACGACGATCTCGAGCACGTGCTGGAGCACGCGCGCGGGAGAGCCCATCGCGTTCACCTCGCGCACGACCTGCGGCGGGTAGTACTCCAGCACCGGATACGTCTCCGCCTCGTACACCCTCCAGCGCTGGCGGATGACCTCGTCCTTCGCGTCGTCGATCCGGTTCTCGTTCAGGGCGCGCCGCCGCAGGCGGTCGAACATCTTCTCCTTGTCCGGGCAGACGAGGTGGACGACGAGCAGCACGTTGAGGTGCTTGCGCAGCAGCTTGGCCTGGGCGACGTTGCGGGGGATGCCGTCGAGCACCAGCAGGTCCTGGCGCGGCTTGAACCGCGAGAGCACGGTCTGGGCCTGCATGTTCTCGTGCCACATGCCGATCGTCGCGTCGTCCGGGACGAGGGCGCCGCGGGAGGAGTACTCGCGAAAGATGCGACCGAGTTCGGAGGAGTGGTCCAGCGAGCGGAACACCTCGCCGCACGAGAGGTGGAAGAAGCCCGGGATGGACCCGAGGATCTTGCCCTGCGTGCCCTTGCCCGACCCGGGCGCGCCGAAGAGCAGGACGGTCTGGTAACGCTGAGTCATGGTCGCCTCCCGCGGCTAAAGAGTAACCGCGGGCGGGAGAAGGGCAAACCCTCCCGCGCAGGTCCCCGGTGGGCGCGTGCGGGCGGTAACGGGGGGCGGCGGGCGGGGGGCGGCGTCGGCTAGGGGCACCCGAGCGTGTACCGGGTCTGGAAGCACCCAAAGTCTGCCACCGTGAGCGATCCGCTGTTGTTGCAGTCGGCGTACGGGTGGCCCAGCACATAGCGCCCCTGAAAACAGCCGAAGTCGCCCACCGTGGTCTGCCCGTCGTCGTTGCAATCGGCGTAGCACCCGTTGTCCCAGAGCGTGAACTCGTCCGCCAGCTCGTCGACCAGCGCCAGGTCGAGGTCGTGGTCGTTGTCGAAGTCGAAGAGGATCGAGCAGGACGCGGCCTGGGACGCGGGGAACGTCGCGCCGTTGGTGAACACGCCCGCCCCGTTGTTCTCCAGGATCAGCCACTCGCCCCCGAACGACGACAGCACCCAGTCGAGGTCGCCGTCACCGTCCAGGTCGCCCACGTCCGACCCGATCGGGAACGGATCGCACGGATAGGTCGTGGGTGGACCGAGGGCACCCGCGCCGTTGCCGAACAGGATCGTCCCGCCGCTCTGCGAGTTGTTGGCGGACATCGCGTCCGCGTGCCCGTCGCCGTTCATGTCCGCCGCGGCGAGCATCCACGTTCCTCCGGCGGCGGTCACCGGCGTGAGCGGGGTGAACGTGCCGTTGCCGTTGCCGCGGTTCACGATGACCCGCTGATTGCCTTGGGCCCCGACGACGGCGTCCATGATCCCGTCCTCGTTCATGTCCGCCGCGGCCAGCGCCCATTCGCCGGCGCCGCCGCCTTCATAGAACGCGGGCGGGCCGAACACGCCGGCGCCGTTGTTGAGCAGCACGGACATGTTGTTCGAGCCGGTGTTGGTGTTCACGATGTCCTGGTCGCCGTCACCGTCGGCGTCCAGCACGATAATCCCGTGAGGACCCTGCCCGACCTGGACCTGCTGCTGCGGGGCGTAGGTCCCGTTCCCGTTGCCCAGCACGATCGACACGCTCCCGGACGTGGCGTTGGCGGTGCACAGGTCCGCTTTGCCGTCGCGGTTGAAATCGCCGGGCTCGTTCGGGCTCGCCTCCAGGCCGATCGTGGTGGGGGGCAGCAGAAAGGGGTGGAACAGCCCGCTGCCGTCGTCGCGGTTCAGGAAGACGCGCAGGTCCCCCGCCACTTCGTTGACCATCGTCAGGTCGAGCCAGCCGTCGTTATCCAGGTCCGAGGCGACACCGCCGTATGTCCGGACGAGGGTGCCCGGGTTGGTGCGCACGGTCAGGGTGTCCAGCCGCCGCCAGTCCATGTTCGCCGCCACCGAGCGGGCGTAGAACTGGAACGAGTACCCCGCCGAGCGCAGCGGCGCGCCGTCCGCACCGCGCAGGTCGTGGGAGAGGTAGACCGTGACAAGCTCTCCGCCGGAGAATGCACCGTTCGGCGTCAGCGTCACCGTCCGATCGCCGTTGGAGAGCGCGAAGGCGCCCTCGGCCGGACCGGACCACCGCGCATACGCCCAGAACGCCGGCGTGGCGACCGTCGCCGGGTTCACCGGGCGGTCAAACTCGACGACGATCGCGGCGTTCCGATCGGCCATGGAGTTCGCCGCGGGTGCAACGGAAACGACCGTGAGGTTCTGGGCGCGGGCGGCCGCACACACCGCGATGCCCGCGCATACCGCGACAGATAGTGTGGTGGACCGTCGGTTCATGGGCATCCTCCATCCGCCCCGTTCGTTCAGCCTACCCGGCACGGCCGGTTCCCACAAGGGAATGTGGGGCGCGCGCGCGCTGATCGGAACGTGTCGGACGCGCAAGAAAACCCGGGGCGTCGAGCCCCCGGGCCGCGAGTGTCACTTCAATCTGGGACCCTGGTCCGCGTGTCCCTCGATCCCTTCGGCTTATGGGCAGCCGAGGACGTACTTGCCCTGGAAGCAGCCGAAGTCGGCGACCGTGAGCGTGCCGCTGGCGTTGCAGTCCGCGTAGAGGTCGCCCAGGACGTACTTGCCCTGGAAGCAGCCGAAGTCGGCGACCGTCAGCGAGCCGCTGGCGTTGCAGTCGGGGTAGCAGGGGTTGTTCGGCGTCAGGGAGACGTCGTCAAAGTACATCGGGCCGGAGTTGGGGCTCCACAGGTCCACACACGCGATCGAGGTGATGCCCGCCGCGCCGAAGCCGTTGTCGGTCCAGAGGTGGGGGACGCCGAGCTGCTGGTTGTTGTAGAAGTTGGTCACCTGGTCCGCGACGAGGTCGATCTCGCTGCGGAACTCGACCCACTGGCCCAGGACAAGCGGGAGGGTGTTGTTGTCCCACTGGCTCTCGACGAGGAACGGGATCGTCGTTGTTCCGAACGTGAGGTCGTTGAACCCGACCTGCACGGACCAGTTGTCGACGCCTTGGGCGTACTGGTTCATCAGGATCACGTACCCGCCGGCGCCGGGGGCCGCATTGGACGGAACGAACGTCTTGATCTTGAACACCCACTTGCCGTCGGCAACGGTGAAGCGCTGCACGACGTCGGTGTTCAGCCCGACGCTGAGGCTGTGGGGAGGGCTCGACGCCTGCGCGTTGGTGACCGAGCCGTTCTGGCCGCCCAGGTACCACAACTCCCACCCGCCCTGCCCGGCGATCGCCGAGCCGTTGGCATACGTGTCGAAGTTGTCGGTAAAGGGGCCGCCGTCCGGGCCCATGCCCCCGCCCACCGGCGCGGCGAGCTGCACGCGCCGACTCGTCCACTTCGGTTCCCCGCCGGCTTTCGTGCCTGGACCGGCCGAGGCGGCCGTCGCCATTCCCGCCGCCGCGATCAACGCCGCCGCACACGCCATGCTCATCGTCCGCTCCTCTCGTTGCGACCTCCGCTCGGGCGCCGCTCGGGAATCCGTGCCGCACGTGCGCCCCGTGCGAGCAGCCTACCCGCCGCCGGCCATTCCGGCAAGACTCTGGGCTCGGGCCTTGTGCCCAGCAAAAAGCCCGGGGGCGTCGAGCCCCCGGGCCGCGAGTGTCACTTCAATCTGGGACCCTGTTCCGCGTGTCCCTCGATCCCTTCGGCTTATGGGCAGCCGAGGACGTACTTGCCCTGGAAGCAGCCGAAGTCGGCGACCGTGAGCGTGCCGCTCGCGTTGCAGTCCGCGTAGAGGTCGCCCAGGACGTACTTGCCCTGGAAGCAGCCGAAGTCGGCGACCGTCAGCGAGCCGCTTGCGTTGCAGTCGGGGTAGCAGGGGTTGTTCGGCGTCAGGGAGACGTCGTCAAAGTACATGGGGCCGATCGCGGGGCTGTAGAGGTCCACGCACGCGATCGAGGTGATGCCCGGCCCGCTGGCGAACAGGTTGTCGGTCCAGAGGTGGGGCAGGCCGAGCTGCTGGTTGTTGTAGAAGTTGGTCACCTGGTCCGCGACGAGGTCGATCTCGCTGCGGAACTCGACCCACTGGTCGAGCAGGAGGGGCAGCGTGGCGTTGTCGAACTGGCTCTCCACCTGGAACGGGATCGTCGTCGTGCCCGCGTTGGTGTCGTTGAAGGCGACCTGCACGGACCAGTTGTCGGGACCGCCGTACTGGTTCATCAGGATGACGTACCCGCCGACGCCCGGCGGCGTGCTGGAGGGGACGAAGGTCTTGATCTTGAAGATCCACTTGCCGTCGGTCACGGTGAACCGCTGCACGACGTCGGACGTGGCGGCGATGCTCATCGAGTTCGGGGCGCTCGACGCCTGCGCGTTCGTCACGCTGCCGTTGCCGCCGCCCGTGTACCAGACCTCCCAGCCGCCCTGCGGCGCGATCGCCGAGCCGTTGGCATAGGTGTCGAAGTTGTCCGTAAAGGGGCCGCCGTCCGGGCCCATGCCGCCGCCGACGGGCGCGACGACCGGTGCGCGCTGGCGCACCATGTCTTTGCCCGTTGCTTTCGCGCCCGGGCCCGCCGACGCGCCCGCCGCCATCCCGACCGCCGCGATCACCGCCGCCGCACTCGCCGTCCTCATGAGTCGCTCCTCTCGTGGTCTCTCGAGTCTCGATTCGTGCCGCGGCGCGACGCCCGGCACGTCCGCGCTGAGAGTACCGCAGGGCGGTGCGCTCCGCAATAAACCGCTTGTTTTTCCGTACATGCGCGCGAAAACGGCCGCAGGTTTTTTACACCCGCGGCCGCTGGTGTTGAACTCGTGCCCGATCGGCCGGTCTTACGGGCAGCCCAGGACATACGAGCCCTGGAAGCACCCGAAGTCGGCGACGCTGAGCGTGCCGCTCGCGTTGCAGTCCGCGTACATGTCGCCCAGCACGTACTTGCCCTGGAAGCAGCCGAAGTCGGCGACGGTCAGCGTGCCGCTGGCGTTGCAGTCCGGGTAGCACGCCTTCGAGACCTTGAAGTCATCGAAGAACACGCCGGTGTTCAGCGGGGTCGGGTTCGCCGCGTTGCTGGCGCGGTACAGGTCCACGGCCTGGATGCGCAGGTTGCCGCCCAGGGCCGTGCTCGTGTTGCCGCGGTAGGGGTTCGGCGTCGCGGTCGTCGTGATGGTGTTGGTGCCGTACTTGATCACCAGCAGACCGTCCGGCACCACGTCGAAGTCGATGTCGCAGCGGATCTCGACCCACTGGTTGCGGATCAGCGGCGTGTTGATCGCGAGGTTCGACGCGAGCCACTGGCTGGCCACCGTGTTGAGGTTCGCGTCGAGCTCGACCTGCACGCTCCAGTGCGCCTGGTCCGTGCCGGCGAGGTTGGGGTCGTAGTTGTCGTTGAGGATGAAGTACGCCTGGCCCGTCGCGCTCGACGAGACATACGTCTTGATCGACGCGATCCACTTGCCGCCCTGCGGCATCGGGCTGAAGACCTTCACCGCGTCGGTCTCGTTCGTCGCGGGCACGCCGGCAGTGTTCGCGTCCCACAGGTGCATCGAGTTGAGGCCCGAGGCGGCCTGCGCGTTGGAGATGCCGGCCGTCGGCGGGAAGGGGTACGCTCCGATCGGGACATTCCACGCGATCCACGGGCCCTGCCCGACGAGCGAGGAGCCCGCCGCGTACCCGTCGAAGTTCTCGGTGAACCCCGGATCATCCGGGCCCATGCCGCCGACCGGCGGGAGGGCCGGCTGCGCGGCACGCGGGGCCGCCTTCGTGCGCACGTTCTTCGGATTCGTGGTGGGCCCCGCGAGGCACATCCCCGCCAGCCCGACCACCGCCAGGGCTGCTGCAACGCTCGTCGTCCTCATCGTCGAATCTCCTTGATCCCCCTTGCGACACAGAACCGGTCCGCAACGCCTGTCGCGGTCTTGATCAGCCGGAGGTGAAGGGTACTGCGCGACCCCGGGGGTCGCAAGAATTTCCTGCTTTCTTCGTGCGGGAACGTCCCATAGGGCACGTTTCCCATATCGCCATCACGTTGCTGGCGAACTCCTGCCCTGCGCATGAGCTCCCGTCGCCGTTCTGCCGTCGGCGCCCCGGGCGGCGGCGGCGCGCATGCCCGGCCCTATCCTTGTGCCCCATGCCCGGTTCAACCCCCCCGATCGACTTCCTCGCCGAGATCAAGTGGCGCGGGCTCCTCCACCAGTGCACCGATGAGCCGGGCCTTCGCGCGCACCTGGCCAACCCCGCCGCGGAGCCACGGCACGCCTACGCGGGCTTCGATCCGACCGCCGACTCGCTCACGATCGGCAACCTCGTGCCGATCATGCTGCTCGTCCATTTCCAGCGGGCCGGGCACGTGCCCGTGGTGGTGATGGGGGGGGGGACGGGGCTCATCGGCGACCCCAGCGGGAAATCCGCCGAGCGCCAACTCTTCTCTGAACAGCAGGTCCGTGACCACGTCGAGGCGCAGCGCCCGATCTTCGAGCGCATCTTCACGAACGCCGCCGCGGCTTCCGCTTCTTCTACTCCTGCTCGTGGCACAGGCGTCCCGCCTGTGCCTATCAAGCCTCCGACCCCCGTGATCCTGAACAACCTCGACTGGCTCGGCAAGCTCGGCTACCTCGAAGTCCTCCGCGACGTCGGCAAGCACTTCTCGGTGAACATGATGATCCAGAAGGACTCGGTCCGCGAGCGGCTCCACGCCCGCGACCAGGGGATCAGCTACACCGAGTTCAGCTACATGGTCCTGCAGGGATACGACTTCATGCAGCTCCGCCGCTCAAGTCGGGTCACATTGCAGGTCGGTGGCAGTGACCAATGGGGCAACATTGTCGAAGGCATCCGCCTTATCCGCAGCAGATTGAGTCATGGCATGGTTCCCCCGGGTCGTTCCCTTGATGAGCATTTGCGGCTCATCAACGAAGAGGCAACGGCCTTCGGCCTCACCGCCCCCCTCGTCACCAAGTCCGACGGCGGCAAGTTCGGCAAGTCCGAGTCGGGCGCCGTCTGGCTCACGCCCGAGCGCACCTCGCCCTACGCCTTCTATCAGTTCTGGCTCAACGCCGCGGACGCGGACGCAGGCCGGTTCCTGCGAATGTTCACGCTGCTGGACCGTCCAACGATCGAAGCGTTGGAGGCGCGGCACGCGCAGAATCCGGCCGCACGCGAGGCGCAGCGCGTTCTTGCGCGCGAAGCGACCACGCTGGTACACGGCAAAACCGAGACCGAGAAGGCCGAAGCGGCAGCGAAGGCGCTGTTCGGTGGTGGAACGAGTGGCGGCGGTAGCGGTGGAGGCGCCGCGTTTGAGGCGCTGATCGAAGCGATGGCGGACGTGCCGAGCCGCGCCATTGAGCGAAGCTCGCTCGACGCCGAGGGCACGCCGATCCTCGACGCGATCGCATTCGCTCCGATCGCTGCCTCCAAGCGTGAAGCCCGCGAGCACCTCCAGACCGGCGCGATCAGCGTCAACGGCGAGCGGGTCGGCAGCGACTACCGCCTCACCACCAAAGACCTGCTCAAGGGCGGGGTCATCGCGATCCGCCGCGGCAAGAAAACCTGGCTGCTCCTGCGGGCGGGCTAATCCGCGCCCGCGATCCGCCGGATCGTCGCCGGAGACTCCGGCTGCCCGGTGCGGCAACTCAGCAGCGCCGCGTGGCACATCGCCAGGATCGAGATCGTGTCGGTCGGCGGCTCGTCGCTCCGCGGCGTCAGCACCGCGGTCAACGCGGCGGCCACGGCGGCCGCGGCGGGCGAAGGCCGCGGCGCGTCGTCGCCCGCCTTCTTACGCCGGGTCCGCGTCGCGGATTCGTCGAGCGTCGCGCCGTCCGGCCCGATCCACTCGAACGCATCGTCATGCACGCGGACTCGACCCCCCGGGCCCAGCAGAGCCAGCGAGCGCTCCCACCGCCCCGCGCGATCGCTCACCGCGATCGTGGCCGCCCGCCCGTCGGAGAACCGAAGGTTCGCCGTCATGTCGCCGTGCAGGTCGCGGAGCGTCTCGCCCGGCAGCGCGTGGACGCCGCGCCCGTGGTCCGGGCCGACGCACGCCGCGTCGACGGACTCGGGCTCACCGATGATGCGGCGCACGGCCTCCATCGCGCCGTACACGCGGGCGGTGAGCGACCCGTCGCCCGGGCCGCCCCACCATTCCAGGGCCAGCGCCCGGACCGCGCCGAGCGCCGCGATCGTTTCCGGCGGCGGGAGCGCGGCGGGCCAGCCCGGGATGACGCGCGGGATGTTCATCGCGCACGGCGTGCCGTCCGTCCACGCACCGGGCGCAAGGTCCGACGCCGATGCGGGGATCGGCTCGAACGCGGCGATGCGCATCCCCCGCCCGTGGGCGGCCAGGATCGCCGCGGCGTCATCCGATCCGCCTGTGCCGAACGCGCCCGGGGCCGCGATCCACGCGAGATCAGCGTCGCTCGAGGCAAGGGTGGCCCGCAGGTCGTCGCGCGGCTCGGGCGTTGATGACCCCGACGCGAGCTCCGTCGCCAGCCGCCCGGCCTGACCGCGCTCGGGTGTGCCGACCGCGACGATCGTGAGTTCGGCGGCGCGTGCCGCGTCGCGGACCAGAGGCAGATGCCCCGGCGCGAGCCACACGATCGCGCGACGCTCAGCGGACATGCGGGCATCGTACCGGGCGGGCGGCTCGGCGTACCATTGCCCAAGGTGCGGCCAGGCGGCCGCGGGGCGGGATGGTCCCGCTCCGAGGAAAGTCCGAGCACGGCAGGACACGGCGGTGGGTAACGCCCACCCGGTCGCCGCGGCGACCGCGGGACAGTGCCACAGAGAACAGACCGCCGATGGCCCGCCGCAAGGCGGGATCAGGCAAGGGTGAAATGGTGCGGTAAGCGCGCACCGGCGTCGTGGCGACACGGCGGCCTGGCAAACCCCATCCGGTGCAAGGCCAAATAGGGAGGAAGTGGCGGCCCGCCGCGTTAAACCTCCGGGTAG
>JBJXFE010000056.1:0-73085 GCA_046153875.1 Phycisphaerales bacterium
GCGGCGTCTGGACCGCCGTGCCTACCGACGCCGCGCCAAAGTCGAGAACAGCGTGGGATGGCTGAAGGAGAACCGGCGCGTGGGCACCCGCTATGACAAGCTGGCCTCCAGCTTCCTGGCCTTCGTCAACCTCGCCATCATCCGGCGGTACCTGAGAATCCTGGCTCCCGATGATCCGTCAGACAGAACCTAGGCCCGAGCGCGATTCGAGAACTCACCAATCCACCCAGGAGTTGAACAGCCCCCGAGTTTGCTCAAGGGCATCCAACAGTAAACGCGACCTGGAAGCACCCGAAATCGTCGAGCGCCAGCATGCCGTTCTCGGTGCAGTCCGCGTACAGGTCGCCGAGCACGAAGCGGTTCTGGAAGCACCCGAAGTCGGCGACTGTCAACAGCCCGTCCGCGGTGCAATCGGTGTAGCAACCAGGACTGATATCGGCAACCCACGACGTGAAGGCTGCCCCGACGTACCCGATGCCGCACAACACCTCGCCGCTGTCCGAAATCGCGGCCGCTTCGAAGAACACGACGGTCGTCGCGAGAACGACGCCCATGTCGAGGAGCACCTGCTTCAGGTCGCGCATTCCGGTTGTCGGAGTCCAGATCCAGACGAGCGCCTCATGCAGAAACACACTGTTCGGCACCCGCCCGACGACGACCGAGCCATTGCCGGACACAAGGTACGCCGCGGATCGCGTGTACCCGGGCATCTGACCGAGAACCTCCGGGGGACCGGCGTCGATCCATCGAACCGCCAGTCTCGAATCAGGGTGGAGTACCGTGTTTGAACTCCAAGCTTCTCCGACGATCGTACGGCCATCGGCAGAAATCGAACGGGCACCGACATAGTAGTGCGACGGTAGAGCCTTCAGCACTATGCTTGACGTTGGTCCGTGCAGCCAAGGTCGATAAGGATAAGTCCAGTTCAGTCCGGGTCGGAATACCTGCGTGTGGTCGTTCGCAAGAACCAGACGTGCTGTGGCGTCAGCGCCGACGACGACGTGCTTCAGCGTCGGGCCCACCACTGAAACCTGGAATCCCGAGCTCTCCGTCCAACGCCATACCGCATCGGCTGAGGTCGATGAGTTCGTGGCTGATCCGACAAGTGTCGTGCCGTCCCTCGAAACGAACGGTGCGTGCACCACGTCAAATCCGGGCGGAAACCCGATCGACTGAAGGCCGCCTGATTCGCTCCAGCGGAATGCACCGCCACCCTGCTGATAGCCCACGATCACCGACCCGTCCGAAGAAGCACCCGATGCCGTCGCGCCCTGCTGGAACGAAAACAACGGCTCGACTCCGCCGGTTGCGCTCCATCGCACGATGACGTTGCTCGTCTGTAGTCTACCGGCGACCACGCGCCCGTCACCGGATAAGCACTCGGCGTACAACTCCATCGGAAGCAGGCGCAAGTCCGGGCGCGCCGAAGCTGGCGAAACCCAGCACAGAGCGCTGATCGTGGTAATGACGGCTGCGAACCCGACCCGATTCGAACGGCGCGGATGCTCAGCTCGCAATTGTGCGGCCCCCGCTTTCCGGCTTGTGCCGCGCGCATAGTCCCACACGCGACCCCCGCCGTCAAGGGCGATTCCGCACGCGAAGGAAACGGAGTTCACGTAACCCCGCGCCGCCCGCTCAATACCGATAGTGGTCCTGCTTGTACGGCCCCTCGACCGGCACGCCGAGGTACGCCGCCTGGTCTGCGCTCAGTTCCGTGAGCCGGACACCCAGCTTGGGCAGGTGCAGGCGGGCGACCTCTTCGTCGAGCTTCTTGGGCAGCGTGTAGACCTTGCCGGTCTGGTACTTCGTGCCCGAGAGGGTGGGCTTGCCGTTCGCATTCAGCCAAAGGTCGATCTGCGCCACGACCTGGTTGGTGAAGCTGGCCGACATCACGAAGCTGGGGTGCCCCGTCGCGCAGCCCAGGTTCAGCAGGCGGCCCTCGGCGAGCACGAGCACCGACCGCTCCTTGCGACCCTTGCCCGCCGGGAACACCCACTCGTCGTACTGCGGCTTGATGTTGATCCGCTTCACGCCGGGCAGCTTCTTCAGGCCCGCCATGTCGATCTCGTTGTCGAAGTGACCGATGTTCCCGACGATCGCCTTGTCCTTCATCCGGGCCATGTGCTGGGCCGTGATGATGTCCTTGTTGCCCGTCGCGGTGATGAAGACGTCCGCCGTCTCCAGCACGTCCTCGAGCGTGGCGACCTGGTACCCCTCCATCGCGGCCTGGAGCGCACAGATCGGGTCGATCTCCGCCACGACGACGCGGCAGCCCTGGCCCTTGAGCGCCTGGCAGCACCCCTTGCCCACGTCGCCGTAGCCGAGCACCAACGCGACCTTGCCCGAGAGCATCACGTCCGTCGCGCGGTTGAGCCCGTCGAGCAGCGAGTGGCGGCACCCGTAGATGTTGTCGAACTTGCTCTTCGTCACCGAGTCGTTCACGTTGATCGCGGGGAAGAGCAGCGTCCCCGCCTTCGCCATGTCGTAGAGCCGGTGCACGCCCGTCGTCGTCTCCTCGGAGACGCCCTTGAGCTGCGCGGCCATGCGCGTCCACTGCTTCGGGTCGCGCTTGAGCTCCGCGCGGAGCAGGTCGAGGATGTACCCCCACTCCTCCGGATCGCTGTCGGGCTTGAACTTCGGGACGACCCCGGCCTTCTCGAACTCGACGCCCTTGTGGACCAGCAGCGTGGCATCGCCGCCGTCATCCAGCAGCAGCGTCGGCCCGGACCCGTCCGGCCACGTGAGGATCTGGTTCGTGCACCACCAGTACTCTTCGAGCGTCTCGCCCTTCCACGCGAACACCGGCGTCCCCGCGGGCCTCTCCGGCGTGCCGTCCCTGCCCACGGCGACCGCCGCGGCCGCGGAGTCCTGCGTGCTGAAGATGTTGCAGGACGCCCAGCGGACGCTGGCGCCGAGCTCGACGAGCGTTTCGATCAGCACGGCGGTCTGCACGGTCATGTGCAGCGAGCCGGCGATCCGCGCGCCCTTGAGGGGCTTGGTCGAGCCGTACTTGGCCCGCAGGGCCATGAGGCCGGGCATCTCGTCCTCGGCCAGGCGGATCTCCTTGCGGCCCAGCTCGGCCAGCGCGAGGTCCTTCACCTTGAAGTCGTGCGCCTTCGCGACGGACTTGGTCGAGTTGGTCTTGCCCCCGGTCCGCGGCTTCGTCGTCATCGTCGTCACTGCTGGCTCCTGTGTCTCACTGCGTGCCTTCGTCTCTCCGTCCCTTCGTGCCTTCGTTCCTTCGTCCCTACTTCTCACCCCGTCTCGCCGTCGCCGCGAACAGCCCCGGCCCGCGCGCCTCGGGATCACCCGGCAGCTCCCAGACCCGTCCATCGACCAGCCCGGCCCCGCGGAACAAGTCTTCCATCGCGTCCTCGGCGAACCCCAGGTGCCGGTGCCCCATCGTGCGCCGATACTCCTCGCGGTCGTGCCCGAGCATGTCCACGACCAGCAGCACGCCCCCGCCGCGGTCCGGCCGCAGCACCCGCGCCGCTTCGCGCACCGCCGCCGCCGGATCGGCCACATGGTGCAGCACCATCACGGCCGCCACGGCATCCACGCTCCGGTCCGCGAGCGGCAGCTTCTCCATCGCGCCCTCGGCGAACTCGACGTTCCGGAAGGCACGCAGCCGCTTCCGCGCCGCGTCGAGCATCGCGTCCGACCGGTCCACGGCCACGACCCGCTCGACGTGCGGCGCGATCAGCTCCGCGGCGTTGCCCGTGCCGCACCCCACGTCGGCCACGACCCAGTGCCGCGGCAGGAGGGCCAGCATGGCTCGGAGCGTGAACGCGGACCCGAAGAGCCGCGACCGGATCGTGTCCCACTCCCCCGCCACGCGCCCGAAGAACGCCTGGCTGTCCAGCCGCCGCTCTGCCAGCACCGCGGACAGACGCCGCGCGTCCTCGCGCGAATCCGCACCACCGTCCAGTTGCCCGCGCACCGCCGTCCACAACCCGCGCGATTCGATCGACAGGTCGTCGTGGACAAGCCGGTACAGCGTGGCCGGACCGACGTTGCGCCGCGCCAGCCAGTGATGGTCCGACAGCACCTTGAGGTGCCGACTCACCGTGGACTGCGGGAGCTGCACCACGCTCGCGATCTCGCCGACCGAAAGCTCCTCCCGCTCCAGCACACGCAGGATGCGCAGCCGAACCGCGTCCGCGAGCGACGCGAGCAACTCATCCACTGAATACCTGGTCGGTGATCGCTTCATCCGTTGATCCGGATGAAGTGTAGAAGCAGTCCGCCGCGGGTCAAGCCCGCGTCACGGCTCCGTGCCGGTCGCCTGGGCCCCGCGAAGTTCCTTGGGCGGAATCGCCAGGCTCGGGCCGGGGATATAGCCCAGTTCGCGGATTTCGCGGTACGCGATGTCGTTGTCGGGGTCGAGGAACAGCGCCATGCGGAACCGCTCGTAGGCCGACAACTTGTCCCCAATCGACAGGTAGAACTTGGCGATCTGGAGCTGGAGGTTGAGGGTGCGCCCGCCGTCGAGCCGGGCGGCCGTCAGGTACGCCAGTTCCGCCCCATCCCCGTCGCCCATGAGCGAGGAGTAGCGGGCCAGCCGCAGGTAGTCGTCGATGCGCCCCCGGCGCTCGATCTCGTCCCGCAGGAACTTGCCGAGCTCCTCGTGCTTGCCGGACTCGTGCATCGAGCGAGCGAGGGTCTCGACGTACTCGTCATTCGTCGGCTTGTCGTCGTACGCCAGCCACGCGTGCTCGACGGCCTTCGTCGCCTGTCCGGTTTCCAGAAGCGACACGGCCAGCTTGTGCCGAACCGCTCCATCGCCCGGGCGGCGATCGACGTACTCGAGGTAGTCGGCCAGGGCCCGGTCGAACTGGCGCTGCTTGAACGCCTTGTCCCCCGATTCCTCGACCAGGTGCAGCGGCCGCTTGCCCGCGCAACCACCCAGCAGCAGCACCGCCGCCGCCGCGAGCACCACACCCCGCATCCCGATGCCCGTCCGCCCGCCGTTGAAGGTCCGTTTCATGGCCAAGACTCCGTTCAGCGCGGGCGCGTCGGTCGGACGAGTCCCGCGGGCGGACATGGTATCGCGGACGGGCGCGCGCCGCCGGGGTCGCGCCGGCGTCCCGGGATCGCCCGCGGGAAGTACCCGGGTAGCATCGCCCATGCCGCGGACCGTGCTGCTCCGTCATGACCTGCCCGACGGATCGGCCCACTATGACTGGATGATCCAGCGCCCCGGCGGGCCGGGTGCCACGCTCGTCGCCTTCCGCGTGACAGAACGGATCGATGCGGGCGTCGCGGCCTTCGTGGCCGAGCGGATTGGCGACCACCGGGCGGCGTACCTGGACTACGAAGGCGAAGTCTCCGGCGGGCGGGGGCGCGTGACCCGCGTGGCCGAGGGCGAAGTGGAGATCGTCGCCGACGAGCCCGCCCGATTCGCGGCCGCGGGAAGCATCGGCGCGGCTCGGGGGGCGTTCGAGGGGCGCATCACGCCCGACGGATCGTGGGCCTTCGTGTTCACGCGCGGCCGCTGACGTGCCGCCACGGGAGCGTCAGGGCAAACACCCCGGCTGCCCCGAACACGTCTCCGGCCCGTCGAAGTCGCGCCCCGCGATGCCGTGCTCGGTCGCCGTGCCGCGCGTCCAGCGGAAGCGACCGATGACTGGCTGACTCGGTGCTCCACCAGGCACCGGCGGTTCCCACACATCGGGCGCGTAGATCATGTTCGTTGGCGAAACGCTCGTCAGCGAATTTGGGTTCCATCCCGGGTTCGCCTCCACGGCGCTGCGGACAACCACACTCTCATCCGCGAACAGCAGCGGGAGCCGGGACTCGTCCGCGATGCAATACGGCACCCGCGTACCGAAATGCCTCCCGTGAGTATCGTGGACATGCACTTTCGCGGAAGGAAACGCGACCGCCGAGCGAGTTTGACCGCCGAGTTGAACTTGACTCGGAATCGAATAAGTAGAGTGATTCAGTCCCGACTGGCTGGCTCTGAACCCGATCGGTGACCGGTCGAAGAACACCGTGGGCACCTGAAAACTTGCCGCGTATGGCCAGCGCTTGCCGCTGTTCGTCCCTGGACCGATCGGCGGTGAAGGCGCGGGCTGGTACAGACCTTTGTCGAATCCGAAGGGGTCGCGCGCCCACTTGGTCAGGTCCTTGTCCATAGTGGACACGAAGGCAGCCTCCGGGAACAGTGTGGCGAGATAATCCAGCAGCGCCAAGTGCGAGTGCCGCGCGTTCGCGAACCACACGATCGGCGTGATATCGAGCCGGCCGGCCTGCCTTCGAAGGATGTCAACCGCCTGCGCTGACTGTGCCTCCCTGTCACCCGCCTGCGCCTGAGCGACGAGATCGGGCCATTGAGTCTGCGTATGCCCCTTCTTCCAACCGAACGACCAGTACAGGTCCGCGTTGTCGGCGGCATAGCTCCCGGTCCACGCGCCGATCTGCTGCAGGTTCGCGATGTCGTCCCCCAGCCGCGCCTGCCGGCGCGACTCCGCACCCAGCATCGCGATGACCGCGAGCAGTACACAGGCGACAACCAGAATCGCCGCGGCCTCGATCCGCACGAAGCCCCGCGCCCGCCCTCGATGTGCCCGATGGCGCATGCCGCGACCCCCTGAGGATGGCTACAGCAGCACGTTACCAGTTTTCAGGGGCGCGACAAGATCAACCCACCAGCGACTTCACGGGCACCCCGGCTGCCCCGAGCACGTCTCCGGCCCGTCAAAGTCGCGGCCGACGATGCCGTGCAATGTCGGCGACCCGCGCGTCCAGTGGAAGCGACCGACCACGGGGTCGGAGGACCCGCCGCTGACCGTTGCGGGCTCCCAGACGTCGGGAGTGAAGTTGAACGTCGTCGCGTTCGGATCACCGGGGGCCGCGGGTCTCCAACCCGGGTTGGCCTCCGCGGAACACCGCACCGTCACCGCTCCGTCCACGAACAACAGCGGCAGCCGGGCCCGGTCGTGCGTGGAGCATGGCGCGACAGCCCCAAAGTGCCGGGCGTGCCCGTCGTGAACCAGCACCTTGTGCGAAGGAAACGCGGCCTCCGCGTGCGATCGCGCTCCCAGCGCGGAGTTGCCGGGGATGAAGTACGTGTTGTGCAGCGGCCCCTGGTAGATCCGTCCCGACGGAATTCCGGCGGAGTCATAGAACGCCGGCGGCAGCTGGAAGCTGGAACTGTACGGCCAGCGCCTGCCGAGGTTGGTGCCCGGCGACGACGAGCCGGTCGGCGCCGGCTGGTAGTGCCCGGCATCAAACCCATGGGGGTCGCGCGACCACTTGATCCGGTGCCGGTCCATGCTCGACACGAACACGCGATCGGGCATCGGAGTGTCCATGTAATCCAGCAGCGTCAGGTGCGCGTACCGGACGCTGGGAAACCAACCCGTGATCGGCTGAATATCCAACCGCCCGGCACACCGTCGCAAGATGTCGACGCCCTGGGCAGCTTGAGCGGCCGCGTCGTTCTGGGCCGCTTGAGAAACCAGGTCCGGCCACTGGCTCTGGTTGTTCCCCTGCTTCCAACTGAACGCCCAGAACAGGTCGCTGTTGTCCACGGCATACGCCCCGGTCCACACGCCGATCTGCCGCAGGTTGGCGATGTCATCGCCCAGCCGCGCCTGCCGGCGCGATTCGGCGCCCAGCATCGCGATGACCGCGAGCAGAACGCAGGCAACGACCAGAATCGCCGCGACCTCGATCAGCACGAAGCCCCGCGCCCGCTCTTGCTGTGCCCGGTGGCGCATGCCGCGACCCCCTCGATGAGTACGGCAACAGGTTACCAGTTTTCACGGACGCGCCAAGATCAGCCCAGCGGACCTCACGGGCACTGCGGCTGCCCCGAGCACGTCTCCCGCCCGCCAAAGTCCCGCCCCGCGACGCCGTGCATCGTCGTGGTGCCGCGCGTCCAGCGGAAGCGGCCGTTCACCAGCTCGCTCGGCGCTCCCGTCGTCGTCGGCGGGTCCCACGCGTTCGGCTGATACTGGAACTGGGATGCCAGCCCGTTCGACGGGCTGTTCGGCACCCACCCCGGGTTCGATTCGCTCGCCCCGCGCACGCTCACGCTCCCGTCCACGAACAACAGCGGCAGCCGCGCCTGGTCCTGCGTGCAGTACGGCATCCGCGTTCCGAAGTGGCGCGCGTTCGAGTCGTGCAGCAGCACCTTGTGCGCCGGGAACGCGGCGTCGGCGTGCGAGCGTGCCCCGAGCAGGGCGTTGCCCGGCACGAGGAAGATGCTCTGGTTCGTGTTCTGCGTGATACGGTCGGACGCCAGCGCCGTCGAGTCGAAGAACGCCGTGGACATCTGGAAGCTCGCGCTGTACGGCCAGCGCTTGCCGGTGTTCCCCAACCCCGGGTTGGGCGTGTACAGCCCCTGGTCATATCCGGAAGGGTCGCGGGCCCACGAGAGGCGGAACTTGTCCATCGACGAGATCATCGTCAGCTCCGGCATCGGCCCGCCGGTGTAGTCCAGCAGCGCCAGGTGCCCGAAGAGCACGTGCGGAATCCAGGCCGTGATGACCTGGATGTCCGTCCGGCCCGCGCGGCGACGCAGGATGTCGATCGCCTGGGCCGCCGCGGCGCCCAGGTCGTTGGTCTGCGCGGCCGCGTTCAGGTCCGGCCACTGGCTCTGGTTGTACCCCTTCTTCCAGCTGAACGACCAGAACAGGTCGGTGTTGTCGTTTGCGTAGGCGCCCGTCCACTCGGCGATGCGCCTCAGGTTCGCGATGTCGTCGCCCAGCCGCGCCTGGCGGCGCGACTCGACCCCCGTCACCGCAATCAGCGCCATCAGCACCGCCGCGACCGCGACGATCGCCGCCAGCTCCACCAGCGCGAACCCGCGTGAACCATCCGTCCTGTTCTGTCCGCTCATCGCTCGAACCTCCAGAGAGCCACTCGAATCTACCACGCCCGAGCCGGAACTCAAGGGCACGCCGGTCCGCCCTGCCCCGTGCACGCCTCCGGCCCATCAAAGTCCCGCCCCGCCAGGAACCCGCGCGTCCAGCGGAAGCTGCCGGCGGCAAGAATCTCGCTGGAAAAGCCGATCATCGTCGGCGGCTCCCATGGCTGAGGTGCGTGAGTGAAGACGATTGGATTCGGATTCGTGGGAGAGTTCGGCTGCCACCCCGGGTTGGACTCCGACGCACCGCGCACAGCGACAGCGCCGTCGCAGAACAGAATCGGCAGACGCGCCTGGGGATGCACGCAATACGGCATCCGCGTCCCGAAGTGGCGCGCGTACTGGTCATGCACGTGCGCTTTCGCGGACGGATACGCCGCATCCGACAGTGCGTACGCGCCGAGAACGCACCCGCCAGGAACAAAGTACGACCCCTGTGTCCCTCCACCGGTGAAAACTCGATTCTCCACCGTGGACTTGTCGTAGAATGCCGTCGAGATCATGAAACTGGAGCTATACGGCCAGCGCTTTCCGCTGTTCGTGCCGGGCGCCGCCGGCGTCGGGGCCGGCTGGTACAACCCATGATCGAACCCGGCAGGTTCCCGCACCCATTTGAGCCGGTGCCCATCCATGCTCGACACCATCGCCGTGTCAGCGATCGGCAGGCGCAGATGCTCCCGCAGCGGCAAGTGGGCATAGTTGTTGGAAGCGAACCAAGTGACGATCGGCGCGATGTCCTCGCGCCCGGCGATTCGCCGCAGAATGTCCACCGCCTGGGCCGACGCCGCCTCGCTCGCACCGGTTTGCGCCTGGGCATTCAGGTCGTCGTACTGGCTGAGCATCGCCCCCTTGGGCCAACTGAACGACCAGTACTGGTCCTGGTTGTCCGCCGCATAGGCGACCGTCCACGCCCCGATCTGGCGGAGGTTCGCGATGTCATCACCGAGCCGCGCTTGGCGGCGCGAGTCGGCCCCCATCGCCAGTATCAGAGCTGCCAGTACCAGGGCCACCATCACGACTGCGGCCAGCTCAACGAGAGCGAATCCGCGCCCGCGCCGAGCCGCGCCGCCCCGATTGACATTGGTTCGCATCGTCCATCTCCGCTTCGGGCCCGCCCGAATTTGGCCTTGCGGCCCAAGGCGGGTCTCCGGTAGACTTATACCCGTGCGGCGGAAGCAAGTTGCGGCCTCGTAAGAAGAAATAGGCGGCAAGCAACCCCCGCGTGCAACCCCGGCCGTTCTGGCCGGTATCACCACGGGGCGTCGGCCCATCCACGCCGACCATCCGAAGCAAGGGAGCGGAGCCATGATGCGGAACTCATCCAGCGTGTCGCGGTCGAGAATGAACCCCGGGCGTTGCACCGTCGTCAGCGCCGCACTCGCGCTCGCCCTCGCGGCCGGCGCGGCCCACGCTTCCGACCTGCGCGTGCAGACCGTCATCGTCTCGGGCATGCCCGCCCCCGGGCTCACCGCCACCTTCGATTTCTTCTCCGACCCGCGTCTGGCGAGCCCCGCCGTCGCGGGCGGCGCGCCCGTCATCACGTTCTGGGCCGACCTCGCCGGCGCGGGCATCACCGAGGTGAACAACGGCTCTATCTGGTCGAACCGCGCCGGCCCGCTGGCGATCGTCGTGCGCGAAGGCGACCCGTCGCCCATCGCCGGCATCAACTGGGCGGCCTTCCCCGGTCCGGCCGCGTCCACGTTCCCAGGCGACGGAACGCGCATCGGTTTCATGGCCGCCCTCGTCGATCCGCTCACGCCGACCGCCCCCATCAACACCGGTATTTTCCTGGAGGCCTCGCCCGGCGGAGGATTTGTCCTCGCCGCGCGCGACGGCGATCAGATCCCCGGCAACCCGCCCGGCGTCAACTTCTCCGGCCTCAACGCGGGTCCGTTCACCGGCAGTTTCATGTTCACCTCGAACAAGAGCTCGATCCTGTGGCAGGCCGATCCGGGCTTCCTCGGCTCGGGCACTTTCAGCGGGCAGCCCGCGCCGGGCGCGTCCGGGCAGATGTTCGGCGCCCTGACGATGTCGCGCAACCGACCCGCGGAAACCACCGCGTTTCACAGCACCCTCATTCCCCTCGGCTCGCCCACCGCGCAGCCGACCGGCGCGGGGATCTGGCGGCGGGTGACGCCTTCGCCGTCGATCCTGGCCGTCGCCATCACGGGCCAGTCCATCTTCGCCACCGATCCCATCAAGTACAAAGAAGTTTCGGCGCACCCCGTTTCGACCGGCGCACCCTCCGGCGGAACGCCCTTCACCGCCTACTGGGCCTCGATGATGGAAGGCGGGGTCTCCGCCGCCACGGACACCGGCCTGTTCGTCAGCGGCACGTCCCAGGCCCTGACGCCGCGCGTCCGCGAAGGGAACATCGCACCGGGCGTCGGGCCGGGCATCTTCTTCTCCTCATTCACGCGCAATCCGTCGATCGGCCTCTTCCCCGGCGTGACCGGCCCCGCGCCGTACTTCCTGGCCTTCCGCGCCTCGATCGTCGGCGAGGGAGTCTCGAACCTCAACAACACCGGCGTCTGGGTCGTGCGCGGCACATCGGGATCGAACCCCGCGCTCATCGCCCGCGAAGGCGATCAGGTGCCGCGGCTCCCCGCGGGCGTGCTGTACGCGTCGTTCGGCGACCCGGTGGTCAACGGGCACGGGCAAGTCGTGTTCCTCGCGCGGCTGCGCGGGCCGGGCGTCACGCAGCAGAACAGCCTCGTGCTCATGGCCACCGAACGCGCCCAGTTCTCCGTCTCCGCGCCGGCGGGCAAGGCCGCCCCGATCGTCCGCACCGGTGACGCCTTCACCGTGGCCGTCGGCGACGTACGCACCGTCGATGAGATCCTCTTCGATTCCCAGCCCGACCGCAGCGGGGCCACACAGCTCACCGACGACGGAATGTTCCTCTTCAAACTCAACTTCCGTGACCCGATGGTGCCCCCCCCGCCGCCCCCCACCTACCCCTTCGCCTTCACCAGCGGGCTGTTCACCGGCACTATCCGCTGCCTCGCCGACATCAACGCGGACGGCGGCCTCACCGTAGCGGACTTCGGCGCGTTCCAGAGCAACTACGTCCTGACGAACCTCCGCACGTGCGACTTCAGCGGCGACGGCACCCTCAGCGTCGCGGACTTCGGCTCCTTCCAGGGCGCGTTCGTGACCGGGTGCCCGCAGTAACGGCGGAGCAGGGAGCGACGCGGGGACGGCGTATCGGTGCAACCCAGCAGCCCGGGGGCCCGAGCCCCTGGGTTTTTCATGCGCCTCATTCACCCAGTCGTCTCCGAGGGCTCGCGCGATCGTAACCGGACCTTCACACACGCCGGGTACCTTGCCGCCCTGTTCACCGATCGCACTCCCTCGTGGGACCGCGGGCGCGTGATCGGACCGGAGAAGGCGCCCATGCGAACGACTCGCCGACGGTCGGGCTTCACTCTCATCGAACTGCTCGTGGTCATCGCGATCATCGCGCTGCTCATCGGCATCCTCCTCCCCTCGCTGGGGCGCGCCCGCGCCGCCGCGCGCGCCCTCCAGGCCGGCGCCAACGCCCGATCCGTCGCCCAGGCCGTCACCACCTACACCGTGGACTCCCGCTACTACCCGCCCGCGTACGTGTACGCCTCGGACCCGGAGGGCGGCGACTGGCGCATGGAGGACCAGCTCGCCAGCAATCCCACGCAGGTCAACGGCTACGTGCACTGGTCCTACTCGCTCTTCGGCGGCGAGAAGGGCGGCAGCGGCGTGCCCGAGACCGCCTTCGCCAGCCCCGCCGTCCCCAACCGGGGCGCGCCCGCGACCAACCCCGGCTCCGACCCCAACGACTGGGAGCCCGGCCAGCTCAACGACGTCGGCGCGGCCGCGCCGGGCGGCAACCTGCCCCGCGACCGCCAGGCGCGCCGCATGGCCTTCGCCGGAAACGCCGCGGTCTTCACACGCAACAAGTTCGCCGTCTCGACGCCGCGCAAGAACCAGCTCGTGAACCCCGCCGGCGTGGACGGCTCCCGCTACGGCGCGTCGAAGGTCATCCTGCTCACCGAGTTCATCTACACCCAGGACTGGAAGTCGATCTTCGACGGGGAGAAGTCCAAGAGCCACCGCCCGATCACGCCCTTCATCGGCGGATCGTCCGGCACCGACGTCTACAACGAGCCCAACATCGGCAACGCCGAGCGATTCACCTACCCGCCGCTCTCGGCGATCCTCCGCAACGACCAGCTCGGCGAAGGCATGATCGTCAACGCCAACAGCAACCTCAACGCCGTCGCGCGCCACCACCCCGGCCCCACCGGGCCGTACGGCGGCGCGTCCAACTTCGCCTTCTGCGACGGGCACGTCGAGCAGATGAACGTCGTCCAGTCGATCAAGAAGCGTCTGTGGGGCGACCGCTTCTACAGCATCACCGGCGGCAACGCTGTGGACCTTCTGGCCAACCCCATCCCGTGACCTGACACGACCTGACCCACCGGCGAGGAACGGATTCACGCCGGCCCGTGTGAAGTGCCCAAGGCCCGGGCGGCCGGCTCCGACCGTGTGTTCGAGTGCCGGAGATAGCGGTGCGCCCGCGCGGCGCTAAGGAACGTTCGCAAGACCTGAAAGGAGAGGACATGAAGATGGACATGGATCGCAACCGGCGGCTCCTCCGACTCGTGGCGTGCGGGCTCGCGGGGACCGCCGCCTCCGCGGCGTGGGCCCAGCCCTACGTCATCAATCTCAGCGGCGCCACGCTGCTCGAGAACTTCATCAAGGCACCCGCGGCCACGAACGACTACTTCGACATCGACGGCGACGGCGCGTGCCGCAACTGCATCCCCGCCGTCACGGACCAGCTCGCGCCCTTCGGCCTGCCTCCCGCTCCGGGCACGCCACCCGCAAACCAGTTCTGGATGGTCCACTACCGGGCCGTCGGGTCCGTGAACGGGTTCCAGGAACTCGTGGACTTCGGGCGCATCTTCGCCACCGGCGCGGATGGGGTCGAGATCTTCTCGTCCGTCGCGAGCAAGGCCTTCCACAACCGCACGCAGTACGTGAGCAACGGCGTGTCGTCGAACGCGATCTTCAACGCCGGCAACCCGGGCGGGGCCCCGGTCCGCTCCACGATGCCCGCGGGCTTCAACCAGCAACCCGAGGCGACCTACGCCGGCCCGCCCAACGGATCCGCCGGTGGAATCCGCATCGACGCGGCGCCCGTGGACGTGCCGAGCGTCTGGGCCGTCCAAGCCCCGGGCGGCACGGCGGGATACAACCTCACCCCGGGCACGCCCGGCTACGGGACCAACCCGAAGCAGGCCCTGAACAAGGACGGAACGCCCGCGAACTTCGGGCACCTGCTCGCCAACCTCGGCACGGCCAACATCAATACGGCGGCCCCGGATGTGAACACCATCTTCGACACGCCCATCGCCTACGCCCCGATCGCGTGCGTCACGAACCTGGGCACGGGCATGACGCAGATCGATCAGTCGGACATCCGGCACATTCTCGGCGCGGGCCGGCTCAAGAGCGGCGAGAACATCGTGGCCGTCACCCGCGACTCGGGCTCCGGTACCCGCAATGGGTACACCAACTCCGCCGGGCTGGACCCGTCCTGGGGCATCGGCGACAACATCGGCGCACTCTCGGTCGTAGCAGCCCAGCAGCTCCTCGGCCCCAGCTTCATCCCCACCAACAAGGTGGGCAACGCTGAGGTCGAAACCACGACGACCAACCACCGGCTCGCCGTCGGCTACGCGGGCGCGGAGCGCGGCGTGAACAGCGGCTGGCTCACCGGCGGACGCCTGGAAATCCTCGCGGTCCGTAACGACCTGGTCGGCGGGACTCAGTATTCCCGCCCCACCATCAGCGACGTGCTCGACAACGACGCGAACGGGTGGCTCCTCGGCGGGCCGGCCATCTTCGCCCACTTCGGCGACCCGAAGTCCGCGCCGGTGAGCAAGGGCGGCGTCGCCGGCAACCCCAACCCGGCGATGCGCAACGTCGAGGCCGCCGCGTACCTCAACAACGTCGTGCAGAGCCTCGCGTCGTTCATCGGCAACCCGGGCGGCGACCCGTCGCTCTTCACGCCCGGCGAGTTCCTCGCCGTCAACTTCCTGCTCACGGCGGGCCAGGACTTTGTGCAAGACCCGGCCAATCCGCTCAACTGGATCGCGAACCCGAACCTCAACCAGTCGGTTCAGGACTACGCCCGGAGCAACAACGTCCTCGGCAACGCGGCCTACCAGGCCTTCGGCACGGTGACGCTCAACGGCAAGGTGCCGAACCGCACGGTCGGCGTGGTCTACAGCGACGGCGTGGCGAACGGCGCGAACTACATCGACCAGGCCGGCAACGGCATCCTCTACACCACCAACCTCACCACACGCAACCGCATCGCCGGCGACTTCAACGGCGACGGGCTGCGCAACCTCAACGACGCCGAGCAGATGCTCCGGGCCTACCGCCAGCGCAACGGCGGGCCGGCCTGGACCGCTCCCGCGGGCACGGGCCCGATCGCGGGCGCCCCCGGCGCCGACGCCATCATCGAAGTCCTGGGCGACTTCAACGGCGACGGCAACTTCAATGCCGCGGACATCCGCTACTGGGCCGACGGCCTCGCTGTCGACCCGGCCACGGGCAAGCTCGACCGCAAGAAGGGCTTCGAGGCGATCGACAACGCCTGGCAAACCGTCGCCGGCAGCAACAACTTCTTGGGCACCACGATCGCCGGCGGCGGGGCCTACGCCCCCGGCTACGCCCGCTTCGACGTCAACGGGCCGAGCTCCAACCACACACCGGGCTTCGCCCCGATCGGGCACGACGGCGTGATCGACCAGGACGACGCGGACTACATCCAGGCCCAGTTCGTCGGCAACCCGTTCGTCGCGGGCGACGCCGAGTGGTCGAACATCGCCGAAGCCGTCGGCTTCGATCTCTCGGGCGACATGACCGGCGACCTCATCGTGAACCAGGCGGACCTCAACGCCGTCCTCGGCATCCTCTGCTACGCGGATTGCAACGCCAGCGGCAACCTCACCGTCGCCGACTTCGGGTGCTTCCAGGGCAAGTACGTGCTCGGCGACCTGTACGCCGACTGCAACGGCAGCGGCACGCTGAGCGTCGCCGACTTCGGCTGCTTCCAGGGCCAGTACGTCCTCGGATGCCCGTAGAAGAAAGGACTGAGGGACGAAGGGACAAAGGGATCGGGTGGCCCGTCGCTCCGCGACGGGTGAGTGAGTCACCAATCCACCGTGTCGGACGGCCGCCGCGGATCAGCGGAGGAGGGAGCGGGCCACGAGAGAGATCGCGTCCGGGTCACAGCGACCCGGCGCGTCAGCCGAGGGTCTTGAACCCTCCAGGCCCGCGCATCCCGCGCCGGGCGACGAGTCGAGCGGATGTGTTCGGGCGTGTGTTGTCCGCCCCCGCTTGATCCTCGTCGCCCGGCGCGTTTTTGTGTGCGCCGGGCGCTATTAAGATCGCGCGAGACCCGGTGGGCCGCGGCCCCTTCCCGCGCGCGCCGCACGCAACCCGCCTGTACCCTCATCCTGATCAACTTCCCGACGAGGACGACCACCATGGACACGCCAGTCCGCAAGCCGTTCGTTCTGTTTCTGTGCACGGGGAACTCGGCGCGCAGCCAGATGGCCGAGGCCCTTCTGCGCGCCAAGCAGGGTGATCGCGTCGAAGTCGCGAGCGCGGGGCTGGAGCCTAAGGGCGTCCACCCGTTGACCCGGCCTGTTCTCTCGGAGATCGGTATCGACACGAGCGCGCACCACTCCAAGCCGACGACCGAGTTCCTCGGACGGGTCCGCGTGGACTACGCCGTCGTGGTCTGCGACCATGCACAGCGCCATTGCCCGAGGCTCCAGCCGTTCGCAGCGCACAACCTGTTCTGGCCCTTCGAGGACCCCGCCGCGTTCGAGGGCGATAAAGAGCAGAAGTTCGAGAAGTTCCGGGAAGTCCGGGACCAGATCAGCGCCCGCATCGACGAGTGGCTGGAAAGCGGCGGGCCGGTGATCCTCGCGTCCGACGAAACGCTCGCCGCCTCGCGCCACACCGGCTCTTGACATCGCCCGCCCGCCCGGTATTGTCACCTCTCCATGAGTCGGCGAACCCACAACCCGATGGACATGCTGATGTCCATGCCCGGCCCGGGCGCGGCAGCCACCGCGTGCGGCCGGGGTTCCCGGGTGTTCTGACCCGCCGATCCCGATCGCACTGTGGTGACTGACCCGCGTCCGGGCTTCTCCCGCTGACGCCGTTGTTCGTTTCCATGCGCCCAGCGCGGACTCCGATCCGTGACGGGTGCGGCGCGCGCCGAACCCCACACCTCCTACTCCGCGGCCCTCCGTGGCCCTCCGTGTTTCAAAGGAAGCTCACCATGTCCTCGTTCCGCCCCGACACCATCGCCATCCACGCCGGTCAGCCCGACGATCCGCTCACCGGCGCCGTCGTCACGCCCATCTACCAGACCTCGACCTACGCCCAAGACGAACTCGCCGGCTCACCCGAGTGGTGCTACTCGCGCACCGGCAACCCGACCCGGGGCGCGCTCGAAGCCTGCCTGGCCGCGCTCGAGGGCGGGCGCTTCGGTCTCGCCTTTGCCAGCGGACTCGCCGCGGCCAACGCCGTGCTCCAGAACCTCAGCACCGGCGACCACGTCGTCGCGTCCCAGGACCTCTACGGCGGGTGTTGGCGCCTCTTCACCCGCGTCTTCGAGCGCTTCGGCGTGCACTTCAGCCTCGTGGACACCACCGACCCGGCGAACGTGGCCGCGGCCCTCACGCCCGACACGAAGCTTCTCTGGCTCGAAACGCCCTCGAACCCGCTGCTGCGCATCACCGACCTTGAGGCGTGCGCCGCGATCGCCGGGGCATACAGCGGCGGGCGCATCCGCGTGCTCGTGGACAACACCTTCGCGACCCCCGTCCTCCAGCGCCCCCTCGACCTCGGCGCGGACATCGTCCTCCACTCCACCACCAAGTACCTCGGCGGGCACAGCGACGTGATCGGCGGCGGGCTCATCGTCCGCGACGAGCCCCTCTACCGCGAGCTCAAGTTCCTCCAGAACGCCACCGGCGCGGTGCCGGGGCCGCAGGACTGCTTCCTCCTCCTGCGTGGCATCAAGACCCTCCCGCTGCGCGTCGAGCGCCACGAGCGCAACGCACGGGCCGTCGCCGCTTTCCTCCAGGACCACGCCGAAGTCGAGCGCGTCATCTACCCCGGCCTGCGCTCCCACCCGCAGCACGCGCTCGCCGCACGCCAGGGCTCGGGCTTCGGCGCGATCCTCAGCGTCGAGCTCAAGGGCGGGGTCGAGCGCGTGCGGGCCCTCGTCCGTTCGCTGCGCCTCTGGCCTCTGGCCGAAAGCCTCGGCGGCGTGAAGTCCCTCCTCTGCCACCCCGCCACCATGACGCACGCGTCCGTCCCCGCCGAGGAGCGCGCCCGCATCGGCATCGGTGACGGGCTCATCCGCCTCTCCGTCGGCCTAGAAGACCCCGCCGACCTGATCGAAGACCTCGACGCCGCGCTCCGCGCGACCGCGGACGCCGCACAGGAGGTGGCCCGATGAAGCCGCTCGATTCCATCGACGGTTTGACGAGGTTGCCACCGTCTCACCGCCTCACCGCCCCACCGTCTCAGCGCCTCGCCCGCATCGCCCTGCTCGGCTGCGGCACGGTCGGACGAGAAGTTGCGCGGCGCCTTCTCGCCGAGGGCAACTCGCGTGGCCGCGCGCTCGTCGGCGTGCTCGTCCGCGATGCAACCCGCGACCGCGGCGTCCCGCGCGAACTCCTCACCGACCGGTTCGCCGACATTCTCGACGCCGAGCCCGATCTCGTCATCGAGGCGATCGGCGGGCTCGACCCCGCGGCCGATTTCGTGCGCGCGTCCCTGGAACGCGGCCTGCACGTCGTCACCGCCAACAAGACGCTCATCGCCCACCACGCCGAATCGCTGCGCGCACTCGCGGACGCCCACGGAGCAGGGCTCGCCTGCGAGGCCGCGGTGTGCGCGGGTGTGCCCGTCCTGGGCGCGATCCGCCACCTCGCCGCCGACGGGATCACCGCGATCCGGGGCGTCGTCAACGGCACGTGCAACTTCATCCTCTCGCGGCTGGGTGAAGGCCGGCCCTTCGACAAGGCCCTGGCGCAGGCCCGATCGCGGGGGTTCGCCGAGCCCGACCCCTCGGCCGACCTCTCCGGGCGGGACAGCGCGGAGAAGCTCTGCGTGCTCGCGTCCGCGGCCGGGTTCCGTGGGGTCACCCCCGACCGCGTGACGTGCGACGGGATCGAGAGCGTCACGCCCGACGACGTGCGGGCAGCGCGCCGATCCGGGCACGCGCTCAAGCTGCTCGCGGAGCTGGAGTCGGACGGCGACGGCGTATCGCTCCGCGTCGGTCCGACACTCGTGCCGCGCGAACACCCGCTGGCGTCGACCCGCGACGAGGAGAACGCGGTGGTCATCTCCACCGCGCACGCGGGCGACATCACCCTGCGCGGGCCCGGCGCGGGGCCCGGGCCGACCGCCAGCGCGATCCTCGGCGACATCGCCACGCTGCTCGATCGCCGGCCCACGCGGACGACACCACACCAGGCACCGAAGCCCGCCAGGTCCATGACCGCCCGCCGGCACGCGGTCCGAGTCTCCGCGCCTCGGCACGAGCCCGGACGAGTCTTCGACACGGCCCGGGAGCAGGCCGTCCGGCTCGATGAAGTCGAGTTCTCCCCCGGCGCCGTCCGCGGCGTCACCGGGGGCGTTACTGCCGCGGCCGCGACACACTGGGCGGCTTCGATCGATCCCGCGGACTCGCTGGTGATGCCGATTCTGAACCACCCCGCCGAGCGTGCCCCGAACGGAATATGCACGCCCGATGCACCCGTGGTACATTCAGGGACGTAAAGGTTCGCACGTGTGGACAGTGTGAGTTGTTCGCACGCGGACGCAGCTCCCCCCTTGCGGTGGGGACTATCGCCCGCGCTGATTCATGGTTCCCACTAGATCGCGGAGAGCACGGATGAAGAAGCTGTCTCGCGCCGTTGTCGTGGCCGCTCTGTTCACCGCCCTCGCGTTCGCGGTCGGCTCAACCACGGCGGCGGCGAACGGGTCCGCCCCTGACGTCGACCCTGTCATCCGCGAGCGAATGAGCCTCTCCACGTTCGTTGTCCAGAGCCTGCCGATCCCCGCCGCCGCGGGCGCCGCGTTCGGCGTGCCCGTCCGCCTCGGCGACGCCGACGTTCACGTCGCGTTCGAGCCGCACTCGGTGCGGGCGCCCGGGTTCAAGGTGGTCGTTCAGGACGCCACGGGCGCGCTGAACGAAATCGCAGCCCCCGCCGAGACGACGTACCGCGGGTCGGTCGTGGGCCTTGACGGCGCCATCGTCGCGGGGAACCTGACACCCGCCGGCCTGAGCGCGTTCATCCGGATGCCCGACGGTCAGGCCTGGTTCATCGATCCGATCAGCGCCGCTGTCCCCGGCGCGCCCCGCGACCGGCACGTCGTGTACCGCGAGCGTGACGGCGTGCCCGGCGACTGGCGCTGCGGCATGAACGAAATGCAACTCGGCCTGCCCGCCCTCAAGCACCTGATGCCGCCGGGCGCCGGAGGGGGCGGATCGACCGACGGCAACCTCGTCTGCGAGATCGCCTGCGACGCCGACTTCGAGTTCTACACCTCCTGGGCCTCAAACACGACGACCGTCACGAACGACATCACCGGCATCGTCAACCTCGTTTCGAACATCTACGAGGCCGACTGCCAGGTGGAGTTCACCATCACGCAGATCATCATCCGCACGTCCGCGGCCACGAACCCCTACACCTCCAGCACGCCGGCCACGCTGCTGGGCCAGTTCCGCGCGCACTGGCTGACGAACCACACGGGCGTGCTCCGCGACCTGGCGCACCTGTTCACGGGCCGCAACCTCGACGGCTCCACGATCGGGATCGCGTACCTGAACGGCGTGTGCAACACCAACGCGTTCGGCCTGTCGCAGTCGCGCTGGACGGCGAACACGGCGTTCCGCGTGGGGCTGACAGCGCACGAAACCGGGCACAACTTCAGCGCCCCCCACTGCGACAGCGTGTGCAGCCCGTGCGAGATCATGTGCTCGGGGCTCGGCGGGTGCTCGGGCATCGTCACCTCGTTCAGCACGTGCGACATCGCGTCCATCACGTCGTACGCCGCGACCCGCCCGTGCCTCACCCCCCCGCCCCCGCCCCCGCCGCCCGCGCTCACCCTCCCGTTCTTCGACCCCTTCCCGCAACTGGCGCTCGACCCGCTGAAGTGGAGCGTCGCCACCGGCGCGTCGGTCAGCCCCCTCGCCCTGAACGCGCGGTCCGAGCCCTACGCGCTCCAGTTCTACTTCGACGGGTCCGCCCAGACCAAGGCCATCAACACCGACGCGGTCCCCCCCGTCTTCCTCTCGTTCTGGTCCCAGCACAGCGGCGTGGAGGCGGGCAAGGCCCTGCGCGCGACGTACTTCGACACGGCCCTCCAGCAGTTCGCTCCGCTGCTCACCATCACGTCCAACGGCGTGGACCAGCCGCGCTTCTCCTACCACGAGATCACGCTGCCATTCTCCGGGTTCAGCGCCACCAGCGGGAAGTTCGCCTTCGCGACCGACAGCACGGAGCTCAACGACGCGTGGTTCGTCGACGACGTGCGCGTCTCCCTCTACTGCCGCGCCGACGTGAACCAGGACCGGCAGCTCTCCGTGTCCGACTTCGGCGCGTTCCAGACCGCGTACGCCCTGGGCAACGCGGCGGTCGCCGACTTCAACGACGACGGCGTGCTGTCCGTCTCGGACTTCGGTGCGTACCAGACGCGGTTCGTGATGGGCTGCTACTGACCGGCGCTACCGTTGGGCCGTGAGTGCCGCCACAACAACACTCGATGCGCGCCCGCGCGCCGCGTCCCTCTTCGCCCAGCTCCGCCTCGCCGCGGCGGACATCAAGCTGGCCCACTCCGTCTTCGCTCTCCCCTTTGCGGTGCTCGCGGCGTTCCTGGCGCGAGCCCCCGGCGCGCCGTGGGGACGCTTCGCCGGGCAACTCGCTCTCATCGTCGCCTGCATGGTCGCCGCCCGGACCTGGGCCATGCTCGTCAACCGTCTGGCCGACCGGGCGTTCGACGCGGCCAACACACGCACCGCGCACCGCACCTTCGCCTCGGGACAACTCAGCCCCGCGCGCGGCTGGGCGTTCGCGTTCGCCGCCGCGTCGCTCTTCGTCGGCGCCACCGCCCTCTTCCTCGCGATCTTCGATAACCCCTGGCCGCTCATCCTCTCCGTCCCCGCGCTCGCGTGGATCGCCTTTTACTCGTACACCAAGCGGTTCACGCCGCTCTGCCACCTCATCCTCGGCGGCGCGCTCGCCGCCTCGCCCGTCGCCGCCGCGGTCGCCGTGGACCCCGCGTCGCTCTCAGCGGCCCCCGCGGTCTGGTTCATCGCGGGCATGGTCCTCGTCTGGGTCGCCGGCTTCGACGTGATCTACGCGCTCCAGGACCGCGCGTTCGACCGGTCGGCCGGCCTGCGCAGCATCCCCGCGACCCTGGGCGTCGCCGGCACGGTCTGGGTAAGCCGCGGGCTGCACGCCGCGGCCGTCGCCCTGCTCGTCCTCGCCCTGCGCAGCGACGCGCGGCTCGGCGTGCTCTTCGCGGTCGGCATCGGCCTTGTCGCGGCCCTGCTGGTCCTCGAGCACGCCGCTCTCGTCCGGGGCCGGCGCGAGGGGGCGGGGCTCCACCCGGCCTTCTTCACCATCAATGGCGTCGTCAGTTGCACGCTCGGCGCGCTCGGCGCCGCCGACCTTCTGCGTTGAGCCCCGGCGAAATGTCACTCCGAATCGGGGATCATCACGAGCGCGCTCGGATCGATCCGCTCGATCTGCGTGCGCTCCCCGCTCTCGGCCGTGAGCGTCAACCTCCGGCGGATCCCGCGCCCGTTCTGCAGGTTGTGCGGGAACCGCTTCTTCAGGGCGCCGATCGCCGGGCTCTCGGAGGGCGGGCTCGCCGTCGCGTCAAACTCGTCGCGCGCGAACACCCCGATCGTCACCATGCTCCGCGACGGCCCGTGGAAGTAGAACGCGAGCTCCCCCTCCGCCCGCAGCTTCGCCGCCGCGTCCTCCGCGTACCGACGGAACTCCGCGACTTCCTTCGCCGTCGCCACGCCACCGTCCTCGCGGCTGTAGACGCCGACCTGCAGCGTGTACGCGCCCCAGTCTCCGTTGAACTTCCGCGCGTTCCGAAGGTCGTGCTCGGGCGTCCCCCCGCTCACCACCGGCGGCATCAGCCGCGCCGATGCGAACGGCCGCGCCCCGCCGATCGTGATCCCCTTGACGCGCTCCAGCTCGGCGCGGGCCCGCCGGTCGTCCGGCCCGCTGAACCGTCCGACGCCGACGATCGTGGTCTCGCCGCGGCGCTCGAAGTACGCCTCGCCCAGCCCGCCGCGGCTCCGCACGTCGTCGAGCAGTTGGCGTGCGCGGGCCTCCGCGTCGTCGCCGCGGAACGCCTCGATCAGGATCGTCCAGGATTCGTCGCTCACCCCGCCCCCGGCACGCGGCGCTCCGCCCGCGGCGGCGTTCGCCGGCGCGCCGCCGAACACCTCGCGCCCCTGGGCCGCACGATCCCCGCCCGCCGCGCGCGGGCCCGATGCCCCGCACCCCAGCGCCGCGCCGAGGGCCGCGGTCGCCGCCAGAATCACCGCCCGGCGATACACGACGCGGCTCAACGCCGGCCCGGGTGACCTCTCCGAAGCTCGTCCGATGGTCATGCGTGCATGTTAGGGTCCGGCGGCCTCAGGTGCTCCCTCGGGGGCCGGGGACGGACGCCCGTAAGCGCTTGAAAACGCAGCTATTACGCCATCACCCGACGACACCCCAAACTTTCAAGGGTCGCGCCCGAGCCCGACGATAGACTGCTGCGGGCGGAGCCCAACAGGTGGAGGTGGTGGAGGCTCGCTCAACTGACCCGTAGTGGTGGAGGGTCCGCCGAATGTCAGACATCGCGCCCATCTCGCAGGTTTCGCCGGGCCGCCACGACCCTGTTTCAGGGTCCGTCGAGCGCGAGTCATCCCGCCCCGGCGCCCGCGCGTCGCGCCCCTCCGACCGCGTCGAGCTTTCCGACCGCGCCCGATACCTGAGCAAGCTCGCCAGCCTGCCCCCGGTCCGGTCCGAGCTCGTGGACTCCGTCCGACGCGAGATCGCCCAGGGCACCTACGACTCCGCCCAGCGCCTCGACGAGGCCGTCCGCAACCTCGCGGAAGACCTCGAACTCGGCGACTGACGCCGACCGCGCCGCTCCACATCATGCGCCACCGACGCCCGCGACGAGCCCCCGAGCCGCGGGCTTATTCCATCGGCCCCGCGATCGCGTGGACCGCCCCCGCCAGCCCGCGAACCACCAGCGTGTACCGCTCCGCGTCGAGCGACTCCACGGTGTCGCTCCGCCGGTGGTAGTGCGGGTTGCGGAAGTTTGACGTGTCGGTCACCATCACCGCCGGAATCCCCACGAACAGGAACGGCGCGTTGTCCGATCGCAGCAGCGCCGGCGGGACCAGCGGCGGGTCGGGCAGAAAGTCGGGCGCGATCGTCTTGAGCCCAGGCGCGGCCGCACGCATCGCCTCGTCGAGCCGCTTCACAAACCCCGCGTGGCTCTTCGTCGTGCCCAGCGCGATGAAGTCCCCCACCGTCGGCGGAACAAACACGCCCTCGATCGCCGGGATCGGCGACCGCTGACTCCCCGGCTCGTCGCTGAAGTACCCGAGCATCTCCAGGCTCGCCATCCCGATGATCGCTTCGTCGCCCGCGTCGAGCCGCGGCTTGATCGACTTCACATACTCGGCCGAGCCTTTGAGCCCGATCTCCTCGAGGTTGAAGAAGATCAACCTTACCGTCCGCTTCATCGGTCGATCACGCAGCACCCGGGCCAGCTCGAGCAGGGCGGCCGTCCCCGTCCCGTTGTCGTCCGCCCCGGGTGCGCCGGGCGCCGCGTCGAAATGCGCGCCGATCACGAGCACTTCCCTCGGCAGCTCACGCCCGGGCAGCTCGACAATAATGTTGTGCCACACCCGCGTCGCCAGCGCGTCGTCCGCGGGTTGCGCCCGGCGCTCCGGCGCCCCGCCGTGCTCCTCAAGAAACGCTCGCTCCCCGGCGACCGTCCACCCCAGCGGCACCAGCACGGGCGCGTACCCCAGCTCCTTGAGCGACCGTTCCAGGTGCTCTTCGGTCTGCGCCAACCCTCGGCGATGATCGGCGTCGCCCCGGGCCGCCCGTTTCGTGGGCAGCCGCGCGACCTGCGCCATCAGCCGATCGCGGTCGATCGCGTTTTCGGGGCGGTCCGCCGCGGGCGCCGGCTGCGCGATCGCACACCGGGCGAGCGCCATCCACACCGCCGCGATCATCACCTTTCGCATGGCAATTGCTAGGCGCGCGCCGACGGGCCGTTCCCCGTCTTCTCCATCGCCAGCAGCGCCGCCCCGAGCACACCCGCATCAGCCAGCAGCTTCGTGCCCACCACCTTGACCGCCTTGCACTGGTCGGGGAAGACGTGCCGGCGCACCGCCTTCTTCACCCGGTCCACGAACGGATCGCCGATCGCCTCCGTCAGGCCGCCGCCCAGCACCACCCGCCCCAGCGACAGCAGCGTCACCACGCCCGCCACCACCGTGCCCAGCAGGTCCGCCGCCGAATCCACCACCTCCACCACCAGCTCATCGCCCATCCCGTAGGCCTTCGCCACGGTCTTGCTGCGGATGGAGTCGAGGTCCCCGTCGGCCAGCTCCGCGATCACCGACTTGCGGTTCGACCGCACGAGCCGCACGATCCGCTCCACCACCGCCGTGCGCGAGCAGTTGTGCTCCAGCGACCGCGTCCCCGGCATGTTTCCCGGGAACGCGATCACGTGCCCGATCTCCCCGGCCGTCATGAAGTTGCCGTAGAACAGCTTTCCATTAAGAATCAGCCCGCCGCCGATGCCGGTGCCGACCCACACGCCCAGCAGGTCGCGCGCGTTGTCCCCCGCGCCCAGCCGGTTCTCCCCGTACACCGCCACGTTGACGTCGTTGTCCACCACCGTCGGCACGCCCAGCCGATCGGTCAGGATCTTGGCCAGCGGCACGTCGTTCCACCGCAGGTTCACGGCGTCGAGCACCACACCCGACACGGGATCGACCGCCCCCGGCGCGCCGATGCCCACCGCCGCGAGGTCCGCCGGGGTGATCCCCGCCTCCGCGCACGCCTCGCGCACGCCCTCGACCACGCGCCCGATGACCGCGTCGCGCCCCTCGTCGGCCTTCGACTTGCGCTTCGCCCGCGACAGGACCTTGCACTCGGGGCTCACCACCCCGATCTGCATGTTCGTCCCGCCCAGGTCGATGCCCACCACGGGGCGTTGATTCGGCATGACTCTTCCCCGATGCAGCGCGAGTGTACGGGCCGCCCCGCCGGCGCGACGGCGGACCTACACGAGGCGCGTCCGCACCACCCCAACATCGGCCAGTTTCGCACGCAGCTTCGCCTCCACCGCCGCCCCCGACACCGGCGCAACGGGGATGAATAACGCGCTCCCGCTCCCGGTCATCTGCACGGGTCCGCCCGCCACCGCCTCGGCGCGCCGCCGGAGTTCCCCCAGCCGCGGTTCGACACGCTCGGCCGCCCACGCCAGGTCGTTGAACAGCGCCCCGCTCTCGATCCGCCCGCCCGCCGCCAGCGACTTCACCGGCGCCTCGCGCAACTCCGCCCCCGCCCGCTCGTCGAACGCACGGTACACCGCGCCCGTCGCGCAGCCGAACGGCGCCAACACCAGCACCACCTCGCCCTCGACCCGACGCTGCCGCTCCACCCGCTCGCCAAGCCCGGCCACCACCGCCGGTCGGGGCGGCGCGTCATCCACAAAGAACGGCACGTCGCTCCCGAGCTTCAAGCCGATCGCCGCGAGCCGTTCGCGCCCGAGCCCCAGCCCGAATAGCTCGTCGAGCAACACCAGCGTCGCCGCGGCGTCCGACGACCCGCCCCCAAGCCCGCCGCCCACCGGGACGCGCTTGGTCACCGTCAGTTCAACGGGCAGTTCCTGCCCCGCCGCGGCCTCCAACGCCCGGTGCGCCCGCACCGCCAGGTCCTTCTCGATCGGCCAGTCGATCGGGCTCGGCCGCGGCGCGTCGACCGCCCACGCCACACGATGCCTCGACGCCGCGCCCTCCGGCAACCGCCGAGCCGCGACATCATCAAACAGGTCGATCGCGTGCATCCACGACGCGATGGGGTGGTACCCCGCACCAGCGCGAGCCGGGGCGATCGCCGGGCCGACCGCCAGCGCCAGGTTCACCTTGGCGTAGGCCCGACGCACGACCGGTTCAAGGTTCGGCACGGTCCGATCATAATCGCCACGCCGACCCCCGCCGCGTGCCGCGCGGGCCGGCCGTGCCGCCACGGTGGTAGACGGACCCGAACCGTGCCATCGCGTCCACGACCGCCAGGAACATCCGCCCCACGGTGCAAGGAAGTGGACCGCGACGCCCGGCGCGGGGCCGCGGTGCACTGTCGCGTCGAACCGGCTCAACCGCCGTCGCCGACCGACCGATAAGCCTCGGAACGGCGACGAGCACGCGCCCACGCGAGGCGAACAAGGCCGGCAACGCCATGTGTACGAGTGCGCCCAAGAGCCCGCCCCCTCAATGGTGCCCTCGGCGCGGAACGATCCTGGTCGCGTTCCTCATCCTCCTTGTCCTGATGTCGCTCGTCGTGGTCGGGCTGGTCCTGTCGGGCGCTCGCGGCCATGAACTGACGGTGCTCCGCGCGCAGGGCGACCGGGCCACGCATGCCGCCGAGAGCGCCGCGAACATGGCCGTCAAGGAGCTGATGGACGGCGTCGATCGCGACGGCGACGGGACCATCGGCGCGATCTCCGACGACGGGAACACGGCCACGGACCCGGTGCTCGGCGGAACGCGGCTGTGGGCGACGCGCGCGGACTCGGGCGGAGTGACCACCATCACCGCCCGCGCCCAGAACGCCGATGCGGTCCGGGCCACCCGGATCACCTCGACCCAGTCGGGCCAGGCTTCCGGAGTGGGCGTGGTCTACGGCACGCCGACCAGCAACACCCCGGTCTTCCGCACCTGGAACGGCAGCGCGTGGTCGGCCGAGACCCCGACCGCGGACATCGGCGCCAACCCGCGCTGGATCGTCACCGCCGCCTGCCCGGTTCGGAACGAGCTGCTCGCCGCGTGCGGCGACACCGCCGAGGACCTCAATGTCATGGTGTATGACGGCACGACCTGGGGGAGCGCGCAGGAGCTCTCCAACAACCTCGTGACCTCCGGCGATCGCCCGTTCTACGCGGCGTACTCGCAGGTGTCGGGAACGGCGCTGGTCGTGTACCGCGTCGGGGGCGGAGCCAACGCGAACCACCGTACGTGGAACGGCATGGCATGGTCGGGGCAGCAGTCCACCGCGCTGCCGGGGACGGGTTCCCCCAAGATCGTCAAGCTCGTCCCCAAGCCCGGCGCGGACGAGATCATGGTCCTGGTGCTCGACAACAACAACGACTTGTCCGCGATGGTGTGGAACGGCACCGCATTCGGCAACACGCTCCTGCTCGACGCTAACGCCGCGTTCTCCGGCCAGGAATGCGCCGACGCGGCCTACGAGCGTTCCAGCGGTCGCTGCATGGTCGCGTGGGCCCGCGGGGGGACCACCGTGCCGCGGTGCCGCGTATGGACCGGCTCGGCGTGGCAGACCGAGTCCGCGATGCCGGACGCCGGCGCGAACGTCAAGCAGATGCGCCTGGCCGCGGACCCCGCGAGCGACAAGGTCATCGCCATGACGCTCGACAGCGCCGCCGATGTTAACCTGATCGTCTGGAACGGATCAAGCTGGGGGCCCGCCGACGAGGTCCAGTCCAGTGTGCCCAACTCGGACCGTCGGGGCGTCGACGTGGCCTTCGAGCCCGGCGGCACGCGCGCCCTGGCGATGTACGCCCGCTCGTCCCAGAGCACCGTGCGGTACCGCGTGTACGACGGGACGAACTGGTCGGCCGAGATGGTCGGCCCCGACATTAGCCACCCGATCAGCGTCGTGCAGTTCATGCCGGCGGCGACCGGGTCGGAGATCCTCATCGGCATTGAGCGTAAGAACGACGGTGCCTTCGTGTTCATGCGATGGAACGGCTCGGCTCTGGTGGGCGCCCAGACGCTGGCGGGCGACCTGGCCGGGCCCAACGGCAACGAGTGTTTCATGCTCTCGCGCGGTTCGGAGGCGCTCAACCCCGCGATCACCTCGTGGTCGGCGGTCGAGCCGTAGCGCGGTGTCGTGCAGCCCCGACGGGCGGTGACCGTGACCGCCGGGCCCGGCGCGAGGATCAGCGGTTGCGTTGCTCGCGGAGCACGAGCGCGGTCCCGTCCGCCAACCGCAGCTCCACTTCACGCTGACGCGCCGCGATCCTGACCACGCGCACGCCCGGCGCGATCTCCATCCCCACGCGGCACACCCGCCCGTTGATCGACGCCAGGGCGCCGTCGTCGGTCGCCGCCCCGATCACGCCGGTGAGGCGGAACCGCGCGCCCGCCGGCGCGGGTGGTGTCGGGATCGGAGCCGACGAGCGGGCTTCAAGCCGCGCGGTGAACGGTGACGGATAGTCCGAGACCGCGTCGAACCCCCGGAGCCAGTCGATCACGCCTTCCTGCGCCGGGGAGAGCCGGGCCGTCGCCGGGTGCACGCCCGCGGAACCGACCGGCGGCGCCGCAGCCGACGCGGGCGACGGCGAGCCCGAGAGCACCGCCCGCGCCGCCATCAGCATCACGATCGGCGCCGCGATGCTCGCCGCCCGCCATGCGCGCTCGTGGGTCCGCTTCACGGTGTGCCCCCCGTGCCCGCGACCTCGGGCGGCGTCGTCGCGTCGAACGCCCAGTGCTCGGTTTCCAGGGCGGCCACCACCTCGTCGCGCCCGTCCTCACCGGCCGGGTGGACCCGCACGCCGGCCACGCGGGTGAACCCGAGGCCTTCCGGGAGGCGCCCGATCATCCGCACGACGCCCGCGAAGGTGCCGCGCACCGTGATCGAGTACCGAATCGTGCGGTCGCGTGGATCGCCGACGCGCGCGGCGTCCCGTGACGCGATCACGGGGTCCAGGCGGTCCATCACCAGCCCATGCTCGCCCGCAAGGTTGTGCAGGTTCTCGAACACCCTCCCCGGGTCGCGGGCCGCGGCGCCCACGCGCTCGATCCGGGCGGCTTCGGTGCTCGCCTCGCGCAGCGTGGCCGTGAGCAGCGCGACATCGCCGCTGAGCGATTCCAGGCGCTGGACATCCTCGCCCAACCGGCGTGCCTCGGTCGCATCGCGCTCGGTCGCGCGCCGCACCGGGTCGAGCAAGGCCATCTCGGCGCCGAGCGCCGCCGCCGCGCCCATCGCCGCGATCGCCGCACCCTCGCGCCACGCCGGCGTGCTCATGGCGTCCCTCCCGCACCGGGCGTGCTCGCGTCTGCGAGCGAATCGACGGCGTCCGCCGGCAGTCCGATCAGGTCGATCGCGAGGTCGAAGACCACGACGGCGGGCCCGTCCACGCCGACGATCCGCTGGGACGACCCCAGCCGCACCTGCGCCGCGAGGGGCAGCCGCCCGAGGGCGTCCGCGTAGGCTTTCATGGACCGCCCGGCGGACCCCGGGGCGATCTCCGCGGCCGAGCAGCGGACCCGGGCCACGGCCCGTTCGACGTCGTAGCCCAGTTCGACGCCGTCGAGCCGCACGTCGGGGGGCAGGCGTCGCGCAATCTCCACGAGCAGCGCATCCCAGGGGACCTGCTGCCCCAGCGCGGCCCGCCGGCGCTCGCGCGCCCCGACCACAGCGCCGACGGCGGCGCTCGCCTGCGCGTCCAGCGATTCGAGCCGCGCCGCGCCGTCGCGCCGCGTGCGCAGCGCGAGCAGGTCCCGACGCCCCGCCCGCGCGTCCAGGTGGGTCAGCACGCCGTCCGCCGCCACCAGCAGCCACGCCAGCGCGACACCGACAAGCACGCCTCGTCGCACGCCCCGGCGTTCCCGGGCCGCGCGCTCGCCCGCGGGCACGAGCGCCAGCGGCGGGTCGAGCGCCGCGAGCTGGGTGCGCCGATCGGTCGCGTCCGCGCCGGCCGTGGCGCCCGGGCGCACCCCCGTGTCCGTCGCGATGACCTCCGCCAGGCGCGGCACCCGCGCCCCGGGGCCGACCAGGGTCAGAGTCACGCCGTCGCGCTCCCCGTCGACGAGGCCGAACCGCACGGACTGCCGCACCTCGCCGGCGAGCCGCTGGAGCACGGGCTGCAGGCCCGGCAGCACGTCGCCCGCGCTCAGACCGCGTACGTCCAGCCCCGTGTCTCCGCGCTGCGGGATGCCCACGGATCGCAGCAGCTCCATCGCCTCGGTCGAGGCGCCCTCGTCCCCGCCCGCTCCGTCCGCTTCGCCCGCACGCCGGAACGCCGCCGCGAGATCGGCCAGGCCCAGCGCCACCTGACGCACGAATCGCAATCGCCCGGCGCACGCCGCCGCGAGCACCGTCTGCCGTTCACCGACGTGCATCACCAGGCACGCCACGCCGCGCCCCGACTGTCTCCCGCGCGGCCCCAACGCGGCGCGGCACGCCGACGCCAGCGCGACCGCCGACTCCGGGATGACGCCGCGGGGCGACAACCCGGCGCCCCCCATCCACGACCAGAGACACTCGACGGCATCCGCGGAGTCCGCGGCCGCGAGCACGTGCGCCTGGCGAGCGGAACCCCGGCTGCTGTCGCCGTTCACGGCGCGCCGATCGACCGCGAGGAGCACGCCCGCGTGCGGCGCGGAGTCGGGCTGCGACGACGCCTCGATCAAGGCCAGGCGCGCCGCGCGCCACACGCCCGATCGCCCGGCCGCGACCGGGCAGGAGAACACGCCCGCGACCGTGTCGGGCGAGGCGCCGACGACCCACGCGGGCGACCCGATCGCGCCCAGTTCACGCACGGCGCCGGCCAGCGCCCCCGAGGATGCACCGACCGCGTCGGCCCAGGGCCGCCCGGGCGCGGGGCTCAGGCCGGCAAGCGTGCGCGCCCCGATCACGACAGGCCCGCGCGCGAGCACCACCTCGATCGACGAGGGGGACAGATCGATGATGACGCGAGTGCGCGCCACACGTCTCCTCTTGACAGACGAGCCAGGCCGCCGGCGCGGGCGCGCCATCGCGCGGGCCATCCGGCACTCGGTTATCGACCGGATCGCGGCGCGGCTTGGGGCCGTCGCGCCGATCAAACGCCCGATCAAGACCCGATCGGCACGCGCCGGGCGCCGTCGATCGTGGCTTGGATCTCGCGCACGGCCCCGGCCTCGCGGCTCTGCGCCCGCGGGCTCATCCCCCGGCGCCCGTGACGGTGCACCGCGGCGTCACGCGCGTGCGCAGCGCGACCTGTCGGCCCGCGCGGGCCAGGGTGAGCGTGACCTCAATGCGCCGCACCGCGTGGCACGCGGCGCCGCTGAGCGTCCCTCCCAGGACCCCGCCGACGCCGTTGTACGTCTGGATGGTGAACGCCGAAGCGTCGCGGACCAGCGCCGTCGGGGTCCCGCCGCTTTCTTCTAGCAGGACCGTGGTGCCCGAGCGCGACAGCGACCAGTTCGTGTTCCAGCGGATCAACGTTGGCCCCACCTCGCCGATGCTCGGCTGAACGCCGGGCGTGCCGCCGTCGTCGTCGATCGCGCGCAGCCCGCGGACGATCCGTTCCAGCGCCGCGGACGCATCGGCGGCCAGGCTCTCGCCCGTCGCCGCGTCCATCGACCCCCGCACGGCCGCGTGCAGCACGAACGACGCGATCGACCCCAGGACCGAGATGACCACGATCGCGGCGATCGCCTCGACCATGGTGAATCCCCGACGTGCGTGGGCGCGGCTCATGGCGCGGTGTACTCCGTCAGCACGGTGCTCAACGTGAACGTGCGCGCCCCGGCACGCGGATCAGTCCAGGTCACCTCGACCGTCGCGCGCTTGTACCCCGTCCCCGCCGAGACCAGGTTCACGCCCGTTTCGGCCACCGTTACCGACCGCCCGAACGCCGCGAACCCGGACACCGGTGACTCCGCCGGGTAGCTCCCTGAAACGACGAACGTGTACCCGCGGGCGGGCTCGTGCCGGTCCGCGATCACGTCCTCGAGCTTCTCCGCCGCCAGCCAGCGCGCCACCACCGTCAGCTCCATCGCCGAGCGCTGCGACGAACGCTCGCGCAGCGCCAGGAGCATGGGCGGGATCGCGATGGTCAGCACGACGAGCGCGGCCACGGTCTCGGCGAGGGTGAAAGCCCGGCGTGCTCCGCACCGGCAGTTCAGGGCATCGACCATGAGACGGCTCCTGTCGCGGCCAGGACGCTCACCGTGCCGCCGCCGGTCACGGTGACCGTTCCCGTGGATGCCAGCGCCGCCTCCGTCGCCGCCAAGGGCTTGCCGATCCACGTGAACCCGACCTCCACGGTTCCGTCGAACGATGCTGTAAGCAGGCTGACGCCGGCGAAGTCGCCCGTGTTCAGGGAGCGCACCAGCGGCTTCCCGGTGAACAGGTCGGTGATCACGCTCGCCCCGCTCCGCCCGGGGGATGCGCTGTTTTCCTCGAGCAGCGAGTACTGCTGCGCGCCGAGGTTGAAGACGGCCCAGCACCGCTCCCCGGTCAGCATCGCGCGTTCGCGGGCGAAGTCCAGGTCTCGCGCCAGGATTCGGGCCGCCACCCCGGCACGGGCCGTGCCCAGCGCCGACAGCCGCGGCACCGCCACGGCCGCCATCAGCACGACGATCACGGCTACCGCGATGGTCTCGACGAGTGTGAAGGCACGGCGCCCGCGCGGGTCACCAGGCGTTCTCACCGGTCGTATTGCTGTTCGCCCAGAACTTGCCGGTCGCCACGTCATAGTTCCAGCCCGCCGTGCCGCTGACCGGGGGCGATGCCGCCCACGTCGCCGCGACCACGTCCGCCGAGTTGTTGAACGGGTTCGGGGGGATCGGCTCCTGCATCACGCCCGTCGCGCCGAACGTCTCGAGCACCGCCAGCGAGGGCCACGCGGGCGTCCCGTTCACCGCCGCGTTCGCGTAGAAATTGGCCACGCCGGAGCGCACGGCGCCGATCGTCCCCTTGGCGGACGACTCGCGCGCCTCCGACGAGTAGTCGATGTACTTGGGGATCGCCACGCCGGCCATAATGGCCAGCACGACGATCACCGCGATCAACTCGATCAGCGTGAACGCGCCCTTCCTGTCCCGTCCGATCGTCCTGGCAGTCATGTCTGAACCCCCGTGTTCGGTCCCCGTGCCGCACCGCCGCGGGCGCCCCGCGCGGGCGGGTTTCCGACACCGCGGCATCGGCCGGACCTACCCGATCAACCCACGAGCTTGGCCATATCCCAGAGCGGAAGGAAGACGGCCAACGCTACAACCAGCACAACCCCTGCGACCAGCACGATCAGGATGGGCTCGATCAGGGTGGTGGCCGCCTTGGTCAGGCCGCCCGCCTCGCGTTCGTAGTGGCGGGCGATGAGCCCGCACATGCGCGCCAGCTCGGCCGACTCTTCCCCCGCCCCGAGCATCCGCCGAGCGAACGGCGGGAGATACGCGCAGTCCCCCAGGGCCTCGGAGAGCCGCCCGCCGGCCCGGACCTGCGCCGCGAGCCGCGCCGAATCCTCCGCCAGCGCCGCCCGCCCGGACGCCCGCCCCGCGCTCTCCAGCGCGTCGAGCAGACCGATCCCGGAGCTGATCGCCAGCCCGAAGACCCGCGCGAAACGGGCCACCGCGAGCTGCTGAAGGATGGTCCGCAGCAGCGGCACCCGGGTCAGCCCCGCGTCCAATGTCCGCCGCCCGCGCTCGGTCCGACGCATCCGGCGCAGGGTCACGACCACGCCGACGATCACGCCGGCGTATGCGAACCACCAGGACCACAGCGAGTCGCCGAACGCCATCATCGCCTGCGTCAGCGGCGGGAGGGCGATGCCGCGCTCGGCGAACATCCTCCCGAACTTCGGCACCGCGAACCCGAACAGGAAGAGGACGGCCAGCGCCAGCACCACGACTACGCAGATCGGGTACGCCATCGCCGCCCGGAGCTGCTGGCGCATTTCGAGCTGGCGTTCGAGCATCTCCGAAAGGTACTCGAGAACCTTGATCAGGTTGCCCGACGTCTCGGCCGCACGGATCGTCTCGATGTAGACCGCGCCGAAGACGGCGGCGTGCTCGCCCAGGGCGTCGCCGATCGGCGACCCCGACTCGATGCGCGCGGCGATCGCCTCCAGGGCGTCGCGGAACCGCCCGCGGCGCTCCTGCGTCGCGATCGTGCGCATCGCCTCGCCGATCGGGATCCGCGCCTGCAGGAGCACCGCCAGTTCATACGTGAAGTGCGCCACGTCCTTGGCGTTCACTCGGGACCGGCCGCGCCCGATCGACGCCGACGCGCGGATCGCCAGCGGCGTCAGCCCGGCCCCGGACAGACGGCGGAACGCCTCGGTCGAGTCCCGCGCCGTCGTCGTGCCCCGACGCGATCGGCCCTGCCTGTCGATCGCCCGGTACTCGAAGGTGCCCGCGCTCATGCGGCCACCCGCGCCGCGGGCGACGCCCGTTCCGCCAGGGCGGCGGTGTCTGCGTCTACGGTCGCGGCGCCCGCCAGGGCCACCTCTTCGAGCGTGGTCTGGCCCAGGCGGGCCTTCTCGATCCCGTCCATCCACAGGGGCCTCATCCCGGCCCTCAGCGCCCCGCGTCGCAGCGCCGCGGGCCCGGCGCCCTCTTCCAGCGCCCGCTGAACTTCCGGGCGCATCCGCATCAGCTCGTACACCCCGATCCGCCCCTTGTATCCGAGGTTCATGCACCGCGGGCACCCGCGCCCCTTGCGGAACCCCGAGGCGTCGCCCCCGCCGGTCAACCGGCGCAGCAGCAGCGCGTCCGGCGCGTGCGGCGCCGCGCACCCGTCGCACACCCGGCGCACCAATCGCTGCGAGAGCGACGCGACGAGAGACGCGATGATCGCGAACGGCGGGCACGACAGGTCCAGCAGGCGCGAGACGGCCCCGGTGGCGTCGTTCGTGTGCAGCGTGGAAAGGACCAGGTGGCCCGTCAGCGCCGCCTGCACCGCCGTCCGCGCCGTCTCCTCGTCGCGGATCTCGCCCACCAGGATCACGTCGGGGTCCTGGCGCAGCGCCGCCCGCAGCGCCCCGGCGAACGTCAGCCCCACCTCCGGGTGGACCTCCACGTGGCGCACCCGCGCCAGCCGGATCTCCACCGGGTCCTCGATCGTCATCACGTTCGACCCGGGGTCATTCACCAGACGCAGCGCCGCGTACAGCGTCGTCGTCTTGCCCGATCCGGTCGGGCCCGTCACCACGATCATCCCGTGCGACTGGGCCAGCGCCTCGCGGAACTCCGCGTCCATCGCCGGAGGGATCCCCAGCGAGGCGGTCGTCTCGAGCCCGGACGCCGCGCCCAGCAGGCGCAGCACCACGTTCTCACCGGTCACCGTCGGCACGATGCTCACCCGGACCTCGACCGCCGACGATCGGACCCCCCCCGGCTGGAAGCGGAACTTGCCGTCCTGCGGGCGGCGCGTCTGCGTCAGGTCAAGGTTGGCCATGACCTTCACACGCTGCACCAGCCCCGGGTGGCTCGACAGGGGCGGGGCCTGACGCGAGCGCAGCTCCCCGTCCACCCGGAAACGCACGAGCAGCTCGCGCTCGTCCGGCTGAAGGTGCACGTCGCTGGCGCCCTCCTCGACGGCCGACGCAAGAATCTGGTCGAGCGCCGCGACGAACGGCTCCTTCTCGACCCCGGCGCCCGCGGCCGTGGGCACGGGAGCCGGCGCCGCGCGCGCCGAGCCCATGACGGAGTACGCGCGCTCGATCAGGACCCGCAGGGCCTTGGGCTCGCAGAGCACCGGTTCGATCTCGCGCCGGACCACGCCGCGCAGGCGATCCACGCCCCGCAGGTCGAGCGGGTCGGCCATGCCGATGGTCACGTGATCGTCGCGGGCGAAGAGGGGGAAGGCCTCGAACTCCTCGGCCATGGTCCGGGGCACGAGGGCCGCGTTGCCCAGGTCGATGACGAACGCGTCGAGGTCGACGAACGCGCACTCGCCCACGACCGCCCGCGCCAGCGCCAGGTCGCGGTCGGTCGCCGCGCCCAGTTCCACCAGCGCCTCGGGCACGCCGATCCCCCGGGTCACCGCGTGGCGCTCCGCCCGCTTCACGTCGGGCGCGCGCACCCGCCCGTGTTCCACCAGGGCCGCCAGCAGCAGTTGATGGTCGCTAAGCAACGGCGCGCTCTCCACCCACCCCGCCCGCGATCAGCGCCGACAGCAGCGCGCCGACACCCCCCGACGCCCCGGCGTCCGCCGCGTCGAACGACACACCGACGAGGTACGTCGGCACGATGTCCGTCATCCGGGTCCGCTGCACCCGCGCCGACGCTTCCAGGCGACCGGCCGGGCACGAGACGAGCACCTCCACCCGCACGCCGCGCGGCAGGAAAACCGGCGCCCGAAGGCCCGCCCCGCCCCGGCTCAGGTCCACGAGCTCCGTGCCGAACCACCCCTCGGCGTCGCACACCGCGGGGGAGAGACGCACGCCGGTGCGGTCGCCGGGGGCGATCCGCGCGCGCGCGGGCAACCGGCACGTCACGCGCTCGTGACGGCGGACGGGCGTGTCAGAGGGGATCGGTGACATGGCGATAAACCGGGTTGGAACCGCGGAGCGCGACGCACCCCGCCAGCCATCGGCCTCCCAGGCCTCCGAGTTCACCCGATCCGCACGCCCGGCACGCGCCGATCGGGTTGCGGACGGGATCGGGACATGCGCGGACCGCTTTCAGTTTGTTCTGAAACAGATGTGGACGCGGGCCGCCGCGCCCCCGATACTCATCCACCATGACCGCCGACACCGGATCGCAGGGTGCGCGTCACCCGGGCCTCACCGAGGCCCAGGACCGCTTCGTCGCCGCCTGGGGGCAGATGGGCTCGTCGTGGGGGATCAGCCGCACCATGGCCGAGGTTCAGGCCCTCCTCTACATCACCGGCGAGCCCCTGAACACCGACGACATCATGGAGCGTCTCCAGATCTCGCGCGGCAACGCCTCCATGTCCCTCCGCGCCCTGCTCGACTGGGGAATCGTCGCCCGCGCCCACAAGCGCGGCGACCGCAAGGAGTACTTCGTCGCCGAACGCGACATCTGGAGCATGTTCCGCGCCGTCGTCCGCGAGCGCATCAAGCGCGAGGTCGATCCCCTCCTCGCCTCCCTCTACGAAATCCGCGACCTCACCAGCCTCGAGCGCGTCCGCGGGCGCGGCACGCCCGCCGCCGGCGCGGTCAGCCCACAAGAGAAGCAGGACCTTGTCGAGCACAACCGGCGCATCGACGCCATGCTCGATTTCTTCCGCACCCTGGAGAAACTCGGCGAACGGTTCGTCTCCCCCGCGGGCCGCGGGCTCCGGGCCGCCGCGTCGGTCCTCAACAAGGTCATCTAGCGTGAACGCGAACCGGGCCACATCCACCGCGGCGCCCGCCCCCGCGGGCGGCACGCGCGCCGCCCCCGATCGCGCCATCGAACCCCGGTCCGTCGTCGTCCGCTGGTCCATCACCCGCGACGCCGCCGAGCCCGCGATGCTCCACGTCGCCGTCACACGCGACGCCGACGGCTGGCGGGCCGAAGCTCGCATCACCGACGCCCCCGATGCCGGCCCCCTCAACCTCCCGCCCATCGACCGCGACCGCGCGTCGTGGATCGTCGAGCCCGAATCCGCCGTCGAACACCTGGACGTGCCCGGGCTTGTCCACCTCACCTTCCGCCGCTCCAACGCCGACGGCGGGATCGACGTCCTCTTCGCGCGCACCGACCTCGCCCGGAGGCTCGGAGTCACCGGCGGACGCTGCGAACTCGCCGGCGCGGCCGCACAACCCGCGCCACCTAAACTCACCCGTGACGCCGAACGAGTGTGAGTCTGACACGATCCCGCCGCCCCTCCACGGGTCGATCGATCAACCGATCGACCCACTCGGGCTGACCCTCGACCGGTTCGTCGCGGCCTGCGCCCCGCGACTCTCGCGCGGCGCCGCGATCCAGGCCTACCGCCGGACCTTCCGCGACGGCGCCCCCGAGCCGCGCCCCGGCATCCGAGTCGCCCTCGCGCCCGTCGCGCGCGTTCTCCGGGAGCCGAGCGACGAGGGCGAAGTCGTCAAGTTCACGCAAACGATCCGCGCCACTCCGGATGTCGGCGCCCCCAACTCCTCGTCGGCCGCCGGGGCTCCGAACACCCTGGAAACCGAGTCCGTCCTCATCCCCATGATCGGGCGCACGGGCTCGAAGACCCACACGCTCTGCGTTTCCAGCCAGGTCGGCTGCGCGATGGGCTGCACGTTCTGCGAGACCGCCCAGATGGGGCTCATCCGGTCGCTCAGCGCGGGCGAGATCGTCGGGCAGTGGTTCGCCGCCGCCCACACGCTCGGCATGACGCCCCGCAACATCGTCTTCATGGGCATGGGCGAGCCGATGGACAACCTCGACGAGGTGATCCGCGCCATCGCCGTCCTCACCGACCAGAACGGCCCCGCCCACCCGATGAACAAGATCACCGTCTCCACCGTCGGGCGGCTCGACGGCATCCGCCGCCTCGCCGAGCAGGTCCACCGCCCGGGGTGGCACCGCCTCAACCTGGCTGTCTCGCTCAACGCGCCCAACGACGACGTGCGATCGCGGATCATGCCGGTCAACCGCGCCATGCCGATGGCCGACCTGCGCGATGCCCTGCTCGCCTGGCCCATCTACGGCGGGGCCAAGATCTGCATCGAGTACGTCCTGATCCCCGGCGTGAACGACGCCCCGGAGCACGCCCGCGAGGTCGCCGACTGGGTCCGCCCGCTGCCCGCGTGCGTGAACCTCATCCCCTACAACCCGCGCCGCAACTCGCCCTGGCCGGCGCCGGAGGAGGACCGCGTCGCCGAGTTCCTCGGCTGGCTGCTCGACGCCGGGGCCTACGCCAAGCGCCGCCGGACCAAGGGGCGGGCCATGATGGGCGCCTGCGGGCAGCTCGGCAGCGAACGCATCAGGAAGCGGCGGTTTGTTGAGCCTTCAGTTTCGCGCTGAGGGCGTATTGTTCCGCCCGACGCGAATCGCTCCGAAGCGCCCGGCCACGCATGAACCACGAGCCCCCACCGAAGCGCGGCCTGCTCAAGTCGCTCGTGCGCCGGTGGTGGGCCTGGTACGCGCTCCTGCTGGTCGCGTCGCACGCCTGGCGCGCGAGCCGCGGCGACCATGCGCCCGAGCCGGGGCCTCACGTTTCTCTGCCCGCCATGAACGACGCGGGCCCGGTCCCCGGGGGGGGGCGCGACATGCGCGTCGCGTACCGCGCCTGGGACCGCCGCGCCGCGCCCGAAGCCCGTACGGCCCGCACGCCCGTGATCCTGCTCCACGGTTCTCCCGGTGCGGCCGGCAACTTCGACGACCTCGGCCCGCTGCTCGCGCGCGACGCCCGCCGCGTCATCGCGCCCGACCTCCCCGGCTTCGGCGCGTCGGAGCCCGACCCGCCGAGCCTCTCCATCCTCGCCCACGCCCGGAGCGTGCTGGCGCTCATGGACGCGCTCGCCATCGAGCGCGCGCACATCGTGGGGTGGTCTCTGGGCGGAGGCGTGGCCCTGCACATGGCGGACCTGGCCCCGGAGCGCGTTGCGTCGCTCACGATGCTTGCCTCCATCGGCACCCAGGAAGACGAAGGCTCGGGCAGCTACGCCGTCGAGCACGCCAAGTACGCCATCGCGTGGGCCGCCGCCTCGGGGGCGCTCCACCTCAGCCCCCACTTCGGCCTGCTCGACGGCATGAGCGTCGCCGCCGCATCCATGCGCAACTTTCAGGACAGCGACATGCGCCCCCTGCGGGCGATCATGGAGCGCCTCTCGACCCCAACGCTCATCCTCCACGGCCGCCACGACTTCCTCGTCCGCTGGTGGGGCGCGGAGCACGCCCACCGGCTCATCACCCCCAGCCGCCTCGTCATGCTCGACGCGAGCCACTTCATGCCGTTCCTCCAGCCGGAGGAAACGGCCGCTCATCTCGGCACCCTCTTCGCGCGCCACGACCAACCCGGCGTGCCCGCGCTCCGCCAGTCGGCGGACTTCGCGCCGATCCGCCCGCCGATGTTCGGCCCCGCCGAGCGCTGGCTCATCGACGCCCTCCGCATGACGCCCTGGTGGGCCCTCGCCGCCGCGATCCTGCTGGTCGTCGCGTGGCGCGAGCGCGCCGGCCCGGCCCTCGTCGCGCTCGTCGTCGCCACGGGGCGGCTGGACTACGGCGTTGCGATCCTCGGCATCGTCGTGGGGCAGGCCGCGTCCGCCATCGCGGCCTGGCGGCGCGGGCGCACATCGCCCGGCGAAGTCGTCGGCACGGGCATCAACGCGCGCGGCATCGAGGAATGGACCCGTCTGCTGAGCGAGCGCCCTGTGCGCACCGCCGTCGGCGCCCGCTTCGCGCCCGGCGCGTTTATTGCCGCCTGCGAGGCCGCGGGTGCGCTCCGCGCCGCGCGCCTCATCCGCTTCGCCGCCGCCGCGGCCTGCGCGATGATCCTCTGGTCCGTCTTCGCCCTGATCGCGGCCGAAGTCACGTACTCGCTCTTTGTCGGACCCCTGACCGACGAGCTCGCCACGCCGGGCTTCTTCCTGGGCGCGCTGATGGTGCTCTTCACGCCGGGGATCGCCGGAGCGCTCACGACCCGCACCGGCCGCCGGCTGCTCCGCATGCGCTTCGGGCGTGCCGCACGGCGCGAGTTCTGGCCCGCGCTCGTCATGTACCTCCCGCTCGCCCCCCACTTCCTGCGCCTCTCCATACGCCACCGCGGGCCGCTCGTCTTCACGGCCTGCAACCCCGGCATCCCCGGCGGCGGCGGGATCATCGGCGAGTCCAAGAAGGCGATCCTCGACGGGATCGCCGGCATGGACGACGCGGTCCTCGCGTCCGAGTTCATCCAGGCCGACGACAACGCGGACCGCCGCGCCGCCCGGGCGCTCGACGCGGTCGCCTCACGACCCGCGCTCGGCGGCTACCCGCTGATCCTCAAGCCCGACAGCGGGTACCGTGGCTTCGCCGTCAGGCTCGCCCGATCCGAACGCGACGTGCGGGCGTACTTCGCCGAGATGACCGCCCCCGCGATCGTCCAGCGTTACCACCCCGGCCCGGAGGAGTGCGGCATCCTCTGGGCCCGCCGCCCGGATCGAGCGTTCGAGAACAACGGACAGCCCGCCGGCTTCATCTTCTCGATCTGCCGCAAGGACTTCCCCGTCATCACCGGCGACGGCCGACGGAGCCTGGCGGACCTCATCCACGCTCACCCGCGCTTCCGCTTCCAGGCCGGCGTATTCCTGGAGCGCTGGGCGCGCGAACGAACCCGCGTGCTCGCCCCGGGCGAGCGGCTCCGTCTCGCCGAGGCCGGAAACCACTGCCAGGGCACCCTCTTCCGTGACGGTGCGGACCTCATCACGCCGGCGCTCGAAGCCCGCATCGGCGCGATAGCACGCCGCTTCAGCGGCGGGCCTCCCGGGGGGGGGGGGCCGGGGCTGCTCGACATCGGCCGCTTCGACGTTCGCTACGAATCCGACGACGCGCTGCGCGAGGGCCACGGCCTGGCGATCCTCGAGCTCAACGGCACCACCGGCGAATCCACCAACATCTACGACCCCGAGCGCTCGGCCCTCTGGGCCTACCGCGTCCTCGCGGCCCAGTGGACCCTCATGTACGCGCTGGGTCAGCAACGCCGCCGCGCGGGATTCCCACCCGTCACGCTTCGGGAACTGCTCGCCCACGCGCGCACGCACTTCGCCGCGCGGGCCGGGTCGGCGCTCTCGGATTGAAGGATCGTCCGGGCACGCGGCCGCGACCGTCCCTCCGTCCCTGGATCCCTTCGTCCCTTCGCCCTCACGCCGCGATCGCCCGCAGGTGCCGCTCCAGCTCGACCATCTCCTCGAGCGGCGGTGGCTCGATCCCCAGCGCATCCAGCAGCGGCACCGCCTCGAGCCGCCCGCGCTCGAACGTGTGCGAGAGCAGCCGCTCCCCGCGCTCGTCGCGCAGGTACGCCACCGCGCGCCCGTCGCGCTCGGTCTCGATCTCGATGCAGTGCCCGGCGACCGTGAACTGCGCCGGCGCCGCGCCCGCGTCGTCGCGCATCGACGCCACCAGCGTCTTGTCCATCACCGAGATCAGCTGCGCGTGCACGCGCTCCGCCATCGACGACAGGTCGTCCACACGGTCGGCCACGTCGCGGAACACCTCGCGGATCGCCGCGTACTCCGCGGTCGCCTTGCGCACCGCGACCGCCAGCGCATCGGCCCGCAGCTTCAGCGTCCCCTCGGCCACGCCCTCCAGCAGCCGACCCAACTTCGGCACCGCCGTCGCCGTCAGCACCACCGCGCCCGTGTAGTACGCCACCCGGTGCAGCACGTGGACCGGCTCGCGACGCTCCACGTCGCCCGGCGGCGTGTGGTGCCACTCGATCGGGCGGGCCAGCAGCTCCGGCAGGCTCCACCGGCGCAGCAGCACCGATACCACGTCCACGTGCGTGAACGGCAGCCCCTCGAACTCCACGTTGAACTGCCGCGTCGGCGATTCGCCGCTCTCGACGATCCGCTCGATCGGCTTGCCGAGCACCCGGTGCAGCAGCGGCACACCCGCGTCCAGCATCAGCCCGATCGTGAACGCCTCGGGCACGTGCGCCGGACTCACCAGACGCGCCAGCTCCGACGCCAGGCACGCCCGCAGCAGCGATTCGCCCCACACGCGCCGCGACAGCACCTGGTTGGGGTCCGACGCGGCCGCCCGGCTCAGGTAGAACCCCAGCGCCACAGCCTTGAGCCGCTCCAGCCCCATCAGCACGCACGCACGGTCCAGCGTCGTCACCGGTTTCACCTGCGCGAAGAACGCCGAGTTCGCCAGGCGAAGCAGCCGGCCCGTCAGCGCCGCGTCGTGCTTCACCACGTCGGCGTACTGACGCATCCCGGCCTGGGGGTCGCCCACCAGCGCGAGGATCTTCCCGGCCACTGCGGGCTGCGTCTCCACCCCAAGCCCGCTCAGCTTGCGGTCGATCTCCGCGTGGAGCTCGCCCACTTCGCCCGCCGAGAGTGTGCTGCGAACCTTCATCCGCTCTGCCCCGCACGAAGACCCGCCGCGACCGACCGCCCGCCGCGTCCCGCGATGGGCGCGGCGTCCGCCGCCGTGGTTGATCCGAGGAATATCGGCCCATCCAACCCCGGTCTTTGGGCCCCGCCGGGCCGGCCGACAGCACGCGCTCGAACGCCACCTGATCGGAGGACCACGGCGCCCGGTGTTATCGGGACGCGCGCCGCAGCGCGGAATCGGAAACAGCGCGAGGCCGCCAACACCGCCGCGTCACGGCTGGAGCCGCGTCGCGGTCCACGCGCCGCCCGCGTAGGCGGCGCCGTTCGCGCTGAGCGTCCGCGTCCACTCGGCCCGATCGTGAACCCTCCCGGGCGCGCCCTGCCACAGCTCCACACGTCGGGCCCACACCCGCCATCCGCCCCAGTGCGGCGGACGCGGGATGGCCATCGGCTCGGTGATCGGCGGAGCCGTGAGAGGATCAACACCCAGCCGGGCCATCGCGGCCTCGACCCGTTCGAGCATCGCGGCGCGCGACCCGACGGGGCGGCTCTGCTCGCTCGCCCACCCGCCGACCTGCTTGGGCCACGGGCGCGTGGCGAAGTAGCGGTCGCTCTCGGCCGCGGGCGAGCGTGTCACCGGGCCCTCGATCCGGGCCTGCCGCTCCAAGGTATCCCAATGGAAGACGACGGCCGCGGTCGGGCGGGCTGCCAGCGCCCGGGACTTGCGTGATTCATAGTTCGTGAAGAACTCGATGAACCCCGCGGCGGCGTCCACCTTCTTCGCCAGCACCATCCGCACCGTCGGCGTCCCGTCCGCGTCCGCCGTCGCCAGGGCCATCGCGTCCGGGTTGGGGGCCACCTTCCCGCGCACGGCGTGCGCGAACCACTCGGCCAGCAGCGCCATCGGGTCCGCGGGGAGCGGCTCGGGCAGCAACGGGCGCGACTCGAAGGGTCCGATTCCGGCCATGACCCTACACTAGGCGGATCGTGCGGCGTGAAGCCCGCGCCGCTAGCGACAGGAAGAGCGAGCCAGTCCACACCAGCCGCGCAAGCTGTCGAGTGCGCCCCACGTCAGAATGCGCTCATGGACGAGCCGACGACCACCACCGCGCCCGGCACCGCGAGCCGCGGCACGCGCCCCGCGCGCGCCGCGCCCCGCGCGGACATTGATCGCCCGCCGCCTTACTCCCTCGAAGCCGAGATGGCCCTCCTCGGCGCGCTCCTGCTCAATCCGCGCGTCACGCCCGATGTGCTCTCGCTCGTGTCGAAGGGTGAGGAGTTCTACTCCGAGGCCCACGGCGCGATTTTCCGCACCCTCATCGAGGTCTACGACCGCCAGCCCGACGCCGACCTCGTCCCGATCCTCGACGCGCTGCGCGACCGCGGGCAGCTCGAGTTGATCGGTGGCGCCGAGTACCTTGAAAAGCTCGCGGGCGAGACCCCGGGCAGCACCGGCGCCACGCACTACGCCCGGATCGTCGCCGACAAGGCCAAGCTCCGCCGCCTCATCGACGCCGCCGAGCAGATCCGCCATGAGGCCATGTCCGCCGGCTCGCTCGGGCTAGACGGCGCCCGCGAGGTCCTCGACCGCGCCGAGATGATGGTCTTCGAGATCGCCCAGGAGGACCGCAAGAGCGACCCGCAGTCTCTCGCCGACCTCCTCCAGCGCGAAGTCGACCGCCTCGAAGCCTCTGAGGGACAGGGGATCAGCGGCCTGCCCACCGGGTTCGACGACCTCGACGAGCTCCTCCGCGGCCTGCAGCCCGGCGAGATGATCATCCTCGCCGCCCGACCCTCGATGGGCAAGACCGCCATGGCCCTGAACCTCGCCGAGCAGGTGGCACGCGGCGGGCGGTCCCGCTGGCGGCCGCACGCTAAGGGGCCGAGCGTCGGCGTCGGCGTCTTCTCTCTCGAAATGTCCAAGGGGGCCGTGGCCCAACGCTTCCTCAGCGCCATGTCCCAGGTCAGCTCGCACGAGCTGCGCAGCGGCAAGAAGTTCGGCGACTCGGAGTGGAAACGCATCATCGAGGCCTGCGGTGAACTCAAGGACTGCCCGGTCTACATCGACGACACGCCGGGGCTCACGGTCCTCCAGCTCCGCGCCCGCGCCCGCCGGATGGTCGCGCAGCACGGCGTCAAGGCGATCATCGTCGACTACCTCCAGTTGCTCACCGCGCCGGGCTCCGCCCGCGAATCGCGCCAGGTAGAGGTTTCCGCGATCAGCCGGTCCATCAAGGCCCTCGCCCGCGAGCTGAACGTGCCGGTCGTGTGCCTCTCGCAGCTCAACCGCGCCAGCGAGCAGCGCGAGGGCAACCGCCCCCGCATGAGCGACCTGCGCGAGTCGGGCAGCATCGAGCAGGACGCCGACGTCGTCATGCTCCTGCACCGCGAGGACTACTACCACGTCGGCAACCCCGACTGGGCCGCCGAGAACCCCGACAAGGTCGGCGTCGCCGAGATCATCGTCGCCAAGCAACGCAACGGGCCGACCGACGTGGTGCGCCTCACGTGGGACCCGAACACGACGCGGTTCAAGGCCTACGGCGGCCACCGCGACGGCGGAGACGATGCCTTCGTCCGCTCGCGCCCCGCCCCCGCACGCTATGGCGGCGCGGCCGAACCCGCTCCGTTGCGCTCTTCCGAGCCCGCAGCGCCGGCGACGGGTTTGGCCTGGGGGGCGCCGCCTGCCGGAGCCGGAGCCGGCACCGACGCGCCATTCGCCGGGCGATCCCCGGCCACCGGTGCCTTCGCCCCGCGCCCCCCGACCGGCCCGGCCCCCGAGTTCCGCGACGGCGGCGGCCCGGACCGCGACGACGACGACGCGGCGCCGTTCTGATCCCGCCGTCCCCACGATCGGACCGACCGCTACGCTTCTCGCCTCATGCCCTCCGACGCCCCCAGGCCGCGTCAGTTCCAGAGCCCCAAGGGCACGCGCGACTTCTACCCGCAGGACCTGCTCCGCCGCCGCTACATCGAGAAGGCCTGGCGCGACACCTCCATCCGCCACGGCTTCGAGGAGATCGAGGGCCCGACGTTCGAGCAGGCCGAGCTCTACACCGTCAAGTCCGGCGAGGGCATCCTCTCCGAGATGTTTAATGTGTTCAGCGGGAAGGACCCTGAGGAGGTCGCCGAGGTCCAGAAATCGGGGCGCGCGCCGCTCGCGCTCCGCCCCGAGTTCACGCCGACGCTCGCCCGCATGTACGCCGCTCGGGCCGGGCAGCTCCCCAAGCCCACCAAGTGGTTCACGGCCGGGCCGTACTTCCGGGCGGAGAAGCCGCAGCGGGGGAGGTTGAGGGAGTTTTGTCAATGGAACGTGGATGTCATCGGCGGCGACGCCGTCAACCGTGATATCGAGGCATATGACGCAGACACGCTCGCCACCTGCGTTGCCGGGTTGGTCAGCCTTGGCCTAGGTTTCAACGACTCCGTCGTCAGACAAGGCGATCGACGTTCCGCAGCCGACTACTTCATCGCCCGCGGCGTGCGAGCGGAGCACGTCGATGAGATGTTCTCGGTTTTTGACAAGCTCGATAGGCTGGACGCCAACTATGTGATCACTCGCTGTGAGGAGCTGGGCTTCTCGCTTCCAGTAACACTCGCCGATTTTGTCGACGAGGGCACCGGACGTGTGGTTCCCACAGGTCTGTATGCGTCGTTTCGTGAGTGGGCGGCGAAGGAAGGTGCCGACTCTCCTTCGATGCGAGCTTGTCAAGTGTTGAAATCGACCGGCCTTGATGCTGACCATTGGGTGCAGCCAGCGCCTGACGTCGTGCGCGGACTCGCGTACTACACGGGCATGGTCTTTGAAGTGCACGAAGTTTCCGGCCAAGAGCGTGCCATCTGCGGCGGCGGCCGCTACGACAACCTCATCGAGCTTTTCGGCGGCCCGCCCACACCAGCCGTCGGCTTCGGCATGGGCGACGTCGTCCTCGGCAACCTGCTCCAGGATAAAGGGCTGATGCCCGAAGGGGCAGCGCTGCTCCAGGCGCTCTCCGCGCCCTCCGCGCCCTCCGCGCCCTCCGCCAGCCTGCGCCCGGACGTCTTCGTCATCGCCAACGAGAAAGAGGAGTCGCAGAAGGCCCTCCGCCCGCTCGTCGCGAAGCTCCGCCGCGGCGTCGAGTCGCCCGAGTGGTCGGCGAAATCAAACCACAAGCCCTGGGACGCTGACCGTTACGCCACCCCGCCCCTGCACGCGCGCCACTCCTACAAGGCCACGAAGAACATCGGCAAGCTGCTTCAGGAAGCCGGCGCCCAGCACGCCCGCCACGCGGCCATCATCGAGGACGCCGGGACGTGCACGCTCAAGAACCTCGACACGCGCGAGGAACAGAAGAGCGTGCCGCTGGACGACCTCGGCCGGCGCGTCGCGAAGCACGGTTGAAACACAGAGGGCCACGGAGAGTCACGGAGAAAAGCCCTGGGGTCGCGTTTCGACGGCCGCCGCCGAACCAGGCGCGCCCACTCCCGTTGCCCTGTTCCGTGTATTCCTCTGTGGCTCTCCGCGGCCCTCCGTGTTGATCTCTTCAGGCCTTCTTCGCGTGCCCCTTCATCGCGCGGATGTTGAGCATCTCCACCGCGAGCGAGAACGCCATCGCGAAGTAGATGTACCCCTTCGGGATCGATGCGTCGAACGACTCGGCCACCAGCATCACCCCGATCAGCAGCAGGAACGCCAGCGCCAGCATCTTGATCGTCGGGTGCTTCTCGACATACCCGCTGATCGGCCCGGCCAGCAGCATCATCACCCCCACCGCGATGACCACCGCCGCCACCATGATCTCGATGTGCTTGGCCATCCCCACGGCCGTGATCACCGAGTCCAGCGAGAAGACCAGGTCGATGAGCATGATCTGGATGATCGTCCCTTGGAGCGTGGCCGAGGCCAGGGCGCGGGCCGGGTCGGGGTGTTGACCCGCGGCGCTCTCGCCCCCGTCGATCTTGTGGTGGATCTCCTTGGTCGCCTTCACGATCAGAAACAGCCCTCCGGCGAGCAGGATCAGGTCCTTCCCCGAGATCGCATGCGGCTCCTCGAACAGCCAGTCGATCCGCACCTCCCAGATCGTCGCCTTCAGACCCATGATCCACTGGATCGTGAGCAGCAGCAGGATCCGCATCACCATGGCGCCCGCGAGCCCGATGAACCGCGCCCGCGGACGCTGGTGCTCGGGCAGCTTCCCCGTGAGGATCGAGATGAACACGATGTTGTCGATGCCCAGGACGATCTCCAGGACGGTCAGCGTGAGCAGCGCGATCCCGTTCTCCACCGTGACCAGTTCCATCATGTCCATCATGGCGGGGAGTCTCCGAAAGCGAACGCGAAGGGTATCGGGGATCAATGCGTGAAGAGGTGAGCAGGTGAAGAAGTGAACAGGTGATGGCACCAGCGCGAGCGGCGGCGCCGCGCCATCACGGCAGCTTGATCAACCGCCGGCACACCCACTCCAGTGTGAGCAGCAGCAGCAGCGTCGCCAGCACGATCGGGCGGTCCCAGAGCGTGCGCGCGTCGGGCGTGCCCGAGACGCGCAGCTCGCGGTTGGGCAGCAGATCGCGCACCTGCGCCAGCGATTCGGGCGGCACCACCCGACCACCGGTGGCCTCGGCCAGGCGCGCCAGCAGCGGGTGGTCCGTCTCCGGGCGGCGCAGCTCGTCGTCGTCCAGCGCGACCTCAACCTCCGCGAAAAGCCCGAGCCCGGCGAGCATCGGGTCGATCGCCTCGAGCCGGTACGCGCCCGCCACGTCCGGCATCCACACCCCCGCGAACGAGCGCATCGCGGCCGCCCCGGCCCCGCCCGTCCCGGCGCCACCCTCCGGCGCGAGGATGATCTCCACCGGCTCGTCGCGCGTGGGCCCGGCGTCGCCCGTCGCGGCCCCGCCCTTGCGCACCGCCCGCACCCGCATCGACGCCGACCCGCGGGCGCCATCGACCAGCGATTGATCCAGCAGCTCCACCGTCACGCGCACCGGCTGGCGCACCAGAGCCCGCCGCGGGCTCACCGTGATCGCGGCCGACCGCGACGATCGCGCCAGGCTCTCGCGCCCCTGCAGGCGAAGCAGCGGCAGCCAGAACCGCTCGGGCAGCGCCTCGCCCCGCGCGTACCGCCACCGCCACGTCTCGTCCGTCCCCACGTACATGATCCGCCCCGCCCCGTACCGCATCGTCAGCACGATCGGCGTCGACTCCGCGCTCGGTGATCCATCCGCCGGCGCCCCGCCCGCGGAGACCGGCGCGGCCCACGCCAGCACCTCGGCCGTGGGCTTCACCGCCGACGGATCGATCCGCTGCGCATACCGCAGCCGCGACCAGCCGGTGGCCGGGTCGCTCAGCCGCGCGGGCCACGGCTCATCGGGGGTCCCCGAAAGCTCCAGCACCCCCAGCCGATCCGCGCCGGGGGCGCGCGACATGGTCACCGGCTCGTCATAGTCCCGCACCGGCGCGTCGCGCCGGTCCGAACCCGCCAGCGTGAACGGCAGCAGGTCGGCCAGAGGCGTATCGCGCCACGCGATCGGCGTAGCCGCGGGCCCGCCGATCCACAGCAGGCCTCCCCCCCGCACCGCCACGTGCTCGCGGAGCTGCTCGAGCTGCTCGCGGCTGAACAGACCCGCGGGCAGGTCACCCATCACGATCACGTCGAACGCGGCCCACTCCTCGGGCGACCGCGGCAGCGCCGCCAGCTCCACGCCGCCCTCCTGGATGTACTTGCGGTTCGACGCGAGCAGCATCGACACCGACCGGATCGACGCCTCGCGCACCAGCAGGTTCTTCAGGTACCGGTACTCCCACCGCGGGTACCCGTCGAAGTACGCGATCCGCAGCGGGCGGTCCACCAGCTCCGGGCGCAGCTCCGCCTCGTTGTTCCCCTCGATCAGGTCCGGGCCGTCGGGCACCACGCGGACGATCCACGCCGGCGTGCCCGGCTGCTCGGGCTTGTGCGTCAGCACTACGCGCGTCCGCCCGTCGCGCCACGCGCCCGCCTCATCCGGCAGCGGGCGCTCGTCCAGCACCAGGCCCGTGGTCTTCTCGATGAGCCGGACGACGCCGCGCGGCGCGTGATCGTCACGGGTGCCGAGACGGTCGACCTCGACGCTCACGGGAACCGTGTCCTTCACGAACGCGAGCAAGGGGGCCTCGGCCGCGGCGATCGCCAGGTCCTCGATCGGCTCGGGGCTGCCGAGCGGAACCGTAAACACCGGGATGTGCTCGGCCTCCAGCCTTCGCATCGCGGCCCGCCCAGGCTCGTCGATCGAGCGCCCGTCGCTGAGCACCACGACGCCCGAAACCGGCCGCGCAGCCGCGCGGGCCAGCGCCTGGTCGAGCGCCGCGGCCAGGCTGGTGCGCCGACCCGCGGGCGAGCCCAGGTCCACGCCCTCCAACGGCTCTGCGTTTCTCTTCAGGTCGAACGCGCCCCCGTCGAACCCAAGCCACACGACCGTCCTGTCCTTCGCCAGCGACTCCAACGTCGCCCCCGCGGCCCGCAGCGCCCGCGCGAGTTGCTCGTCGCGCGTGAGCCTGCCGCCCCCCCCCTCGCCCGGCACGTCCGCGATCGTCATCGACGCCGATCGGTCCACGAGGAACAGCACCCAGTCGCTCTCGATCCGCTCGTTGGGGCGGATCAGCTGCGGCCCCGAGATGATGAGCAGCAGCAGCAGGAGCAGCAGCCCGCGCGCCGCGCCGAGCGCGATCCGCACCCGCCGCCCGCCTTCGAGCCGCGCGTAGCTCCAGAACGCGAGCACCCCCGCGAGGACGACCGCCAGGAACCACGCCCACGCCGGGATCGGCCGCGCAAACCCGAGCTGCACCCCCTCGGCCCCGAAGCGGACTGCGTCCAGCCCGAACAGGCGGCTCAGGAAGCTGCTCATGCGCGAGCCCCCCCGTCGCCGCCGCCCGCACCCGCCGTGAGAGCCGCGTGACTGAACAGGCGCGCGAGCCCGAGCTCGACCAGCGCCACCAGCAGCGCCGCCCCGAGCAGGTACACGGCCCACGGCGAGTGGTCCTGCCCGCGATCGAGGCTCGCACGCAGCGTGCCCCCCCCCTCGTCCGCCGCCGCACCGCCCGCGGGCGGAAGCCAGCGCACTTCCGCCCCTCCCAGCGCCGCCCCCAGCCACGACTGCAGCGTGGACGGGGGCTGCGCGTCCGTCCGCCCGCCCGCGGCGTCCGCGTTCACCGCCACCAGCCCCCGGGCCGCGCCCCGATCGTCGATCACCCGCCACAACCCCGCGTTCCGCGCAGGCTCGACGGCCCGCCCGGCGCGATCGACCGCGACGGGCGTGCCCCCGCCGACCGGACGCAGCTCGGTCGTGCGCGCCGGCGCCTCGGGCCGCGACCCGGCCACCGTCGCCCAGTCCCCGCGCGACCTCGCCACGCCCTGCACCACCAGTTCGTGCAGCAGCGGCACCATCAGCGGGCGCGCCGGCAGGTCCGACCACTCGAAGCTGGCCGGCACCGTGACCATCACCACCAGCCCGCGCGCCGAACCGCCCGCCCCGGATTCGCCGCCGCCGTTCGGAGCCCCGTCGGCCCGGGTCCCCGGCGCCGACGCCACGACGAACGCCGTCCCGTCCGAGAGCGTCAGCACCGCGGACGGCGCCGAGCCCGCGGGGGTCTCCACCGGCAGCGCCCGCAGCACGTGAACCGGCCCGGCCAGCTCGCGCAGCTCGGCCGCGAGCATCGCCAGCAGCCCGCGCTCATCCCCCGGCCGCGCCCGCGCCTCCGTGGAAATCGTCGCGGGCTCCCCGTACACCTTCGCCTCGCGGGCGATCGTCCAGTCCAGCCCCAGCTCGCGCACGAACGCGTCGGCCCACAGGTGAACCGTCGCCTGAGGGGGGGGGAACACCAGCACCAGCCCGCCCGTCTCCGCCAGGTGACGCACGTGCCGCCACGCGCCGTCCGCGATCGCATCGGGCCGCGGCAGGATCACCGCATCAAGCCCCGAGAGCCGCGCCGCGTCCACGGACGCGGGGTCGATCTCCACCAGGTCCACGTCGCGGGCGATCGGTGGGCTCCCTGCCCCGCCGCCGCCGCGCTCCCCGAAATACGGGTCGAGCGCGACACGCACCCAGTCCGCCGGCTCGAAGTCGCGCACGCTCGCCCCCGCCGCGCCCGACCGTCGCGGCGTGACCAGCCCGACGCGCAGCGAAGGCCGCACCTCGATCGTCCGCAGCCACGTGTTGTCCCCCGCCACCGCATCGTCGTCGATCGTCGTCGTCAGAACCAGCGTGCCCGCGGCCGTGGACGGCGCGGCCAGGTCCACCGTCGCGCTCCCGTCGCTCTCCCCCGCCGCCCAGCGGATCGCGGCCTGCGCCGTCGGCGGGCCGGGGCGGTCGTCGGCGCCGGCCACGCGCACGCGGATGCTCGTCACCCCGGGCGACGCCACGCCCGGGCCGGTCCGCCGCGCGCGGACCGTGACCGGCGTGCGCTCGGCCGCGGCCCCCTCGGCACGCGGCGCGGCGATCAGGATCGGACGCAGCGGATCCACCCCCAGGATCGTCACGTTCTCCGACCCCCGCTCCGCCGGGGACGTGGCCAGCACCGTCACCCCCGACGCCGCCGTCAGCCCCAAGTCGGGCAGCGCGCGCTCCGTGTCCGCCGAGCCGGTCAGGAAGTCACTAAGGATCACGACGACGGTGCGCGACGGATCAGCGGCCCCACTCCCGCCACCTCCGCCCGATCCGTTCCCGCCCGGCGCCAGCAGCCCCCGCAGCGCGGAGAGAGCGCCCGCGAGGTCCGCCGCGCTGTCCGTCGGGCGCAGCGATTCGACCAGCCCCTTGACCGCCGCGGCGTCCGCCGAGGCGGGGGCGACCACCGCCTGCGCCGGCCCGCCCAGCGCGAACAGCCCCGCCCGGTCGCCCGCGGTCGCGTCGAGTTGGTCGAGCAACCGGGCCGCCTGCGCCTTATGCCGGTCGAGCGCCGCCCCTCCCCCCGCATCCGTCGCCGACGACGCCAGGCTGTTGTCCACCAGCAGGTAGAGCGTCACGGCGGACCGACCGCCCAGGATCGACCCGCCCCCAAGCATCGGCCGCCCCAGCCCGATCGCGATGAACGCGATCAGCAGGCAACGCGCCAGCAGCAGCAGGAACTGCTCCAGCCGCAGCCGCCGCCGGTGCTCCTTGTAAGCCTCGAGCAGGAACCGCATCGCCGCCCACATCACCGGCTTGCGACGCCGACGCATCAGCAGGTGGATCAGGATCGGGATCGCCACGCACGCGACGCCGACCGCGGCCAGGATGGGGTTGATGAACGTCATCCGTGCTTGGCCCGCTTCATCTGCGCGTTGCGCCGGGCGATGAACGCCGAGAGCGGCGGGCCCAGCCAGTCGTGCGTGTTCACCCGCTGGTAGTCGAACCCGAACCCGCGCGCGATCCGCTCGACCTGCTCCAGGTGCGACCCGATCGCCCGCAGATACCCGTCGCGGATCGAACGCGGGTCCACGCGCAGGCGCGGCTCCCCCTCCATCCCCTCGAACGGCGCGGCGTCCGCGAACGCGAACTCGGTCTCCGCTTTGTCGAGCACCTGGAAGATGATCGCGTCGTGCCGCTTATGGCGGACCCGGGCCAGGGCCGCGCGCAGGTACTCGGGATCGATGAACAGGTCGCTGATGAACGCGATGAGGCAGCGGTTGGTGATCTTGGCCAGGGTCTGGTCCACGACGCGGGCGATGTCCGTCGCGCTGTCGTGCGCGGCCGCCTGGTAGTGCGTCGCCAGGGCCCCGACGATCTGCCGCCACGTGCCCTGGGCGCTGGAGCGCTTCACCGACGCCCGGATCTCGTCGGCGAAGATCGTCAGCCCCACGCGGTCGCCCTGGCGGAGCGTGATGTACGCGAGGGCCGCGGCCACCGCCGTCGCGTGGTCGAACTTGCTCCAGTTGGCCCGCCCGTCGGGGCTGAGGGTGTGCCCCGCGCCCGAGGCCTCCTCGAACGCGCGCGACCCGAACCGCATCGACCCCGAAGCATCCAGCAGGATCATCAGGTCCAGGCTGGTTTCCTGCTGGTACTGCTTGAGGTGCAGCTTGTCGGAGCGCGCGTACACCTTCCAATCCAGGTGGCGGATGTCGTCGCCGGGAACGTACGGCCGGTGCTGCGCGAACTCGACGCTGAAGCCCTGGTACGGCGAGCGGTGCGTGCCGCTCATCACGCCCTCGACGATCATCTTGGCCCGCAGCTCGAAGGAGGCCAGGCGGGCGAGCGTCTGCGGGTGGAGATAGAGGGATGCGTCGGCCTCGGGCAGCGGGGCCGCCGCGGGTCGATCCGGGCGCGGGGCTGCGCTGACCGGCGTGGCTGCGGGGGTGTTCGCCGGATCGGGCATCGGGCAATCCTATCGGGTGCGGGCGTGCCTCGTTCTTTGCCGAAGCGGGCTGAACAGGGTTTGAACCGCGTACCATGACCCCGGAGGCCCCATGCCCACGACGATCGCCGTGCCGAGCAAGTTCGGGGCAACTCCCCGGGCGGTCTTCGACCGCAACTGGATCACGCGCCGAATGGTCCACCACCGCTTCGGGCTCGAGCCGGATGCGGCCGACTTGGGCCCGCTGGCCGAGGTCTGCGGGCGCTGCCCGGCGTGGGTGCAGGCCCAGACCCTCCCCGAGGACCTGCTCTTCCTGCACGACATGATCCGGTGCGCCCGGCCGAGCCGCGTTGTCGAGATCGGCGTGGCCAGCGGACTCTCCACCTCGATCATCCTGCATTCCCTCGCGGCAAACGGCGGGCCGCTCACCGACGAACGCGGCGTGCCGCGCGTCCAGTCCGTGGACATCCTCGCCAGCGTCCCATGGGACCCCAAGACCCCGATCGGCGCGGCCGTGCGTGAGGTCGTGCCGGACCTGACGAGCGGGAGCGTGATCCACACCCGCAAGACTTCGATGGACCTGCCGGCGCTGCTCGGGTCGCTCACCGCCGACTTCGCCTTCGTCGATGGTGCGCACGCGCACCCGTGGCCGGCGCTCGACGCGCTGATGCTCAGCCGCGTGCTGCGCCCCGGCTCGTGGATGGTGTTGCACGACATCGCGCTCGTGGAGCGGGCGCACATCGAGGCACGCCGCCTGAATCTCGAATCCGTGGACTACGGGGCGCGCGGGGCGGAGTACCTCTTCGAGTACTGGCCCGGCGAGAAGCTCCGCGGCGTCGGCGAGTGCTGGAACCTGGCCGCCATCCGGCTGCCCGCCGACGGTTCGTTCGACCCGGCCTCGCTGCGCGATCTGATCGCCGTGCCTTGGGAAACAGGGCTTGTCTTGCCAGCGATCCACGCGCTCCACGGCTTCGTGGGCGAAGCGGCCACGTTCATCGGGTCCAACCTGCATCGGGACGATCAGCGGTTGCCCGGGCGTAGCGGGTGAACGCGCTCCGCTCGAACCGGTCCTGCCCCGTGACGGCCTTCGGTGCCGCGATCCGGGCTTGTGCCAACCGACGGCCGAAGTAAGATGCAGCCATGGCCGCCGGACGCTGGTTCGATCGCGGGTGTGGAGGGCCAGCGCGCGTGTCTCGGGTGCTGATCGTCGGAGCGGCACTGGCGATGCCGAGTCCATGCTCGTTCGGCCAATCGTGCCTGCCGCACTGGTCCGGCCAGTTCACCACCGGCGACACGCCGAACACGCCGAGCGCCTTCACGGAATACGACGACGGGACGGGTACGAAGCTGCACGCCGCGGGGACCGAACCGATCTGGGTGGGGCGCTGGGACGGCGACCACTGGACCTACGCCGCGCTGGAGCAGCGCCACCAGGGGGGGAAGTTCACCGAGTACGTGGGCTCCATGGTCTCGTTTGACGACGGCATCGGGCCGCGCCCCGCGCTCTACGTGGCGGGGCGGTTCGAGAAGGTCAAGGGCGTGGCGGCGTCGAACATCGCGCGCTGGGACGGCGACGCCTGGTCGGCGCTCGGGTCCGGGATTCAGGGCTGGGGCGTGTACACACAGTGCGTCTTCGACGACGGATCAGGCCCGCGCTTGTACGTCGGCGGAACCTTCACCGGCGCGGGCGGACACCCCGGCACGGGCATCGCACGCTGGGACGGCGCGCAGTGGGAATCCGTCGGGTCCGGCGCCGTCGGCGGGTCGTACCAGTCCGTGCACGCGATGCGGGTGCACGACGACGGCGCCGGCCCCGCGCTCTTCGTCGGAGGCGACTTCGACGCGATGAGCGGCGTGCCCGCGATGAACATCGCGCGCTGGAACGGCGCCTGGACCCCCGTGGGCGGAGCAGCTCCCGGGATTGTCACGGCACTCGAAACCGTCGCCGACTCCCCGGGACGAGCGCTCTACGCGAACAACATCGGCTCCACAGGGCCCCTCGCGGGCTTCGGCATGGTGCGCTGGGACGGCGCGAACTGGTCCGGTGTCGCCGGAACGGAAGCAATGACCAACGTCCAGCGCATCGCGGTGCTCGACGCCGGCGATGGCCCGGCGCTCCACGCGGCCGTGATGTACTTCACCAAGTTCCACATCGGCGGCGAGCTGTTCAAGCGGTCCGGAGCCCGGTGGACAGCGTACGGGGCGGGAATCGCGACGTCCGCGCTGACGGCCTTCGACCACGGCGCAGGTCCGCGCCTGCACCACACCGGATTCTGGGAGAACGTGCCGCCCGTGGGCCAGAACATCACGCACGGATCGCGCTTCCGGGTTTTCGACGCCGGCGCGTGGACGCGCTTCGGACCCGAAGGGTTTCAGGACCCGATCAACACCCTGGAGGTGATCGACCTCGGCGCGCCGGCGCTCTACGCGGGCGGACCATTCTGGGATGAGAAGGCGATCGCGCCCGCCGGTGTTTTGAAGTGGAACGGGAGCGGCTGGGAACAGCTGGGCCCGGGAACGCCCCGGACGGTCCGAGCGATCTCACGCTATAACGACGGAACCGGGCCGACCCTGTACGCCGGCGGGGACAGTTGGATCATCGGCAAGTACTCGTGGGCGACCGACGACGGGGCGCTGAGCCGCTGGACCGGTACCCGTTGGAGCAAAGTCCCCGGATTCGCGGACGCCAACAGGGTGTATGCCCTCTCCGTGTTCAGCGATGGCACGCAGGTCGGCCTCTACGTCGGCGGCGAGTTCACGCAGGCCGGCGGACTGCCCACCGGCTCGATCGCGCGATGGCGGCAGGGTCAGTGGTCGGCGCTGGGGTTGGGCATCGCGGGGATCGTGCGCGATCTGCTCGTACACGACGATGGTGCCGGATCAAGCCTGTTCGTCGCCGGTGAGTTCACGTCCGCGGGGGGCGCGCCCGCCCAGTCGATCGCCCGATGGGACGGGCAGGCGTGGCACGCCCTCGGGTCCGGCCTCTACCTCGCGCCCGGGGCGACGCAGCCGGCTTCCGCACTCACCATGGTCAGGTACGACGAGGGGAGCGGGTCGCGCCTCTACGTCTCGGGGTCGTTCGACCGCGCGGGCGGGGTGGTCGCCAAGCACATCGCCCGCTGGGACGGGCAGACCTGGTCACCCGTCGGGCTCGGCCTGACCGGTCCCGCCGCCGCGCTGCGTGGGTTCAACGACGGAACCGGGTCCGCGCTGTACGCGGCCGGCGCCTTCGGGGCCAGCACGCTCAACGTCCGGAAGTGGACCGGGAGCACCTGGGTCGGCGTCGGCGGAGGGACCAACCTCCCGGCCTCGACCATGGCCGTGTTCAACGACGGGTCAGGGCCGGGGCTCTGGTTGGGTGGGCCGTTCGTCGCCGCAAGGAATCGGTCCTCGGGGCGGGTCGCGAAGTGGACGGGCTGCCCGGCCTGCTTCCCCGACTGCTCCGGTGACGGCGCCCTGACCGTCGCCGACTTCGGGTGCTTCCAGGGCAAGTACGTCCTGGGCGACCTCTACGCCGATTGCAACGCCAGCGGAGGACTCACCGTGGCAGACTTCGGGTGCTTCCAGACCAAGTACGTGCTGGGGTGTCCGTAGCGCCGCGTGCCACGGGCCTCGCCGCGATCATCCGCCGTCAACCCCGGCCAAACCGGCAAAAACCCTCTATTCAACGATTTTGTTCGGTTTTTACTTGACACCGATCAAATGCCAAGTATTCTCTGGGGAGCATGGTCCCCGCACCCGCCATCTCGGAGAGTCGTTGTGACTGCCCGCCGTGCCGGGGCGATCCCGACCCCGACCACGACCGCGATCACTCCGCACTCAACGCCCTCGCCCGCGGCGAGGCGAACCTCGCCCTCCAACCCGCCGCCGTCGCCCACTGGGCCCATCGCCCCGATCTCCACCCCGTGATCGACGCCGCGGTCTGGCTCGAGGAGCGCCGCCGCCGGATCCAGGCCGAAGACGTCATCCACCGGGCCATCGATCAGCTCTCCGCCACGCTCCGCGCCAAGACCGACCTCACCACCCTCAGCCAACGCATCGAGGTCCGCCGCGCCGCCGTGGCCATGGCCGACCTGGCCATCACCATCCTCTACGGCCCGCAGCGCTCCCGCTCCCGCACCCCCGCGCCCGCCGTATCAGCCCCCTCCTGTGGCACGGGCGTCGCGTTGACGCGCCGGGGCGAGCCCGTCTCTTCTACTCCTGCTCCTACCCCATCTCGTGGCACAGGCGTCCCGGCTACGCGCCGGGGCGAGCCTGTGCCTACACCTTCTACCTGCTCCGCTCACTCTTCCCCCGGGGCCGTCGCTCCTGCCGCGCCCGCTCCGTTCCATTCCTCCGTCGGGCCCCGCTCCTCCGCGGCCACGGGCCCCGCTCTCGTGCCCGCCGATCAGCCCTCGTCCGCCGACCTCACCCTCTCAAAGGGTTCACTCCTCCGCGATCCGGAGTTCGCCCGTTTACCCGCCGAGCCTGCTCGCCGTGGTGAGGCGGGCCGAGGCGGAAGCCCTCAGCGTTCTCTTCGCACAGCCGCGGGCGATGCCGCCCGCCTCCTCGCCCACGCCGGCACCGCCGACACCAGTTGACGCGCCCCCGGTGCCGCTCGCGGCTTCGCGCTCGCGGTTCACCCGTCGCGCCCGGCGGCCTTCGAGACGAGCCGAGGCCCGTGAGTTCCGAGCCGAAAAGACGGAGTGCTGGCGTGCCCGGCCCGGGTGAACCGGGGGCGGGGCTGGGGCGTACCACGGTGCGGCCCGAGGGAGACCACCCATGCCGTTCGCCGCTCGCCCGTTCGCCCGCAAACTGTGGAAGGACTGGGTCAAGCCCCTCGCGGTGATCCTCGTGGTCTTCGGCACGTTCCGCTCCGCCATTGCGGATTGGAACGACGTGCCGACGGGCTCGATGAAGCCCACGATCCTCGAGGGCGACCGCATCCTCGTGAACAAGCTGGCGTACGGGCTGCGCGTGCCGTTCACCACGCGATGGATCGCCGCGTGGGGCGGGCCGGACAGCGGCGAGATCGCCGTGCTGTTCTCCCCCGCCGACGGCAAGCGCCTCGTCAAGCGGATCATCGGCCTGCCCGGCGACACGGTCGAGCTCCGCGGCAACGCCCTCATCGTGAACGGCCAGGCCGCGGCGTACGCGGCGCTGGAACAAGCCGTCATCGATCGGCTCGCCGCGAGCGAACGCCCGTCGCACGCCTACGCCCGCGAGCGGATCGGCGCCGCCTCGCACGCCGTGATGTCCACGCCGGCGGTGGGCGCACGCCGCGACTTCGGCCCGATCACCATCCCGGCCGGTCGGTACCTCGTCATGGGCGACAACCGCGACCAGTCGGCCGACTCGCGGGTCTTTGGTCTCGTGCCGCGCCGGCTGATTGTGGGGCGGTCGAGCGCCGTCGCGTTCAGCCTCGACCGCGAGCACTACCTCCGCCCACGCTGGTCGCGGTTCCTCAAGGCGCTGGACTGACGCGCGGAAGCGGCCGGGGCGTCGTACTACGCTAAAGGGCGCATGCGCCCCCCCTCGTATTCCAGCGTGGTCAGCCTCGCCGCCCTCCTGGGCTTCGGTGTCTTCGCCGTCATGCTGGTCACCGGCGCGCCATCCGAGAATGAATCCCGCCGTATCAACCGCCGCCAGGCCGCCGCGGATCGGCCCCTGCCGCGCCCCACCGACCCGGACGCGATGGAAGCCTGGCTCGCCGGGCGGCTGGAAGGCCCGAAGCCCCGCCCCTTCGACTGGCTCGACTACGGGCGCAAGCGATCCGCCCAAGGCCGCATCAAGGACGCTGAAGACGCCTGGCGCAACGCCCAGGTCGGGTACGCCGAGGGCTCGCTGACCAACTTCGCCAGGTTCCGCAGCGCGCCCGAGGCCTGGTGCAACTTCGCCCGCGTCAACGCCCTTGTCGGCGACTTTGAGGGCGCAATCACGGCCCTGACCAGGGCCGCGGAGGAGGGGTACGCCGACGCGGACCAGGCCGCCGCGGACCCGGAGTTCGAGCCGATCCGGTCCGACCCGCGCTTCGAGACGGCCCTGAAGCGCATGCGTCAGAACCCGCGCATATTCAACGCGGGATGAAGCCCGAGCAGGTGCAATCGTGAAGGGGTGAGCAGGTGAAGCTGGGTGCCGCAGCTCGCGGCGCTTCGCCGCGGCGCCGTGCCGATGTACGACCCGCCACCGCAGCGCTCCCCTTCACCTGCTCACCTCTTCACCTGCTCACCTCTTCACCTGCTCACCTCCCCACCGCTCCACCTACGGGCCCCCACGCCCGCCGGCGATCTCCTACGATGCTCCCCCATGCCCTCGATCACGATCAACGGCAAGCGCTGCGACTTCACGCCGGGCCAGATGATCCTGCAGGTGGCCAACGCCCACGGGATCGCCGTGCCCCAGTACTGCTACCACGACGGGCTCAGCATTGTCGCCTCATGCCGCATCTGCCTGGCCGAAGTCTGGGCCCCGAACCCGCGGGCCGGCGGCAAGCTCGAGCCCTATATGGGCGGCAAGCTCCTGCCCACGTGCCAGACCGCCGCGGCCGACGGCATGGTCGTCTACGCCGACAGCCCCAAGGCCGTGCAGAACCAGAAGGCCGTGATGGAGTACCTGCTCATCAACCACCCGCTGGACTGCCCGGTGTGCGACCAGGCCGGCGAGTGCTTCCTGCAGGACTACAGCTACGAGTACGGGCGCGGCGTGTCGCGCTTCGAAGAGGACAAGGTCAAGAACCCCAAGAAGGACCTGGGGCCGACCATCGTGCTCTACTCCGACCGCTGCATCATGTGCTCGCGGTGCGTCCGCTTCACCCGCGAGGTCACGGGGACCAGCGAGCTGATGATCCTCGGGCGCGGGAACAAGAACGAGATCGACGTCTTCCCCGGCAAGCCGCTCGACAACCCGCTCTCGGGCAACGTCGCGGACCTCTGCCCCGTCGGGGCCCTGCTCGACAAGGACTTCCTCTTCGCCCAGCGCGTCTGGTTCCTCAAGGAAACGCCGTCGATCGACGGGATCACCGCCAGCGGCGACAACATCTGGGTCCACCACAACGAGGGCAAGGTCTACCGCGTCAAGCCGCGGACCAATCCGGCCGTCAACAAGTGGTGGATCACCGACGAGGTGCGGTACGGGTGGAAGTTCGTCCACTCCGAGGACCGCCTGCGGTCGCCGATGCGCCGCCAGTTCAACACCCTCGTCGAGTGCGACTTTAACAGGGCCTATGGCGCGATCGCGGACGGGTTCAAAGCCGCGAAACGCCTCGCCGCCCTCGTCAGCCCCATGCTCTCGTGCGAGGAAGCCTTCCTGCTGGCGACGCTGGCGCGGGCGATCGACCCGAAGGCGACGCTGGCCGTGGGACCGATCCCGGTGCGCGGGCAGGACCAGGTCTTCCCGCCGGGCGCGAAGCCGACCGACGCCAACGCGTTCGTGGTCGCCGCGGAGAAGTGCCCCAACGCCCGCGGCGTGCGCCGCGTGCTCGAGTCCTTCGGCACCAAGGCGCTCGCGTTCGATGAGTTCGTGCGGGAGCTGGGGAAGGGCGCCTTCGGCGGCGTCATCCTCACCGGCAACTACCCGAGCGAGTGGGCGACCGATGAACTGATGGCGGCGCTGGAAAAGCCCAGGGGCACAGGGCACAAAGCACAGGGCACGGGCCTGTTCGTGACTCTCATCGACACGCTCTCGTCGCGCCTCACCGACGCGGCCGACGTGGTCCTCCCCGGCGCGACCTGGGTCGAGAAGTCCGGCACCTTCCAGAACGCCCGCGGCATGCTCCAGGCGTTCGAGCAGGCGATCCCCGTGATCGAGATGGCCAAGACCGAGGGGCAGATCGCCCTCGACCTGATCTCCGTCGTCGCGGGCTCACCCGCTCCCGCCCCCGCGCCGCAGCGCATCCTCACACCCGCGGCCCCCGGCCGCCTGCCCGACGGCATGGAGGTCACCGCCCCCCGCGGCGAACTCTTCGACGCCCCCGCGATTCGCCGCCGCATGGCGGCGGCCTCACCTGCGCTCGCGGCCTTCACCACCGACGTGACGCTCCCCCCGGCCGAGGCCCCGCGCGAGGCGGATATGGCGATGGTGGAGCTCTAGGAGCTGGCTGTTCCCTCGGGCGGCGGTCCAAGGGATGCTGCCACCCCGCCGTCTACGATTCGACCGATGTCCCGCACGCTGATCCTCTTCATCGCCATGGGTGCGGTCCTGATCGGGGGGGCCGCGGTCGCGCTACTCTGGTGGTCGCTCGCGGACAAGTTCTTCCCCGGGGCGGCCCGGTCCACGGGGCAGGGCCTGCGACCGTCGCAGCGCAAGGAGCCGCCCGCCAAGGCCGTCGTCGTCCGCGAGTTCGAGGGCGACCCGGCCGCGAACGGTCCTCCCACACAGGACTCGCCGGCGAGCGCGCCACCTCCCGATCGGGGCCCGCGATGACCCGCCTCCCCGCGTCGCAGCGCCGCGAGCAGCTCCTCGACTGCGCCGCGGACCTCTTCTCCAAGATGGGCTACGCCCGGGCGACCACCGCCCAGCTCGCCAAGGCAGCCGGCGTCACCGAGCCGATCATCTACCGCCATTTCGAATCCAAGCGCGACCTCTTCGCGGCCCTGATCGACCGCACCGGGCGCGAGACGATCACGCTCTGGGAGCAGCACCTGGCCGACGCGAAGGACCCGGCCGAGCGTCTCCGCCGCCTCATCGGCGACAACCCGATGGTCCGCGAGAAGGGCAAGTCCGCGTACCGCGTCATCCTCCAGGCCATCACCGAAGTGGACGATCCGGTCATCCACGCAGCCCTGCGGGCCCACATCAAGAGCCTCCATGCGTTCCTCACCGAGGAGCTTGTCGGCGCGCAGGAGGAGCACAAGGTCGCCAGCCGATTCTCCGCCGAGATCATCGCGTGGCTGCTCATCGACGTCGGGCTGGGCTACGGCGTGCTCTCGGCGATGGGCGTCTCCGGGCACGGCGTGGATGCGCAGGGGACGCACGTCCAGCACGTGATCGGGCGGATGCTCGTCGGGCGCGGCGAGGGCCGAAGCAGCGAAAGCAAGGGCGGCGACGGGTCGCGCGCGGACTAAGGGCCCCCGCCGTGATCGACCTGGACCACAACGCGACGACGAGGCCGAGCCCGGCCGTGATCCAGGCCGTCACCCGAGCGCTTGCTGAGTTCTGGCACAATCCGTCGAGCGTTCACCGCGCGGGGCAGGCGGCCCGGCACCAGGTCGAGCTCGCCCGCAAGGAGGCCGCGGCGCTCATCGGCGTCAGCGCCCGCGAGATCGTCTTCACCTCCGGCGGCACCGAGGCGATCGACCTGGCGATCCGCGGGGTCGTCGGGGCGCGCGCCGCGCAGATCGCCCCCGGGGGAGAAAGGAGCGGAACATCGTCGAAGCCGACTCCACCGGTCATCGTCTCGACCCGCGTCGAGCACTCCGCGGTCCGCGATCTGCTCGAAGATCTGGAGAAGTGCGGCGCGGCGCAGGTCCGTCGGGCGCCGATCGATCGGGAGGGCATCGTGGACTCGTCGGCGCTTGCTCCGCTGCTGGCGGGCGCGGCCCTCTGCACGATCCAGTGGGCCAACAACGAGACGGGGGCCGTCCAGCCCGTGGACGCGATCGGCGAGACCTGCCGCGGATGCGGCGTCGTCTTCCACTGCGACGGGACGCAGTGGATCGGGAAGGAAGAGACAAAGAGATCAAGAGACGAAGAGACGAAGCCGTCTCATCCCCCGCTCCCGTGCGACATCCTTACGTTCTCACCCCACAAGTTCCACGGACCCAAGGGCATCGGCGTGCTCTGGGCCCGGCGCGGCCTCGGCCTGCGCCCGACAATCCACGGCACCCAGGAACTCGGGCGACGCGGCGGCACCGAGAACGTCCCGGGCATCCTCGGCGCGGGTGTCGCCTGCCGCGAAGCCCGCGAGTGGCTCGCCCGGCCCGGGGAGCGCCGCCGCCTCGCGGGTCTGCGCGACCGCTTCGAATCGCTCGTGCTCGCCGCCGTCCCCGACGCGTTGGTCAACGGCCCGCGCGACCCCGCACGCCGCCTCTGGAACACGACCAACATCGGGTTCCCGCGGCTCGAGGCGGAGGCCCTCCTGCTCATGCTCAGCGAGCGCGGCGTCAACGCCTCGGCCGGGGCCGCGTGCTCGTCGGGATCGCTCGACCCCTCGCCCGTGCTGCTCGCGATGGGCGTGCCGCGCGAGGTCGCGCACGGGTCGCTGCGCTTCAGCCTGTCGAAGGACACGACCGAGGCCGAGATCATCGAGGCCGCACGGCTCGTCGCCGAGAGCGTTGCGGCCCTCCGCGCCTCGCTCGGCGCCGCCTGATCGCACCCACCCGCACCCCCCACGCACACCGAGCGGCACAAAAAAACCGGAGACTCAGTCCCCGGGTCCTGCTGCGGCGTCCCTTCGTCCCTTCCTACGGGCACCCGATGACGTACTTGCTCTGGAAGCACCCGAAGTCGGCCACCGTGTACGACCCGCTCCCGTTGCAGTCCGCGTACGGGTCGCCCAGCACGTACTTCCCTTGGAAGCATCCGAAGTCGGACACGCTCAGCACGCCGTCGCGGTTGCAGTCCGCGTAGCACAGGTCGATCGTGCCCTGGTCCATCAGCGACGGCTCACTCCGCCCGTGGAGCACCCACTGGTCGTACGCGACCTGCCCCGCCGCGTTGGTCGTGTTCGCGTCGCGGAGGAACTCGATGTACTCCTTCGCCGTGGTCTGGTAGTAGACCGCCACGTCCGCGCGCCGCGCGCCGGCCGGCGAGGCGTAGGGCGTGTCGTCCCAGTGCTGCCCGTCGGCGTAGGCGTACCCGACCGGGGCGGCCTGCACCTGGGCGAACCCCGCGTTGGTGAACCCCATCGGCGGGATGCGGTTGTCCTTGAGCCAGACGTTGTTGAGCACGAAGTGGAAGCTCTCGCCTTGGGGCACGCCGCTGAGCTGCGCCATCGCGGCGTCGAGCCCGAGCTTCGCCTCGTAGACCTTCGTATCGGCGGTGGTGAGCGCCGCCGTCGCGGTGTTGTACGCGCCGCGCTCGCCGATCAACGCGCCGGCCGCGTTGAAGTACTTCACGTTGATCCACATCCGCCGACCCTCGGGGTACCCCGTCGGCAGCTTGTGCCCCGTGTTGTTGGTGATGCGGACGTTCAGCGTCCCCGCGGTCGGCTCGGTGAGGCTCAGATGCGAGGCGTTCTGCAGCATCCCCTTGGCGCGGTCGATCGACTGCTGCACGGTAGTCGCGGTCAGGTGCGTCTCGATGTCCGGGTAGAGCGCCCGCACCGCCTTGAGCACCCACGTGTTCCCGCCGTTGAAGTGGTGCGTCGGCAGGTCGTTGCGCGTCGGCCCGAAGGAGCAACCTTTGCCTGTCGCGTCGGGCATGTGGCAATCCTGGCAGGTGCTGACCGCGGGCTTGTTGCCGCCGAACAGCCCGCCCATGTTGATCGGACCCTGCGCGAACGCGCTCTTCGACCACTCGCTGAAGGTCCGCTCGATGGGGAACTGGTCGTACTTGTCGTCCGTCGGGTGCTCCGCGTTCAGCTCGTTGAACGCGTACGTCCCGTTCGCCTGCCGCGTGAACACCGGGTTGCTCACGTCGTGGCACGTCGCGCACATCTGCGACTTCGTGTGGAACGGCGACTGGATCCACTGGTGGACCGTCAGCGGGGCGACGTTGAACGGCCCGCGCCGCCGGTCACTCGGGTCGATCACGTAGTGCCCCGAGTGGGCGCTCTGCGGCGCGCCCGTCGTCAGACCCGCCAGGATGGCCTGGTCCTCGATGGGGCTCACCCCCGGCACGTACTCGGGGTCCACCATCCGGTGGCACGTGTGGCACGTCACGCCCTCGAGGTCCGTGCCCACCAGCGCCGAACCGTTCGTCGGCACGCTGCGCCCCTCGACCCATCCGGCCGGAGCGTGGCACCGCAGGCACAGGTCGCCCGAGAACGCCGCGTCCTGCTCCGCGATCGCCAGCGCCGCGTGGAAGATCGGGTCGCGGGCCGCCTGGCCCATCATCGTCGCCGCCCAGGGACGGTACGGCTCCTCGACAATGTCGAAGTTGCCGTGGCACAGGCGGCACTCGTCCGCCCCCATCATGTAGTCGTTGATCTCGGTCGGCTGCGTGCCGGGGCCGAAGTAATCGACGAGCGTCGTGGGCACCGTGGCGAAGACCGCCACGCCCACCATCGCACCGACGATCGCGGTGACCCATGCGGCTTCGCGTCGCGCTGATCCGCGGCGGTTCGCCATCCGTTATGCTCCGCGTCTTCGCGACGCCCTAGACCGACACGCCGACTGTGCTCCACCGGAACTCTACCGCGCGCACGCCGTCCCGCCACTCCCCGAGCAGGGTTCCATTCGCACCGCCGCCCGCGCAGGCTGCACCGTGTTCGCGGGTTGAAGGCCTCCGGGCGCAGAAAAACGCCCCGGGTACTCCCCCCGGGGCGATTGATCCCTTCGTCCCTCGATCCACGACCTTACGGGGTGCAGCCCAGAACATACTTGCCCTGGAAGCACCCGAAGTCGGCGACGGTGAGCGTGCCGCTCGCGTTGCAGTCGGCGTACATGTCGCCGAGCACGTACTTGCCCTGAAAGCAGCCGAAGTCGGCGACGGTGAGCGAACCGGAGTTGTTGCAGTCCGGGTAGCACGCGGCCGAGCCCTCGACGACAAACGGGAAGTCCTGGGGATTCGGAACCGGGACCGGCGGATTCGGCGCCGCCGGGATGCACCCGAGCACGCCTGCATCAACGACCGGGATGAACCCCGGGTTGCTCTGCTGCGCGTTCGCTCCGGGCTTTCCGAACTGCCCGATGATCGACACCGGGGGCGTAAACGGCCCGGTCAGGGCGGCGTTGCCCGTGAGCAGCCACGAGATCCAGTAGGTCCCCGCGGGCAGGTTGACCGCGGGCGCGAACGTGAACTTGACGATCTGGATCTGACGCGTGCAGGGGATGGTGATCTCGGACTGCCGGAACACGCCCGACATCGTCACGGGGGCGACGGTCGACGTCGTGGCGATCGCGGGGTCCGTCGGGAGCACCGGCTGTGACGTGTGGATCCGCATCGTGCCGCCCGTGATGGACGGTGCGGTCGCGGTTGTCTGGTACGCGTAGACCGTGATCGACGACACGGTCGAGGCGGACGTGAGCGTGAAATCGTCCGCGAGGTTGAACGCCGCGCTGGCCGTGTACCCGAACGTGTTCAGGCACATCGAGGGATTCTGCAGCAGACTCTGGCTCCCCACGCACCCGCCCGCCGCGGCGGGCCCGGTGACGAAGGGGCCGTTGTCCCACAGCACCGCGTCCGTCGGGTTGTGATTCCAGTTCACCGGCGGCTGCGCGGGCCCCGGTATGTACACCCGGGCCCTCGGGTCAGAAATGCCCCACGCCAGGTCGGCGGCCTGTCCCGCCGCCACGGACGCGGCGCCGCACGCCGCGAACACGCCCACCACGATCTGCCTCTTCATGATTGCACTCCTTCTCCGGGTTCGTGGTCCGTGCGCTGACCGCGCCCCGTCGCTGTACACCGGCTGCGCCGTACGACGCACCGGAGTGCGACGCGGACCGTCCCCCAACTGAGGGATGATCCCTCGCGTGCGAGTCTAATCGATTCCTCAACGGCGTCAAGGGGCGGACCAAGGCAGCGCGGGGGGTCCCCGGCCGCACCCTCAACCGTCGGTGGATGCCCAAGAAAAAAGCCCCGGGGAAGGCCCCGGGGCTTGCGAATCGATGCTCAGGCGTCCCGCACGGCGACTCCGCGCGGAGCCCGTGCCGAGATTACGGGCAGCCCAGGACGTACTTGCCCTGGAAGCAGCCGAAGTCGGCGACGGTCAGCGTGCCGCTGGCGTTGCAGTCGGCGTACATGTCGCCCAGGACGTACTTGCCCTGGAAGCAGCCGAAGTCGGCGACGGTGAGGGTGCCGCTCAGGTTGCAGTCCGCGTAGCAGTTGCCGCCCTTGGTGCCCAGGACGAGGAAGGGGATGTCCTGGATCGTGGCGGCAAGGCCGTTGTCGAGCAGGTCAACCCAGGCACCGTTGAACTGGCGGGCGTTGGAGCCGGGCTTCTGGTTCGCACCGAGGATCGTCACCGGGGGCATGAAGCCGGCCGGCCCGCCGTTGATCGAGATCCAGTACGTGCCCGCGGTCAGCGTCGTCGCCAGGCTGCACTGGATGCGCTGAACGCGCCGGATGCACTCCGTCGCCACCGTCGCCTCGAGGGGGCGATAGATGGACGTGAAGGTCGTGGCGCTGGTGATCCGGTTGGTCACGGCGTCACCGGCGATGATGGCCGAACCCGGATCGCCCGGGCGCCCGTTCCAGATCTCGATCGTCGCCGTGGTATAGGACGGCACGGCTGAGTTGGTCAGGTACGCGAAGAACTCGAAGCCCGTCAGGTCCCACTCCTCGCCGGCGGGAACCACGAAATCGTCGGCCAGGCGCAGCGCCACGGTCCAGCCGAATCCGTACACGTTCAGCAGCTGCGACGTGTTCTGCAGCGCGCTCGCGTCAAGCCCCGTGCACGACCCGAGCGGGTGCGTGATCAGCGGGCCGTTGTCGTGCAGCACCTGAGCGTTGGCCGCAGACCCGGCGGCCACGACCGCGGCCGCAACAATCGCCATCCTTCTCATTGTCCAACTCCTTGTGATCGAACCCCGAAACTGCGCGGACTCTCCCCCGGAACTACCACTCCACGCGGACGACGCGCGGATGAACTCGACTTCAATCCCCGGCGAGGAAAGAGAGCCCTCCACCAGCGAATGTACTGGAAACCGCCCGTCAGTCAAGCCGGGATTGACGTTTCCTCCGATTCCCCCAGAATCCCACGAGCGCTTCCGGGCGGGGGGCCCCCCCAAGTCCTCACTCCTGTCGGTTTTTTGTCCAACCATTGACCTAATCGGCGGCGTCCGAGTGGCCCGACGGCGCGTGACGGACCAGACCGGGCCGAGCCTCATGGGCAACCGACCACGAACTTCCCCTGGAAGCATCCGAAGTCGCCCACCGAAAGCTGCCCATCCCCGTTGCAGTCCGCGGCCTGGCTTCCCAGCACATACCGCCCCTGGAAGCAGCCGAAGTCGGCCACGCTCAGCACCCCGTCTTCGTTGCAATCCGGGAAGCACGCCGCGCCCAGCCAACCGCCAGGGTGGATGTTCTGGGCGTACACATCCGCCGGGCCGGACCGCTCGTCGCCCCAGACGAGCTTGGCCACGCCGCCGCCGACGCAGGCGTCCAGCCGCGACTTGCCGCTCACCACCGAGCAGACATCGCGCGGCGACACGGCCCACGTCGGGGCGCCGGTCGCCCCGCTCACCCGCGTCGCCATGACGCGCGACGCGCCCGACTTCTCGAACCAGGCCACGAGCGCCCCGTCGCCCTGCACCACCGTCTTGACGAACGAGTTCTGGTTCGCGGTCAGGGGCAGGAGCTGCACGCCCGAATCACCCCACACCCGCACGCCGGTGAAGCTGATCTTCTGCCCCGACAGCCCCCACAGCGACTGCGCCTGGTTCGTGTCGGTCCAGAACACGTAGAGGTCTCCCGTCACCGAGTCGTACGCGAACCCGGGCGAGAGCCGCAGCGTCTGCTGGTTGTTCACGACGGCCAGCCCGTTCGGCCCGTACATCTGCACGCCGATCGGTGTGACGTGCTGGGCGTACACGTTCCTCGTGCCGCCGGTCTCGTACCACGCGAAGACGGCGCCGCCGACGCCGGTCGAGATCGGCGCGGGGAAGTAGCCGAACTGGAGCGCCGATCCGCTGAAGATGACCAGCGGCGTCAAACCCCACATCGGCTGCCCGTTCGCGTCGTACTTCTGCGCGTGAAGGTGCCGCTCCGGCCCTTTCACGAGCCCGACGATCACGCCGCCGAGCTCGCCGGGCACCACGTCCGTCACGGTGTACGTCCCCGCCGCAGGTGAGATAGTCACCCCTGCGCCCCACTGCGGCTGACCGTTCGCATCCAGCTTCTGAAGGACGCCATTGTTCCCCTGCGTCCACCCCACGACGGCGAGGCCGTCCGTCGTGCCGCAGACCTTCGGGCTCGCGATGAAATCCGTCGTGCTCGTCAGCACCACGCCGAGCGGCCCCCACAGCAACATGCCGGCCGCATCCACGCGGTTCACGCCGACCTGGATGCCCGTCGCGCGGTCGTCGCGGTACGAGATCAGCGCCGGCCCCGACCCGTCCACCGCCAGGCCGTAGTCCTGAGTCGAGCTGAACGAGCGGTCGGCGATCAGCAGCCCGTTGTGGGCCCATTGCTCGACACCCGCGGCGTTGAGCCGCTGGAGCCGAACGTCGTAGCCCCCCGTGGCGTTGTCGAACCACGAGACGTAGACGCCGCCGTCGGTCCTGGGCCGCACCTTCGGCTGCACCTGCTCGCCCGGCAGGTTCGCCAGCGGCAGGTTGACGCCGGGATTGGTGGACCATTGCGCGAGCGCGGGCGCGGCGGCCGACAGCATGGCCGCGACCGCGGACACAAACCCAACAGCAACAACACCGCCGTGGCGCGTGGAGTTCATCCCCGATCTTGCAGCGCCCGCCGAGGAAAGCAAGCCCGGGCCGAAGGCCTGATCGTCAATGGCCGGAGGTTGAGCGAAGCGAAACTTCCGGTACGGCCGACTCGCTCCCCCGACACGCGCACCGCCGCGACCCCAACGGGGTCGGCCGCCTCTATCCTCACCGCGCATGCGCGTCGTCAGCCTCGTGCCCTCCGCGACCGAGATCCTCTGCCTCATCGGCGGGCGCGACATGCTGGTGGGCCGCAGCCACGAGTGCGACTTCCCGGGCGACCTCGTCGGCGGCGGCGCGGGGGGGAATGCGGACGCGGCACGCGCACCCGTCCCGGCGCTCACCGGCCAGACCACGCCGCCGGGACGCGACCCGGCCGCGATCGACTCGCACGTCCGCGAGTCCGTGGCCGCCGGGCTCCCGCTCTACACGCTCGACGCCGACGCGCTCGCCGCCCTGCGCCCCGACGTGATCCTGACGCAGGACCTCTGCCGCGTCTGCTCGATCGATGCCGCGAGTGTGCGCGCGATCGCGGGCGCGCTGCCGATCCCGCCGCGCATCATCAGCCTCGATCCGCAGACCGTCGAGGGCGTATTCGACGACATCCTCCGCGTGGGCGAGGCCGTGGACCTGGCGGATCGCGCCCGTGCCGCGGTCGTCGCGCTCCGCGGGCGGATGCACCGCGCGATGGACCACGTCAACCCGTTCACGGACGGCCCGAGCGTCGCGTTCCTCGAGTGGACCGACCCGATGTTCATCGGCGGGCACTGGACGCCGCAGCTCATCGAGCGAGCGGGCGGACGCAGCCCGCTGAACCCGACCGTCGCCGCCGAGGACGCGGGCGCGGCACGCGGCCCCATGCAGGCCTCGCGGCGCGCAGGCCCCTCGGTCCGCGTCACTCCCGAGGCGCTGGTGGCGTCGCGCCCCGAGTTCCTCGTCATCTGCCCGTGCGGGATCGTGCTGGCGGATGTCCGCCCGCTCGCGGAGTCGCTTGCCCGCCAACCCTGGTTCCGCGACCTCCCCGCCGCTCGCCCCCCCACCGGCCGCATCGCGCTCGTGGACGGCTCGCAGATGTTCAACCGCCCCGGCCCGCGCCTGATCGACGCGCTCGAGTGGCTCACCGGCTGGCTGAACGATCGGCCGGACCTGATCCCGCACGGGTTTCCGTGGGAGCGGCTTTGAGGCCCGGCCACGGATGGCACGGATCGGCACGGATCAGGCGGAACGGTGTGCCACCGATCGCCGCTCGGGACGATCGGTGGATGAGGTTACAGACTCCACGTGATTCGGCACCTATCGCGGAGGACCGGGATCGTGGCAGGGTCTCCCCTACCGCTTCCCCCCGTCCTTGCGGTCCTGCCGGAAGCTGCTCTTGTGCTTATCGCGCGACTTGCTCTTGCGGCTGCGGCGTGAGGAGCCCGTCATC
>JBJXFE010000058.1:0-65577 GCA_046153875.1 Phycisphaerales bacterium
TGACCCACCACAATCGAGAAACGACCATGACGTGTACAGACCGCCATCACCGCCGCGCGTCGCGTCGCGCCACGCGTTCGGCCCCGCGCCTCGCACTCGCCGCGCTCCTCCTCGCGTGCGGGCACGCGCAGGCCCGCCAGGTCGCCCCCCCCCCGCCCGCGCCGGCGCCGGCGCCCCAGGTCGACGCCAACGGCCGCAAGGTCCTCAACGGCGAGCCCACCGACCTGGCCTTCAAGCAGGTCACCGTCGAGCAGCTCCTGCCCTTCATCGTCGAGTCCACGGGCAAGGTCGTCATGCCGCAGCAGGACATCCTCTCACGCCGCATCACGGTGGTGAACGACCGCAAGATCCCGCGGGCCCAGGCCCTCGACATGGTGCTCCTCGCGCTCCAGCAGAACGGCATCGCCGTCGTCGAGACCTCGACCACCATCACCCTCCGCGACATCGCCGAGATCGTCCGCCAGGACGTCCCCGTCTTCGGCCCGGAGGAGTCCGTCCTCGGCCGCACCGACTTCGGCACGATCGCCCAGAAGGTCTACCGCCTGAAGAACTCCACCGCGGAGAAGTACAAAGACGCGATCAAGGACTCGCTGCCCGAGTACGCGAAGGTCACCATCGACACCGAGTCGAACCAGTTCGCGATCATGGGCAACATCTCGCTCCTGCAGCGCATCGAGCGGCTCGTGGGCTCGCTCGACCAGCCGCCCTCCGGCGCGATGCTCACCGAGACCTTCCGCCTGCGATTCGCCGACGCGCAGCAGATCAAGACCAACATCGAAGAGCTTTTCTCCGACGAGGGCGGCACCCGCGCCAACCAGCAGCGCAACCAGAACCAGAACCAGAACCGCGGGCAGTTCTTCCAGATGCCCGGTCAGCAGGGGCAGCAGCAGGCCGCCGCCTCCGGCGAGATCCGCGTCTCCGCGAACACCCAGCAGAACTCGGTGACGGTGGTCGCGGACCCGGCGATCCTCGCCCAGGTCAAACGCCAGATCAACGACTACTGGGACAAGCCGCTCCCCGACGAGGCCGTCGTCCCCAAGATCTACGACCTCAAGAACAGCGACCCCGTGAAGGTCCGCGACCTCCTCGAGGGCCTCTTCGGCCAGGGCACGCCGACCGCGGGCGCCGGCGCCGCACGCACCGGCCAGCCGGGCGCCCAGCAGGCCGGCGGCTCGAGCGGCACCTCGCAGGGCGTCGGACGCCTCGCCGGACAGTTCTCCTTCGAGGCGCTCCCGGAGTCCGGACGGCTGGTCGTCGTCGCCAAGAGCCCGGACAACCTGGCCGTCATCGACAAGATCATCCAGGACCTCGACCAGCCGCAGTCCGTCGGCCTGCCCGCCATCGTCGAGCTCAAGCACGCCTCCGCCGAGGACCTCGCCGAGCAGATCAACACGCTCCTCGCCCAGGACGGCACCCTCGCCCAGATCCGCCGCTCGGCCTCGGGCCTCTCCGAGAGCTCGTCCACCACCAGCCCATTCGCCCAGGACGCGGCGACGCAGGATGAGACGGGCCAGCAGACCGAGACCGCCTCCGCCGACACCATCGCGTTCTGGTGGCAGCGCTCGCGCCCGCCCACCGACCGCGCCAACGCCTCCAACCTCGTCGGTCAGATCCGCATCGTCCCGGTGTGGCGTCAGAACGCGCTCATGGTCCTCGCGCCCCAGGAGTACAAGCACTCGATCGTGCAACTCGTCACGGAGCTGGACAAGCCCGGCCGCCAGGTGCTGATCGCCGCGATCGTCCTCGAAATGTCGTCGGACGACGCGACCGCCCTGGGGCTGCGCTGGTCCAGCCAGGCGATCACGACGCTCAACGGCGACAACGCCATCGGCGTCGGCACCACGTCGACCGGGACCAAGAACGACTTCCTCGACTCGCTCTTCGACACCTCCGTGCTCAACGCCGACATGGACGTGAACCTCCTCCTCCAGGCCCTCGCCCAGAAGTCCAAGGTCAGCATCCTCAGCGAGCCGCGCGTCTTCACCGGCGACAACCAGGAGGCCGAGTTCTTCAGCGGCCAGGACATCCCCTTCATCACCGAGAGCCAGCCCAACAACAACGGCAACCTCCTCCAGTCCTTCGACTACCGCGCCGTCGGCATCGCCCTGCGCGTCCGCCCGCGCGTCACGCCCCGCCACGAAGTCGACCTGCGCGTCAACCTGGAGCTCTCCGCCGTCGTCCCCGGGCAGACGCTCTTCGGCGGCGCGATCGTCGACCGCCGCGAAACCACCACCCAGCTCATCATCAAGAGCGGGCAGACCGTCGTCATCTCCGGCATCCGCCGCGTCGAGGACACCGACACCGTCCGTAAGATCCCGCTGCTCGGCGACATCCCGATCATCGGGGCGCTCTTCCGGTCGATCGAGAAGGGCAAGGCCAGCGTCGAGGTCATGGCGTTCATCACCCCCATCGTCGTGGACAACGCCGAAGAAGCCGGCGAACTGAGCGAGCCGTACCGCCGGCGCCTCGACGACCGCCGCAGGGAACTCAAGGCCGAGGACCAGATCCCGCTCGTGCCGCCGGGCCAGCCCGCGGCCGACAATCCTCCGCCCGTCCAGGGCTGACGCCCCCGCTTCCACCGCGCCGCCCGCCGAGAACGCAGATGGACACGGCACGCCCGAAGTCAGGATCGGCGGCGCGTCCGGGCACGCTCACGCCGACGCGCCTCGCGCTGACCGTGCTCCTCCTCGCCGGCGCCGGCTGCGTCCGTGACAAACCCAGGATCACGCCCGGGCTCACGCGCGCCGACGGTTGGACCTCCGGCCCCGTCGCGAGCCCGGCCGGAAGCACGACGACATTCCACGTGCGGACCGAGGTGATCCCGCTCGGCGCACTCCCCTACGACGGACAGGTCCTGCCTCTGGTCTCACCCGGCGGACGATACCTCGCCGTGCAGGACGGCGCGCCGCCGACCTGGTCCACACTCCTCGCCGAGTTCGCCGCCACGCCCCCGACCGCCACCCGCCTGGGCGTCTACGACATGGCCGCACGTCCACCGGCCCGCGTCGAGTTGCCCGAGCCGCTCCCGCGCGGCCTCGTGCTGGGCCGCGCGTGCGACGACCGCGGGTTCCTCGTCGAGGCGCCGCGGGACGACGGCTCACGCTGGATCGGCCGCGTGGGCTGGCTCGGCGGCGGCGTCGAGTGGCTTGTGCAGGGCACGGCCGTCAACGCCCACGCCGCCCTCACACGCGACGGCGACGCGCTCTTCACCCGCCGATCGCCCGCCGGCGACCGCGCCGCGCTCGTGCTTCGATCGGCCGACGGCCACGAGGCCGAACTCTCCGACCCCGCCGGCTCGTACGCCATGCCGCTCGTCGCCGGCGACCCGCGCACCGCCCACGCGCTCGTGTTCTCGCCGCAAGGGCTCGAGCTCGAAACGCTCCGCATCGTCGAGGACCCGCCGGGTGGCGGGCGTCGCGTCCTCGTGCCCGCGGGCGCACGTTCGCGCCTGGCGTCCCGGGGCGACGCCGCCCTCGCCTACCAGGTCGCCGCCCCGGCCCAGCTCCCATGGCCGGGCGACACCCTGCGCGACCCGCGCGCCCCGGTGGTCCTCTATCACCCCCGGATCGGCCGCATGGCCGTCTTCGACGAAGCCTCGGGCTCGTTCGTCGCCCTGGCCCCGGGCTCCATCGCCGCGGCCCACTGGCCCCGCGCGGGGCGCGAAGGTTTTTTCTGCACCGCGCCGCAGGGACTGGTTTTCACGCCGACCCCCACGCCGGAGGAGCGCGGGTCGCTCCGCCCGCGCCCGCCCGACGCCCGGGTGCTGGCCTCCCCGTACGTCCCGCGACTCACCGGCGACCCGCAGCGCCCCCTGCTGCTCTTCGGGCCCGACCCGCAGGACCGCTCGCGGCTACAGCTCTTCCAGATGCGTCTTGACGGCGGCGCGCCCCCTCAGTGACCAGCGCCGCGGAGCCGTTCGCGGGCTGTCAAAAACCTGCCCGCGGCGGGCGCGCATGAACATCGCGTGAACCACGCGGAATCTCTGCAACCCGAGAGCACGCAATCCGTAACAGAGGGTGCGCGGAGCCATAGACCGCCGAGTCGCTGGGCCGGAGGACGCGGAGCGCCGGCAGGGATGCGGGATCGGCACGGGCCGGTCGGGCGGCAGGACGACGAGATGGCCTGCGATTTCACCGTGGACAGAATGACGTTGCGAGTTCGTTTCCGCACCGATCGGGTGTGGGTCACCGACGCCCGCTGTCGGCCCGCCCACCCCGGGGCCCTCGCCGAGCGCATGCTCGCCGCCCACACGATCGTCTTCCCGCGATCCGGCGTGTTCGTCCGCCACCGCGGGGCGGCCGCCGACGTCGGCGACCCCAACCACGTCATCTTCTTCAACCCCGACGAGCCCTACCGCTCCAGCCACCCCGGGGGCGGCGGCGACGACTGCGACGTGGTCACCATCCGTGCGGACGTGCTGGCCGCGTGCATGCCGGCCCTCGAGGCCGCCTCCGCGGACCGCGCGGGGCTCTTCGCTGTCGGCGCCCACGCGAGCGAACCGAGAACGTGCCTGGCCCAGCGCATCCTCGTGGCACGCCTCGAACGCGCCCCGCTGGCCAACGCCGCCGAGGCCGAGCACGCGATCCTCGCCGTCATCACCCGCGTCCTCCACGAATCCCACCGCACGCGCGTGGTCCGCCGCGTCCGCACCGCCCCCGAGAGCCTGCGCAACCACTCCCAGTGGGTCGACCACGCCAAGCGCATGCTCGCCGAACGCTACCGCGAAGGGCCCGGCCTCGGCGAGCTCGCCGACGCCGTCGGATGCTCGCAGTTCCACCTCTGCCGCCTCTTCAAGCGGTACACCGGCCTCTCCATCCACCGCTACCTCAACCGCATCCGCCTGCGCGTCGCGCTCGACCGGCTGACCGACCCCGACCGCACCCTCGCCGACCTGGCGGACTGGCTCGGGTACTCGTCGCACAGCCACTTCACCGACGCCTTCCGCCGCGAGTTCGGCGTCACCCCCACCGTCGCCCGACACGCGATGCTCACCGCCGATTTCAGCGTCGTCCACGCCCTGCTCGACGACGCCGTCACCCCCGCCCGGGCGCTGACGCCCGCCGCCGAACCATCCGCGCCGATGGCCGCGCCGATGGCCGCGACGCCCACGCCGGGCCTGCACGCCGCCGGCCTGCACGCGAACGGAACCCACGGTCCGACGCTCGTGCCCGACGACCCCTTCGCCTTCCGCGGCGAGGAGCTCGACCCGTGCCCGCGCTCGCTGCCGAGGATGCCGCTCGCCCCGCACGCGGCGTAGGCCCATCGTCCCGCGCTACTCCGGGACGCCCTTCTCGATCGCCGTCTCCACACACGCGCAGAAGCGATCAAGCTGCTCCGGCGTCGTGTAGACGCTCGGCGTCACGCGCACCCCCGCAAACTCCTCGTGGTTGATCGCCACGGTCAGGACGTGGTGCTTGTCCCACAGCCACCCGGACAGCTTCACCCCGTCGAGCCCCTCGACCCGGAACGTCGCGATCCCGCACGAGAACCGCGGGTCAAGGCTCGTGTGCAGCCGCACGCGCCCGCTCGGGTGCGAGAGCAACCGCTTCGCCCACAGGTCCCGCAGGTGGCGCAGCCGCGCCTCCTTGCGGTCCAGCCCGATCGTCTGGTTGAACGTCAGCGCGTCGCCGATCGCCAGGAAGTTCGCCGCCGGGTGCGTGCCGATCTCCTCGAACTTGCGGATGTCGGCGTCCTGCTTCTCGTCCGCCGCCATCAGCGGCCAGAGCCCCTTGATCCGCTCCCGCCGGACATAGAGCAGCCCCGTGCCGTGGGGCGCGAACAGCCACTTGTGCAGCGACACACCGTAGTAGTCGCAGCCGAGGTCCGACAGCTTGAAATCCATGTGCGCCAGCGCGTGCGCCCCGTCCACGATCACCGGGATGTCGGCTCCGCCCGGGCCCGCCCCGCGCGCCAGTTTCACGATCTCGCGCACGGGCATGATCTGCCCGGTGATGTTGACCATGTGGCTCACGAGGATCAACCTCGTCCGCGCCGTGATCGCCGCCCGGTACAGCTCCAGGATCGCCGCGTCGTCTTCCGCCGGGATCGGGACCTTTATCAGCTTCAGCACGATCCCCTCGCGCCGGGCCCGCTGGCGGAACGCGGTCAGCATCCGCGGGTAGTCCTGCGAACACGCGAGCACCTCGTCGCCCGCCTTCAGGTCGATCCCGAGCTGGCAGATCTGCAGCGACTCCGAGGCGTTGCGCGTGATCGCGATCTCTTCCGGGTCCACGCCCCACTGCCGCGCCAGCCGCTGACGCACTCCCTCCTTCTGCGGCTCCAGTACCCGCCACAACGCCACCGGCGGCGGCGTGGAGTTCGAGAAGTCCAGGTGCCGCTTCATCGCCTCCTGGACCACCGCGGGCGACGGCGACACCCCCCCGTTGTTCAGGTTCACCACGCTCCCGTCGATCGTGAACGACCGGACGATCGGGGCCCAGTAGTCCTCGTCCCGCGCCACCTGCTCGGGCGTCCCGCTCACGCCCGTGAGCACCTCGCCCAACCTCCCCACCGCGCCGAACGCGGCCCGGGGCACCGCGTAGGCCGCGGCCGCGGGATAGACGATCGAACCCAGGAACGCGCGTCGGGTGTGCATGGCGGCCTCCGACGCCCAGAATACCCGTTCCGCCGTGCTGTACCATGCGGCGATGCCGGTCCCCGCATGGAGTCTGCCCATGAACGCCCTGTTTGCGTCCGCCGTAGCCCTTGCCGCCTGCGCTCTGCCCGCCGCCCCCGAGGCCGGGCTGTTGCAGCCGGAACGCCAGCCCCTGCGCACCGTCGCGGAAGCGAGCGACTACAAGTCCACGAGCCGCTACGAGGACGTGACGGCCTACATCAAAGACCTCGCCGAGCGATCGCCGCGCGTCAAGCTCGCCGACATCGGCAAGACCCGCGAGGGGCGCGACATCCCCCTCGTCATCGTCGCCGACCCCCCCGTTGCCACGCCCGAGGAAGCCGCGAAGGCCGCCGCGGACGGCAAGAAACTCGTCGTCCTCATGTTCGGCAACATCCACGCGGGCGAGGTGGACGGCAAAGAGGCGCTGCTGGCGATCATGCGCGACGCCGCGATCGGGAGAGACGAAGAGACACAGAGACGAAGAGACAAAGGACCGAACTCGGGAGGCGACGCGCCCGGCGGAGTCGCGCCCGAGGTTCGGGTGGAGGGCGGACCCGCTCCGTCTCTCCGTCTCTCCGTCTCTCCGTCTCTTCTCGATCACCTCATCCTCTGCTTCGTCCCCATCTACAACGCCGACGGCAACGAACGCTTCGCCAAGGACACCCGCCCCGGACAGGTCGGCCCGGAGGACGGCCAGGGCGTCCGCGAGAACGCCGACGGCCTCGACCTCAACCGCGACTTCGTGAAGCTCGAAGCCCCCGAGACCCGGGCCCTGGTGAAGTTCATGAACCGCTGGGACCCCGCGATCATCATCGACACCCACACGACCAACGGCTCCTACCACCGCTACACGATGACCTACAGCGGCGCCAAGCACCCCGCGGGAGACGCGAAGCTCGTCGCCTACACCCGCGACACGCTCCTGCCGGGGATCGCCGGGCTCGTCAAGGAACGCGCCAACCTCGACACCTGGTACTACGGCAACTTCAACCGCGACCGCACCCGCTGGGAGGACTACCCGGCCGAGCCGCGCTACGGCATCAACTACGCCGGCCTGCGCAACCGCCTGTCTATCCTCACCGAGTCGTACTCCTACGCCCCCTACAAAGACCGCGTGATCGCCCAGCGCGACTACGTCGGCGCGTGCCTGGACTTCGCCGCGGCGAACCACGAGGACATCGCCAGGCTCATCCGCGAGGCGGATGCCGCCCAGTCACCGAAGAGCGACGAATCCCGCGGACGCCCCGGCGGCGCGCGCGAGGGTCGCCGACGCGGACGCCCGGATCGACCGACCGAGGCCGCGGCACCGCCGACGCTGCCGACACCGCCGACGCAAACCGATCAACCCGCGAGCGAACCACCCCCGCCCCCGACTCCGCCCGCGCCGCCGCAGGTCGCCATCCGCACCCGCGTCGCGCCGTTCGACGGCAAAGTCACCGTCAAGGGCTGGGTCGAGGAGCAACGCGACGGCCGCACACGCCCCACCGACGAACCGAAGGACTACGAGGTCGAGCACTGGGCGAAGTTCGAGCCCGCGCTCTCCGTCGCCCGCCCCGCCGCCTACATCCTCCCGCCCGGCGACGCGTTCGAGCCCGCCGTCCAGACCCTCCAGCGCCACGGCCTCACCGTCGAAGAGCTCCGCGAAGAGCTGGACCTGGACGTCGAGGTCTACGCCGTGGACACGGTGACGAAGGCCGTGCGCTCGTTCCAGAAGCACGACACCGTCACGGTGGACGCGACCCCGCGGACCGAAACGCGCCGCATCCCGCCCGGTTCGTTCGTCGTCCGCACCGACCAGCGACTCGGCACCCTCGCGGTCCTCCTCCTCGAGCCCGAGGCCGAGGACGGCCTCACCACCTGGAACCTCTTCGACGCCGCCCTCGACCCGGGCTCGGACTTCCCGGTCCTGCGCCTGCCCGTATCCGCGCCGATGCTCACACTCCCGGCCCGCGCCCTGCCGGAGGATCGCCCCGCCGAGAGGAAGCCCCTGACCTTTGCGCTACTTTACGAGTCCGACAACGCCCCCAACTTCAACGGTTCGCCGACGCGGGCCGACCGCTGGATCGACGACGACCACTTCGTCCAGAGCAAGGCCGGCAAGTCCTGGAAGGTCCACGCCCGCACGGGCAAGTCCGAGCCGATCGAGCCCGCGGACACGGCGAAGATCGCCGACGCGCTGGCGAAGCTGCCGACCATCGGTGAGCGGCGTGCCCGCGAGTTCGCCGGCCGCTTCGGGCAACCGCCCTCCGGCGAGACGGAACGCGCGGGGTTCTTCTTCGATCACGAGAACGACCTGTACTACGCGCGCTACGACGGCGCCGCGGCCGCCCGTCTCACCAGTTCGCCGCAGCGCGAAGAGCTCGCGACCATGAGCCCCGACGGCCGGTTCGTCGCCTTCGTCCGCGAGAACGACCTCTGGGTCGTCGACGTGGACACGGCCACCGAGCGCGCCCTGACCACCGGCGGCACGGACCTGGTCCGCAACGCCAAGGCCGACTGGGTCTACTTCGAGGAAGTCTTCAACCGCAACTGGCGCGTCTACTGGTGGAGCCCCGACTCGCAGCGCCTCGCGTACCTCCGCGTGGACAGCACGCCCGAGAAGCCGTTCACGATCGTGAACAACGTCCCCGGCGACCAGGCGATCGAAACCACCCCATTCCCCCGCCCCGGCGAGCCCAACCCGCGCGCCAGCCTCCACGTCGTGAGCGTCGCGGGCGGTGAGCCGCGCGCCGCCGACCTCTCCGCGTACGACGCCGAGTCGATGCTCGTTACGGGCATCGGCTGGTGGCCCGATTCCTCGTCCTTCTACGCCTTCGTGCAGAACCGCACGCAATCGTGGCTCGACTTCCTGTCCTTCGCCCCCGAGGGCGGCCCGGCGAAGAAACTCTTCCGCGAGACGACTCAGGCGTGGGTGGACGCCCCGCCCGGCCCCACCTTCCTCAACGACGGCTCCTTCCTCCTGCTCAGCGAGCGCACCGGCTGGAAGCACGTCTTCCACTATGCGAATGACGGCACGCTGAGGAAGCAAGTCACCGACGGCGAGTGGGAAGTCCGGTCAATCTCCAAGTTCCTGGAGGACCCCGGCGTCATCTTCTTCGCCGGCACGAAGGACAGCCACATCGCCTCCAACACCTACCGAGTGAACCTCGACGGCTCGGGGCTCACGCGGCTCACGCAGGACCGCGGCTCGCACCAGGTCAGCCTCAGCCCCGCCGGCAAGCTCCTCGTCGATTCATGGTCCACCATCGACACGCCCACGAGGGTGGTCCTGCGCGACGCCGCCGACGGCTCGCCCGTGCGCACGCTCGACACCAACCCCGTCCGCGCTCTCGACGACTACGTCCTCGTCACCCCCGAACTCGTCCGCTTCAACACACCCGACGGGTTCGAGCTCGAAGGGCACATCCACCTTCCGCCCAACCTCGACCCGGCGAAGAAGCACTCGGTCTGGTTCCAGACCTACGCCGGCCCGCACTCCCCCACCGTCAGCGACGCCTGGCAGGGCGGGCGGACCTGGGACCAGATGCTCGCCCAGTCCGGCTACGTCGTCTTCCGCTCCGACCCGCGCTCCGCCAGCGGGCGCGGCGCCGTCTCCGCGTGGACCGCGTACAAGCAGCTCGGCGTGCCGGAACTCGCCGACATCGAGACCGCCATCAAGTGGCTCAGCGAGCGCCCGTATATCGACGCCTCGCGCGTCGGCATCGCCGGGCACAGCTACGGCGGGTTTATGACCGCCTTCGCCCTCACCCACAGCACCCTCTTCGCCGCGGGCATCGCCGGCGCCCCGGTCACCGACTGGCGCGACTACGACACTATCTACACCGAGCGCTTCATGCTCACGCCGCAGGAAAACCCGGACGGCTACGACGCCACGTCGCCCGTCAAAGCCGCCGCGAAGCTCCACGGGCGCCTTCTGCTCACCCACGGCATGATGGACGACAACGTCCACCTGGCCAACAACACCAAGATGATCCACGCGCTCCAGCGGGCCAACAAACCCTTCGAGATGATGCTCTACCCCGAGGCCCGCCACGGCATCGGCGGGCGGCACTACCAGCGCCTCCAGTACGACTTCATCACGCGGACGCTGGGCGGGCCCGTTCCCGCGCCGACCGACTCGCTGGGTGACAAACCGCCGGACCAGCGACAGGGACCGTGACCACGGCGCGCCCGGGCGCACGTCATGCCTCATGCCACGGTGCGGTCCGCTGAACTCAACCCCGCACGCGCCGGCGAGAGTATCCCCCTACGGGCATCCGACGACGTACTTCCCCTGAAAGCACCCGAAGTCGGCCACCGTGAGATTCCCGTCTCCGGTGCAATCGGCGTACAGGTCGCCCAGCACGTACTTGCCCTGGAAGCACCCGAAGTCGGCGACGGACAGCTGCCCGTCGGCGTTGCAGTCGGCGTAGCAGCCGCAGCCCGACTGCGCGTCCACCGCGAGCCCCGCGCAGAACAGGCCCGGGATGTCGAGCGTGCCGGTCCGCGTGGCCGCGCCGGTAACCGTGTTGATCCGGTAGATCTCGCCGAACCCCGCGAGCGCCCAGAGGGTGCCGCACTCGTCGAAATCCATGCCGGAGAGCTTGGGCATCTCGGGCAGCCCCAGGCTGCCCACGAGGGTGCGGACCCCGTTCGCGAGGTTCACACGGTAGAGGACGCCATCGAACGAGAAGTCCGCGGCGTAGGCCTCGCCCTGCGCATTGATCGCCAGCGAATCCGCGTACCAGCCGACGGCAGTGGCGAAGGATGAGACCCAGACGGGAGTCCAGTTGGGCGGGTTGTGCCGATAGAGGTGGGCTGTCTTGACGAGGGTGGAGACGCCGCCGCCCGTCCCGCCGAGCGCGTAGAGAAAGCCGTTCACGGGGTTGTACGCGAGTCCCACGTGCGCGCCGAAAATCTGCGGGTTGGCCCAAGGACCGAAGGGGGTCCCCGGGGCGTCGGTGATATCCCACAGCCGGGAAGAGAACCCGCCCCCGGCCGTGACGCCGAACACACGCCCGCCCGGGCCCACGGCCACGCCCTCAAGGCCGAACGCGCCGCGGGGGCCGAGGTCGGTGGTCGCGCCCGTCGCGAGGTCGATGCGGATGAGGTGGTTGTTGCCGTTCAGGCGCGCATCGCTGAACGTGTACCCCGTTGGACCCGCCCGGGCGGAACCGGCGACGAGCACGCCGACGGACGCGCCGAGCACAGCGCACGCGAGACGAGCAATCGGAATCATGGCACCACCTCCAGGGCCCCGTACCACCCGCTGTTGGCGACCGTTCGGATGAACACCGCGTTGCCTGTCTGAAGATCGATGTTGTACAGGCGTGATGGGTCGGTTCCGCTGCTGAGCGCCCAGAGCGTCCCCGACGGATCGAAGGCCAGCCCGCAGGGGACCGAGCCGGTCAGCCCGTGGTTGAGCGGGCCGACGGTTGTGAACTTCCCCGTCGCCAGGTCCACGCGGTAGAACTGGTGCTGGAACGGGCCGAAGCCGGCGGCGTAGCCCTGGCCCTGGGCGTCGATCGCGAACCCGTCCACGGACGTGGCGGTGTCCATGCCGATCAGGAGCGAGGCGGCGGTGGTCACGTTGATGTCGTACAGGAACGCCAGACCCCCAGTGTAGACGACGGCGTAGAACTTGCCGTTCGCGGGGCTTCGCGAGAAGCCCAGGCCGTACCCGACCATGAACGGCTGCCCGATCTCCGTTCCGGGCATCACGGTGAGGTCCAGGAGGCGCGCGCGCCCCGTCTGCGGGTTGGCGATCGTCATGCCGTAGAGCCGCGACGTGGTCGGGTCCCAGGCGAGCCCCTGAACCCCCACCCCGCCGACCGGCAAGCCCAGGTCGACGGTGGTACCTGTGTCGAAGTTGATCGAGTACATGTGCCCGTTGGCGATCGGAATGCCGGGGCCTACCTTGCAGGCGAAGCCCGTGAGCGGCCCGTCCGTGGAGCGCCGCGGCGATGCGGGCGCCGTCGGCGTGAACGCGGATTCGGGCCGAACGGCCGCCCCCGCCATGAGTGCCGCCGCGAGGCAGAGCACGCTGCCCGGGCGCTTCCATCGTGTGGTATGCATGATCGCTCTCTCTCCTCGGGTTACGGACATCCGGTGACGAAGCGGGTCTGGAAGCAGCCGAAGTCGGCGACGGCGTCGCCGATCTGGTCGAGCAGGACCACGAGCTGGGCGCCGGCCACGGCCGCGGGCGCGAGGACCCCGAACCACAATGCTGCGAGTCGCATGCCGACCTCCTTGTTCCGCGATGGGCGCGCCGTGTCCGCGGCGCTCCCTCCAGCGCCGTCCGCACGGTCTGATGCGGGCGGAGCAACCGCCCGACGGCCGGCCCGTATACTGCGGTCGAGGGGCCGGCCGCGCCCGCACCAGAAGCGCAGACGGATCGCGGACCCGGACACACGGAACGCCGCGACGACGCTCCGCCCACCCCACCCCCGCACGCTGGGGCGAACGCACAATGTCCGAGAACCTGACCGCAGCGCCGAGCCTTGCGCCCGGTGTTTACGAGCGTCTGCGAGCGATCGCGGCCGGGTTTCTGTCGCGCGAGCGCCCGGACCACACGCTCCAGCCGACCGCGCTCGCGCACGAGGCGTACGCCCGGGTTGTGAAGTCGGGTCGTCTGGCGGGAGCCGAGCCGGAGGAAGCCCTGACCCTGATCTCAGGGGCGATGCGCCGGGTGCTCGTGGACCACGCGCGCCGTCGCCGAGCTGTTAAGCGGGGCGGAGGCGGCACACGGGTCCCGCTGGACACGGTGGTGGAGCGGTACGAGACGTCGGCCGGCGACCTGATGGAGCTGGATTCGGCGCTTCGGGAGCTGGAGACCCGCGAGTCGGGTCTGGCACGCATCGTTGAACTCCGGTTCTTCGGCGGGCTCACCGAGGATGAGACCGCGGCGCAGCTCGGCGTGACGCCGCGGACCGTGCGCCGCGGGTGGGCGTTCGCGCGGGTCTGGCTGGCGCAGCGCCTGGGCGGGAGCGGCGGCGATGAATGATCCGAACTGGGACGGGCTGCGGGAGGCCGTTGCGGACGCGCTCGAAGCGCCGGCCAACGATCGCGCGGCGGCGCTGGCGCGAGCCTGCGGCTCGGACGTGGCGCTGCTCGGAGCGGCCCGAGGGCTGGTCGAGCTGGAGTCGAGGCGACGCGACTTCCTGCGGCCGCCGGTGCCGGGCGCGGCCGGCCTGGCGCTGGCGGAGGCCGCGGCCGACGGAGGGATCGACGTGCGGTTCGGTCCGTACCGCGCGACCGCGGTGATCGCCGTCGGCGGGATGGGCACGGTGTACCGCGCGGTGCGCGACGACGACGCATTCGAGCGCCAGGTGGCCGTGAAAGTCGTGAACCCCGCCCTCGTCGCGCCGATCGGCATGGCGCGGTTCGATCGCGAGCGCCGGGCGCTGGCGCGCCTCTCCCACCCGAACATCGCGGGTCTGCTGGACGGGGGTCGGACCGGCGAGGGCGTGCCGTACCTCGTGATGGAGCTTGTCGAGGGAGTCCGGATCGACGAGTGGTGCCGAGTCGATGGGGCACGCGGCGCCGCCGCGCGACGCCGGGCAGAGCTGATCCGCGTGGTGGCCGAGGCCGTGCACCACGCCCACCGGGCGCTGGTGGTGCACCGCGACCTGAAGCCGTCGAACATCCTCGTGACCGCGGACGGCACGCCGAAGCTGCTGGACTTCGGGATCTCGCGCCTGCTCGATCCCGCGACCGACGACGCGTGCGCCACACTGCCCGGGGCGCTGACACCGCGGTACGCCGCGCCCGAGCAGCTCCGGGGTGAGCCGGCGACCACGGCGGCGGACGTGTTCGCGCTCGGGGTGGTCCTCTATGAGCTGCTCGCCGGCGCACCACCATGGGGCGATCAGGCGGAAGGTTCGGGCCGCCCTGTCCCGCGCCGTCCATCGGCGGTGGACCCTTCGGTGCCGCGTGACCTCGACGCCATCGTGCTCAAAGCGATGGCGGAATCGCCCGCGGAGCGCTACGGGTCGGCCGAAGCGCTCGCCGAGGACCTGCACCGCTTCCTCCAGGGCCGTCCGGTGAAGGCGCGGGTGCCGAGCGCGGCGTACCGGGTGCGCAAGTTCGTGCGCCGCCACCGCGTGGGCACGGCGCTGGGGGCCGCCGCGGCGGCGCTGATCCTGGGCGGGGCGGGGACCGCGACGTGGTTCGCGGTGGGAATGGCGGCAGAGCAGGAGCGTGTGCACTCCGCATGGGCGTCGGCGGAACGGATCAATCGAATCCTGGCCGAGACGCTCGAAGCGGCCGACGCGGGCGCGGCGGCCGGAGAGTCGTTGAGCGTTGAGTCGCTGCTGGCGAGCGCCGCGCGCCGCCTGCCGACGGAGGCGGGAGACGACCCGGCGGCCGCCGGCGCGGTCCATCGAACGCTCGCCCGCGCGTACGGAAACCTCGGCCGCCACCGGGAGGCGCGCCCCCACGCGGATGCCGCGGTGGAGATGCTGCGCGGCGCGCACGGTTCGGAGGACCCGCGCGTGGCCGAGGCGCTCCTCGACCGCGGGCAACTGCGGCTGTCGGCCGGCGACGTGTCGGGAGCGCGGACGGACACCGAGGAAGCGTTGCGGGTCTCGCGGCGAGAGCTCGCGGCGGCCGACCCGCGCCTCGCGGAGTCGCTGGGCAGGGCGGCGCGGGTCAGGTTGCAGTCCGGGGACCTGACAGGAGCGGAATCGCTGCTCCGGGAAGCGCGCGGGTTGCACGCGGAGCGAGCCGATGCGGACGCGCGGGGACTGGCCGGGGTGCTCTCGGGGCTGGCGGAGGTGGAAGCCGCGCACGGACGGGTCACGGAAGCAGTGCGTCTGCGGCGCGAGGCGTTGGAGGCGGTGCGGCGGTGGGCCGGTACGGGGTCGCGTGCGGAAGCCGCGGCCATGGTGGGCGTGGCGGACGCGTTGGCGCAGGCGGGCGAGCTGGACGAGGCCGAGCAGCTGGTGGCGGAATCGACCGAGATCGTGCGCCGGGAGGCGGGGCCCGGGCACCCCACCGTCACGTACCAGATGATGACGCGCGCGTCGCTGCTGGAGCGGCGCGGGCGCGACGTGGAGGCCGAGCAGCTTCTGGCGGAGGCACGGCGCATCGCGGGCGCGTCGCTGGCGACGGACCACTACATTCCCATGTTCCTGGCCCTGCGCCACGGACAGTCGCTGTCGCGGCTGGGCCGGTACGCCGAGGCGCTGGCCGCGTTCGAAGAGTCGTACAACGCGTGCGTGACTCTGCTGGGCGCCGAGCACCCGAACACGCGCAAGGTGGCGGACGACGGGCTGAAGGCCGCGGAGGCGCTGGGGACCGAAGCGACGGCCGCGGCCTGGCGCGAGCGAGCGCGGGTTCCATGACGGTGCGCGACGAGCCGCACGCCACGGAACACACCCAACCCGGGGTTCGTGGGTCGGCGCGCGCCCCAGTCAGAATGCCGAGGGCCGGAATCGCACCGGCGACCTGCGGGTTATGAATCCGCCGCTCTAGCTATCTGAGCTACCTCGGCGCAGGTCCGCCGATCGTAGGGCGGCAGGGGCGAAAAGTGAGCGCCGCCCCGACGGCCCGCGCTGCCCCAACGGCTGTACCGATCCGCCCGACCTCTGTACGCTACCCCCATGCACAACGTCAAGGTCGTCGGCGTGATCGGCGCGGGGCAGATGGGCGGCGGCATCGCCCTCGTCTCCGCCGTCAACGGCTTCAAGACCCTCGTCATGGACAAGGCCGGCGAGGCCCTCACCCGCTGCAAAAACGAGCACGGCAAGCGGCTCGCCCGCGAGGTCGAGAAGGGCCGCCTGAAGGACGACGACGCCAAGGCCGCCCTCGCCCGCATCAGCTACGTCCACGTCGAGGACCTCCTTAAAGAATCCGACATCCTCATCGAAGCCATCGTCGAGGATGCCAACGTCAAGCGCCAACTCTTCGCCAAGCTCGCCAAGACCTTCACCGCCCAGCAGATCCTCGCCACCAACACCAGCTCCATCAGCATCACCGAGATCGCCGCCGCCGCGGAGCAGGCCCACGCCGGCACCGCCGAGCGCGTCATCGGCATGCACTTCTTCAACCCCGTCGCCGTGATGAAGCTGGTCGAGGTCATCAAGGGCCTCCAGACCAGCGCGGCCACCACCGAACGCACCATCGAGCTCGCCCGCGCGATGGGCAAGGTGCCGATCCCCGCCAACGACCGCCCCGGGTTCATCTCCAACCGCGTCCTGATGCCCATGATCAACGAGGCGTTCTACGCCTGGATGGAGGGCGTGGCCCAGCCCGCGGACCTCGACGAGATCATGAAGCTCGGCTGCAACTTCCCCATGGGCCCGCTGCGCCTGGCCGACTTCATCGGCCTCGACACCTGCATCCACATCATGAACGTCCTCGCCGACGGGCTCAACAGCGAACGCTACCGCCCGTGCCCGCTGCTGCGCCAGCTCGTCGCGGCGGGGCGGATGGGGGACAAGTCGGGGCGTGGGGTGTACGAGTATCCGAAACAGGCGTGACGGCGCTTCAGGCCGAAGGCCTGACGATCTCCTCCGCAGAAGCAGGCGGCGAGGGCGGCCCAACTCCCTCAAGCCCCCGTGAGTAGCATGGCTCTCCGCTGCGAAGCCGCCATGCCCGCAACCCCGCCCAACCCCGACCACGACACCTTCCGCATCACCCGCGGCGAGTGCCGCGTCTACTTCGCCTTCGACGTCGGCTACGGTGTGGACCTTGACGCCGCGCGACGCGCGATCCCCGCCGCCGCCCCGCGAGTGACGCCCCCGCGGCCCCACGGCGCTCCCCCCGCCTTCCGCCCCGAGCCCCTGCGCTTCACCGACGCGACCGAAGCCCGCGTGCTCGGCTCCTGGGCCGCGGCCTCCAGCGTCGAGGTTTCCGTCTTCGACTTCGGCGGCGTCTCGCTGGTGTACCGCATCGACGTCGGCTCTGTCGGGTGGGACGACCTGCAGCGCCTCGCCGTCGCGTTGGACGAAGACCGCGCGCTGGAGACCGACGCCCGCCGGCGTATCGATGAGCTCGTCCGGCGCCTGGGCCCGGCGATCGTGCGTCCCGGCCCCTCCGACCTCGTCGAGGACTACGTCGTGTTTCGCGCCCACGAGTGGACCTGCGGCCCACCGGGCTCCCCGGCCGCGGACCTTGTCCGCACCGCCGCGCCACCGATCGCGCGGGTGCTGCGGGCCAGCCCCGTGCCTCTCTCCGAGTTCGAGGTCCGCGATGCCGTCTCCTGCGCCGTCGGCTTCGGCCCCGGCGACCTGACCGTGATCGACTGGAAGGCCGCGATGGTCTTCGACCCGGACGCGGCGGACATCCTCGCCGTTCTGGAGTTCGCCAACGTCGAGCTGCTGGAGCTTCGGTTCCTCGACGACCGGCTCGACGGCATCCTCGACCGCGCGTACCAGACCCTGGCGCACCGCCGCGGGCGCTCACTCTTCGGTGCGGGCACGCGCGACGAGCGCCGCCGCATCGCCGCGCTCCAGATGGAGAGCGCCCTGCTCTTCGAGGGCGTGAACAACGCGATCAAGCTGATCGGCGACCAGTTCCTGTCGCGCCTGTACCGCGAGGCCGCGCGGCGATTCCACATGGCCGAATGGGACGCGAGCGTGCTCCGCAAGCTCGAGACCCTCGAGGGCGTCTACCAGAAGCTCGCGGACGAGCACGCCACCCGCCGCATGGAAGTGCTCGAGTGGATCATCATCGTGCTGATCGCGGTCTCGATCGTGATCCCGTTCATCGTGGGCTCGGGCAAGTAGCCCTCCCCCGGAGGGCGAGCCCGCCTCACGCGCCGGGGCGCCAGAACAGGATGAAGCCCGCTCCCGTCGCCGCCGCGGGGATGAACACGGCCGCAACCCGCCACAGCAGCGCGGCGCCGCCGAACACCCCCGCGATCACCGTCTTGAACGCCATGTTCGCGATCGCGGCCAGCACGATCGCCCGCCACGCCGTCCCCGGCTCCAGCCCCCCGGTATGCGCCAGCCGCGACGTCGAGAGCGTGATCGCGTCCATGTCGTGCACGCCCGAGAGCGCCGCCACGGCATAGATCCCCGCGCCCCCGAACTCCTCGCGCGCCCACGCGACCGCGAGAACCACCACCGCGAACAGCGCCCCGAACACCAGCGCCGAGCGCAGCTCCGTCGGGTTCACCTGCTCGGTCGCCACGCCGTCCTCGCTCCGCTGCCTCAGGTAGACGATCCCCGCCGCGAGCAGGGCCGCCCCCAGCATCGACCCGATCGGCCACGCCGCCACCGGCAGCAGGCTGCGACCCGCCGCCGCGATCTCCACCAGCACCCGGACGTACAGCACCGCCGACGCCAGCGCGATCGCCAGCGTCGCGGCCCGGCACGCACCGATGCGCCCCTTGCTTCCCCGCGCCTCGCCCGCACGCCGCGAGAAACTCAGCGTCACCGCCGTCGAAGAGACCAGCCCGCCGATGATCCCCGCCAGCGCCGTCCCCGCCCGCCCGCCCGCGAACTTGTGCGCGATGTACCCCCCGAGACTGATCCCCACCACCAGCACCACCATCAGCCACAGCACCCGCGGATTCCACACGCCGTACGGCCCGTACGGCTCGTTCGGCAGGACGGGCAGCACCACGAACGTGAGGGCCGCGAACAGCAGGATCGCCCGCAGGTCCCGCTCGCCCAGCCGCTCCGCCAGCGCGTGCAGCCGGGCCTTCGCCTGTAGCAGCACGGCCACGCCCACCCCGACCGCCACCGCGACAGACCGCGGCCCGGTGAGCGAGATCACGCCCACCATGAACATCACCAGCACCGCGATCTCGGTCGTGAGGCCCGGGTCGCGATCACGGTCCGTCGTGACGGCGATCCAGTTGCCGATCGCCGTCGTCCCTGCCACGCCCAGCAGCCCCGCCGCCACCACCCACCCGCCGAACTGCTGGCCCGCGAGCGCGCACACCGTGCCCAGCACCGTGATCAGCGCGAACGTCCGCAGCCCCGCCAGCTTCGGGTCCGTGAGCTGCCGCTGAAGTCCCACGAGCAGCCCGAGCCCCAGCGACACACCCAGCGCTCTCAGCGCTTCCATGGCGTCCATCGCCACAGCGTACCCGGCGCGGCGGCCGGTCGGAGGGCCGCCGCCGCAACCCCGCCGCGTTCGGCGCGGTACAACTCTCCGCGTGGACACCGATTCACCCCCGCTCCGCAAGCCCTGGTACCGCCCGAGGAACATCATCCTCGCGGTGATCGCCCTCGTTCTGGGCTGGCTCGGGTGGGCAATCTATTACTCATTCTCCGCCGAGCCCGGCCGCAGCATCGATCATGCACGCCTGCTCTCCGAGCTCGTCGAGGAGTACATGCCGGGCGAGCCCGGCGACGCCGACGCCTGGCCCTTGCTATTGGAGACCTTCGACCGCGAGGAAGCCGCCCGCGCCCTCGTCTGGGCCGACCGCGAGGACTGGAAGGGCGTGGCGCTCAACTACAGCGAACTGGGGGGCGAGCCCTACACCCGCGCGGACGACGGCACGCCGATGCTCGACACCACGCGCACCTGGGCCGACGCGCAGGCGCGGCTCCGCGACGCGCAGCGGGTGCTGCGCGAGCAGGGCGTCTTCGACCTGCTCGCCCGCCTGGCGAGCCAGACGCGGGCGATCAGACCCATCAGACCCGACGGGCGGGGCCGGCTGTTCTTCATGATGATCCCAGAGCTGAGCAAGATGCGCAACCTCGCGCGGATGCAGCGCGACCGCATGGTCATCGCCGCGGAGTCGGGCGACTGGGCGGACCTGGCCGCGGCGTATGACCAGACGCTCGCCCTGGCGCGCATCGCGGGCGGGCAGGGGTGGCTGATCGACTACCTCGTGGGCGTCGCGATCGAACAGTTGGCGCACCACCACATGTCGGCGTCGCTGGTCCAGAGCCCGCCGACCGACGCCGCCATCATCCGCGCGATGCTCGACGCGCTCGACCGTCAGACGCAGCCGCCCGTCGAGCTCGCGCTCCGGGGCGAGCGCGTCCTGCTGGGCGATTCGATCCAGTGGCTGCACACCGACAACGGGCGCGGCAGCGGGCGGCTGCTCTTCGCGGATTTTCAGCGGGCGATGACGGTATCCGGCGGCGCCGCCCGCACCGGCGTGCTGACTGCCCTCGGGAACACCCGGCTGGGCAACATCGCGGGGTTCGCCTTCGCGTCGAAGGCTCAGACCATCAAGAAGGCCGACGAGTACTTCGAGGGGATCCTGCGCCTGGCGCGCGAACCCCTGACCAACCGTACCGCCGAGGTGTTCGACGCCGCGACGTTCGAATCCACGATCCCGGGCCGGTACATCATGCTCAAGACCTTCCTCCCCGCTGTGAGCTCGACGCTCCGCAGCGACGAACTGATACGCGTCCGGCGCGCCGGCACGCGCGCCCTCCTCCACGTCGACCTCTTCCGCATCGAGCACGCCCGCCCGCCGGAATCGCTCGACGAGCTTGCGGCCGGCATCGCGCCCGAACTGCTGATCGACCCGCTCAACGCGAAGCGATTCGGCTACCGCAAACTCGCCGCCCCCGACCAGTTCGGCCGCACCTACCTCCTCTACTCCATCGGCGCCGACCGCGAGGACAACGGTGGCAAGCCCAACATCCAGCTCAACATCGCATCCCTCCAGCCCGGCAAGGCGCCCGGCACCGATTTCGTATTCAACGAGCCGCGCGAGTACCCCGAGCCGCCCGCCGAAACAACCAGCGAAACGGGAACCGCGCCTCCACCTCCGCCCCCGTGAAGCCCGCGCGAAGCCGGTGCGAAGGCCCACGCGAAGGCGAGTATTCTCGGTCCACCGCGGCGCTCCCGCCGCGTCGAATCAGCCACGCCGAATCTGGTGCGGATCGCCCCCGCCGCTAGAATCTCCGCATGAGCACCACGCGCCCGTCCGACCACGCGCCGGCCACGCCTCCCGCGCACACGCCCGCCCCCCACGCGCCCACATCTAGCCCGGGCCGCATCGACCCCCACGCCGTCACCATCTCCGGCCTGATGCTCAACCCCTCCTACGCCCCCGGCCCCGACGCGGCCGAGGCCCTCCAGCCCGCGAACATCGCCCGCGAGCTCCCCCCCCCCGGCGCCTACCCCTACACCCGCGGCCTCTTCCCGCAGGGCTACCGCTCGCGCCTCTGGACCATGCGCCAGTTCGCCGGCTTCGGCTCGGCGGAGGACACCAACAATCGCTTCAAGTACCTGCTGAACGCGGGCAAGTCGGCGCTCCGGGCCGACGGCTCATCCACCAGCAACACCGGCCTCTCCACCGCCTTCGACCTCCCCACCCTCATGGGCCGCGACAGCGACGACGAGCTCTCCATCGGCGAGGTCGGCCGCTGCGGCGTCGCCATCGACACCATCGAGGACATGCACCGCCTCTACGCCGACATCCCCGTGGACAAGGTCACCGTCTCCCAGACCATCAACGGCCCCGCCGCGGTCATCTGGGCGATGTACCTGGGCATGGCCCTTCAACGCGGCATCTCCTGGGACACGCTCGGCGGCACGCTCCAGAACGACATCCTCAAGGAGTTCCACTCCCAGAACGAGTTCATCTATCCCCCCGAGGCCAGCGTCAAGCTCGTCGTGGACACCATCGAGTTCCAGACGCGCTTCGTCCCCCGGTGGCATTCCGTGTCCATCAGCGGCTACCACATCCGCGAGGCCGGCAGCACCGCGATCCAGGAGCTCGCCTTCACCCTCCGCGACGGCATGGAGTACGTCGAAGCCTGCATGGAACGCGGCCTCAGCGTCAACGACTTCGCTCCGCGTCTCTCCTTCTTCTTCAACAGCCACAACGAGTTCTTCGAGGAGGTCTGCAAGCTCCGCGCCGCCCGCCGCATCTGGGCCCGCATGATGAAGGACCGCTACGGCGCCACCAGCGAGAAGGCGTGGTACATGAAGACCCACGTCCAGACCGCCGGGTGCTCCCTCACCGAGCAGCAGCCCCTGAACAACATCGTCCGCGTCGCCTACCAGGCCATGGCCGCGGTCCTCGGCGGGTGCCAGAGCCTCCACACCGACAGCATGGACGAGACCCTCGGCCTGCCCACCGAGACGGCCGTGACCGTCGCCCTCCGCACGCAGCAGATCCTCGCCCACGAGACCGGCGTCACCCGCGTCACCGACCCGCTCGGCGGCTCCTGGTTCGTCGAGCACCTCACGGACACCATGGAGCAGGGCGCCCTCGAGTACATCGCCGAGATCGACGGGATGGGCGAGAGGCCAGATGGGCAGATCGCAAAGGGTCAGAGGACAGAGTCGAGCGCCGGTGCTTCCGCTCCCCATCCGCCCTCTGCCAATCTGCCATCTGGCCATCTCCGCGCCGCGGGTGTCTACGCCCCCCGCACCACGTACTCCCGCGGCGTCGTCGCCGGCATCAACAAGGGCTACTTCCGCCGCCAGATCGCCGAGGCCTCTTACCGCTTCAGCGAGGAGTGCGAGGCCGGCGACCGCCTCATCGTCGGCGTGAACGCCTACACCGACGGCAGCGACCAGCGCCCCATCGAGATCCTCCAGATCTCGCACGACGTCGAGGTCCAGCAGTGCGAGCGCCTCGCCGACTTCAAACGCCGCCGCGACAGCGCCAAGGTGAAACTCGCCCTCGACAACATCCGCAGCGCGTGCCAAGGTAAGGCCTACGCGCTGCAGGACTCAGGACTCAGGTCGCAGAGTCGCCGTGGCGACACCCAGAATTCAGGACTCCATCCCACGAACGTCATGCCCGCGCTCATCGACGGCGCCCTCGCCAACTGCACGCTCGGCGAAATGGTCCACGCCATGGCCGACGCCTACGGCCGCTACACCGGCGGGCCGGAGTGGTGAGCTGGTAACCGGCAGAGGGCACCGATCAACACCACGCCGTGCCCGTTGGCGGCCGTGTGCCGGCCCGATCAAGTGCCACGACCATCGACGGGCATCAGCGACTACGGACACCCCGTCACATACTTCCCCTGGAAGCACCCGAAGTCCGCCACGGTCAGCGACCCGTTCCCGTTGCAATCCGCGTACGAGTTCCCCGTGACGTACTTCCCCTGGAAGCACCCGAAGTCGGCGACGGTCAGCGCCCCGTCCGCGTTGCAGTCGGGGTAGCAGCCGGCCCCCGTGGATAGGTCGTCGTACAACCACCCCTCGTCGCCCGAGATCGCGGTCAGGCGGATCGACACAATCCCCTGGGCGACGATGCGCAGCTCCGCCCAGTCCTGCGTCTGCACCTGGTCCATGCCGACCTGAACACCCGCCGCGTTGAACGCCAGCATCGTGAACGAGTTGGTGTCAAAGCCCCCCGCGGCCCAGATCGACACCTCGCCCACCGCCTGCGCGAACGTGATGGTCTCCGGGTCGCGCGGCAGGCCCCCGTTCGCCATCATGGCTCCGGAAAGGGAGTTGAAGCCGAGAAAGTGCTCGCCGCTGCGGGCGTCCACCCCGAAGTTTCCCATCTGGTTGAGCACGGCCCCGCCATCCAGCGGCCCCGGCCCCGCGAACGCGGCGCCCGGGATCTGATTGCGCAGCGGCGTCGCGAAAATAAACCCCGCGGGCTGCGGCCCCAGCTCCTCGAAGGAAATGCTGACCTGCGCGGCGGACGTGGACGCCATCACAACGGCGGCAAAGGCCAGAATCAATCGGGTCATGGAGGTCTCCTCCTCGCCGGCCGGCTCGGAACACGAGCGGGCAGACGCCGCCAGCATACCACGGGGGCGCGGCAGAAAAGGCCTGTGTGCGAAGGCGCCAGTCTACGTTGGCGCGGCGTCCGCCCGACCGAGGGCACCGGGCAGATGGCACCGGCAACCCGGTCGGCAGGTGGCACCGATCACCGTCTCACCGTGCCACCGATCGTGGTTCCTCAGTGATCGGTGCCGAACCACCGCGAGTCTGTATGCCCACCCACCGATCACCCCGAGCGGCGATCGGTGGCACGAGATCCCCTCCGCGAACTCCGCGTTCTCGGCACCGTCTCACCATCTCACCGGCGGGTGGCACCGGTCCGTGCCACAGCCTACGCGCCGCGGCGGGGGCAGCCCGCCGCAGGGCCGCCCGTGGTGGAGCGTCCATGCCGCGCAAGGCACGGCATCCACGGGCGACGCGAAAGCCGCGAACCCCGTGGCACGTCGTTACGGTCGCGGCACGATCAGAAGAACCCTTGCGTCCGCCGGGCCGCACCTGCCGGGGGCAGCGAAACAGCGACACACGGCCCCGCTCCGAGTCGGGCCGCAACTCCATGCATCGTCCCCTCCGTGGCTCTCTGTGGCCCTCCGTGTTGAAATGCCTTCCTCCGCGAACTCTGCGTGATCTCCGCGACCTCTGCGTACCTTCCGCGCAGCCGCCTCAACCGGCCGTCGCCGTGACCGCCACCCGCCACGCCCCCGAGCATTCCGGGCAAACCGTGCATCCGTCCCCCTCCGCCGGCAGCCCCGCCAGCGAGTACCCGCACGACGGGCAGACCGAGCCCGCCAGGTACGCCCGCCGCGCCGCCTTCGCCCCGCGCCACGACGCCCACAACCACCCGAGCCCCGCGAGGATCCCGAGGGCGATCACGATCGCCGCGAGCTGCGCCAGCACGTCGGTCGCCGGCGGCGTTCCACTTCCCCCGCCGCGCATCCGCCGGCACGCCCTGACCCCGAGAACCACAAGCGCCACGGTCACCAGCGATGGAACGCAATGCCACAGCCGCAGGTTCGACCCGCCCACCGCCGCGCGAACCCCGGGATCGACTTCCGGCCCCAGGTCCCGGACGCGGCACAGCGCCACGCGCCGCCCCCGATCATCGCTGATCCGCACGTGCCGCACGCACCCCAGTCTACGAGCATCCGTCGCGCCGGCTTCCGCGACCCCCGCACCCGGAGTTCACCCGCCGCGGCGGGCGCTCTCTTCACCGTCTCACCCTCTCACCGCTCCCGCCCCACCCCCTTCCCATCCACCCCCGTACTGGTACACTGCCCCGCAGCCGGGTCGAATCCACACAGGAGAAGCGCCATGCGCACCCCGGTTTCATCCCTCGCGGCCCTGCTCGCCGGCGCGAGCCTCGTGCAGGCCCAGCAGACCATCCACGTCAACGGCGCCTGCGGCGACAACGCCTGGAGCGGCGCCAGCCCGGTCTGCGCCGCCCCCGACGGGCCCAAACAGACCATCAAGGCGGCCATCGCCGCCGCGGTGAACGACGACAGTGTCCTGGTCGCCGACGGCGTCTATTCCGGAACCGGGAACACGGGCATCTCCTTCGGCGGCAAGCGGATCGTCCTGCGTTCCGCGAACGGCCCCGACGCCTGCGTCATCGACGCGCTGGGTGTCGCCCGCGCCTTCACCATGGCCGACAACCTCACACCCGACACGCTCATCGACGGCTTCACCATCCGCAACGGCGGTTCGACCGGGAGCGGCGGTGCCTTCTGGTTCCATCACCAGAACAACCCCACCATCCGCAACTGCATCATCACCGCCAACGCCGCGTCCCAGGGCGGGGCCGTCCACACCGAGACCAACGCCGACCCCACCTTCATCAACTGCACCTTCACCGGCAACACCGCCGTCCGCGGCGGGGCGTTCTCCATCACCGGCGCCTCGCGCCCGAAGATCATCAACTGCGTCATCGCGGGCAACGCCGCCACCGACCAGGCGGGCGCCCTGTACATCCAGATGTTCAACGCCCCGGGCCCGCAGATCATCAACTGCACCATCGCCGGCAACACTGCGGCCAACACCGGCGGGGCCATGGCCGTTCTCGCGGGCAGCGTGGCCCTGCGGAACTCGGTGGTGTGGAACAACACCGCTCCCGCGGGCGCGCAGCTCGCCGTCGGTTCCACGGGCGGCTCGCCCGGCACGATCTCGGTCGCGCACTCGATCGTCCAGGGTGGGCGCGCGGGCGTGCTGATCCAGGGCGTCGGCGTGCTCACCTGGCTCCTGGGCAACTCGACGATGGACCCGACCTTCGCCGCCCCCGGCGCGGGCAACTTCCGGCTCGCGCCAGGATCCCCCGCCATCGACGCCTCGGACAACCTGGCCCTGCCGCCGGGCATCGTCACCGATCGCGACGGAAAACCCCGCTTCGTGGACGACCCGGCGACCCCGGACACCGGCCTCCCCGGGGGCGCCGGCGGCGAGTACATCGCCGACATGGGCGCCTACGAGTTCCAAGGCTGCTACCCCGACTGCAACGCCGACGGCAACCTCACCGTCGCCGACTTCGGCTGCTTCCAGACCGCATACGTCCTCGCCCACGCCTACGCCGACTGCAACCAATCGGGGACCCTGACCGTCGCGGATTTCGGGTGCTTCCAGGGCGCGTACGTGCTCGCGTGCCCGTAACCATCGAGGCACCGAGACCGTCCGGCGCGGTGTGCGCGCTGGGGACAACAGACAGCGTGGGGGGTGAGCGCGACCGCGCGCCGTGATCCCCGCGCCGGCCGGTGTCCGACGAATCCGCCCCTGAGCGATACGCCCCACATACCATCGCCGCATGCTCGTCCGCACGTTTGAGGACCGCGACGTCGCGCATGCCACCCGCCTCACCAATCACTTCATCCGGCACACCGCCGTCCACTTCGGCGCGTCCCCTCAGACCGAGCAGGAAACCGCGGCCGTCTGGCACGAGAGCCGCGTGAAATACCCCTGGCTCGCGGCGGAAGCCGACGGCGCCTTCGCCGGCTTCGCCAAGGCCGGCGTGTGGCGGGCCCGCGACGCGTACGCGCTCACCACCGAGGTCACGGTGTACGTGGACCCCGTCTTCCACCGGCGCGGCGTCGGTCGCGCGCTCTATGCCGAACTTCTCGTCCGCCTCCGCGGCGCCGGCTTTCACACCGCCATCGGCGGCATCACCCTCCCCAACACCGGCTCGGTCGCCCTGCACGAAGCGATGGACTTCACGCACGTCGGCACGTTCAAAGAGGTCGGCCGCAAGTTCGACCGGTGGCACGACGTGGGCTTCTGGCAGGTGATGCTGAAGTAACGTCAGTGCCTGCCGCGCCCTCCCCCCCCACACACACACAACTACCGCGGCAACCGCTTTGGCGCCACATTCCCCCACGCCGTCCGCAGGGTCGCCCGCACCGTCGCCGCGCTCGCCGCGCGAAGGTCGATGAACGTCGCCCCGCCCCTCCCCCATCCGCCCGGCACCGGCGTGATGACGCTCGGCTCGCGCTCCTCCCACTCCTCCTGCTGATCCGGGGTCAGCTTCACCATCCCCAGCCCTTTGTCCTCGTGGATCGTGGCGAAGATCTTCGTGTTCACGCGGAACGACGGCATATCCCAGTGCGGCCGCTCCACCACCTCCGGCAGCGCCATCGCCAGCCGCCGGAACCGCTCGATACGCGCGGCCAATCTCACCCCGCCCGATCGCGTCCGGCCGCTCCCGCGGCCGCCCGGCTCCGTGGTCGCCACGTGGTCGCTCCATCACGGCATCGTGTAGAACCCGCCGCCCGTGTGCTTGATCCGCCCCTGGCGCGCCAGCTCCTGCCACACCTCCGCGGGGAAGTCGTTCGGCGGCGTGATCCCCGCGATCTCGGACTTGCGCCCGCTCGTCATCGGCCGCCCGCCGCCGAGCCGAGACTCGTCGTCGAGCCGCGTGATCTTCCAGCGCTTCTTGAACACCGTGAACGCGGCCTTGAGCCGCCCGGGCTCGATCCCGCCGGTGGAACTGTGCGCGTCGCTCATGGCCTGTCCTCCGGGGCCCGACACGGTCGCCGCGCCCGCCGTGCGAACTGTATCGCCGCGCCCCGGGGCCGCGTGGTCCGCGACCGCCGCCGCCCTTACGATTCCGCGATGAACAGGCGGACCCTCATCGTCGCGGCCTCGGCCCTGGCCCTCGGCTCGTGCGCTCACCAGAACAACAGCCGGCTCACGATCGGCACGACGGTCGAGCTGCCCGCGCTCTCCGGGGCCGGCGCGGGCATCGCCGCCGCCGGCGCGCAGCCGTCCGTGACGACGATCGAGCGCGCGAACTGGGAACCGCTCGCGTTCGATGTGCCCATCGACGGCACGGCGCACCGCCCGACGTACGTCCGCGTCCGCAGCCGCGTGCAGGAAACGCCGCGCCAGCGCGGCGACGCGCCCACGCCCGAGTCGTCCCTGGACCTCGTCGCCGGCACGCACGGGCGGCAGCGGCGCGAGGCCCTGACCCAGCCGTTCCGCGCGCTGGGCAACGCGCTCCTGGTCGTGCCGCGGATGGTCTACCACCGCCCGTGGAAAACCGTGTACAGCCCGCGCGAGGCCTACCAGCGCGACTGGCTCCGCGCGCTGCTCGCGACGGACCCCGCGCCGCCTCAGGTCGTCCAGCCGTGACGCGCCCCGCGCTCGACGACCGCGGCCTGCCCGCGGGCTACCCGTTCAAGCCCGAATACGAGATCACGCCGCGCGACGCGCGGGACGCGGCCGCCGCCGGGCGCGCCGTCATCATCGACGTGCGGACCGCCCCCGAGCACGCGGCGTCGCGGATCACCGGGGCAACGCTGATCCCGCTGCACGAGCTCGAAGGGCGTGTCGGCGAGATCGAGGCGATGATCGACGGGCGCGAGGACGCCGCGATCGTGGTTCATTGCCACCACGGGGTGCGTTCGATCAAGGCAATGCTCTTTCTCCGCGACCGCGGCCTGCCCAACGCCGTGTCGATGGCCGGCGGCATCGAAGCGTGGTCGCTCGCCGTGGATGCCGCCGTACCGCGCTACGAGCGCGGCCCCGGCGGCGCGATCCGCGTCATCCCCGGCGCCTGACGCGCGTTCAGCCGACGATCGCCCGCAAGACCGCCACCGTCACGCCCAGCACAACAAGCCCGACGACGCCGATAACGATGAGGGAGCCCCGCGTGCGCCGCCGCCGCGCCAGGGCCCGATGGTGCGCAATGATCGGGCCCAGGTCGAGCGCATCCGCGAACGCACGAAGGGCCGCGAGACCCGCGTCGAACCCGTCGGCGAGCGAGCGCCTCATCGCCGCATCCGCCGCCTCCAGGTGATGCCCCGCGGCGGTCCGGGAGCAGTCCATCGCCCGGCTCACGTGCAGGTCGTCGAGCTCGTCCACGCGGGCGAGCACCCACGCCTCCAGCGGCTGGGGCGGGAGTTTCAACGCGGCGCGCAGGGTCCTCGCCGCCTCCCCGCTCATCCCCGCGACCGGGGTCGGCGTCGCGGCGCCCGCCGCCCCGGCGCCCTCCCGCGAGCGCAGCACGATCAGCCGGTCGAGCCTCGCCGGTTCGAGCGTCGCGGGGTCGGGCCCGGAATCCAGCACGTCGTCGATGAGCGCGGCGGCACGGTCCGGATCCGCGGTGAGCAGGAACGCCAGGCGCCAGATGCGCCGTTCGACCGCGCGGGTTCGCGTGAGCTCGTCGGGCATGTCGGCCTCGATTGATTAAAGACGAACGCCCGTGCCGGGGCACGGGCGTCCGCGGATTCACACAAGGATCGGAACCCCGCGCCGGCTTACGGGCAGCCGAGCACGTACTTGCCCTGGTAGCACCCGAAGTCGGCCACCGTGAGCGTGCCGCTCGCGTTGCAGTCGGCGTAGGGATCGCCCAGGACGTACTTGCCCTGGAAGCAGCCGAAGTCGGCCACCGTCAGCGAGCCGCTCAGGTTGCAGTCCGGGTAGCACACGGTGACCGTCTGCTTCGCCCAGAACTCCATCATCACGCCGAACACCGTCGGGCAGAGCGTGGGCTGGTTCATCTGGTAGCACTCGGTCGCCCCGTAGGCCCCGCCGAACGGCGCGGTGTCGTCGGCGAACTCGGGCGGCTCCTGCGTCCCGGCGCGCCCGTCCGGCACCGGCTCGTCCTCGCCCGTGCCCCAGTAGAAGGGCTGGATGCCCGCCACCGTGACCAGCGTCGTGGCCAGCTCGTCGGAGTAGAACTCGATGTCGTACGCGCCGCTGCCGTCGGCCGGCAGGCCGAGGGAGAGCGGCGTGGTGCCGGTCGTCAGGTCCTCGTCCGCGTAGAAGCCGGTGATCGTGGCCGGGGGCACCGGGACCGCGAGACCGTACTCAAGGATCACACCGTCGATGAACCCGGGGGTCGCCGGGAACTGGCACGCCGTCCCGAAGGTCTCGTACGTCGAGATCGCGATGAACACGCTCCCCGTGGTGAGGGGCTGGGTCCACGCGAACGAAACGCGCGTCGAATCAGCCCCGTTGAAGCCGCTCGCCAGCGTCATGTCGTTGAACGTCCGCGGCTGAACATTGGCCGGGCCGAAGTACCACCGGTTGCCCGGCCCTGCCCCCGGGTTCGCCGGGCCGTTATTCCCGCACGTCAGGAACCCTGAAGGCACGTTGAGCCCGGGGAAGCTGTTGGGGTCGCCCTCGTAGCAGTCGAACGCGGGGACCACGGTCGTGTCCGACACGCCGCCGGCGCCCGCGCGATCGATCCAGGGCGACGTCAGCACGATCCTCCCGTCGATCTTCGTGAACTTCGCCGCCCGCAGCGCGTGCGCACGCTGAACCGTGGGGCCGGCCTGCGGAACCCGCGGGCCGTTCGCCGACGACGCCCGACCCGGGCCCGCCAGCGCGGAACCCGCCGTCGCGCCGAGCGCGAGCGCGGAACAGGCGGCCACCAACTTCGTCATCTTCATGAACCACTCCTCTTGAGTTCGTCGACCGGACCAGCGGCGGCGACTGCGCCCAACCCCGGCATCCTCTCCGGGCCCGCTGTCCCTCCTTGAATATGCACCGGGAGAGACGCCCCGAACACGGGACTCTCCCCCGGCTCGCCGACTATACCCCGCATATCCGGCAGGTGTTCCCCGGATGACCACGCCGGCATGAGGATTGGCCCGGTCGGGTCGCGGTTCGCCCGAACAAGCTCCCGCCGGATCGACCCAAGCTCGCCGGTACCGCGAGCCTCACACCACGGGGGCGAACGCCGGCGGCTTCCGATCGCCCATCATCCGCACGAATGCGTCAAAGAGATACGACGCGTCGTGCGGGCCGGGCGACGCCTCCGGGTGGTGCTGAACCGCGAACACCGGGCGGTCCGGCATCCGGAAACCCGCCAGCGTGCCGTCGTTGAGGTTCACGTGCGTGGGCTCGCCGCCCGCGCGCTTGAGCGAGTCGGGATCGACCGCGAACCCGTGGTTCTGGCTCGTGATCTCCACACGACCGCTCGGCCCGTTCAGCACCGGCTGGTTCACGCCCCGGTGCCCGAACTTGAGCTTGAACGTCTCCGCGCCGAGGGCGAGCGAGAGCAGCTGGTGCCCGAGGCAGATGCCGAACGTCGGAACCGTGTCTTGCGGTCGCCCCGCGACAAGCTCCTTGAGCGTCGCGATCGTCCGGTCCACCGCGGCCGGATCGCCCGGCCCGTTCGACACGAACAGACCGTCGATTTCGCCCTTGCGGAACCGCTCGCGGATCTCCGCGGCCGGCGTGTCGTGCGGAACCACCGTGACCTCGCACCCGCGATCCGTGAGGTTGCGGAGGATGTTCCGCTTCGCGCCGCAATCCAGCGCGAGCACGCGCCGCGGGCGCTCCCGTTTCGCGCCGTCGCGCGAGCCAGACCCAGGTGACCAGTCCCCCAGCGTCTCCGTCCACGTCTGCTTCGACGTGCACCCCACGAGCGGCACGAGGTTCTGCCCGTCCATCGACGGCGCCTCGCGCGCCATCGCCACGAGTTTCTCGTCGGTCAGGTCCGCGCGGTCGGTCAGCACGCCGGACATCACGCCGACGCTCCGCAGCCGGCGCGTGATCGCCCGCGTGTCCACGCCCTCCAGCCCCAGCACCCCGTTCGCCGCGAGATACTCCGCAAGCGACCGGTCCGCGCGGGCGTTGGAGTGCAGCCGCGCCAGCTCGCGCACCACGAACCCCGCCACCTGCACCTTCTGCGACTCCACGTCCTCGCCGTTCACGCCGTAGTTCCCGATCAGCGGGAACGTCGCCACCAGCACCTGCCCCGAGTACGACGGGTCGGTGAGCGACTCCTGATACCCGCACATCGCGGTGTTGAAGACGATCTCGGCGACGGAGACGATCCCCCGCCCGGTCGCGCCGAACGCAGTCCCGGCGAAGACAGCACCGTCGGCAAGCGCCAGCCGACCGCCGGGCGCGACGGAAGGGGGAGGAGAGGCGGGACGCTGATCGCTCCTGGTCATCGGTAGAGTGTAAGCACGTGGACTCCCTTTTCGGCGAACGGGGTGTGACCATCGGCGACCGGTTCGTCCGCGTGGCCGTCGAGCGCGCCGTGGACCGGCCGAAGGGAGGGAGCGGCCGCGACTCCGACGACGGCCTCACCTACGCCCTCGCCGAGCACGACGAAGCCCCCCAGCCCATCGACGTCGGCGAGCGCGTCGAGGTCCCCCTCGGCCGCGGCGACAGGCGGGCCGCGGGCGTCGTCGTCCGCGTCGGCGGGCGCGAGCTGCTCGACGGGCTGCCCGTGGAGAAGGTCAAGCGGGTGCTGCGCCGGACAGGCGTGCGCCTCCCCCAGCCCCTCGTCGAGCTCGCCCGCTGGATGGCGGACTACTACGTCGCTCCCTTGGGCATGGTCCTCGCCACGATGATGCCCGCCGCGGTCAAACACGCCATCGGGCGCGTCCGGCGAACGCTCATCGAGCCGACGCCGGACGCCGCGGCACAGGCCGCCGAGTTAAGGCTGCCGCCCTCCGCCCGCGCCGCGTGGGCCTCCATCGCCGCCATCCCCCCCGGCGACTGGCCGATCGACCCCAAAGCCCTCGCCCGCCGCACCGGCTCGAAAACGCTCGGCCCCATCAACCGCCTGCTCAAACTCGGCCTCCTCCGCACAGTCGAACGCGAGGAGATCCGCTCCGCGCCCGCCGCGTGGCAGCGCACCGACGTCGAGCAGGACGCCCCCCCCCCCGACACCATCACGCCGACCCCCGCCCAGCGCCGCGTCATCGACGGCGTCGCCCGCGCGCTCGGCGCCTTCTCCGTCCACCTCCTCCGCGGCGTCACATCCTCGGGCAAGACCGAGGTCTACCTGCGGCTCATCGAGGCCGTGCTCGCCCGCGGCCAGACCGCCATCGTCCTCGTCCCCGAAATCAGCCTGACCCCGCAGACCGCCGGCCGCTTCGTGCGCCGCTTCGGCGACCGTGTGGCCGTCCTTCACTCCGGGCTCTCCGCATCGCAGCGCAACCGGCAGTGGTCGCTCGCCTCAGGCGGTCACGCCCCGGTCGTCGTCGGCGCCCGCTCCGCCGTCTTCGCCCCCATCTCCAACCTCGGCCTCATCGTCGTCGACGAGGAGCACGACGGCGGGTACAAGCAGGACCAGGTCCCCCGCTACCACGCCCGCGACGCCGCAGCCAAACGCGGCCAGATCGAATCCTGCCCGGTGCTCCTCGCTTCGGCCACGCCATCGATGGAAAGCTGGTGGAACGCCGGCGGCGAAGGTACAGGAGACAGGGCACACGGCACAGGGGGAAGTGACGAAACCGCACGGCGACCGCGGTTCACGCTCTGGGAACTCCCCGATCGCGTCGGCGGCGGGCGCCTGCCCGATGTCGAGGTCATCGACCTCGTCGAGGAGCGGCGCGAAGCGGGCCGCCGCGCCGAGGCCGACGGGGGCCGCAGACCATCCGGCGGTTTCCCGCTCCTGGGCACGCGCCTCACCCGCGCCATCGGCGAAACCCTCGACGACGGCGGCCAGATCATCCTCCTGCTCAACCGCCGCGGCTACGCCAGGTACGTCTGCTGCCCCGACCCGGCATGCGGCTGGTCGCTCCAGTGCGACCACTGCGACGCCGCGATGGTCCTCCACCGCGTGGGCGGGGGGGGCGGCAAAGGCCCGCGCCTGCCCGCAGGCGAACTCGTCCGCTGCCACCACTGCCTCGCCGAGCAGATGGTCCCGCGCGAATGCCCGCTCTGCCGCAAGCGCCCGTTCACGCTCGGCGTCGGCACGCAACAGCTCGAGGAAGAGCTCACCCGCCGCTTCGCAACGCGGCTGGGTGCGAGAGCGGAACGAGGCGCGACCAACGCCCTCCCCGCCATGGCCCGCCTCGATGCGGACACCATGAAGACCGCCCGCGACTACTTCGACGCTCTGGGCCGCTTCGCCCGCGGCGAGGTCAAGCTCCTGCTCGGCACCCAGATGATCGCCAAAGGGCTCGACTTCCCCAACGTGCGGCTCGTCGGCGTGGTCAACGCCGACACCGCCCTGGCCATCCCCGACTTCCGCGCCGCCGAACGCACCTTCCAGCTCGTCAGCCAGGTCGCCGGCCGCACGGGGCGCGGCACCGCGGGCGGGCGCGTCATCGTCCAGACCATGAACCCGCGGGAGCCCGCGATCCTGCTCGCCGCCCGCCACGACTACCGCGCCTTCGCCGCCGCGGAGCTGCACGTCCGCCGCGCCTCCGCTCTGCCCCCCGCCTCCCGCATGGCCCGCATCGTCATCCGCGACCCCAAGCACGACGCCGCCCAGGCCCGCGCCGCCGTGCTCACCCGCACCCTCGAGGACGCCGCCAAAGCCCACAGCGTGCCCGCCCGCATCATGGGCCCGATGCCCTGCCCCATCGCCCGCATCGCGGGCCAGTTCCGGTTCGCCGTGGAAGTCCTCGCCCCGCGCGCCAGCGAACTCCACCGCCTGCTCTCCACCCTCCGCCTCCGCGGCGTGCTCCTCAGCGACACCCGCACGGCGGTGGACGTGGACCCGGTGATGATGATGTAGGCACAATCCTCGGCGCGCCGGCGGTCGGCGATAGCCCCGGGCCCGCCGCGCGATCGGCGCAAACTCGGCGTAGTCCCGCGACCTCTCCGCCTTGCGCGCCGCACCAGGACGGCGTCATCCATGCCGGCCGCGTCGGGCTGCCGACTCATCCCGACCGATCACGCCGCGCGGGCGCGGTGGCCCTGCCAGAACCAGTTCCAGTCTCCCCGCGCCCGGCGCGCCACCGCGAGGGCGTAGGCGCAAGTCGCCAGGTTGCCGAGCGCAAGCACGAGGACGATCCAGACCGCCGCCGTCCGCGCCGAGCCCTCGCGATACGCCACCCAGCCGCCGAACACGAGAAAGCCCACGTACAGGTCGATCATCGAGAGGTGAAACCACGGGTACCTGAACAGGATGCCCGCCTCGGTCCAGAAGTCGCCCCGCACCAGGGCATAGGCGATCGAGGCCGCCATCACCCCGCAACCGAGCGAGAGCGCGATGATGAGTCGATTCACGTTGACGCTCCCCCCCGATGCCGGCCATCCCCGGTGTTCGCCGGCGCGGAACGCCCGCGATGGCGTCCCCCGCCCCTGGCATAGACGATCTGGTGGACATCAATGAGGCGGGCGCGGAACGCCGCCATGCACGCGTGGAGATAGAAGTTCCACCGCCGTCGGAAGGCGTCGCCGTACTGGTCCCGCAGCTGATCCCACGCCCCGTTGAAGTTGGCCGCCCACGCCCCCAGCGTGCGGTCATAGTCGGGCCCGAAACTCTGCCAGCCCTCGATGAGCAGGGACGTGTCTCGCGGCGCCACGAGCTCGTGCTGCGCGGGCAGGTAGCCCCGGGGGAAGATGTGCTTGAGCAGCCAGAGCACCAGGTCGTCCAACGCCGGGTGCGAGGTGCGCGAGAGCGTGTCCGCGGAGATCGCCTGAAGCACGAAGACGCCCTCATCGCTCAGGCAGCGGTCGACGACCCGGTAAAACGCCCCCAGGTTCCGCCGCCCCACCGCCTCGATCATCTCGACGGAGACCACGCGGTCGAAGGTCTCGTTGAGCTCCCGGTAATCCTGGAGCCGGATGTCGACGGGCAGGCCGCGGCACCGCTCGCGCGCCGTGTCGGCCTGCCGGGCGGAAACGGTGATGCCCGTCACCCGCACGCCGAAGCGCTCGGCCGCGTAGCGCGCGAAGTTGCCCCACCCGCAGCCGATGTCGAGCACGTGAAGCCCGGGGCGCAGCCGCAGCTTGCGGCAGATGAGCTCGAGCTTGGCCCGCTGCGCTCCGCCGAGCGTGGAGGCCCCGGCCCACACCCCGCAGGTGTACGTCATGCTCTCGTCGAGCATCGCGCGAAACAACGGATCGCCCAGGTCGTAGTGCGCGCGACCGATGTCAAACGCCCCGCGACCCGCCTGGCGATTGAGCAGGCGATCCAGCACGATCGCCCCCAGCCGTTGGAGCCGGTGCCGGGCCGATCGGCGGGTCGGCGGAGCGGTGAACACGCCGTACAGCACCTCGTCGAGGCGGTGCACGGACCATTCGCCCCGGATGTAGGACTCGCCCAGCCCGAACACGCCCTCGCGCCGGGCGCGTCCAAGGACGGCCTGGTTTTGGTTCTCGACGCCGCGCGCCCGCGCCTCGGGTGCGGCCCGTACGTCAAGAGGGTTCGAAACGGTGAACGATGTTGCGGACATTCGTGCTGATCCCGTGAGAGTCGGCTCGGCGGGGGTTCACGGCCGGGGTTTGTGCCTCTGGACGGCCCGATCCAGGAAGGATGCCCGAAGGCGATGCCAGAAACTCGGCGGGTCCGCCGCGAATGTTGCCGCGGCCGCCGGAGCCGGCTTGACGAACACCGGAAGCCGCCGACGCACCCCGAGCTGAAGCGCCTGCCAGTGGATGCGGAGCATGATCGTGGCGGCGAGGAACGGGAATCGAACCAGCGTGCGGACGAGGCCCGTTCCACCCAGGGGCACGGCCCGCCCCGTCATCCCCGCGGTAAACACACGCTGGCCGTGCTGTTCGAGATGGATCTGAAGCCGCAGCAGACCGTCACGCTCGCTCACAACAACCTCGTAGCCGCCGGAGACCTCCAGAAACGGTGAAACGTAGAAATTCTTCGCCGCTCGGTACCGGGTGGATTCACCGCCCGCCCGCGGATGATCCTCCGGCGTCAACACGTAGTGGTGAACCTCACCGAACGTATTTCGAACCTCCGCGACCACGGCCGCGAGGGCCTCGTCGGGCCGGTAGCAGAAGTAAAAGCTCACCGGATTGAAGACGTAGCCGCAGACGCGCGGGAGCGTGCACAGCATGATGCGGGCCATCGGCTCGACCACACCCCCTTCGCGGAGGCGATCCCGGATCTTCGCGCGGATCGAGCCCGGTCCGGGACCCGCGTAGTCGCGATCGTGAACCGAAGCCCAGGCGCGCCGGTTGTGACCGAAACCGGTCACGGTCCCGTCGAGCGCCGCCAGCTCATCGAGATCCAGGAGCAGCCAGAACATCCGGTAGCGGAACGAATGCTTGCGCGGCCTGAAGCGCCGGTGCCAGGTCTCGCCGTGGAGGATCCGCGACCTCACAGGATGACCCCCAGCGCGCCCGCCACCTCGACCGCGGAGGCCACGGCGTCTTCGTGGAAGCCGTGGCCCAGGTAGCTCCCGCAGAAGTACGTGCCCTGGGATCCGTTGAGATCGCGCAGGGGCCGCTGCGCTTCGATAGCCCCAAACGTGTAGGCGGGGTGCGTGTACTCGACCTCGTAGATGACCTTCGCCGGATCGATCGCCCGACCCGCGTTGAGCGTCACGAGGTAGTCGCGCCGGCAGGCCAAACCCTGCAGCCGATTCATGTAATAGGTGATCGGGACGGGTGCGTCGGGCGCGCCATCGGCACGCCGGCGGTAGTTCCACGATGCCCACAACTTCCGGTCGGGCGGCATGACGGCGGCATCGGTGTGCAGCACCGTGCGGTTGCGGTGATAGCGCCACGCCGACAGCAGCGAACGCTCCGCGTCGCTCGGCGGATCCAGCATCGCCAGGGATTCGTCGGCGTGCGCCGCCATCACCACGCGATCAAAGGTTGCCGCGGCGTGCCCCTCGCACCGCACGATGACGCGCCCGGCCTCTCGCCGCACGGCGCGAACCGGGGCGTTCACCACCACCTCGCCCGCGAACCGGGCCCGGAACGCGCGAACGTACGCCTGGCTCCCCCCCACCACCGTCTGCCAGGTCGGCCGATCGTGCAGGTCGAGCATGCCGTGGTTCTTGAAGAAACGCAGGAACGTGCCCGCAGGGAACTCCAGCATGCCCACATCAGGGCTCGACCACACGGCCGCGGCCAGCGGCAGCAGGTAGTTGTCGCGGAAGTACCGGCTCGCGCCGACACGATCCAGGTACGCCCCCAGCGTCACACCGTTCGCCCCGCCCCGCGCCAGGTCCAGCGAGGCCCGGCGATTGAAACGCCGTTGCTCGAGCAGCATCCGCACAAAGGCGGGCTTGAGAAGGTTGGCCAGCCGCCCCGCGAAGTCTCGGAAAGTCGGCCCCACGTACGCCAGGCCGGTGCGCTCGCAGGAGTACCCGAACGACATGTCGCTGTCGCGCAGCGACACGCCCCACTCCCGCAGAAGCCGGTAGAACAGCGGATACGTCCTCGGGTTGCAGACGATGAACCCCGTATCCACCGGCACCGCGCCGCCGGAGCCGTCCTCCACCGTGATCGTGTTGGTGTGCCCGCCGACGTAGGCATTGCGCTCGAACAGCGTGACGCGATGACGCCTGGCCAGCAGGTAGGCCGCCGTGATGCCCGCCACACCCCCCCCGACGACCGCGATGCGCAGAGGCGGAGTCAATACGCGCACGCCCTCGCCATGATCCGCTTGTACAGCGGATACGGGATGACCCGCATCGCCTTGATCATCCAGTTGAACGGGACCGGGAAGGAGATCTCATCCCGGCCGCGGGCGATCCCGGCGCACATGATCCGCGCGGCGCGATCCGCGTCGATCAGGAACGGCATGTGGAAGTCGTTCTTATCGGTGAGCGGGGTGCGCACAAAGCCCGGATTCACGATGGTCACGCCGATGCGCTCGCGCGACAGGTGGAAGCGCAGGCTCTCAAGGAAGTTGATCATGGCCGCCTTGCTCGCCCCGTAGGCGGCGGCCCGCGGCACGCCGCGGAAACCGGCGAGGCTGGACACGCCCACGATGCGACCCTCCCGGCGGGGCAGCATGAACGGCAGGACCGCCTCGATGCAGCGCACCATGCCGCCGTAGTTGAGGTTCATCAGGCCGAGGTACTCCTCCGAGTCGAACCGCTCGGGCCGCGTGAACAGGTGAGTGCCCGCATTGGCGATGAGGATGTCGATCCCGCCCAGCCGATCATTCAACTCCGCGGCGACCGCCTTCATCCGAGCGAGGTCGGTCACGTCCCCCGGCACAACGATTGCCCGACCGCCGCGCCCCTCGACCTCGGCGTGCAGGGTGCGAAGAGCATCCTCGGAGCGCGCGGTCAGCCCGCACACCGCGCCCCGCGCAGCCAGCTCCAGGGCCAGCGCACGACCGATGCCGGTGCTCGCCCCCGTCAACCAGACCCGCTTACCGGCCAGCCTGTACATCGGTGCGATGGTCCCACGTCGGTCGAGCGGGGGCCGAACGCGCCCGCCGCGTTCGTCGGCGCGCCGGGCTGATCATCCGAGCCAGCCGACGGCCCCTGCACGCCTCCGCCGGGGCCCACTGATCCCCCAGCGGCCCTGGCCGAGTCCCGCAGCGGGGCCGGACCCCCACGAACACTGACTTCGGTTGCCGCCCGCACCGGATGCGAAAAATCAGGTGCACAACGCGGCCCCGGCCTGCCGGGCCGTCCGCATCGCGCTCCAAGGCGGCGGACCCCTCGCCCCCCCACCACCCCCACCCCCCCCACCGCCCTCATCGACCCCTTCGAGTTCGGCGAGTGGGCCAAACGCCCCGAGATCCAGCAGGCGCTCAACGCCCGCCAGCAGATCCGCGAGATCCGCGAGCAGGACGCGCTCGCCGCCGACCGCCGCGTCGCGATCGACACCCTCAAGGCCGTCATCGCGTGCCACCGGTCGTGCCACCGAGAAGCGCTCTCGGGCGATTCCCTTCCCTCCTCTTCGTCTTCTCCCAAGCTTGTCGGTGCCGAACCATCGGCACCCCCCGACCCCAAGGTCCTCTCCGAAATCCGACGCGCCGCCTCCGCCATCCTCCGCATCATCGACTCCGCCACGCGCCAGGCATCCGGCGCAGCCTTCTCATCGCCCTCCTTCCCCTTCACCCGTCTCCGGCCCCGCGTCCGCCCCGCGCCGGACATCCCGCCCGACCGCGTCGCCATGCTCGCCGCCACCACCCTCGCCAAGCCCACCGACGAGGCCCTGGCCGATCTCGCCCCCTTCCTCATCGCCGACGGCCGCGGCACTCTGCCCGATCCCGAGGGCCTCGCGCTCGGCGTCGATCTCGACGTCTCCCCCGCCACGGCCGTGCGCGCCGCCGTCACCGGCCGTTCCGCCGACCACGTGTACTACTCCGTCACGCTGTCCCGCCGCGATCGACCGCCCAACCGCTTCACCGTCAGCCTCGTCAAACACGACCGCTCACCACGCCGCGACTGCTGGCTCATCTACGGCCTCAGCGATATCACCGAGCCGGCCCCCGCGCCGCCGGCGTCGGGCACGCACTCCGCCAACACCAGTTAGCCCCGGTCGCTCCCCTTCCCCTCATCCGATCTCTGCGCCCTCTGCGCCTCTGTGGCCCATGCCTTCGCGCTCTTCGGGACTTCGCGTTACCCGTTCCCCGCGTTCCTCCGCGACCTCTGCGCGATCTCCGCGAACTCTGCGTACTCCTCGCGTCCGCCCGCGCATGCGCGCCTGTCGGTTAGAGACTGTTCCGCGCGCCCCGAGTCGTCCGATACCATCGGACCATGATCGTTCATCTCAACGGTGCGCTCATCCCCGCGGCCGACGCGAAGCTCAGCGTCTTCGACCGCGGGTTCATCATGGGCGATTCGGTCTATGAGGGGCTCCGAACGTTCTCCGGCAGGGTCGTCGCGATCGAACGGCACGTCGTCCGGATGCGGGCGGCCCTCAAAGAGACGCGCTTGCCGTGGGACCCCACCCAGCTCGATCGGCTCAGCGACTCGCTCATGGCCGCCAACGCCATGCCCGACGCGTTCGTCTACTGGCAGATTTCGCGCGGCGTGCCCCTCCCCGGCCAGCCGGTGCGCTCGCGGATCCCGGCCGCGCCCATCCCCCCCACCGTCTTCGGGTACTGCACCCCCCAGCCGCCGATGGCGACCTTTGAGGAAGGGCCACCGACCGTGTCGGCCGCGATCTGCCGCGACACCCGCTGGGAGCGCGGCCACCTGAAATCCTGCTCGCTCATGGGCAATGTCGTGGCGTCGTACGAGGCCGCCGAGATGGGCGCCCAGGACGTGGTCTTCGTCCGCAACGGGTACGTGGCCGAGGCCTCCGCCAGCAACGTCATCATCGCGGTGCCGGGGCCGGACGGGCGGACCGAGATCGCCACCCCTTCGCTCGACAGCGTCTCGATCCTCGGCGGGATCACCCGGGCCCAGCTCGTGGACGAGTTCCCGGAGATCGTCTCGCGCAAAGTCCGCGTCGAGGAGCTGCCGCGGGCGAGCGAGGTCCTCATCTGCGGCTCCACGGCCATGGTCACGTCGGTGACCAGGCTGGACGGACGGCTTGTCGGCAACGGCCGGCCCGGGCCGGTGGCCGAGCGGCTCATGGCCGGACTGGTCCGCGTCATCAAGCGCGACCTGCGGCTGGACGCCCCCCCGGCCGGCCAGATCAAGGTCGCCCCCGTCGCCCGGGATATGCTCAGCCGATGCACGACCCCGCAGGCCGTCGCGTAACGGTGATGGGCCTGGGCCGCTTCGGCGGCGGGGCGGGGGTCACGCGCTGGCTGGCCGCGCAGGGCGCGGATGTGCTGGTCACCGACCTCGAGCCCGAAGAACGGCTGAAGGACTCGCTCGCGGCGATCCGCCCCCTGGTGGACTCCGGGCGGGTGACGCTCCGCCTGGGGGGGCACAACGTCAGCGATTTCACGACCTGCGACCTCGTCGTCGCGAACCCCGCGGTGCCCAGGCCGTGGGAGAACCGGTTTCTGCGCGCCGCGATCGCCGCGGGGATCCCGGTCACGACCGAGATCGAGCTGGTCGTGCAACGGCTGGACCGGCGGCGCGTGATCGGCGTGACCGGCAGCGCCGGCAAGAGCACGACGGCGGCGCTGATCTACCACATCCTTAAGGAGTGCGGCCAGCCGGTTCTGCTGGGCGGGAACATCGGGGGGTCGCTGCTGGAGAAAGTGGGAAGAGACGGAGAGACGGAGAGACGGAGAGACGAAGGAAGAGGAGCCGGCCCATGGGTGGTGCTGGAGCTGTCGAGCGCGATGCTCCACTGGCTGCATGAAGCGTCCGCGGGCGGGCCCGGGTGGTCGCCGCGCGTGGCGGTGGTGACGAACATCGCGGACAACCACAAAGACTGGCACGGCACGTTCGAGCACTACAGCGAGTCGAAGCGGGTCATCCTGGATAGCCAGACGACGGGGGACGCGGCCATCCTCGGGGCTCGCGTGGCGGATTGGCCCACCCGCGCCGATGTACGGCGAACCGTGATCCCCGCTGACGCTCAGTTCGGCCCGCTGGCGATCCCGGGGAAGCACAACCAGGTGAACGCGGCAGCGGCGCTCGCGGCAGTGGTCGCGCTGGAATGTGGTGTTGACGAAGCCGCGGCGCGCCATGCCGCCGCGACATTCCCGGGACTCCCCCACCGGCTGGAGTTCGTCGCGGAGGGGCGCGGCATCCGGTTCTACAACGACTCGAAGAGCACGACACCCGACGCGACGCTGCTCGCGCTCGCCGCGTTCCCCGAGCCGCGGCGCATCCACCTGATCGCCGGCGGCTACGACAAAGGCTCGGACCTCACGCCCATCGCCGCGGCCGGCCGGTCGCTCGCCGGGTTGTACGCCGTCGGCGCGACGGGCGGGCGGCTAGCGGAGGACGGGGCCGAGCCCTGCGGCACGCTCGACGCGGCCATGGAACGCATCGGCGAGCGAGCCCGCACAGGAGACATCGTCCTGCTCAGCCCCGGGTGCGCGTCGTGGGACCAGTTCGAGAACTACGAGAAGCGCGGCGAGCGGTTCGTCGCGCTGGTGAAGGACCTGATCGCGCGGCGCGAGGGGGTGACGGCGTGAGGCTCTCCATCGCGATCGGAGCTCTATCCCTCGCTGGCGCGTCGGGCTCGTGGGCGCAGAACGCCCCGGCTCCTGCACCTCCCGAGGGCCGCCAGCCCGCGCCGCCGGCGCCCGTTCAACCTGAGCTGCGCGAGCTCTTCCCCGGGGTTCGCGCGGACCTGAAGTCAAAGGTCGTCGAGTTCGACGGCGAAGTGCCCATCGACTGCCACGACGCGAAGACGCCCCACGTCTACCTGGAGGTGTTCGTCTGCACGAGCGACACCAAGGAGCACGAGGCCCTCGCGATGACGAAGGCCAAACCCTCGCACATCCACGCGGCCCTGCTCGCGTGCGGGTACGTGCCCGGCAAGCCCGGCTCGTGGACGTGGGACGCCGACGCGAAGAAACTCAAGACCCACCCGCCCGAGGGCGACGCGCTCGACGTCTTCATCGCCTACACGGACGCGCAGGGGAAGGAAATCGAAGCCCGGGCGTCGGACTGGGTGGTCAGCACGCGCGGCAAGCGCTTCGAACCGATTGAGCCTGACAAACCCGGATGGTGGGTCTTCGCGGGATCGACCACCGCGACGCGCGCCGGGCGCGAGGTCTACGACGCCGACGGCACGGGGACGCTGGTCGGCCTGGCCACGTTCGGCATGGAGACGATCGCGTGGCGCGGCGTCATCAGCCACGAGGCGAGCTTCGAGGAGCCGGAGTGGATCGCGGACGCGAAGCTCGTTCCCAAGTTCGGGACGAAGGTCGTGATCCGGATCAAACCGGCCGCCGCGGTCGAAACTCCGCAGACCGCGCCACCCGCCTCGCCCACGCCCCCCGCGAAGGAACCGGGCGGGAAGTAGCGTCGGGCGGAACCGACGACACTCATCGCCGGATGCGGACAGTGATCGTCCTCGTCGTTTCCGTCGGCGTCGGCGGCGCGTCGTCGCCCGCGGCGGTATCCGCCTCGCGCGGCGGATCGGCCACGGTGAAGCGGACATCACGCCCCAAGAGCAGCCCCTGGTCCGCGGCTGCGACGAGGACTTCCTCGACGTTGGTCACGGCCCGGTCGCCCACCTTGAGGATGACCTGACCGGGCCCGAAGCCGGCCTCGGCTGCGGCGGACTCGTCGATCACGCCGAGCACCATCGGGCGCCGGTCGAGGCCCTGCCCGACGCCCATGCCGAACATCCGCAGGGCGTTGTCGGCGCCGATCTGCGCGAGGTTCTCGCGGGGGAACTGCGCGAGCGTGACCGTAAACTCCCGCGGCGCGCCGTCGCGCCAGGCGGTGATCGGGACTTCCTCGCCGGGCCGGTGGTTGGACACGATCGAGCGGAGCACATCGACGCTGGCGACGGACTTGCCGGCGACGCGCGTGATGACGTCCCGTTCGCGGAGCCCCGCCTGAGCGGCTGGGCTGTCGACCGCCAGCCGTATCACACGCACCCCACCCGAGCCGATGGTCTGGTCGAAGGAGACGTTTGCATCTCTCGAGGAAGCCGGCCACGAGATGCCCAGCATCCCGCGCGACACCGTGCCGGTCTCGATGATCTGTTCGACCACAGACTCAATGGTGAAGAGCGGGATGGCGAAGCTGATCCCCGCGGATTGGCCATCGGTGGTGCCCTGGTTGTCGCGCCCCGTGGCGATGGCCACGTTCATCCCGATGATGCGGCCCTTGATATCCACGAGCGGGCCGCCCGAGTTTCCGGGGTTCACCGCGGCGTCGGTCTGGATGAAGTTGGTGTAGCCGCCGAAGTCGTTGGCGGTGGCGGGCTCGCGCCCCAGACCGGAGATGATCCCCTCGCTCATCGAGAACTTGAAGCCGAAGGGCGAGCCGAAGACAAACACCCGGTCGCCCTGGTGCGGCTCTTCGTTGGTCGCGCGAGCCACGGGGAAGAGCCCCTCGAACGGGTCCACCTTGATCACGGCGATGTCCGTGAACGGGTCGGGCTCGCCGACGATCTCGGCCGAGAGCACGCGCCCGTCGGAGAACTGCACGTTGATGTTGCGGGCGCCGAAGAGGACGTGGGCGTTGGTGACGATGTGCCCGGAGCGGTCGAACACCCAGCCGGAGCCGGATGAGCGACCGACGCGCCGACGCGCGCCCGAGGTCACGTCCACGTGGACCACCGAGGGGCCGACCGTCTCGGCGACATTGCGCGTGGCGCGCTGGAGGCGCTCGAGGATGTCGTCATCCGTCAGGGCCTGGCGGGCGAGGACGATGCGGCCCGTGGTGTTGGCGTATCCGATCCGGCGCACGACGGCTGGCGCGCCGAACAGCAGCACGAGGGTCGTGAGCAGGACGACAAAGGCCGGGCCGAAGGAAACGAGGCGACGCATGAGTTGCCCCCGATCAGGTCACCGCGAGTGTGTGTTCGGGCCCAACGGAACGGGTACGCAGAGTTCGCTTGCATCCTGCCAGAAACGTCCAACTATCCTTCGGTCCCGCCGGGGGGTCGGTTTCGCAGCTTCTCGCTCTCCCCGGGGGTCATTGTGTAACGCCGCCCGCCGATCCGTCCCTGCCCGACCCGCCGGACCCACTCCGCGGCGGCGTTCTGGATCGCCGGGCCGAGTTGCGCCACCGGTTCGGCGAACCGCGGAGGCTCGTCGGTCAGGCCCAGGAGGTCCTGAAGGACGAGCACCTGCCCCGGGCATTCGAGACCGGCGCCGATGCCGATCAGCGGCACGGTCGTGCGCTCCAGGATGCGCCGCGTCACCTCGTCCGGCACGGCCTCCACCAGGAGCATGACGCAGCCGGCGCGCTCCAGGGCGACGGCATCCGCGACGACACGTTCGGCGTCGGCGGCGGTCCGTCCGGCCGGCCCGTAGCCGCCGCTGAGCCCGACCTGCTGGGGCTTGCTCCCGACGTGCCCGCAGACGGGGATGCCGGCGCGAACCATTTTCGCGATCAGCGGGGCGAACGAGGCGTCCGCCTCGATCTTGATCACGTCGGCCAGGCCCTCGGTCATGTAGCGCCCGGCGTTGCGGATCGCCTCCGCGTCGTCGGCCTGGTAGCTCATGAACGGCATGTCGGCCATCACGAGCGTGCGAGGGGCCCCGCGCTTCACGCCCGCGGTGAGCGCGATCGAGACGCCCAGCGGCATATCGATGGTCCGGGGCAGGCCGAGGATGACTTCGGCGGCCGTGTCGCCGACGAGCAGCACGTGGACGCCGGCGCGCTCGAGCCAGCGGGCGGTCGTGGCGTCGTAGCAGGTCAGGCACGAGAACCGCTCGCCGCGCTGGACCATGCGGCGGATGGTCTTGAGCGTCACGGGCTCCGCGGGCGCGGCGTCGTGAGGTACGTCGGCGGGGCCTGGCGGCGTGGTGAGCCGGGGAGCGTCCACGGGAAATGATAGAGACGAAGAGACGGAGAGACGAAGAGACGGGATCCGGCACGCTTTTTCGGCGTGGAGCGGCATCGGTAGCATGCCGCGATGGAACGCGTCGTCACGCCCGAGCACATGGACGATCCGGCGATCGACCGGGAGGAACTTCGGCTCTCGCTGGCGTACATCCGCGGCGTGAATCGCCGCCTGGGCGGGACGGCCGCCCTGCTCCGGCTGCTCAAGCGCTGGTCGCGGCACTGGCCGCGGGATCGGCCCGTGACGCTCCTGGACATCGGCACGGGCTCGTCGGACATCCCGCTGGCGGCGCGGGCGTGGGCCGAGCGCGCGGGGTACGACCTGCGGATCACCGGCGTGGACCTGCACCCGACGACGATCGACCTCGCTCGCGAGCACGTCGGCGGGCGCGCCGGGATCGAACTGGTCCAGGCCGACGCCCGGCGGCTGACGGACCGGTACAAGCCTGAGGCGTTCGATTACGTGCACGCGGGGATGTTCCTGCACCATCTGCCGTTCGTCGAGGTGCTCACCGTGCTGCGCATCATGGATGGGCTGGCGCGGGCGGGGATCGTGTGGAACGACCTGGTGCGGTCGCGCGTGTCGCTCGCGGCGCTGCGCATCCTCCTGATCGGGAAGCCCGAGTTCGTCCGCTACGACGCGACCGTCAGCGTGCGTGCAGGGTTCACGAAGCGTGAAGCCCTTGACCACGCGCGGCGGGTCGGGATCGGCTACGCGCGGTGGCGGCGCACGATGTGGTACCGGTTCACGCTCGCGGGGGAGAAGCCCGGGGCGTGGCGTCCGTGATCGGGCGGGTGCTACGCCTGGTTCAACCAGCCGAGGACCGCGACGAACGCCACGGCGGCCAGCACCACCGACACGATGAGCGGCACGAGCACATCGCGCGGGCGCTCCAAGGGTGAGGCCGCGGCGACGAAGCGGAGGCGGTCCGCGACGCCCGGGCCGAGGGCGAGCGCTCCGGGGTCGCGCCCGATGCGGGCGGCGTCCTGGACGATGGCGATGACGAGGGAGGCGTCGAACGGGCGCAGGCCCATGCGAGCGGCCAGGTCCATGAGTCGCCGGCGGTTCTCGGGCGTGAGGATCGCGGCCCGCCCGCCTTCGAGCGTCGAGGCGGCGCGGGCGGCCAGAACCCATCGCGGGTCGTCGCACGCCGGCGCAGCCCGCGGACGATCCGCGGGGAGGCGCGGGGGGGCGACGGCGACGCCCCCGCGGTCCGTGCGGGCGGCGTTGCCAAACGGCAACGCCACGACGACGGGCCTGCCGGGCGCGTCGGCGTCCGTCAACATCGGCTCTGGGAATCTCGGGCGGGCCATCGGTCCTCACGCTACAGGCATATGGCGTGCCGCACAATGGGAAACTGCGTCGGTTGCACCCGCGATCCACCGGTCATCCCCATCACAAAGGGCGGACGAAGCCCGACCGGCAGCGGGCTATTCTGTATGTTCGGGGCGGCGCGTGAGGGGTGCAGCGGAGTCGGCGATTGAGCGAGCCGGAATTGAAGGCCGCGACGCCCGCGGCGACGGGGGCGGGTCAGGATGGTGCGGCGAGCCCGGGGGGCGCGCTGCCCGCGGTGTCGTGCGCGCTCACGCCCGCCGGGGTACTTGAGCGGCTCGCGACGGCCTCGCGGCGCGGGCGCCTCGCGGGGTTCAAGAACCACGCCGAGCCGAACGGGGTGCTGTTCAGTGTCGCCGCGTTCGGGCAGCCGTTCGACGGCGTGCTGAACGCCAGGGGCGAAGCGGGCGCGGGCGGGACGACGCTGCGGTTCGAGGAACAGGTGCTGCGCCGGAACCCCGCGATCTTCGTCCTCGCGCTGGCGTTCACCGTGTGGCCCGGCGTGTACTTCATGGATCAGCTGATGATCCAGTTCCTCCCGGGCGTGCGCGACGCGGTCCCGACGGTGTGGTGGTACCTGCCGATCACGGTCCTGCCGATCCCGTGGTTGTGGCGGACGGTGATGCGGCGGACACGCGCGGCGGTGCGGGCGTCGGCGCTGCACTCGATCGAGCGGATCGCGGCGGAACTGGATGGGCGGTTGGAGGCGGGCGCGACGCGCTAAGCGCACTCGGCTTCCTTACGCGATGCCGAGGTAGGCCTTACGGACCTGGTCGCTGCGGGCGAGCTCCGCGGCCGGGCCGGACATCACGATCCGCCCGACCTCCAGGACATACGCGAAGTGGGCGACCTCAAGGGCCATGTGGGCGTTCTGCTCAACGAGCAGGATGGTGGCGCCGCCCTCGTTGATCTCGCGGATGATCTTGAAGATGAGTTGCACGATCTGCGGCGCGAGGCCCAGGGACGGCTCGTCGAGCAGCAATAGCCGCGGGCGGGCCATGATCGCCCGGCCGATGGCGAGCATCTGCTGCTCGCCGCCGGAGAGCGTGCCGGCGTTCTGCGTCAGCCGCTCGCGCAGGCGGGGGAAGAGTGTGAGGGCGCGCTCGCGGTCTTTCTCGATCTGGTCGTGGTCGGAACGGGCGAAGGCCCCGAGCGTGAGGTTCTCGGCCACGGTCATGTTGGCGAAGATGCCGCGGCCCTCGGGGGCCTGCGCCACGCCGAGGCGGACGATCTGGTGGGGCGGCAGGCCGCCGATGGGCTTGGAGTCGAAGGTGATCGACCCGCCGCTGGGGCGGAGCAGACCCGAGATGGTCCGGAGGGTGGTGGACTTGCCCGCGCCGTTGCACCCGATGAGCGTGACGATCTTGCCCTGTTCGACGGCGAGGGTAACGCCCTGGAGCGCGTGGATGGCGCCGTAGTGCACGTTGAGGTCTTGGACGTCGAGGAGGGGCATGGGGGGGGGTGAGCAGGTGAGCAGGTGAGCAGGTGAACGAGCTTATGGGTGAGCGGCCGGGGTGACGGGTTCACCGAGGTACGCCTCGATGACGCGGGGGTTGCTCTGGATTTCTTTCGGCGGGCCCTCGGCGATGGTGACGCCGTAGTCCAGCACCGTGATGCGCTCGCAGATGTCCATGACGACGCCCATGTCGTGCTCGATGAGCAGGATGGAGAGGTCGAAGTCACGCAGGATCGAGCGGATCAGGTCGCGCAGCGACTTCTTCTCCTGCGGGTTCATTCCCGCGGCCGGCTCGTCGAGCAGGAGCACCTTGGGCTCGGTGGCCAGGGCGCGGGCGATCTCCAGGCGGCGCTGGTCGCCGTAGGGGAGGTTGCGGGCGGCCTCGCCCTCGCGGTCGGCGAGCTTGAAGATGCCGAGCAGCTCGCGGCAGTGCGCGGTGATCGCGCGCTCTTCGCCGAGGTGGTGGGAGGATCGGGCGACGGCGCCGAACATCGACCCCCGGGCCCGCAGGTGGCACGCGATCCGCACGTTGTCGAGCACGGACAGGTCGGGGAAGAGGCGGATGTTCTGGAAGGTGCGGGCCATGCCGGCCTCGGCGATCTCGTGGGGCTTGAAGCCCTCGAGCGAGAGCCCGTCGAGCGCGACGCCGCCGGCCTGCGGGCGGTAGACGCCGGTCAGCATGTTGAAGACGGTGGTCTTGCCCGCGCCGTTGGGGCCGATGAGACCGACGAGCCGCCCGCGTTCGAGGCTCAGCGAGAAATCCGTGACGGCCTTGAGCCCGCCGAACGCTATCGAGATCTTCTGCACGTACAGGAGCGAGGTCATGCGCCGGCTCCCTTGCCGCGCGGGCGCCACAGCTCCCAGACCTCGCGCAGCCCGAAGAGCCCTTGGGGACGCACGATCATCATCGCGATCAGCGCCAGTGCGTAAATGATGAGCCGGAAGTCGGCAATGTTGACGCCCTGCGCGACGCAGACCTGGCGCCCGACCTCCAGAATGATCGTCAACCCGGCGATGACCGCGAGCGCCCTGACGTTCCAGCGCCCGCGTCGGTGTTGCACGATCGCCGCGACCGCCAGAAGAGCCAGGCCCGCGGGCCACACGGGGGGCGGGCTGCGGAGCAACTCCGGAAGGATGGTCAGAATGATCGCGGCCAGAGCGGCCCCGCTGATCGACCCCATGCCGCCGAGCACGACCATGATGATGCAGTCGAAGGACTTCTGGAATCCCAGGTCGCCGGCGTTGATCGCGCCGATGTCCATCGCGTACAGCCCGCCCGCGAGCCCGGCGAAGAAGCTGGCGAGCACGAACGCCCGGACCTTGTACCGCGTGACGTCCACGCCCATCGCCTGGGCCGCGATCTCGTCCTCGCGGATGGAGAGGAAGGCCCGACCGATGGAGCTGGTCTTGAGCCGGTAGCAGATGATGAGCGTCAGCACGACGAAGAGGTAAACCCAGAACAGCGTCGTGTACGTCGGCAGGAGGTTGAAGCCCTTGGGGCCGCCGAGCTTCAGCGCCAGCTCGTGGGCGGGGAAGTTCGCGGCCTCGGCGGCGCGCCACGGCGGGATCTGGTCCGGCGTGCCCTGGAGAAGGACGCGGACGATCTCCCCGAACCCGAGCGTGACGATCGCCAGGTAGTCACCGCGGAGCCGGAGGCTGGGCAGGCCGACGACGTACCCCGCGCCGGCCGCGGCCAGGCCGCCGACGAGGCAGGAGGCGATGAACAAGAAGTCGCCGCGGGTGATGAACGACCCCGCGTGAGCCTCCGAGCCGGTCCACGAGAGAGCCCCGCCGGCAAACTCCGCGGTCCCGAGGAGCTTGATGGAGCCGTAGTAGGTGATCGCGGCGGCGACGTATCCGCCGACGGCCATGAACCCGGCGTGGCCCATCGAGAACTGGCCGGTGAAGCCGTTCACGACGGTGAGGCTGACCGCGAGGATGATGTTGATCCCCGCGATGAGCATGACCTTGCTGGAGAAACCGCCGACCTGGGCGCCGATGACGAACTGAACCAGCGCGGCGACGAGCAGCCCGACAACCAGCGGCCAGAGCACGCGCGGCAGGACCGACCACCCAGGCGGCGAGAGTCGTGCGGTCTGTTCGGCGAGGCGGCTCACGCGGTATCAGACCTTTTCCACGGTCGCCCGGCCCAGCACGCCCTCGGGGCGCAGGAGCAGGACGAGGATGAGAATGGCGAAGACGTAGGCGTCGCGGTACTGGCTGGAGAGGTACGCGACGCCGAAGAACTCGATGAGGCCGATGAGCAGCCCGCCGAGCACGGCCCCGCGCACGTTGCCGATCCCGCCGACGACGGCGGCCACGAAGGCCTTGAGCCCGAGCATGACCCACATGGAGTCGGCGGTCTGCTTCGCCTGCCCGCCGTACTTGAGGCCGTAGAGGAACCCGGCGGCCGCGGCGAGCATCGCGCCGATGACGAACGTGAAGCTGATGACCAGGTCCACGTTGATACCCATGAGGCTGGCGTTCTTCGGGTGGTACGACACGGCCCGCATCGCCGAGCCCATCTTGGTGCGGTAGATCAGGAACTGGAGGGCGGCCATGAGGAGGAGGGCGGTGCCGATGACGGCGGCGTCGGAAACCCGGAGGTCCACGCCCTCGATGGTGAAGAGCGTTCGGTTGTCGAGGAGGGTCGGGAAGCTGCGCGGGTAGGGGCCGAAGGCGAACTTCTGCTGACCGAGGTTCTGGAGCAGGAGCGAGACGCCGATGGCGGTGATGAGGACGTTGAGGCGCGGCGCGGAGCGGAGCGGCCTGTAGGCGACGCGCTCGATGACAAACCCGATGGCCCCGCACGACGCCATCGCGGTGACGAGCACGAAGAGCCCGACATACCAGGGCGGCGCCGGCGCCCCGGCCGCGCCGGCCCCGATCCATCCCGCGATCGAGATCGACATCCACACACCAAGGGCGAAGATGTCGGAGTGTGCAAAATTGATGAACTTGAGGATGCCGTAGACCATCGTGTACCCGAGCGCGATGAGCGCGTACAGGCACCCGACCGAAACACCGTCGAAGAGTGTCTGAAGGAACTGGGTCATCCGGCTGCGGCATCGTGGCCGACCCCGCGAGGGGACACGGCCCGGGAAGAGAAGTTCGCGGCGCGCCCGGCGTGGATCACTGGGGCTTGATGGTGGCCTTGTACTTGGGCACGCCGTTGACGACCTCGAGCATCACGGCGTCCTTGGTCGCGTTGCGCTGCGGGTCGATGGAGATCGTCCCGGTCACGCCGGCGAAGCCCTTTGTGGCGTTGATGGCGGCGGCAAGGTCCTTTCCCGAGAGGGACGGCGACCGGTCCATCGCGTCGAACAGGAGTCGTGCCGCGTCGTAGCCGAGGGCGGCCAGGCCGTCGGGGACCTTGCCATGCTCCGAGCGGTACTTGGCGATGAACGCCTGAACCTCGGGACGGGTGTCCTCGTGGGAATAGTGGTTCGAGAAGTAGCAGTTGTTCAGCGTGTCCCCGGCGTTCTTGAGCTCGTCGGAGTCCCACCCGTCGCCGCCGATCAGCGGGATGTTCATGCCGAGGCGTCGGGCCTGGCCGGCGATGTTGACGACCTCGGTGTAGTACCCGGGGACGTAGATGAACTCGGGGTTCTTGCTGCGGATGGCGGCGAGCTGGGCGGAGAAGTCGTTGTCACCGTCGGAGTAGGCCTGCTCGCTGATGATCTCGCCGCCGAGCCGCTTGAACGACTCGTTGAAGTTCGTGTTGAGCCCGGAGGAGTAGGCCTGGGCGCGGTTGTACAGCGTGGCGCCCCTCGTGAACTTGAGGTTCTCGCGGGCGAACTTCGCGCCCACAAAGCCCTGGAAGGGATCGATGAAGCAGACCCGCGAGATCATCGTCCCGACCGCCGTCACGTCCGGGTTGGTGCTCGACGGGGTGATCATCGGGATGCCCTTGCGCTGGCAGACCGGGGCGCCGGCGAGCGAGCGGCTCGACGCGACTTCGCCGAGGACGGCGACCACCTTGTCCTGGTCGATGAGGCGGGTGACGGCGGTCACGGATTCCTGCGGCTTGCCCTGGTTGTCGTAGGTGATGAGGCGGACCTGCTTGCCCTTGATGCCACCGGAGGCGTTGCGCTCGCGGACCGCGATCTTGATGCCATTGTCGGTCGAGATGCCGAAGGTCGCCTCGGACCCGGTGAGGGACGCGTAGTGCCCGATGAGGATCACGTCGCCCTTGGGCTGCTCCTCGCCGGCCGCGGCGGGCGTCTCGGGGGCCGGGGCCGGAACGCTCGCGGGGGCCGCGGGCGCGGGGTTGTTCGCCGGCGTGGCGGCGTTGCTCTCCGGCGCCCGGTCGCACGCCGTGGCCGAGATCATCAGCGAGGCGGCGACGGCGGCGAACGACTGTGCGAGTGCGTGCATCGAGAGCATGTGGGTCCCCTGGTCTGCGTGGCGGGCGGGCAGACGCCCGGATCGCCCCGCGCCGAGTGTTGGCGGGGAGTATAACGCCCCCCGCCCGCCCCGCGTCTATGCTCGGCGCCGATGTGGTCCCCGGATGAACTCGCCGAAGCCGCGGCCAACGCGCTCGAATCGCGGGTCCGCGCGCTGTGTGAGGAACAGGCCGTGCGGGGGATCGACGCCTGTTCCGAGGTCGAGCTCCAGACGATCCTCCGGCGTGGCTACGAGGCCGCGGGGTATGGCGTGATCGCCGAGCAGCCCTACCCGGGCGAGCCGGAACGCCGGCCGAACAAGCCCGAACGCGAACGGTGCGACATCGTCCTCACGCCCCGTCCCGGGCAGGTCCTGATCGATCCGGTCCTCGAACTGAGGGAGCAGGACAAGGCACTGGGAACGCTCTTCGAGCCGTTCGCGGCCGATGGTCCTGCGCCCGCCCCGGAGGCGTGCGCGATCGAAGACGCGCACTGGCTTGAGGTGAAGACCGTCGGGCAGTTCACGTACACCCGCGGCGTTCCCGGTCCGAACCGCGCGTATTCCTCCGAGCTCGTGGCGGGCCCGGCGGCGGACGCCGTCAAGCTGGAGTGGGACCGGTTCATCGCCTGGGCGGGCGTGCTGGTAGTCGTGTTCACCGAAGACGAGACGACGGCGCGCCACGACCTGGGCGTGCTCATGCACCGCCTGCTGGACCGCGAGCTTCCGGTGCTCTCGCCCGCGATCCGGTGCGGGAGGATTCCCGACTTCATCGGCAACCGGGTGTGCGCGGCCGCGCTGATCCCGGTGAGCAAGCCGCCGCCGCTCAACCCGCGACCGGCGCCGGACCGGGACGAGGGCGGGGAATCGGCGGTGGATGAGCCACCGGGACGGGGGTAGGTTCCTGCCCGCGCAGGCCGGCGACCTCCTCGATGGCGTCCGCGGCGGACGCCGCGGCGTGCCGCCCCTGGAACATGGCGGCGAGCCGGCGGAACTCTTCGCGCTGCCGCTCGGCCAGCTCGGGCGACTCGATGAGCCCGCGTGCGGCCTGGACGATGCGATCGGGCCCTCCGAAGTGGGGGATGAACTCGGGGACGACCTCTCGGTGGGCAAGCACGTTGGGCAGCGCGAAGAACTTCGTCGAGACGAGCCAGCGCGCCAGCAGGTAATAGAACAGCGGGCTCGACTTGTAGAACACGACCATCGGCTTGAGCTGGCGCGCGATCTGGAGCGTGACCGTGCCGCTGGCGACCAGCGCCAGGTCGCACCAGCGGATCACCGCGTCGGTATCGCCGCAGACCACGTCGAGGCCTTCCGGCCAGCCGCCGTGATCGGCGGCGATCGCGCGGATGCGATCGGCAACGGCGGGCTTGGTGGCGGCGACGATCCCCGCAAGGCGCGGGTACTCGGCACGGAGGCTCGCGAAGCACGCCAGCAGCAGCGGCGTGTTCTTCTCGATCTCGCCGGGGCGCGACCCGGGCATGAGGGCGATGCGCGGCGAGCCCGTTCCGAACCCCGTGCCGCGCCGCCCCACGTCGGCGGAGTCCACCGGCGCGTCGTACAGCGGGTGCCCGATGAACCGCGCGCGCACGCCGCGCTTGTGGAAGAACCCCTCCTCGAACGGGAGCAGGCACAGGACCATGTCGGTGCGGCGTCGGAGCTTGTGGATCCGCCACCGACCCCAGGCCCAGATCTGCGGAGCGACGAGGTGGACGACCTTCGCGCCGCGCGCCTTGGCGAGGGCGCAGATCGGGAAGTTGGCGGCCGGCGAGTCCACGGGCACGTGGACCGTGACGGGGTTCGCGTCCAGCCAGCGTGCGATGCGGTCGTTGATGCGGGTGTGCTCGCGGATCTTCTGGTACCCCGGCAGGCCCATGACCGCGTCGTCGCCCGTGCGCTCGACGATCGTGGCGCCCGCCCGCTCCATCCCGGGTCCGCCCCAGGCGTGGATGGGCAGGGCGGGATGCCGGCGGCGCAGCTCCTCCACGACGGCGGCGGCGTGGTCGTCGCCGCTGGGCTCGAAGGCGGTGAAGAGGATGGAGGGGAGGGGTGTCACGGGCGGTGAGCGATGAGGGGGTGCGGCGCCTGATTGTTCTCGCGTCGTGGTCGTGGGGCGCTGGCGGTGGCGGGGCGGCTCGCCCCCTTCAGCGATCAGCATACGGCGCTCTCGGTGCGTGTCAGAAGCCCGCCGCGTCCAGCCACACCGATGGTCTGCGCCCGAGCGCCTGGGCGATGGAAACGAGCGACTCGACGCTGGGCAGGTGCGCGCCGCGCTCGATGGAGCTGAGCTGGCTGACGCTGACACCCGACGCCTCCGAGAGGTCGCGCAGGGTCCAGCCTTTCTCCGTGCGCGCCAGGCGCACCTGCCGCCCGAGCTCGCCGCGCAGCCGATCCTGCGGGCGCCGACCGAGGTCGTACGCATCGGCGGCCTGGGCCAGGGCCCGACGCAGCTCGGCCACGGAGAACGGCTTGGCGATGTAGTCGAAAACGTCCTGCTTGAACGTCTGGCGCATCGAGTCCAGCGACGGATAACCGGTCACGACGATGACGCAGAGCCGGGGCCAGCGCCGGCGGATTTCCGCGAGGACCTCTTCGCCGCTGTGCCGCCCCATCTTCATGTCGAGGAGGATGACGTCCGGCGGGTGGGCGTCCACCGCGGCGTAGAGCGTGTCGGGCGTTTCGACGACGCGCGCGTCGTGCCCGTCGCTCTCCAGGACCGCCCGGATGTACTGTCGGAAGTCCGCGTCGTCGTCGAGGCAGAGCACCGACAGCGGCGGCGCGGGAGGGAGAGGAGGAGCGGGCTCGGCTGCGGGTGACGGGTCGGACATGGTGCTACGCCGGTCCGGGCGCGGCCTCGGCCGCGGGCTCGGGCGCAGCATACGGGGCGGCCGCGGCGGGCACGACGACCTCGAACACCGCCCCGGGCGGCTCCTCACGGTTGCGGGCGAGGATCAGCCCGCCGTGCTCCCGCACGATCCCCTCGGCGACCGCCAGCCCGAGCCCCGTGCCGTGCGAGTCCAGGCGCGTGCTGGCGAACGGCTCGAACAGCCGACCGAGCTGGTCCGGGTCGATCCCGGGGCCGTCGTCCGTCACCGTGATCGAGGCCCAGCGGCGGCCTTCGCGCTCGCTCGTGTCGCCCTGCACGGCGACTCGCCCGCCGGCGCGCGCGGACGAACGGACAGCGTCCGCGGCGTTGCGCAGGAGGTTGACAAAGACCTGGATCATGCGGTCGCCGTCGCACTCGGCGACGACGGATTCGCTCACGCCGTTGACGAACTCGACACCCTTCGCGTCGCGGTCGAGGCGGACAAGCGTGAGCGCTTCGTCGATCACGGCGCGCAGCGCCGTCGGCTTCGCCCGCGAAGGCCGGACCCGCGCGAAGTCCAGCAGGCTCTCGCCGAGGCGCTCCAGGCGCTGGACGACCCGCAGCATCAGGGCGGCCTGCGCGGGCGGGACGCCGTCGGCGGGCCGGTCGTTGAGCTTCTCGACGAGCCCCTTGAGCACGGTGAGCGGGGTGTTGAGCTCGTGGGCAATCCCGGCCGACATCATCCCCAGGCTCGCCAGGCGGTCCGCGTCGGCGAGGTTCCGCCGGGCCGCCTCCAGGAGGTGGTTCTTGCGTTTGAGGTCCGTGGCGACGCGCTCCAGCTCGGCGAGCGCGTCGGCCAGGGCCCGCTCGTGCGCCCGGAGGGCGGTGATCGACTCGTTGCGCGAGCGCATGATCTCGCCGAGTTCGTCCGAGGGAATCTCCGACTCGGGCACGATCTCGCGCTCGGTCCGCCCCTGCTGGAGCGCCAGGTCCGCGTCGCGCATCCGGCGGATCGGGCCGTAGACGTTCTGCGGCAGGACGAACAGCTCCAGGGCGGCCGCGACCAGCCCGTACACCGCCAGCAGCGTCGCGGCGACGAGCCAGTAGAGCTTGACGACGGCGGCCCGTGCCTCGGGGATTCTCACCGTGGCCGACCAGAACCGCTCGCCGCCCGTGTCCGCAGGCACGAACGCGACAGCGCAGGCCTCGTCCGCGCGGACGAACGCGGACACCGGCCGGCCCGGGTTCGCGCGCGCCTGCGCCGCCACCGCCGGGGTGAGCCCGAGCGACGACGCGTCGCCGACGCGCACCACGGAGGTCTGCCCCAGGGCGTCGATCAGCCCCGGGTCGGCGGCGGCGGTTCCGCTCCGCGTCGCCGTCGCGAGAACCATCGTCAGCGCCAGCCGGGCCCCGCTCAGCTCCGACTGCTCCACGACCCCGGCGATCGCCGGGCGCAGCGCGATGAGCAGGATCGCGGCCAGCCCGAGCGAGAAACTCGTGTGCAGCACCATGAGCTTCTTGCGGACGCTCATCGATCCGAGAAACCCGCCGGGGCGAGCGGGGCGCAGGCGGTGGTACGGAACCCGGGGGTGCCGCGCCGGTTCGGGGTTGGAAAGGGGGTCGTTCATCGGGGCGGGTCGTACACTGACCGCGTGACACGGGCCGGTTCATCGTTCGGGAGGATTCGCGTCGCGGCAAGCGACCCCGCCGACGGGAACTCCGCGCGCGAAACCGCGAGCCGCGCCCTCGCCGGGCAGGCCGCCCGGTTCCCCGACCTTGACCTGAGGCGGCTGGACACCCCCGGTCTGGATCAGCGGGACGCGGCGCTGGCGCACGCGATCTGCGACGCGGTCCTTCGGCGGTGGGTGACTCTTGAGTTCCTGCTCGACACCCGGCTGGACAAGCCGATGAAGACGCTCGAGCCGGCGCTGCGCGCCGTGCTGCTGGGCGGGGCGGCGCAGGTGCTCCTGCTGGACCGAATCCCCGACCACGCCGCGATCAACGAGTCCGTCGAGCTGGCCAAGAAGCTGGTCCGACCCGGCGCCGCCGGCCTGACGAACGCGGTTCTGCGGGGAATCGTGCGGCTCCGCGGCGGCCCTCGGGAGCGCTGGACCGACCGGCGCGACGAGATTCCCCTGTCCGACGGGCGCGCCCTGGGGCTGACCGAAGCGGTGTTCCCGGAGCGCGACGCCACGCGCTGGTCGGCCGCGACCGGGCACCCGCTGTGGCTCATCGAGCGGTGGCGCGAGCGGATGGACGGCGCGCGAGTCCGCGACCTGGCGGCCCACGGGGTGGCGGCGGCGCCGGTGATCCTGAACACGTCCGTGTTCCGCGGCGACCCGATCCTGTCGTCGGTCCCGCACTCGTGCGAGGGCTTCCGCGTGTTCACGGGCGACGGGGGTGAACTGGTCGGGCTGCTCGGTTCGCGGCGCGACCTGTGGGTGCAGGACCCCGCGTCGGCGGCGGCGGTCCTGGAAGCGGCCCGGGTCGTCGGTTCGCCGCGTCTCATCGCGGACGTGTGCGCGGGCAAGGGGACGAAGACCCGCCAGCTTTTCCACGCCTTTCCCCGATCCGGGATCGTCGCCACGGACACCGACGACGACCGGCGGGCCACCCTCGCGGGGGTGTTCCGCGACGAGGCGCGCGTGGAGGTGGTGCCGCCCGCCGCGGCCGCGGAACGGTGCCGGGGCGGCGCCGACCTGGTGCTGCTGGACGTGCCGTGCTCGAACACGGGGGTGCTGGCGCGGCGCACCGAGGCGAAGTACCGGGTGAGCGAACGCTCGATCGCGCAGCTCGCCGACCTCCAGCGCCGGATCATCGCCGACGCGGTGCCCCTGCTCGCACCCGCGGGCTTCCTGGTGTACTCGACGTGCAGCCTGGAGCCCGAAGAGAACGCGCTGCAGGTGGACCGTGCGGCCCGGGAGCACGGCCTGACACCCGTGACGATGACCACCGGCGAGCCGTCCGGCCTGCCGGGCGGCGACCCCGCGGGGTACAACGACGGGTCGTTCTGCGCGATCCTGCGTCGCTGACCGTCTCGCGCGAAACAGTGGAGACGACGGGGAGGGGGTGAGCCGTCGCGTGTAGGCCCTGCCCGGGGCAGGGGGGTACACTCTGGGCCGCCGCGCGCCGATGTCGTGGGCGGGAGGCGACGATGTTGACCGCACCGCCGAGATCGTTGATGAACCTGCTGGACATCCTGGCCCCCGAGTGCATCAAGGCGCCGCTCGTCTCCCGCGACAAGCGCGGGGTGATCGAGGAACTGGTGGACGTGCTCGCGGCCGCGGGGCGCGTGACCGATGCGCCGTCGCTCAAGGACGCGGTGTGGACGCGCGAGATGACGCGGACCACCGGGATCGGGCACGGACTGGCCATCCCGCACGGGAAGAGCGCGGGCATGCCGTCCCTGGCCATGGCGATCGGCCGCCCCGCGTCGCCGATGGACTTCCAGGCGATCGACGGTCAGCCGGTCCGGCTGATCGTGCTGCTGGCGAGCCCGCCGGACCGCACGAGCGACCACATCCAGGCGCTCGCCCGCATCAGCCGCCTGATGACGATGGACGCGTTCCGCGAGCGGATCTACTCCGCCGCGTCGGGCGCGGACATCTATGCGCTGCTCAAGTCGCAGGAGACCGGCGGCTGAGCGCCGACGCCGACCCGGCCCCGATGGAACCGCGTCATGCCCTCCCGGGTCGATCCCTTCGCGTGCGTGCCCGCGATCGATCGGCGGCTGGATGAACTCACGCGCGACCGCCCGGAACCCGAGCCGCTGCGCGAGGCCGTCCGGTACGCGCTGCTGGGCGGGGGGAAGCGCGTCCGCCCGGCGCTGGCGTGGCACGCGTGCGTGGCCGTCGGAGGAGCGGGTGAGTGCAGCCTGACGGCGGGCGCGGCGGTGGAACTGGTCCACGCCTTCAGCCTCGTTCACGATGACCTTCCCGCCCTGGACAACGACGACCTGCGGCGCGGCCGGCCGACGCTCCACGTCCACGCGGGCGAGGCGATGGCGATCCTCGCGGGGGACGCGATGCTGTCGATGGCGTTCCGCGTGCTGGTGGAGCCGGAGGCGGGGTCGGCGACGGACGACGGGGCGCGCGCCGCGGCCCTGGTGCGCGAGCTTTCGGAGGCGACCGCGGCGATGATCGCCGGTCAGGTCGAGGACACGCTGGGCGAGCCCGCCGGCGTCGGCCCGTCGAGCCGCACGCGGCTCGACGCGATCCATCGCAACAAGACCGGCGCGCTGATCCGGGCCGCGTGCCGGATGGGCGCGATGAGCGCGCCCGCCGAGGGTTCGGCGCAGCGCGAAGCCCGGCTCCACGCGATCACGCGCTACGCCGAGGCCGCGGGGCTGATGTTCCAGGTCGTGGATGATCTGCTGGACGTCGAGCGCACCAGCGAACAGGCGGGCAAGCGGACCCGTAAGGACGCCGACGCCGGGAAGCTGACGTACCCCGGCGTGATCGGCGTCGAGGGATCTCGGCGCGAAGTTGCGCGGCTCCGGGGGGATGCGATGGAGGCGCTGTCGGGGATGGGGCGCGAGGCGGACGGGCTGCGTGAAACGTGCACGGCTCTCGCGGGGCGTGATCGGTAGGACTACGCTTGTTTCAGAAGGCGTTGAAAACTGACCGGCGATGACTCGCCCTCGGGGGCCGTCGGACATCCCGGGATACCCGCACGATGAGTCTTCTCTCCACGATCCAGAGCCCCGCGGACCTGAAGAAGCTCCCCGTCGAGCGGCTGCCGGAGCTGGCCGCGGACATCCGCCGCGCGATCGTCGAGGGGGTTTCACGCGCGGGCGGGCACCTCGCCCCGAACCTGGGCGTCGTCGAGCTCACGATCGCGCTCCACTACGTCTTCGATTTCTCGTGGGACCGGCTGCTCTTCGACGTCGGGCACCAGTGCTATCCGCACAAGCTGCTGACCGGTCGGCAGGCGCTGCTGCCGAAGCTGCGCACGCGCGACGGCATGGCCGGCTTCCCGGAGCCGCGCGAGTCGGCGTATGACCTGTTCGCCGTCGGGCACGCCGGCACGGGCATCAGCACGGCGGTGGGCATGGCCCGGGGCGACCGGCTCGCGGGCGAGGGGTTCGACGCGAAAGTCAACCCGAAGGGCCGGCGGGTCGCGACGCTGATCGGCGACGCCTCGATCGTCAACGGCGTGGCGATGGAGGGGCTGAACAACGCGGGCACGCTCGGGCGGCAGTTCCTCGTGGTGCTCAACGACAACGGGATGTCGATCGCCAGGCCGCAAGGGGCGCTGGCCCAGTACTTCGACCGGCTGCGCCTCTCGCACCTCTACGCGGACCTGAAGAAGTCGGCCAAGCGCGTGCTGAACCGGCTGCCCGGCGGGTCGCTGCTGCACGAGGCGTACCACAAGGCCGGGGAGGCGACCAAGGCGATGATCGCCGAGGGGGCGTGGTTCGAGCATTTCGGGCTCGTGACCGTCGGTCCGATCGACGGGCACGACCTGCCCACGCTGATCGAGTTCCTGGCCGAGGCCCGCGAGTTTGACCGACCGATGGTCCTGCACGTCAAGACCGTCAAGGGCAAGGGCTATGAGTTCACCGAGAAGGACTCGGTGAAGTTCCACTCGCCGGGCGCGTTCCGGCTCGAGGCCCAGGGCTGCCGCGTCGAGGTGAAGAGCGAGGGGCGCTCCTTCACCGCCGCGTTCGGCGACGCGATGACCGACCTGATGCAGCGCGACCCCAAGGTCGTCGCCTGCACCGCGGCGATGCCCGACGGCACGGGGCTGACGAAGCTGCTGGCCCAGTTCCCCGACCGGGCATGGGATACGGGGATCTGCGAGAGCCACGCGCTGGACATGATGGCGGGCCTGGCCAAGACCGGGTTCAAGCCGTTCTTCGCGGTCTACTCCACCTTCCTCCAGCGTGCCTTCGACCAGGCGTTCCAGGAGGTCGCGCTCCAGGGATTGCCCGTCCGCCTCTGCCTCGACCGGGCCGGGCTCGTCGGCGGCGACGGTGCGGTGCACCACGGGTTCTGCGACGTGGCCCTGCTGCGGACGCTGCCGGCCGCGTGCCTCATGGCCGCGATCGACGAGCCGACACTCCGGGCCGCTCTCGAGTTCATGCGCGGGTACGAGAACGGGCTGTCGGCGGTGCGCTACCCGCGGGACACGACGAGCACACGATTCGCGGCGTGCGCACCGTTCGAGCTCGGGCGGGCCGCGTGCCTGACGCCGGGCGTGACGGCCGCGGATTCGCCCGACGCGGCCGTGCTGGCGTTCGGGACGCCGGCGATCGCGGCGCTCGACGCGGCGAAGTCGCTCGCGGGCGAGTACCGCGTCGCGGTGTACGACGCACGCTTCGCCAAGCCGGTGGACGCGGCCCTGATCCGCGATCTGCTGACGGCCCGCGTGCCGATCGTCACCGTCGAGGACCACGGCGTCACCGGCGGGTTCGGCGCTGCGGTGCTCGAGGCCGCGGCGGAGATGGGGCTGGACGCGTCGCGCGTGGTGCGGGTCGGGCTTCCGGATTCGTGGGTGCTCCAGGATTCGCGGGCACGCCAACTGGCCGAGGTCGGCCTCGACGCGCCGGGGATCGCCCGGGCGATCCGCGCGGCCGTGGAGCGCGGCCCATCGCCGACGGTCATCGTCCGGATCGATACCGGCGCCGAGCACGCGATCAGCAGGAACGACGCGGGCCGGTGAGGTACGCTGATCCGCGCTCGTGCGCCGCGGGGCTCCGCCGCGGAGCGGGCCGCCGAGCCCCGGGAGAACCGTGACGTGCCGCGATCCGTCCTGCTCGTCGTGAACCGTGACAAGCCCGAGGCCGCGACCGCGGCCGCGGAGGTGCGCGGGCTGATCGAGCGCTATGGGAAGCTGGTCGGAGAACTGGATTCCGACGCGGGCGAGCCGCTACGCGACGCGCGCGGGGCGGACCTCATCGTCGTGCTCGGCGGCGACGGAACGCTGCTCTCGCAGGCGCGCCGGTGCGTGGACCTGGGCCTGCCCCTGCTCGGTGTGAACCTCGGCAAGCTCGGGTTCCTCGCGGAGTTCGACCTCGCGTCGCTGCGGGAGCAGGCGGGGGCGGTGCTGGGCGGATCGCCACCAGCCACCCACGTCGTGCGGATGCTGCGGACGGAGGTCTTCGAGCCGGGCGCCCCGGCCCCGAAGGGCGCCCCGCCGCCCGTACCGCGTTTCACAGGCTCCGCGCTCAACGAGTGCGTGGTGACCGCCGGCCCGCCGTACCGGATGATCTCGATGGCCCTCTCCATCGACTCTGAGCCGGGGCCGACGGTGAGCGGCGACGGGCTGATCGTCAGCACCCCCACCGGCTCCACGGCGTACAACGTCTCGGCCGGTGGCCCGATCGTCGCGCCGGGCGCGGACGCGACGGTCATCACGCCGATCGCGGCCCACTCGCTCGCCTTCCGCCCCATCGTCGTCCCCAGTTCGTCGCGCGTCGAGCTCACCATGCTCCGCGTCAACCAGAGCTTCGGCCCCGGCGACCGGCGGCACGGCCCGGGGCGCGGCACATCGCTGGTGCTCGACGGGCACGCCACCACCTGGCTCGCCGAGGGCGAGCGCGTCGTCGTCACCAGCGACGGGCGGCCCGTCCACTTCGTCCGCAACCCGCGCGGCAGCTACTGGGCGACGCTGATCGACAAGCTCCACTGGGCCGCGCCGCCGAGGCTGCGGGCGGGGGGCGCGTAGAGGGACGCCGAGCCTGAAGAGCTCCACGACGGACGCCGAGCCTGAGGAGCCTTGCGACGAAGGCTCAGATACGAGGGCCGCCGATCACCGGGCCGTCGCGTGACATTCCGCGCTCCCGGACGCCGAGCCTGAAGAGCTCTACGACGGACGCCGAGCCTGAGGAGCCTTGCGACGAAGGCTCGGATACGAGAGCCGCTGATCACCTGTGCGAGAGTTCGGCTCCATCCACGGGTCCGCCATAAGCGGCAGGCCAGTGCCACCCGCCGGCCCGGAACCCCCGCACAACCCGCCGGCCCCCGCTGTACACTCCGCATCCAGGCCCCACCGCGGGGGAGCGGGCGGGAAAACGCCCGGAAAACCCCGCGAACAGGAGTGATCCATGCTCAGGTCGATCATCGCCGTCGTCGTGTCCTACATCGTCATGGCCGTGCTCGTCATCGGCGTCTTCATGGGCATGTGGTTCGGCCTGGGCCCGGACGGCCTGCTCCAGCCCGGGAGTTTTAAGGGCAACATGCTCATCGCCATCGCGGCCCCGTCGATCGCGCTGCTCGGCGGGCTCTTCGGCGGATGGCTGTGCGCCCGGATCGCAGGAGGGGCCGGGCGCGGCCGCAAGCCGGTGATGGCGCTGGCCGGCGTCGTCCTGGTGCTGGGCCTCGTCTTGGCCTATTTCACGCTGCAGAAGCCCTACCCGGCCGATCCGCGTCCGGCGGGCATGACCGTCGCACAGATCATGGAAGTCGGCCGCGAGCCGACATGGGTGGCGATCTTCAACCCGATCGGCGGGGCGGTGGCGGTGCTGCTCGGGGGGCTGGTGATCGGGGGCGCGCGGAAGCCGCGCTGATACGCCGCGCGAAGCGCGGTGGAGCAGGCCACGGATGGCACCCGGGGCGGGGGCACGGGTGACAGGGCACAGGTGACAGGTGAGATGGGGAGCAGGCAGGATGCCTGCACCACAACGGGAGCTAGGACGAATCGGCGGTGACCACGTCGGCGACGGCCCAGCGGGTGCGGCCGTTGTTGCCGTGTTCGAGGACGACGTGGATGAGGCACTGCGCGACGCCGTTCGGCTTGTGGAGCGTGACGAACTGGATGCCGCCGTCGAGGTCGTCCTGGTAGAGGACGACGCCGGGGCGCGCCTCGGCGTCGCGGACGAGGGCGCAGCGGCTCTCGAGCCATTGCGGGAAGTTGTCGCCGAAGTCTGTTCTGCGGTGGTGGGCGGTGTATGCCGCGGCCTGGTTGGGGCCGTCGGTGGTTCCGGCGGCGCGGATGAAGGCGGCGACGGCTTCG